>CAJUTE010000024.1 GCA_910589555.1 uncultured Muribaculum sp.
GTTGAGTGACCACCATTAGCGGCGAGCCTATCTATAGCGTCAACAGTTGTCTGAATGAAATCCTTAATGCGTGTAAGCGTCAACCGGAACGAGTTGACAGAACTTTCCAAGCGTTTGAGCAGGTTGATACTCATAAGTTGACGTATGCCTCGCTCGCGACCGGAGCGGGAGAGATTTCCAAGCGAGCCGTCAGCCTTTGTATCGAGATATTTTTCAAGTTTGCTCGGCAAAATAAAGTCGGAGGGTGTGTAGATGGCGAGATTGAGCTCGGTTACGCTGACAAAGATATCGTTGAACGATACGGCTGTCGGCAAGTCTGTGAGTTTGGGCGAGCGAGAGATTGGCTTCAATCGTTCCGGGAACTTGCCGATGTCGGTCGTGTCGTAATATTGTTCGATGTGTTTGCGGCTTCGGGCTATGGTAACGCTATCGAGCACTTCAAAGAAGTCAAAGCTCAGGAGCGAGAGCAGATTTTTTGTGGTACGTTCATCCGGAGGCATTTTTGACCAACGATTGAAAGCCGACTGTGCGTCACGAAATATTTTGTCAATGGATGATGTGGTGTTGAGCAGCGCATCCATTCGCTCCGAGTCGCCCTCGTATGCAAGTTGCAACTGATTACGAAGGTCGTTAAATCGGTTATTGACAGGCGTGGCAGACAACATCAGGACCTTCGTCTTGACACCTGTGCGGATAACCTTGTTCATCAGTTGGAGATAGCGGTTCTCGCGCGGGTTCTCGTCGTTCTCGTCGGTGGTGACTTTACCACCATTACGAAAGTTGTGGCTTTCGTCGATAACGACAAGATCGTAGTTGCCCCAGTTGATATGTTCGAGGTCAAGACCGTTGCTTTGCCCGGACTGACGCGAAAGGTCAGTATGATAGAGAATATCATAGCGCAGGCGGTCAGCGACAAGCGGATTGTTGACGTAGTTGCTGCGGTAAGTCACCCAGTTTTGATGCAATTTCTTCGGGCAAAGAACGAGAACTGACTTGTTGCGGTTCTCGTAATACTTGATTACGGAAAGCGCGGTGAATGTCTTACCGAGACCCACGGAGTCGGCAAGGATGCAGCCGTTATACTTTTCAAGTTTGTTGATGATAGCGAGAGCCGCGTCACGCTGGAAGTTGTAGAGCTTGCTCCAGATTACACTTGATTTGAAGCCGGTGGCTTCGTTAGGCAATACATCCTCCGAAATATCTTCAAGAAACTCGTTGAAGATATTGTAGAGCGTAACGAAGTAGATAAATTCCGGCGCGTTTTCCTTGTAGGCGTTGGTGATGTTGTCGAGCACCTGTTCTGTGACGACTTGCAGTTTTTCGCCATCGTGCCACACTTGATTGAAAAGATTCAGGTAGAACTGCGACATCGGAGCATCTGTACGTTGAACGAACTGATAGGCATTATTACCTCGCTCACAACCGAGGTCAACAGTTGTAAATCCTGTGATGGGCATATAATTGACATCATCTACGTTGATGAAGCCCATCATATTTTCATTGGTGCGGTTTGACTTGAAACAAGCCTTTTGCCTAATCCATTCGGCACACTCCTTTGCGACGGCTTTAAGCGACAACTCATTGCGGAGTTTTATCTCAAACTCCGAACCGAATAGGTCGCGCTCACGGTTAAGACGCGGTATGTAAAATTCTCGCCGCTGCTTGTCGGCTTTCTCGGTGGTAAACGAGGGAGAAGTAAAGATAAAACGCAACTCATCTATATCTTTCAACTGCTCTTTGAGTTCTTGAAAGGCATAAATCGAAAAACTTGCGGCCGCTATCGACACACGACTGCCGGATTTGATGGTAGCCACCAAGTCATCGCGTAAGGTTTGATTTATGTTGTCAATGAGTTGCACTTCGGGTCACTCGCTTTCACAGCCATTGACTCCGATATGGCACAATTAGATTGGTTTTGGAAAAAAGAAAAGCGGGAGCCTTATCATTACTCGTCCCGCAACTCGTAGCCTTCGAACTTGCTTTAATCGCCAGAACGAGCAACTTCGACTCCACGCTGTTATATGCAGATACCTCAAACTCATTTCAAGCAAGTGCCTGAAATGAGCCCGGATAGGTATATACATACCCGTGGCGTCTATCGTTACTCTGTCCTTTAGCGATTGTTTGGAGTGTTCGAAGTTCCGAGTTGCCAAGAACAAAGCGTAGATATACGCTTTCTCAAAAATATAATAGATTTCCCGCATGCCGTAGCGATAAGCTCCTCTGAGCAACGCTCCCACAGCGTGGAAGTCTAAATACAAAATTACGAATTATTTTTGAGGGTGCAATCGAATATGTTGTGAAACATAAAAGTGTGCTCCGGCAAATGGGATGGATTTATCAGAGTGGACTGAATGTGTTACCCGCAGATTGATACCGTTATGTTTGTGCAAAGATAGTGTGGGGTTGTGGGGGATTTACCCACTTTTTATCCTACCGGGCGATTTTTTTCAACGGGACTTGTGGGATGGCGGAGTAAAAATGCGGTCTGTAGGACCGCAAGAGTTTCCCGGTATATAGTGCCAGCACAATGCCGGGTCACAGATAATAACCAAAATATATAGAGTTCCGGAGGAACAATACAATTGTATCGCTCTTACAGAGCTTAATTCAATTTCGAATCCATTAACCCGGCATTCCGCTGACGCTACATACCGGCTAAGCTCTTATGGTCCTACAGACCGATTTTGTATTGGGTGTTTTGTTGTTCCGATACAGGACATCTTCGATGCCTGTTTCTTGGTGATGCCTTTCTCCGCACCTCGGCTATCGCCTCGTGGCGGAGCTTAAATTATTTTGCCGTTTCACGGCAGTTATGGCATTTTTTCAAGGGCGCTCTTTACGGAGTACATTTGGGGTGTGCGTCTTTCCGGGCACAAGTCGCTTACGGTTCCCTGTGTGGCGGAAATCCATAGGCATTGCTTTTCAGGTTTTTGTCTAAGATTTTGTCTTGCTGAGGACAGGGATGTCTCCTTCCACTTTTCCATGTATGCACGGTTGTTGTTGGTGGGGGCGATGCCCGTCGGTTTGTGCTGTGTGAGTCTATTTTTTCAAAATATGATATAGGATCTGACCGGCGGGAAGCCCAATTGATACTTTTTTATTGAGTTTATAGTATGGAGTGACTATTGGTTCTGCCTGATACTTGTTTGTGCCTGCTTGCTGCACTGTCTGCGCTCCGGCTTGGATGCCCCAGTGTTCATTGAGCCGGTAGTCGACATATCCGCCATATTTGGTGTGTCCATAATAGCCTATCATAGATGGGGGCATTGGCATGCCGTTTGCCATGCGTGGCGGACGTCCAAAATAATAATCACCAAAGATAGTAGCCGATAGGATCGGTGAGAACTGATACGTAATGCTCCCGTTCACTCCATATTGGGTGTGCAATCCGTTGAAATATCCGTATTTATTCGCCATTCCGCCGGCACGGAACGTAAAATTGCCTGCCGATTGATAAATGGTTAACGCTCCGTTGTCAATCTGCATCAATCCCGGGAGTGACCTTGTTCCTCCCGAGGCGACGATCTCGCCGTTGTTCCAATAGAACAGGCTTGCGTGCCCGGGAGTAAAACGTAAATCCGGAATATACAGGTCGATCGGGGATGCAAAACTATAAGAGAAGCGAGGGGTGATAGCCAGATTATATCCGCGGTGATATTCGAGCGGACTTGATAAACCGGATATGCTGTCGGGCCTTCCAACAGTTTCCAAATGAATATTATCATAAGCGTTTTGCCTGATAGACAAGGAGTCATTCATCTCAATTTGAGCGAAACATGTCATTGAGAAAGCGGCAAGCAGTAATGTCAGAATATACAGGTGCTTCATGGTCATTGATTTTTGATGGTTAACATATATCCGAAACCGCGTTGATTGATGATGCTTATATTGGAGTCAAGCGAGAAGGCACGGCGAAGTTTGTGGATGTAACCGTGCAGGGAGTTTCGGTTGCTGATTTCATCACGCCCCCATACGGCTATCATCAGTTCAGAAGCATCTACGGTTTTGCCGATATTCGATGCCAACTTTTCCAATATTCGAGCCTCGATATTCGACAATGCAAGTTCCCGATTCTTGTAACGCAGAAACTGATTGCCGGTGTCAAACAAGTATTCACCAATGATGTATGGTTGATCGGCTGACGGCTGATTAGATTTATTTCGCAGCAATGCCTTGATTCGTATGAGCAATTCGCGCAGTTCAAACGGTTTTTTCAGATAGTCGTTGGCTCCGATTTCAAATCCTTTTTCAACATCGTCAATCGTGCTTTTGGCAGTCAGAAATATTATAGGCACATTAGATGATATGCGTCTTATTTCTTTTGCCATGGAAAATCCGTCAAGGCGTGGCATCATTACGTCGGCAACTATGAGGTCCGCGCCATTGTTTTTGCACTTCTCCAGCCCTTCAATGCCGTCGTATGCGGCAGTGACTTCATAACCTTGTTGCCGCAGAGTATCGCATACTATCATTGAGAGATCGCGCTCGTCCTCGACGAGAAGTATTTTAGCTTTCATGTTCGTTGATTTTGATGGTGAATGTTGATCCTTCTCCTTCCCGACTCTTGACAGATATGCTCCAGCCCATTTTTTCGATTATATGTTTCACATAGTACAAGCCTATGCCATAGCCGCGTACATCCTGACGGTTGCCGTGAGGCACACGGTAGAACTTGTCGAATATGAACGGCATATTCCCGGAAGGTATGCCTATTCCATTGTCGGAGATTTCAATACGGCAAGCTTCAATTTTGATGTTGATAGACACTGCGTCGCCGGAATATTTGATTGCGTTGTCAATAAGATTGTTCAACACATTTGACAAGTGTGATCTATCGGCAGTCACTGTCACATTATCCACTGTTTGGATATTGATTTTTATCTCTTTGTCTCCTCTCATTCCTTGAGCTTCGGCAATTTCATTGATAAGTTCCGAGAGGTTGACGGGTTCCTCCTTTAGAGTCATTGTCTTACGCCGTTCCATACTCATGGCAAGGATGTTTTCAACGAGTTCGCCGAGTTTTTTCAGTTGAATGAGAGCTATTGACAAGTAGGCTTTTTTCTTTTCAGTATCATTGGCAGTATCGTAGTTCAACAGTGCATCGTTGGCTGAATAGGCAATCGAGATGGGCGTTTTAAGCTCATGTGTCATATTGCTTACAAAATCATCTTTCATTTCTTCGATGGAGCGTAGCTTTGAAACAGTATGGAACAGATACCAGAAAGCGGCGGCAAAGGCTGCCATCAGTAAAAAAAGAGTCACAATCACTCCCATCATCTGCGACAGGATATACCTTGTCAGAGGGGTCATATACGCTTTGTAGTATATTCCTTCATCGGGATTTATATTTATTCTGAAAGAATCTAATCCCGATGTGTCCTCTAATCTTGGATTGCCGCAGATGACAGAATCGTTTCTGTCGACAACCTCCACACACAGGAAGTCAGGGTAGATGAATCGATAGGAAAGTTGATTGTATAGCACGCTGTCCATCACCTCCATATCATAAGGGATATATTTGTCCATTAACGCATGAAACTGCCTGGTCATTGCGTCGACCATCTGATTGGAATAGGTCCCGTTTTCCGATAGCATAGCTCTCTCTTCAACGACCGTTCCGTCGATTTCAGTTCTCACTGATATGAGTTGTCCGTTTCCGTCCTTGTAAGTCGACGCCTCAGCCCGTCGTGGCTCCCTGGGTTCGTCGACTTCCTGCATTTGCGCGTTTGATGAAATTCCCTCAGCTTTTCCGGCACGATGCATAAGATCGTCAATGTCGGCGTCGGCAATCGCTGTCATTACCTCACGCTCTACATTTTTTCGGATAGATTCATATAGCTCAGCAAGGTAATATACATTGCAGCCAAATATGACAGCAATCACAGAAATGAATATTATGGAGTTGGTCCTAAAATTTTTCATACACAAAGTTAATGATATTCTCACTCATGCATTGAGGATTTAAGACTAAATAAGGTTGGGCTTAAGACTAAATAAGGAACATCTGCCCCGCATAACGGTGTTTGCATGGTAATTTTGCGTCAAATCAAAATCCGGGAAAGATGAAACGAATTATATTCACCTTATTGACAGCCGGTATGGCATTATCGTTAATGGCTCAAAATGAAATTAATGACACAATAGCCGGCAAGCGGTTTGATGAGGTGGTTGTGAAAGGAGAAAAACCGCAGATAAAGGGACAGCATGGAGTCATGGTTGTGGATTTGCCCCATATCATCAAGGACAAGCCTGTGACAAATGTTCTTGATGCGTTGAGCTATTTGCCGGGCGTGGTCAGCAATAACGGAATGATAGAGCTCAATGGAGCGTCATCACTCTCCTTAATTATAAACGGAGAGCCTACGACAATGCCGCTGCAAAACCTGTATCAATTATTATATGCCACTCCTGTCGACCGGCTGAAGAGTGTAGAGATTATGTATTCGGCACCGCCAAAATACCATGCCGCCGGAGCAGTTATTAACATTGTGTTGAAAGAGCCTCGTCCGCTTGACGGATTGATGGGGCAAGCTGTCGTTGAATACAATCAGACTCATTATGCGACCTATTCAACCGGATTGAATGCCACCTACGCCATAAAAGACTGGACTTTCGACTTGGGCTACTCGCTCGCCCGAAATCATTCTTACAGCAGGCAGCAAACCTATTCCAATCATCTTGTCAATGGTGAGAGGCTGATGGTTGATGATGATATGAGGCAAATTACAGAGAATATGTCCCATACCATTCATGCCGCTATTTCATTAAGAAAAATGAAACTATCCTATAATGGTCAGATAAAATCAGCCCTTAAAAATCGCAGCATTTCCATAGGTACTTTCGGCAGCTATTCCAATATTTACAAGGGGCAGTCTCCTACATCATATCATAACATAAACATCAGTTATGATGCTCCATTCAATATGTCGGTAGGGGCTGACTACACGCATTACTTTGAAAACAGAATCCAGAATCTGTCCAATGCCGGAGAGGAGCAACTTTGTTCAGACACCCGTCAGGTGATTAATCGTTATCATTTATATATAGATCAGGAACATAATTTTGGAGGGTGGACTTTCGGTTATGGCGCGGAATATCAGCATGCTGATGACAAAAGCCGCCAGTCATATATTTTCCCTGCTCGATCAGGGTTTGACAATACATTGCATGAGGATGTTGGAAGTGTTTATGTCAGTTCTCAAGCATCCTTTCAGTGGGGACTATCATTTAACGCATCTATTGCGGCGGAATATTTCCACAATGGCTATCAGTGCAATTGGAACATGATTCCTCAATTGGGCGCTACTTATTTCAGTACGCCGAAGAGCATATTTCAACTCAATTTCACATCGCGGCGCATCTACCCGTCATATTGGGAGTTGCATGGTGGAACATCCTATGTGAATGACTATTCAATGATATTAGGGAATCCGGAGCTGCAACCTTACATTGCTTATTCCGGACAGTTAAGCTATATACTCCATCAAAAATATGCCGCAACTCTATATCTGTTATATTCCGATAGTTATTCCGTGCAATTGCCTTATCAGTCAACCGATGATTTTAAGCTTATATTCCAGACACTTAACATGGACTTCTCAAGATCTGCGGGATTGCAGATTCACGTTCCGTTTGAGGTGGAACATATATGGAGCGCTACAGCGACGCTCAATATTTCCCACTCGCAGCAAAAGTCTAAAAATTTTCATGGGCTTAGCTTCGATAACAAGCATTGGGGGGTGTATGCCGGAGTCGCCAACACTATCAGACTCTCATCTGAGTTGCCGGTTTCACTGTCAATTGACTGCTCTTATATTGCCGGACAAATTCAGGGTCCCGGATGTTTCTCGCCTCTTTGGAAAATAGATGCCGGGATAAAATGGCAATTTGGGACAAAACGCTGTTGTGAACTCGATTTTAAGGCTAATGATATCTTCAATACCTGTAATCCCGACATGAAAATAAATTTCGCAGGACAGGATTACCGCATGAAAGCCTATGATATGAATCAAAACTTTAAACTCGCATTCATATATAGGTTTAACGGATTTAAACCGAAAAAAGAGGCTGATATCGACATATCGCGTTTCGGAGCCGGACAGTGACTGTGTTGCATTATAGTCCTGTTGCCTCTGTCGGTAAATGGCAGGCGCAATAGTTTCTATCGAATCTTTCCATAAAAACGGGTGTGAGAAGTGTTATATAAGAAATAATTTCGCAGTCGGAATTAAAAATTATAAGATTATGGAAACACCTTTAATTATTTGGAGTGTGATAGTCGGATTTTTTCTGATGGTAGTGATTGCTCATTTTATTCATGCGATGTTTTTCAGCAAGCGGCATTACATTCAGGTAGGAAGCGAGAGAGAGGAGTTCTTTATACCCGGAGATCCGCTCCGTGATGATGAAAATGACTATAATGATGAGTGATAATTGCACTTGCAGAGAGCCTTCAGCGAGGGATGTGGGCCGCTTTTTGGCTCAGTATGCATCGTGGATGACCGGTTGTGGAGCCACGTGTATAAGAATAGAGAAAAACGTGAACCGTATAGCAGCCACCTATGGAAAGCGCGTGGAGTTGACGATTATGCCGAGGCACGTGCAAATGTCGGTGTCCGATCATGGAGATGAGGCGGAGTGCCTGACTCTTAACACTTCGGTGAAAGCTACGCCCATAAGTTTCGCTCTCAATACCAGGTTAAGTGAGTTGAGCTGGAAGATTTCCGACAGAAAACTTCCGCTCGCTACGGCACGGTTCATGTTTGACCGTATAATTTCGGCTGATTATGGACTACACCGGTGGCTGGTGCTGCTGTCGGTAAGTTGTGCCAATGCTTCATTTTGCCGATTGTTTGGCGGCGATGCGGTGGCTATGGGGGTCGTGGCTGTCGCGACTATGGCGGGATACTGGCTTAAAACCTTTTTGCTTGAACGGCATATTGATGTGCGTGCCGTCTTTATTCTGTGCTCATTTGTATCGGCGGTGTTGGGCTGTTCCGATATCCTGTTTTCGCTTGGTTCCACGCCCGACATCGCCTTGGGCACGAGTGTGCTATATCTTGTGCCGGGGATTCCGTTTTTAAATTCATTCAGTGATATGCTTTATCGTCATTATATATGCGCATTCAGCCGTTTTGCCGATGCGACGGTTCTCACCTGTTGCCTCTCTGCCGGGCTTTGTCTTGGTATGCTGGCTATGAATGTGGGAATGTTTTAGAGGGTATTTTATTAAACAACCGCTTAAATAATCAAGGTTATGTTTGAGCAAATTTTTCAGGATGCATTATTTTCAGCGATAGCCGCTATCGGATTTGCCGCTATAAGTCAGCCGCCGGTGAGGGCGTATCTGTTTTGTGCATTAATTGCCGCGGTGGGACACGCGGGACGCTTTTTGTTGATGACAGCGCTTGATGAACCTCTTCACATTGTTCCGGCGACTCTTTGCGCATCTTTTGCGGTGGGGTTGCTTGCTGTGTTTCTTTCGCCATTGTCCAAAACTCCGGCTGAAACCTGTCTGTTCCCGGCGTTGTTGCCCATGATTCCGGGCATATATGCTTATAAGGCGTTTGGAGGCCTTGCCATGTGTGTGTTGCGTCAGTCAGGAGGCGCGTTTGACCGTTATTTTTCTCTTTTCATGCAGAACGGGCTCATGTGCATGAGTTTGTTGCTGTGCCTTGTGATCGGCGGCACAATTCCTATATTTATATTCAAGAAAGTTTCGTTTCAAGCCACTCGATAATTTTATAATGATTATTTTTGTGAAACCAATGCCGGAAGCCAGATGGAGATACGTCAGTTAAAATATTTTGTGAAAGTCGCTGAAACATTAAATTTTTCAGAAGCGGCACGCCAGCTTTGTGTCACACAGAGCACTTTATCGCAGCAGGTGAAGCAGCTGGAATTTGAGCTTGGCACGCGATTGTTGCATCGCACAAGTCATAGTGTCACGCTTACGGAGGCAGGCATGGAACTGATGCCCTATGCCCGCGACACAATAAAAGCGTCGGAACTGTGCTGCGCGCGGATGGCTGACTTGACCAATATGGAGACCGGCACTCTTAATATAGGCGTGACCTATTCTTTCAGCCCCATATTGACTGAGACGCTCGTGTCGTTCATGCGTATATATCCCAAGATAAAGCTTAACATCTATTATAAGCCAATGGTGGAGCTGATGGATATGTTGCGTGACAGGGCGGTGGATTTCGTGCTTGCGTTCAAACCCACGATGCCGGTGGAGGGGATTGAATCCCACATATTGTTCCAGAACTGTCTGTCGGTGATTGTCAACGAGACTCATCCGCTTGCCTCGAAAAAGACGGTAGCTTTAAATGAATTGGAAAAGTATGATCTGGCATTGCCGGCTCGCGGTCTTCAGGCACGTAACTATTTTGATCATCTGGTCACGCCTTACAATAAATTCAACATACACGTTGAACTTAATGAGGTCAACATACTGTTGAAGATTATAAGACAGACTAAGCTTGTGACTGTTCTTGCCGAGGCGACAATTCATAATGAAACCGGGGTAAAGGCTGTGCCGCTCGACATTCCGCAAAATGAGATGGCGGGATGTGTGCATACATTGAAAGACGGTTACCGTAAGCGCTCCATGCAGGAATTTATTAAATTGTTGAGTGAGTCTCTGGCAGTAAGAGAGCGGCAGAAGTCATGGATATGATTTAGTCATCGTGACGGTGATGATGGTGGAGGTAAGCACGCATTATGCGGTGTGAAAATATCTTGTCGGTGCCGTTTAACCAAAAAGATGTTTATATATCATCTTAAAAATAGATAAAACTGCACGACATACAGACTTAATATAAGGCTACTCAGGCACTTATGATGAGTGCTCGAGTAGCCTTGTTTTTAGATTAATTACCTAATTTTATTTCAGTGTATTCAAAATAAGCAGTAACTTTGCAACAGCTTGACGAAAGTGAACAAGCTCGGGAAAACACAGTCAAAATCCACTCTTCATTCTACATCTACCTTAACGGCTGGAATGCTTTCCCGGGCGATAGCAATTGTAGCCCTATGGCAACATTTTGTTAGACTCTGAGAATATATACTTGAATTTTGGTTATGAGGGAGTGTGCTTCTGTGAAGAAGCGCACTTTCGTTTTTTATAACCTGTCATCCGTATATCAGCACGGTAAGCGATATTTCGCCTTGGGCTCCGGTGACTCTGACTGCCTCAATATCGGCAGTCGCCGATGGTCCGGAGAAGAACGAGCCGTAAGGATCGGCACGCAGATTTATTCTTTTATAAGCTTCGTGCATATCGGCTACGATCAGGTTCTTGTCAAGCAGCAGATAGAGGTCGGTTGACATTAACGCGCATGCCGCTTTGCCTAACGATGCATCGGTCACCCACACTGAGCCTGATTCTCCCACGCCCAGCAACCCTTCACCGATGCAGATGTCAATGACATGAGCGTTATGAGGGTCATCCACTCGTGAAAGTGGGAAATTGCCGTTGAAATCGGCGACGGCGGAAAATACCGTCTTGCCATCGGCGCTTACATTTTCATTGAGCCATTTTATGGCTTCCTGTCGTGATGACAATCTTATGGCTTTTCCATCAAAACTTTCAAGGTTGCTCAAGAAGTTTTCGATCGCATCACCGGGCACACTGAACGATGGCACATCAGGCAGCGGAAATTCACCGTGATGTGCTCGGCGTATAGTGTCAAGTATTATTTGGCGTGAATCATTCATCAGTGTCATTTTTCTTGTGGTTTCTATTATAATATTGGCGGAAAGTTTCTCGGGGAGGGATAGGATTGTCGTGCCAGGTTGCCCATGGATTAAGGCGTGATTCAAGAAGAGCGTCGGGAAGGGCGCGCAATGCCCACAGACCGAGCCGCTCGCTCAGTTGAAAGTTGGTGGAATTTCTAAGCACGATTTCCATCGCTGTTTCTTCTGCGCGGTGCACCGGTTCATCCTGCCGCTCATCCACTACCTTGCGCCGCCAATAGAACACCAGCTTAGGGATGGGAACTTTCACCGGACACACATTGCCGCAAGAACCGCAGTGAGTGCATGAGTAGGGTAGACGTGCGTAGCGGTGAAGGTCGTAGCTCGGTTCGAGTACAATGCCTATCGGTCCCATGTAGGGTGCGTCATAGCTCAGTCCCGATGTGCGCCGGAACACAGGACAAGTGTTCATGCAGGCGCCGCAGCGTATGCATTTCAACACCTCCCAATGTTCAGCCATGAGTCGGCGGGAGCGTCCGTTGTCGACGATTATGAGGTGCATCTCCTGACCGGGACGTGGACCATGGTAATGGCTCGTGTACTGAGTGATATTCAGCCCCAAGGCGCTTCTGGAAAGCAGGCGTATGAACAGTGCGAGATCCTTTTGGCGAGGTATCAGTTTCTCGATGCCCATGCTTGCCACATATAGCGGTGGCAACGCCGCACTTATGTCGGCATTGCCCTCATTGGTGCACACCACGATGCCGCCAGTCTCGGCAATTCCGAAATTGACTCCGCTCATTCCTGCATCGACCTTGATGTAATTTTTTCTCATGTCGCGGCGCATTACGCTGTTGAGGTATTTCGGATCGTCGTTCTCCGGATCGCTGCCGAGCTTTTCGGCGAAAAGGCGTGCCACATCCGAGCGCAATTTATGGATTGCCGGCATCACGATGTGGGACGGCCGTTGGTGGTCGAGCTGCTGGATTCTTTCGCCGAGGTCGGCTTCATACACTGCGATACCTTGTTTTTCAAGATAGGGCGTCATGCCGCACTCATCCATCAGCATCGATTTCCCTTTGGTGACTGTTTTCACATTATGCTTGGCGAAAATGTCGGCGACAATGCGGTTGTGTTCATCGGCGTCTTTAGCCCAGTGCACGATTACGCCGTTAGCCTTGAGATTTTTCTCAAACATTTCGAGATAGTCGGCGAGATGGCTCAATGTGTGCAATTTAATTTCTGATGCCAACTGCCGCATCTCTTCCCATTGCGGAATGACAGCGGCTACAGAATCGCGTCGCATCCGTGCTGCCCAAAGACAGCGGTCGTGGCTCACGCGGTGGGCTTCGTCAGCTATGAATCGAGCCCCGAGTTTTACTTGATTTACCTGGCTCATGATGCGTCTCCATTTAGAATTTCAGAGATATAGTACATTTTTACAGGGAGGTTGTGCTTTCGTGCCACGCATGATTGGTGGAGAAGGCACGAGAAATCGGCTGACGTGACATATTCTATACCGTTTCTCACATAGTCATTCACCTTGTCGAGCCCCATCTGTCCCGAGCAGCTCTCATCCCATATCGAGAAGGTGCCTCCGAAGCCGCAGCATTCATCGCGGCGTGTGGCATAGGTCACTTCAAGCCCTTCAACAAGGTTCAGCAGGTCGGCGGTTTTGGAAAAGTCGGGAATCATAAGTTCCGACGGTCGTGCTTGCATCAATGACCTCAATGAATGACAGCCATTATGAAGTCCTACTTTATGTGGAAACTTCGCCCAAGGCAATTCCTTCACTTGGATCACGTCGTGGAGGAATTCCACAAGGTCATGGGATGTCTCGCGTATGTGTTTCACCTCGGGAGTTTGCTCGATGTCGGTAAGCTCGTTACGCATCTGGTCAGTGCATATTCCCGATGGAATCACGATATAATCATATCCGATGAGGTTCTCAATGAGATTGCGTTCTATTTTGCATGATTTTTTGCCATATCCCATGTCGGTGAGCGGTAATCCGCAGCAGGTGGCACGTTCGATATAATGAACATCCAGCCCCAGTTTCCTAAGGAGTTCATAGCTTGAAATAGCCGCTTGGGGAGCGAGCATATCCACATAGCATGGCACAAAGTATCCGACCTTCATTTTTTAACAGTGAATTAATTATTACCCTTATTCTATTAGAATGCTTTTAGGGCATGGATTGTTTTGTGGAATTACTGCATAATGTGATTATTTCATGCCAGGCTCTAAAAAAGAGCTTCCATGAAAATCTCTTCACGGAAGCTCTTTATTCACAGTGTATTAATTGTTATATTAGATGGTCACCCATCACGTGTGTTCTCAATGTATCCGATTTAAAACAGTGCTAATTGATGTTTTTATAGTTGTTTTTATAGATTATCTTTTTCCATTATTACAGCTGCCCACAGAATACCGGCAACAGCCTCTTTCGCATTCAGGATTTTCGGCACGGTCACGTAGGAGTTGAAATCTTTTTTGATCACTACTCCGTCACAGGCTCCTATGACATCAAGAAGACCGCGGTCATTGACCGATATGAACGGGAACAGGCTTTTATAGCCACGCTGTGCCACGGGTGCGTATTCTTTCTCCTTAAGCAAGCCTAAGTCTATGCCGCGTTGGATGGAGTAGGTGAACATCGCGGTTCCTGACGGGTCGATGAAGTTCAGAGGATTGTCGCCCTTGTCGACCACCATAAACCATCCTCCGGTGCGCGGATCCTGTGCATTTTTCAATCCGCGAGCCATATTCTGATATATTTTCAATACGGCGGGATAGTCGGGATGATCTTTCGGAAGCACGGCAAGCAGCTCGGGAACTACAAGCGAATACCATCCCATGCCTTCGCTCCACACTTCAGGCGACAATCCTGTATTCTTGTCAGCCCATGCGGCTTTCTCCGGTTCGGTGGTCCAGGCATGGAGCACAAGCCCGTCGGGACGCTGTAGATGACGGGCTGCCGAGATTATATTGCGGCATGCTGTGTCGAAACAGAATTCAGCTTCACCCACATTCTCGGCACACCTGATGAGGAACATCTGCATCATGAACACACCATCGATCCACATATTGGGCGACTTGTTGCCGTGCCAGAATTGTCCGTCGGAGCTGGGATATGGATGTACGCCCTCTAAAATTTGTAGTGCGGCTTTCTTGTAGCGCTCGTCGCCGGTGCGCTTGTAAAGCGTGCAGAATGCCGATCCGGTCATGAAGTTGTCAAGATTGGTAAGCGCTCCGCCTTTGTAGTTGCCTTCATCGTCAATGAAATTGTCGATGTATTTTTTCATGTAGGCAGTATATTTGGGATCGTTTTGCAGTTGTCCCAGCCTGTCCATCGCGTCCAGCATATAGCCCTGAACGTAAGTGTAGTCCTTCCAGTAGGCGTTTTTGTAGTCGGGATAACGTGCCATCACCGATTCGGAAAGTGGAATGGCGAGCTTTTCGGGTGTAACTCCGGGAGTGTAGGGTAGTCTCGCTTCCGGATTGCCCTGTGATGTGGTTCTGCGGAGGCGTGTCGACACTTCTTGTGTCACCATGCGGGTCACATTGTTCTCATCGGTGACATATCCGGTGGTTTTATAGGTGGTGGTTTGTGCCGAAACCACAGCCGGTAGTGAAATCGCTATTGCAGCGGCACACGATGTTATGATATTCTTCATAATGATTGGTTAAAAATTATAGCCAGATAATCGGGTTTCTGATGGGGAGATTGCGGATCACCTCCTCGTTTTCCGGGAAATGTTCATGATTTGCCCAGTTGGCATAGTAGCGCTCGTCGCCGAAATTCATCCATGCGAAAAGAAGAGCGGGGTGTGCCACGGGCCATTCGTCCCAGTACATCACATCCTTGCCATATCCCCATGTGCTCTTGTCGGCAATGTAGGGGAGCATGAACTCTACGGCTTTCTTCATGTTTCTACCGTCAGGGGTGGTGTATTCCCACAAGTTGTCATCTTCCGTGGAGAGAATCTGGCAGAGAGTAGCCATGGCGTCAAGATTGAACAAGGAATATCCGTAGGGTTTGGTGCGGGCGAGCTCCTGCGGGAAACTTCCGTCGGCTGCCATCTGATCGGGGAGGAATACGTTCTTGAATCTGTCGGAACAGAATTTCATAGTTTCTTTATCATCGATCAACTTGGCGAACATTGCCGCCTGCATAGCCCAACAAGTGCCGTGGTTATTGGTGGCGTTCATCTCATTTATTCCGTAGGGGTGGGTCTTCATCCATGTGAGATATTGGCGGAACCACTCTTTTGCTCCATTAAGGTCCTTTTGGGAGATAGCGCCCTTTTCTTCAAGTTTCATCAGCGATTGAGCCACTTCGATGAGGTGCACGGTGTCGATGATGCCGATGCCGCGTCCGGTGGCTATGCCTTTTATCGCTTGAGCATATAGCAGATGGGGATTCATGCGGGTCTCTTCATCGATAAACCATGCTCTGAGATGTTTTATCACCGGGTCAAGATACTGTCGGTCGCCCGTGAGCAGATATGCCGATGTGAGATTTCCCACAATGCGGCTGAAACGTATCATCGCATGACGGTGTTCCACGAAATTGTCGGGGTTGGTCTCTCCGTCGCGGCGTATGTAGGGACCGTCAGGATTCAAGGAATCAGGCCACCAGTAGTCGCCTTCTGAATAAAAGTCATGCTTTGTGCCGGCGCTTCGCTCGGCAATGAAGCAAGTCACGGTAGCTGGCTTCGATTCCATATCTATTGCCGTCTGCTCCAGGATTTTTTCCTGTAGAGGTTCCATTACTTGCTTCTCTTCTGCGCTGACCATTGTGCAGGCGTAAAGCAGGGAGGATGCTCCCGCAATATAGAGGAATGAGGTTAATTTATTCATCGGCTTCTTTTTAGGGTTAATGAACTGGTTAGATGTTAATGAACTGGGTTTCCATATTGTCGGACTTTACAGCCACCACTGATTTGCCCGTTCCATTCTTCACTTTGATTGACGCATTGCCGTTTGCCGCCTGTACTTTGGATGAGCCGCCGGCAGTTCCGAGGTTCTTTAGCAGTTCGCCGTCGCCGGCAACTTCAAATCTGATGAACCGCTTGGAGTCAAGGCAAGGGATGCCGTTATTGTCAACCACTTTTACTTTTACAAGTGTAGTGTTGTCATCGAGCGGTTGTGAGGTGACTACAAGCTTTGCTTCATCGCCCCATTTTTCGGTCTGATATGATTGTGAAATTTCATCTTTCACAATGCTCTTGTCGTGGGCAACGGCTACCGCTTCAATCTTATTTTCACCGGGATTGAGCTTTACATTCCACCGCAGTCCTGCAGCCGGGAAATCCTGGCTGTTGCGTGTCTTTTTGCCTTGACTTACTCCATTGACGAAAAGTTCGGCTTCCTTGCAGTTGGAATACACAAGCACCTCTTTCTCTTCTCCGTTTTCGCCCCAGCGCACAGGCTGTGAATGCCCTATGATATGCACCATCGGGTCATTGGTCCAGTAGGATTTGAACACATAGTAGGCTTCTTTTTTATTGAAGTCGCGTTCAAGCACTCCCTTCTGGTTGACGTAGGGAACCGGATTTTCAGGACGTACCGGAGTGGCGAAGTCCTTGAAAGGCCAGTAGGCGGTGCCTGTGAGCCACGGCATATTCTCTTGCTCTTTAAGGTGCCAGTCGATGAGTTTTACCACATATATTTCCGACCAATCCTGCTTGGTGGGATTGCGGTCCTCGACAAAACGTCCCGGATGGCTGTCGCCGCCCCATTCCACGTGAAGGAAGTGGTTGACTTTGTCGTAATATTCGCGGGAATACTTTACGTAGTCCTCATAGTTTCCTTTATACCATCCTGCCCAGATAGTGGGTGAATACACGTCAACGATGTCGCTACAGAAATCGCATCGGCGTATGGCGGTTTTACGGGTGTTGTCGAGGTCATGGGCGATGTTGTGAAGTTCGCTCATAAGCCCGCGTATTTCGCTCTGTTTGTAGGTCTCGAATTCGTTGGGCCAGTCATTTTCGTTGCCAAGTCCCCAAATTATCACTGCAGGATGATTGTAGTGCTGGTGAATCATGTTGGTGAGCATTCGTTTTGCTTGTCCACGGTATTTTTCACCGCCGACGCCGCCGCGGCACCATGGAATCTCTTCCCACACAAGTATTCCGAGCTCGTCGCAAAGATTGAGGATTATTTCCGATTGCTGATAGTGTCCGAGACGGATGAAGTTCACACCCATCTCTTTCATCATTTTCATCTCCTGTATCATCTGGTCTTCGGTCATGGCTGAACCTACACCGGCATGATCTTCATGACGGTGTGTGCCGCGCAACAGCAAGCGGCGTCCGTTGAGATGGAAAGGACCCTTGTTGATAAATTCAAAGTGGCGGAATCCGAATTTTTCAGAAGCTACCATCGATTGTCCGTCAGCTTCCACGGTTACTTCGCAGGTGTATAATTTCGGGGAGTCGACATCCCAAAGCACCGGTTTTTTTATGTCAATTTCAAGAAGATTCTTATTGCCGAGCGGAGTTATTCCGGAAAGGGAATTGTCGGCAACCACTTTTCCTGACGGATCCTTGACCACTACTTTTACATTTGCCGAGCGTATGTCGAGAGGATTATAGAAATCGCCTCTCACGGTAAGACGGGCATTCTTCATATCGTCATCAACCATCGGCTCGATGCGAAGCTCGCTTACTGAAACTTTAGGAAGGTACACAAGATTGAGGTAACGGTATAGACCTCCGTAAATGGTGAAATCTGACAAGTCGGAAGGTATCATTTCTGCGTCACGGCTGTTGTCGCAGCGGATACTCAACGGCACCTTGCCTTCGAAGCGTGATGCGGCATCGCTTTTCAGGAATTCATTGACAGCGTCGGTGATGTCGACGTTCCAGCTGTCATAGCCTCCCACATGGCTGCCTACTTTTGTCATGTAGACATAAACTTCCGTTTTGGGACCTGCTCCGTCGAAATCAAGTATTATTCTGCCGTCCTTGTGGGGATTGTCGATTGACAGCAATGTTTTATACCATCCTGGTCCCTGATAGTAGTTCAGGTCAGGATCTACAGCATCCTGGGCGTTGAAGCAGTGGGGGAGAGTGACCTCTTGCCACAGCGGAAATTCTTCAGGATTGCCGGCTTTATAGGGGCGTACAGCCTCCCATATATTGCCGATATCCTGGCGAAGAAACACCCAATTGTCGGTAAGACGGGTTTTAAACTGCACAGGTGTCTTCGCATGAAGACACCCGCACAATACCATACCTAAAACAAAAAAACTTATAAATTGTTTAACCATACTAATTTACCTGTAGAAATTTACTCTATATAATATCTTGCTGTAAAATCTTATAGAATTGCTGAGCCGGTGTTTTCCAATTTCTGCTTTTTCAACAAAGCTTCGAGGAAATAATAGTCGGCATATATGATGGGAACATCCATTTCTGATTTGCTGTTGCCTGATCCTACGCTGTGAAGCAATAGGAAGCCATGGTCGCCGTTGAGCTGTGCGCGGTAGTTTTCGCCGTTAAGGCTCTCCACAATCTTGTCGGCCCACTCTTTGTATTTTTCCGCATTCTCCTGGTCGTACATCGACAGCTCATAGAGCGCGCAAGCTGATACTGCAGCGGCTGAAGCGTCGCGAGGTTCATTGGGAATGTTGGGCGCCTGATAATCCCAATAGGGAATCAAGTCTTCGGGAAGGGTGGGGTTGGTGAAGATATAGTTGGCTATATGTTTAGCTTGATCCAGGAATTCAGGACGTTTTGTTTCGCGATAAGCCATGGTGTAGCCATAAAGACCCCAAGCCTGTCCGCGTGACCATGCCGATTCGTGGGAATAGCCTTGATGAGTCTGTTTTTTCTGAACAGCTCCGGTGATGGTGTCGTAGTCAACCACATGATATGAGCTGTAATCATCACGGAAGTGATTTTTGAGCGTGGTCAGAGCGTGGTTGGTAGCTACGTTGTAGTATAGGGAGTCGCCGGTTTCTTTGAATGCCCAATAGAGCAGTTCAAGGTTCATCATGTTGTCGATGATGACGGGGCAGTCCCATTTGTCGGTGCTGTGATCCCAAGAGCGGATGGCTCCTACTTTATCCTTATAGCGGGTGGTCAATGTTTTTGCCGATTCGAGCATAATGTCGCGATAGGTCGAGTCGCCGGTGAGGCGGTAGCCGTTTCCGAAACTGCAATATACTTTGAAGCCCATGTCGTGGGTCTTGCCGTTGGTTTTCTCGCGTTCTACAGGAGCCGTGAATTCAAGTGCCTTTTCTTTCCAGAAATCATCGCCGGTGTATTCATACATATACCACAGCTCTCCGGGGAAGAAACCGCTGCACCAGTCGCGTGATGCCACAAGACGTAGCGAGCCGTCGGGCTGGATGTTTCTCGGGGCGAATATCATCTTCTCTTTCTGTTCTTCGGTGAGATTGTTCATTACGCTGTCAACCTCAGTGAACGCATATTTCAATTGTTGTGAGGCAAAGTCAAAACCGTCTTTTACGACATCGGTTTCTGTGGCTGACTTGTTGCTTGAGCAAGCTCCGCACACGAGAGCGAGTGATAAAATTCCTGCCTGTAGTTTCATTATATTTTTAGATTTATGATTATTTGATTTTCAAATTTCGATGTTGCAAAGATATTATGAAAAGTGAAGAATTATTTTAATTATTATTTAAAATACTGTTACTATTGTGCCAATCGGCATATTTTGTGATTTCAGGGCGTTGTGAAAAATGTGTCGGAGGCTTTATGAATTGTGTGCCACTGTCATTATTGTACAATAACCTATTTGATAGTTGTCTGTTAATTAATGTATTAAATCCGTTTCATCCTCGATGGGTTGAGGAGGGCAACTTGAGCTGCCGCCATGAGGATAAAACGGATTGTGACAATTGAAAGGAGAAGAAGAGGGTGCTGTTGTCAGTGTATTGCGGCATCGGGCGCGCAGTCAATGACGCACACTGATGAGAGTGTTTCGATCTCCTTTCGCGGATTGAATGTGTAGAGTATCTTTTTGTCGCGGTTCACCAGAAACATGTGGGGAGCTTTTTCCTTTATTCCATGTCCCTGCCAGTTGGTGAAAAGTATACCCTTTTCAAGAATGTATTGCATCCCGGAAAGGAACTTGAACGGTTTTGTGTCGGGAAAGTCGGCATTGGATATCTCCCACACAATTTCTTTGCGCGGATTATACTCAACGATACGTGGATTTTTGTCGGAATCGGCTATTGCCACTAATGTATTGCCGTTAGGCAGGCGTATTACGGAGTGGGCGCCACCTGATGCCGGAACTTCCCACACGTTTTTGCCGTTTTCGTCGTATTCAATCACTTTTTTCCCTCCGTAATGTGCCACGAGATAGTGCCCGTTGTCAAGGCGTCGGGCGTTGCGGATGAATGATTTTTTGCCATCGGTGACCCCTTCGGGCAGAATTGACACCGATTTTACGATTTTTCCTTGCGGATCTATTTCGAGCATCCTTCCGTTATTGCATTCGCCTACAAAGGTGTTGCCGTTCTTGAGCCTTTGACAAGCGAAGATGTGGCTGTCACTTCGGTAATCAAATATGGTGTCGCCAGACAGTGTCATCTCGAGTACTCCATGTCCGGTGGTGAACAGCAGATTGCCATTCGGCAGATGCCACAGGTCATTGGATAGGGGCGCGTCATGTTGCCACACGATGCTGTCATTCTCAAATATGAATACTTTTCCCTGAGAATAGTCGGTGCAGGCGAATTTAGGGATGGTTACCGGCGTATCGGCATTGTCGGTCAGGTTCTTATAAGCGTTTTCGGCAATCCATGTTCCCCACAGGAATGACGATATGACTTCCTGCCCGTTCTTTTTACGGGGGCGTGTGACGTATGTGTCATAGTCTTTTTGTATTCCGAGTCCGTTATTTGCGTCATATAGGTCAAGCAAGCCGTCGGCAAGGCTTATTTTAGCTTTGGAAATGATGCCGTGGTAACCGTTGATGACTGTATGCCGGTAGTCGGCAGCCGGTATTATGCCAAGTTCGATGGCGCGCTGTATGGCGTACACAAACATTCCGCTGCCCGAAGTTTCGTGCCAGTTTCCTTGACGGTCGCCTTTGTCAACCACCTGATACCATAATCCTGTTGCCGGGTCCTGGCTCTCTTTCAGTCCTTTCATCAGTTGTCGTGTGATGTCGACGAGTGTTTGATATTGAGGATGGTTGCGGGGGAATATATCGAGAGTCTCCACCATTATCAATGCGTACCATCCGAGGCCTTCGCTCCACACTTCGGGAGCCATTCCGGTGGCGGGATCAGCCCAACGGGCATCTTTGTCTTCGTCCCATCCGTGGTATAGGAGCCCTGAATCGCCTTTTTTGAGATGGGTGTGCATCCCTATGAGCTGCTTGGCGGCTTCGTCAAAGCAGTAGTCGGCATCGCCGATATACTTGCCGTATTTTGTCAGGAACATCTGTCCCATGAACACTCCGTCGACCCATATTTGTCCCACAGTGCCGCGTCCGTGCCAAAATACACCGTCGGTGGTGCGAGGGTAGTCATCGTAGCTCTTTCGGATTATTTCAGCGGCTTTTCGGAATTTTTCATCCTTTGTCTGCTTGTATGCCCATACTATGACTGAGCCTGCCATCATGTCGTCCATGCTTTTTCCCTTGAAATATCGCAGGGTTCCGTCGGGATTTACCACTTGATTTGCCCATGACATGATGTAGTCGTAATACTGTCGGTCGCCGGTTGAATTCCATAGCTTTTCGAGCCCCATAAGGAAATATCCCTGAGGATAGCACCAGGGCTTGAAAGGAATGTTAAGCGCTGAGGGATAGCGTGTCATTACCGTCTGGGCGATGCCTTCCGAGTATCTGTCCGGAGCTGATCCGGGAAAGGCTGATGCTGCCTGGGAAATGAAGCAGGCTGCTATTGCCGAAATTATTGCTTTTTTCATTGCCATATTGATTCAAAAATTGAAATTCAGACGAATTTAGCAAACCTAATCCGTCTGAATTTTCAATAATGTATCAATCATTAGCAAAATCACGCAGGTGATGATGCTTTTTTGTGCTCGGCAAGGAAATCGGATGGCGATGTTCCGTAGACAGCCTTGAAGCATTGAGTGAAATAGGCGTGGCTGTTGAAGCCTACATAAGTAGAAACTTCCGACACGGTCACATCAGATTCCACGAGAAGTTTTGCTGCGATTTCCATGCGTTTGTTCCTGATGAGTTCCACGGGCGAAAGATCGGTGATAGCCTTGAGCTTGCGGTAAAGGTTGGTGCGGCTCAGACCTATCTCCTTGCACATTAGCTCGATGTTGAGATCCGGATTTGAGATGTTTTTCTCGATCACGTCAAAGAATTTCTGAGTGAAGCGGTCGTTACTTGACACAATCTCTATGCCGAGAGCCTCAGGCGAGAATTTCTTTCCGTAAAGGCTGCGCAATTTTTCGCGTGACAGCAGTATGTTCTTGATTCGCAGTATAAGGACATCCATGTTGAATGGTTTCACGATGTAATCGTCGGCTCCTGACGCGAATCCTTCTTTTATCTGCATCACCATGGAGCGCGCAGTCATGAGGATGACCGGGATATGCCCTGTGCGAAGATCTTGTTTTATTTCCTGGCATAGCTCAAGTCCGTCTTTTCCGGGCATCATTATGTCGCTGACCACTATGTCGGGATATTTGTCGACCACTATGTTGAAGGCTGTGTCGCCATCTCCGGCTTCGATCACGAAGAAGTAGGGTTCAAGGCACTCTTTGACGTAGGTGCGCACTTCTTCGTTATCCTCGACAAGAAGGACGGTGTATTTCTTCTCGAGCTCGAAGCTTTCGGGCTCGGTGGTTGAGGGAATGACATCGGTCACTACGCGGTTTGCGGCGTCTTTGTCGATCTCATCGTCGGTGTAGCCTGACTTGTCGATGGGGAAAATGACATGGAATGCGGCTCCGCCGTCCTCATTGTTTTCCACCCATATAATGCCATGGTGCAGGTCGACGATTGACTGGGTGAGGCTCAGTCCGATGCCTGTGCCGACCTTATCTTTCGAGCGTCCGTCCTCGATCTGATAGAATGGCGCGAATATGTTGGTCATTTCGCTTTCGGGGATTCCTTTACCGGTGTCGGTAACTATCAGATGCACAAACTTTTCTCCGGCAGGCAGATGTGCGGCTTTTTCCGGAGGAAGATTTGCTTTAAGCAGCTTTTTCAGCACCAACGACACTTTTCCGTCGGCAGGAGTGTACTTGAATGCGTTGGAGAGGAGATTGAACACCACTTTCTCCAGAAGCGACTTGTCATACCACGCGCCTATGCGCTCTTCAGCGCATTCGTAGGTGAAGTCGATCTCTTTGCTCACTGCTATCTGGTTGAAGGCTGAATATATTTCCTGCATGAAAGCACACATTTCATCCTTGGCGATCTTGAGATGCAGCTTGCCTGCCTGACTCTTGCGCAGATCCATGAGCTGGTTGACGAGCAGTGACAGGCGTTGGGAATTGTTGTAGATGAGGTTGAGCTTGTTCTTGATAGTGGTGTTAAGATCATTGCGGTCAAGCAGTTCCTGCAATGGCGCGAGGATGAGCATGAGCGGCGTGCGGAGTTCGTGGGAGAAATTGGTAAACATTCTGAGTTTAGTCTGGTGGAACTCCTCTGCCTGTTGCTGCTCGAGCGATTTATATTGCAATGCTTGTTCGAGATCGCGCTTTTTGATAAGATAGTACATGATGAGCACTATCGTGCCTGTGATTACTATTATGTAGAACAGATAGGCATACCATGTGCCCCACACGGGTGGCTCGATGATGATGTCGATGCGCTTTGCGTCGTCGTCCCACACTCCGTCATTGTTGGAGGCTTTCACTTCAAAAGTGTATTTGCCCGGGTCGAGGTTGTTGTAGAACGCTTCACGGCGGTTGCCCACGTATGCCCATTTGTCGTCATGGCCTAAAAGCCTGATGGCATATTGGTTTACGCCGGCGTCAGTGTAATTGAGCGCGCTGTATTTTATGGATATATTGTTCTGATTGTAGTTGAGGTAGAGGGTTTCGGTATCATCTATGGTGGACTTGAGAATGCCGTCTTCACCTTCGGGAGACACGCGGTTGTTGTTGACGGTGAGTCCGGTGAGCACGAGCGGCGACTGCTGCGGAGTGAGGTGCATATCATCGGGGTGGAAGGTGATGAAGCCGTTGCTCGCGCTAAACGCGATCGACCCGTCGGGGAGCGCCGCGCCGCTGTGGGGTGTGAATTCAAGCACTCCGGTGCTGTTCACTTTGTAGGTGTTTATTTCATCGGTCGATGGATTGAAGCGGGAGATGCCGCTGTTGGAGGAGAACCAGATGTTGTGGTCATTGTCCTCCACAAGGGCGCATATCTCGTCGTCAGTGAGTCCTGTGCCTTTGGTCAGGCTCCTGACTATTCCTTTCTGAGGGTCGAAGAGGCTCAGACCGCCGCCGAAAGATGAGATCCATATTTCTCCTTTGGAGGTTTTGATGATTGATGTGACGTAGTTTGAGGGCAGTTTATACTGTCCTTCTCCTTCACTGCTGAAATTGGTGAATTCCTGTTTGGGTTCGTCATACAGGAGCACGCCGGTGCTTCGGGTGCCTATGAGGTAGCGCTTGTTGCCGAGCGACAGCAGGC
This sequence comes from uncultured Muribaculum sp., assembly GCA_910589555.1. Classification (GTDB taxonomy): domain Bacteria; phylum Bacteroidota; class Bacteroidia; order Bacteroidales; family Muribaculaceae; genus Muribaculum. The sequence continues at coordinate 25,318 of CAJUTE010000024.1, forward strand.
ATCGGGCGCTGGCGTTGGCAAGCACGCTGTCGCCTTTCATGAAGCAGTTGGAAAATTGTCCGTCCTTGGTGAGTTTCACGAGTCCTGAACGCGGTGTTGACGATGCGAAGAACAGCGACCCTTCTTCATCTTTCACGATGGCATATATGGATCCGTATTCCATGGTGTAGAAATGCTCGAACTTATGCGTCTGGGTGTCAAAACTGTATATGTTGCCTTGGGCTGAGCCGCACCACACGGTGTTGCCGTCGAGCGTCACGGTTTTGATGATGTTGCTGCTGAAACGGTTGTCGGAGGTGTTGTTGTATACGTAGGTCGAGTATTTCTTGTTATTGAGGTCATAGACAAGCAGTCCGCCCCCTTCGGTGGATATGTAGAGATTGTCTTTGGTGCTTGCCATGTTGCCGTAGATTCCGAGCAGTGAATTGACGGAATTTGACGGCTCGTGGAGCACGAAGCGGTTGTTGTATTTTGACAGGTAGTTCACGCCGCCTGAGTAGGTGCCTATCCACACGCCTCTGTTTTTATCGACGCATAGCGAGTAGATGGAGAAGTGGCTGAGCATTCCGCGGCTCAGTTTGGCGTTGGAGTGAGCCTGAAGCTGTTCGGTGGCAATGTCGAGGGTGTATACGCCGTCCATTGTGGCTATGAAAAGCTTGCCGTCGGTCTCTTTTATCTGGCGTATGGTGTTGTTTGACAGTTCGGTGTTGCGTGTGGTGAAATGCTTTATCTCGCCGCTTTTACGGTCCCACTTCACGATGCCTGTCTGATTGGTGGCTATCCAGAGTGTGCCTTTCGAATCCTCAAAGGCACTTGTCACGTCATTGTCGAGCAGCAGTTGTGGAGAATTTTTCTTGTTATAGACCTCTATATTCTTGAAATCCAGGTCGCTGATGACCATGCCATGCTCTTTTGTGCACACCACGAGCTCATGGCGTGATGTTTCGGCAAACATGGTTATGTAGGCTTTGCTGAGGGTTCCGTCAAACTCAAGCTTCTGGAATGTGTCGGCTTCCGGGATGTAGAGATACACGCCGTTGGAGGTGCCCACGAGCAAGCGGTGGCGCGAGTCAACAAACAGCGATTTCACTCCGGTGCCGAATGCCTTTACCTCTTTCGCACGGTAAGGCTTCATCTTGTCGGTCAGGGTGTTGAGTCGTGTCAATCCCTTCGATGAGCCTATCCAGATGTTGCGGTCATGGTCCTCCACAATGCGGGTGAGGTCATTGTCGGCAAGGCTCATGGGATTGTTATACTGATGTTTGTACACCACCATCTCCTGCCCGTCGAAGCGGTTGAGTCCGTTTCTTGTGGCAAACCATATATAGCCCTTTGAATCTTGCAAGATGTCGAGCACCGACAGCTGCGACAGCCCGTCCTCGAGCCCGATGTTGGTGAACAATGAAGAACTGTCCCTGAAATCGGCTTTAAGATTCAAGGACGGTATCAATAAGGTCAAGCATAAAATGAAGCACTTCAACTCTAAATTTTTCATGATAATATATGTTTCATGATAATGATGTGTAGTAGTAAAGCAAAGGTATGTATTTTTTTTGAAAAACACACACCCTTGCAGTGACAGATACTATAATAATTCAAAAAAATCAGGCTTGGAAACCGCTTCCGGCGGTTATTTACGGTTGAACTTCACCAACTCGGCGGCACACCACAGTATCGGGGCATGGGCATGGAGGTCGCCCACGATGCGCTTGCGGTTCATGTAATGATTGCGGTCATTCTTGATGTTGGTGCCCTCACACACTTCGGTGATCTCATCATCGGCGTTGATATATGACACCAGCCCTATCCAGCCCTTGCGCGCCACGGGAGCATATTCAGCCTCGTCGAGCCAGCCATGTTTCACGCCCTTTATCATGGCATAGGTGAACATGGCAGTGCCAGAAGTCTCATTCCACGCCTCGCGGTCGTCGATCAACTGTCGCCACAGCCCGTCGTCGCCCTGATGCTCCTTAAGAGTCTTCATCATCTTCTTATAGGCAGCCATGATAGCCGGACGGTCGCGGTTGTCATCGGGCAGCATCGACAGCAGCTCAGCCATGCCTGCCGCCATCCATCCGTTGCCTCGCGCCCAGAAAAACGGAGCCTCGGGCGAATGATAGAACAGTCCGTTGGGACGCTGTATCTCATTGAGATACATCACCATCTCCTTGGCGGCGCGGTCGATATACTTGCGGTCGCCAGTCGTGCGGTAGGCTTGCGACTGTATGGTGGTGATCATAAACATATCATCGATCCACACACGAGTCTGCCACGAATACCCCTTGTCGGCGTAAGCCTTCTGCTCAGGCTTGGCATCGGTAGGCAGCTCCCACTGCGAGTCGGCATACCTCATGCCCAGCTCACGATAGCGCTCGCCGCCACGCTGCATATAAATCTCAAGCGGCACCGAGCCCATCACATTATAGTCCACATGGACCATCTTGGGCAGGAAATCCTTCTGCTCGGAAAAGAGCGGCTCAAAGCGCTTGATGAGCCTGTCGGTCATCACCGAATTATCGGTTGCCTGAGCATACCACAACGCGCCGAGCCACGTGAGCGCGTCAGGATAAGTCACGTAAGTCGGAGCCTTCTCCGCGCGCGGATTGCCGAAACGCGTGTGAGGAGTGATAAGATACTTATTGGCGATCCTGTCGCCAATTTCCGACGGTGTAGCTCCCTGCGGAAAGTCGAGCCACGACTCGGCTACAGCCGGAATCGAGCAGCAAGAGAGAGCTAAAGCGATAGTCGCAGATTGGAATATTTTCATAAATTGATCGGTTTTTAGGGCTAAACGAGCCACAGATATAGATGAATTAAGAATTTTAACACGAAGATGAACTAAAATTACGTAAAAGTCTATTGCTATTCCACCAAAAATTATAAAATTTGTATCAGCGATTCAGTTTTGTTTCTCTAAAGAGCTGCGTTGACATACTGGCTTTACGAATGCAAATGCAGGGGAATAGTATAAATGCGATATCATCATGCGATGCCACCCCCGAAAACGATGCCCCCCTGAAAACGATGCCCCCGCCCATGCATGATGCACAATACGGGATGTGATGCCTGTAAAAAAAAAGTGTAAATAACCCCCGCCACACCTATGTTTATATAAGGGGAGGTGTTTCAACCCGGCAAGACACGGCTCTCTTGCCGGCACGATCAGGCGCAACGGCGTTCAACCATGAGGACGCCATTTAATATTTTTCTACACTTTTTCTCTGCCGGCAAGATTGAAATTATCGTTGCAAAAGCTGTTTTTGCGGACTAATAAACCACCGATTATCAGTGAGATATATTTATGGTATATTTTTGACAGCGATGTGAACGATTTTTTAAATCTTTTTTAGAAATTTCCCTTTTATTTGCATTCGGAAAATTAACCCCTAACCATGTATAACATTATGAACAAAGCCAAGTAACCCAGTAATTGAATGAAACGAAAAAAGTTTTATAGTAATTAATTTTAAGTCTAATAAAAGCAAATTTTTAATGAAACAGAAAGAATCCAGTACAAGAAGCGTATCATGGCGAATCTTGTTGTGCTTGTTCAGTTTCTTTATGAGCATGAGTATGTATGCTCAAAACGTGACTGCGACAGGTACTGTGGTTGACCAAAATGGCGACCCGCTTATCGGAGTATCCGTGACTGTTGTAGGGTCCAAAGTTGGTACTGCGACTGATATTGACGGTAATTTCACCGTGAAATGCCCGGTGGGAGCGACATTGTCGTTCAGCTATGTTGGCTATAAGCCTCAAACTGAAAAGGCATCCGCTACCAAGATGAACATAGTCATGAAGGAAGACACTCAGATGCTTGATGACGTTGTCGTGATTGGTTACGGTTCAGTTGCAAAACGTGATGTAACCGGTTCTATTACCTCAATCGATGCAAAGAAAATTGAAGAGCGTCAGCCTACTGACATTTTCGAAGCTCTTCAGGGCGAGGTTCCGGGACTTATGGTGTCTAATAACTCAGGTGCCCCCGGTGAAACCGGTACAATGGCTATCCGTGGTATTTCATCAATGAGCTCAGAAGGTGCCAACCCTCTTTACATTGTTGACGGTGTTGCCGTGAGCGACATTTCCACTATCAACCCGCAGGATATCCAGAGCATGGAAGTATTGAAGGATGCTGCATCTGCCGCAATCTACGGTTCTCGTTCAGCTGCCGGTGTGATTATCATCACAACTAAACGAGGTGAGGAAGGCAAGCCGAAAATCAACATCCGTTACAGCCACAAGATTGAGAAACTCGGTCACAAGATTGATCAAGCTAATGCTAAGGAACGTTACCTTTTCGAACAGAAGAATGCCCCGACAAATCTTAACCTAAATCGTGTTCAGACTGACTCCCTTAACCCGACTCAGATGGCGGACAACGATATGCTTGACCTCGTGACACGCACGGCTCATACTAACGACATCAGCCTTAATGTAAGCGGATCTGTTAAGGATAAAATGAACTATTATGCAAGTTTCGGTTTCCTTGACCAACAGGGTATTGTAAATCATAGTAATTTCCGTCGTTTCAACATACGTACGAATGTTGACTACAATATGACCAAGAGTTTGAAGGTGTCTACAAATGTTGAACTTTCATACACTCAGCGTAATATTGTTGATGAAGGCGTCATACTTATGCAAGGTCTTCGTCGTCCGGCACACATGGCACTTTATTTCCCTGACGGTTCTTATATCTATTATAATGGCGGTCAGCGTAACCCGGTAGCTCAGGCTGATGAAAGAATCAATGAACGTAATCAATATCAAATGCGTTTTACTGAGAAAGCTGAATATAAGTTCCTCAAGCATTTCACTTGGGTTGGTCAGGCAACTGCACGTTATGGCGTGACACGTACTGATTACCTTAATACTGCAAAGCTTTCGAATGCAAAGTCGGAAGGTCGTAACCAAGCATCTTTGGCTCGTTACCTTGCAGGTGAAACTTATTTAACATGGAACCAAAAGTTCGGTAAGCATAATCCTTATGGAACTATCGGTGCTTCTATCGAAGATTGGCGTGATGAAGCGTTGAATATTTATGGTTCAGACCACGTTTCCGAAAGTATTATCACAAGTAATGCATTCCAAGTATTAAATCTGTCCAATACTCGTTCAAATTATTCTGAACACTCAATGGTCGGTTTCTTTGCTCGTGTCGGTTACTCTTATGACAGTAAGTATATTGTTAACGCTTCTCTTCGTCGTGACGGTTCTTCTCGTTTCGTTGGTAAGCGTTGGGGTTGGTTCCCGTCAGTTTCAGCTTTGTGGCGTTTCTCTGCAGAGCCGTTCATGAAGTGGAGCCGTGATTGGCTATCTGATGCTAAGATCCGTTACTCTTACGGTCAGACCGGTGTGCAGTCAGTAGGTAACTATGATGCAATCAACACCTATACCATTGGTCACTATTATAATGGTGTAGCTGCTGTGTACCAAAACAGCCGTCTTGCCAACGTAAACTTGTCTTGGGAGTCATCCGGTATGAACAATGTTGGTATTGACCTTTCATTCCTTAATGGACGTATCTCTTTCACTGCTGACTGGTATAACAAGGAAACCAAGGACCTTCTTGCAAGCGAGCAGATCCCAAGTGAAATGGGTGTGTCTACAATGCGTGTGAACTTCGGTTCTATCCGAAACCGTGGTCTCGAACTTTCAGTTAACGGTTATCCTATTCAGACCCGCAACTTCTCATGGCAGACCGGATTCAACATCTCTTTCAACGAGAATGAGATTACTAAACTTGCCGATGGTACAGCATATCTTGAAAACAATATGTATTGGATTGAAGAGGGAGGTTCTATCGGACAATGGTTCGGTTACAAATATAAGGGTATCTATGCCTCTGATGAAGCAAATGCATACGTTAAAAATGCTGACGGCACATTCGGAGAGCGTTTGACTCCTGTTTATGAACGTGATCCCAACAACTACAATAACTGGGTTTACGGTTCGAATGGCAAGCCTAAACTCTCACATTACGAAACTTCTGACGGCAAGACGTATGACGGTGAAGTCGGTAAAATGACTGCTCAGAACACAGTAGCCGGTGGTGGTGATGTTATCTGGGAAGACCTCAATCATGATGGTGTGATTGGTGATGCTGACCGAATGAATCTCGGTAAGGCTCTTCCGACCACTTACTTCGGATGGCAGAACACAATTACCTACAAGGCGTTTTCATTGTCATTCTCATTCTATGGTAGCTTCGGAAACAAGATTTATGACAAGATGTCGTATGACATGAACCAGTTCTCTTCAAGCAACCATACCCCATTGGCTCACTATATCTATCCTATATGGAAATATCAGGGTCAGATAACTACAATGTATAAAGGAACCAATGCTACCCAAGGTGTGAAGAACGCACGTGTGCTTTCTTCTCAGTATCTCCATAGCGGTGATTACCTCCGTCTTGACAATGTGCGCTTCACTTACCGTATGCCGCGCAAGATTTCAGCTAAGTTCCTCGCTACAGACTTTAACGTATATGTTTACGGTAAGAACTTGGCTACATGGACCAATTATCCAGGATTTGATCCGTCAAATATCTCTAACAGCAATCCGCTGCAGCCAGGTATCGACGGTGGTCGTTATCCTCGTTCAAAAGAACTTGGTTTCGGATTTAACTTAACATTCTAAAAGTCATGAAATTAAAATCATATTTAACAGTAGCAAGTGTATTGCTTGGAATGTCATTGACCTCTTGTGATGACTTCCTCGATCGCCAGCCTATAAGCGACTTGTCAACCGATATTTATTGGAAGACAGAAGCTGATATCAAGACCTGGACAGCAGGTATGTATTACGGTATGCAGAACACATTGCGTATGGATCTCTATAACTGGGGAGAGTTGCGTGCCGGTGTATACAACCCGTCAGGAACAAGCTATGATAAGGCGATACTTTATAATGGTTTGACCTCAACTCACGGTTCAACAAGTTGGAGTAACCTTTATGCCACCATATATCGTGCTAATGCCGGTTTGAAGCATATCCCGGAAACCGGACTTGGTCCCACCGTTATTAACTCTTATTTGGGACAGGCTTATACAATGCGTGCATTGATGTATTTTTATGCTATACGAGTATGGGGTGATGTTCCATTAATTCTTGAACCATACGAAGACAATGCTACTCAGGAGAAGTATTATCCTCGTACTGATGTTGCGACTGTTTTAACTCAAATTCTTGAAGACCTCGATAATGCTATAACCCATTTCGGTCCGGATTTGGATATGTCAAGTTCAAGCAAATATTATCTAAATCGTGGTGCTGCTCAGGCTATCAAAGTTGATGTTCTTGCATGGGCTCATCGTTATAACGAAGTTAAAACTGAGGCTAAGAAGTTGATTGATAACTACGGATATAAAATGGAACTTGATCCTGATACATATTTTGATATGTTCCGTCGTTCTGCTTCAACTACTGTTTCTCCAAATGATACTGAGATGATTTTCAGTATGTTCTGGGACTTTAATGAATTTGGTAATGGACTCGGATTCGCTCAGTATTTCGCTTCAGGTTCAAACACCATTCCTTATAAACTTTCAAAGGATACATATAATCAGCTGCTTCCGCTTACCAAGGTTCCTGATGATCTCCGTTCACTCATGATTCTTGATACATTGAAAATGCATGAAAGTTGTATGACACAGTTGAAGGTTACTGAGTACACCCTTACCGAGGACAGCTATGGAGTAAACAACGTGATTCCCGCATGTTCTAAGTTTGCAGCTCATAATGGAATGGGAGGATACACTTATCTCGTAAATAAGGAGTGTGACTATCATGTGCCCCTTTACCGTTTGGCTTATATCAAAGCTCTCTACGCCGAGGCATGTGTTATGACAAATGACAATGGTGCTCAGGTCGCTGTTGATTATGTGAATGAACTCCGTACACGAGCAGCCAACTCAAATCTTGCTAATGCCGCTGATTATCCGACTCAGCACGATCAGCTTATGTTGATCCTTGATGAGAGTAAGATTGAATTCTGGGGTGAGGGTCATCGTTGGTTCGACATGGTTCGTACACGCACTGTTAAGGAATATCTCGACCCGCTTTATCAAGGTCTTGGAGATGATGCCGTTGAAGAAGGTTTCGACATCGGTGCTCCGGATCCGGGTGAAGATCACATTGGCGGTTGGGGTCGTATGCTTTGGCCTTTGAATCAGGATGTGTTCCGTAAGAATCCTTATATGAAGGGAAAACAGAACTATCCTTATGACGAATAATCATTAATCAATAAAGGAATAATAAAAATGAAATATCTGAAATATATATTGATTCTGCCGTGTTTGTTCTCAATGGCATCATGCAGTCTGTTTGGATTGGACTATACGGAGGATCATGATTACGAATCTCGTGTGAGGCCCAATGATATTCACATGAATGTATGGGATTTTATCCACAGCCGTGAAGATATCTTCTCAACCCTTATTGAGGGTATAGAATATGCCGGGCTTACTGAAGCCGATTACAACGCTCCGGGCAATACCTATTTCCTGCTTACCAATAACGCTCTTAGCGATTGGGAATCGAATGGAAACTGTTATTGGAGCCGTAATAAAATCAAAACAGTCTATGAGGGTCAGGAGATGATGATTCGTGCCGTTGCATGGAACCAATATCCGAAGGAACAAGTAAAGGAAATGCTCCTTTATCATACACTTAAAGGAGAATGGTCATACCATAACATTTCTACTGATACAAAATGGTATGAAACAATGGGCAATGGCAAGTACACTTATACTGACAATAATGGGAATACTGTAGAGGGTGATACCGCGAAGATATCCATGGTAGTCAGAATGGTGCGCGAAGCTCCGATTCAGCTTAACAACTGGTCATGGAACTACCGTGGTGTATTGAGCGAAACAACAGGTTCTATTCGCTCATCTAACCTTAAAGCGACTAACGGCTATATCCATGTGCTCGATTATTACCTTGAGCGTCCTACTCGTGCTTTCTTGGAAGAAAACTAATAAAAATGTGAATCATGAAAAAGAATATTTTATATATGCTGATGATGATTGTAATGCTGACTTCATGCAGTGATGACAGCTATGTTACAATCGAATCATTGAACACTTTTGGTCAGAAAGTGTGCCGAAATGACAAGGTGAAAGTGTTTGTTTCGGTAAATACCTCCGATAACGAGGACACCACTTACAAGTGGGGTTGTGACGGTGGTTCGCTGACAAACAGTGACGGACTTTTTGAAAATGTATGGGTTGCTCCGGATGAACCGGGTGAATATGAAATTTGGGTTACTGTAAAATGTGGAGGAGAGAAAGAAACTCGTCGTGCAAAAATGACAGTGACAGATGAATTATTCTTCCGCGATTTTGAAACTCCGTACTATAATAACGGATATTCAACCAACAGCATGAGTGTAGCTCAAAGTAACGGAACTGCACGTTTGACTTCAAGCAATGCTAACGGACGTTGGCGCTTGGTATGGAATACCTTTTTGAAAACTCCGGTTACAGTTCCTCACACTCAGCAGATGTCCTATAAATGGGATCAAATGGATAAAACCAATGGTCAATTCCGTATGCGTTTTAAGTTTAACAACACTAATCAGGATCCGGTTTATATTGATCACATTCAGTTTGAGTCAAACTTCTCAAGCGGTGTGAGCAGTTGGGCTGTACAGGTGTACAACTCTAATCGTGGAGGAACCATAAGTAAGGCTATCGCAGTCGATGGAACCCCGACTATATTGGCTAAAAATAAGGTTGCTACCGGTGCCATGACCATCGATGCCGATTGGAATGCTTATTACTATATTGACGGTCAGTTGATTTCTAAAGTTGACCTGAAGCCTGTAATAGCTGAGCTTGGTGTTACTAACTATGCAAATGTTGCTATAGGCGAGTCAATGGTAAGTATGGCAAACAAACTGCGCGTTTATCTTGATGATTGGTGTAATCTTGATGATGGAACAATCCTAAAAGGTGAGACTCTTGTTCGCTAATATTTAATTAATCGTTATAAGGGTGTGTTATATAATATGGTATAGCACACCCTGTTTTGTAAAAACTCATTTAATATGAAAAAGTTAGGTTTAATTGTTTTACTTGTAGGTATGGCATTGTCAGTAAATGCCTATACTAAGCTTGAAGGAGTTGTAGTAAATGAAGATGGAAAAGCTATAAGCAAAATTCCGATGAGGCTCAATGGGGAGATCAAGAACAAAAAGACTAATGGCAAGGGTGCTTTCAGTTTCAAAAAAGTTTATGAGGGTGATACTCTTATGGTGTTTCCTGCTGATGGGCGTGTAGCTAAAATTCCTTTACGCGAGCTCCCAAAAATGACAATTTACATGGGTGTGAATGCTTTAAGAATGGAATATGATGGAGAGGGTACATCGGCAACAATCATGTATGAGGAGTATAAGCCGGTAGCTTACGATCCGAATGTTTTGACTCGTGATCAAATACGTCGGTTTGAGACATCTGATATAATCGAAACTCTACGTGGACGTGTCGCCGGTCTTATAATTGATGAAGATGATAATGGACCTGTTGCCCGAATGAGAGGAGTGACTTCATCTACCAACTTTGAACCCCTATTTATTGTCGATGGAGTGAAATATTCTTCGCTCTCTGATGTGAACAATGCTGTGAACATTGAGACTGTTGACCGTATAGAAGTGCTCAAGGATGGTTCGGCTTATGGTATGGACGGTGCTAATGGAGCGGTACTTATAACAACAAGACGTAATTAATGGGTAAAAATCTCTCCGGATTTATGAAAAAAATATTATTTACGACTATGCTTTGCTTGCTTGCTGCAGTGCAAAGCATAGTTGCTAAAGAAGAGATAAACAGTGCGGTAGATTCTATTTCGGACGCATTTAAGATTGTGACAAATGCACCTCAGGAGAAGGTATTTCTTCATACAGATAAACCATATTATTTCCAAGGCGATACAATCTGGATTAAAGGTTATTTGACCGGAGCGATTACTCATAAAATGAACTCGTTTAGTCGAAACCTTTATATTGAGCTTGTTGATAAAGCAGATAAATTGATCGTCAGACAATTGGTTGAACGGTTGGACGATTCTTTTATAGCATCCATACCTATAAGTGTGGAACAGCCCGAAGGAGATTACTATCTAAGAGCTTACACAAAGTGGATGCAAAATTTTTCACCGGACTTTATGTATGTGCAAAATTTGCAGATTAATCATAATAGTGCGTTAAAGTGTAAGGTGTCTTTAAATCAGGAGAGAGAAGGCGACAACCTGGAAGCAATAATAACATTAACGGATCCGGTAACAAAGTCAAGAATCGAAAATGTGGATGTAAAGTGTATTATAGGAACATCTGAAAACGATAGAAAATATACCACTCATCATTCCAATAAAGATGGAGAGGTGAGGGTGGCATTGCCTAAAAGAAGCAATGAAAAAATGATTTTGGAGGTGGTTGCTTCAAAAGATAATTGGCGAGTGAGACGTATTTTTGAATTGCCGTCAATGATGGACTATCATGTTGATTTTTTCCCTGAAGGTGGGCATCGCATTTCTGGACAAACTCAAAAAGTTGCATTTAAAGCAATCAATACATCCGGACTTTCAGAGCCTGTTTCCGGGACTATTATTTCGTTGGCAGGTGATACATTGACTACTTTTGAATCTCTTCATGCGGGAATGGGGACATTCTTTTTGAATAATTCTGATGACCAAAAGTGTGTGGCTGTGGTGAAAAATTCTGAAGGAATAGAGCATCGATATGATATTGAAAAACCGAGTAAAAATAGTGTTGCATTGACTGTAAACCATGCAAGAGACAGAATAATTTATAAGTTGCTAAAACCTGAAAATTATGGAGGGAAGGCTCCGAAATATATGGTAATACATGTTAGAGGCAAGCTTATTTCCTCATTTTTAATTGATGGAAAAGAGATGGGACAGCTGAATGCAAAATTGCTGCCGGAAGGAATAGCTCATTTTGTGGTTATTGACAAGGATTTTGTGCCGTTAAGTGAGCGTTTGGTATATGTGGATGGCGATGATGCGAAAATGTCGATTTATACAGATAGTGGAAAACTACAGCCACGAAAATTAATGAAATTTCATATTGATGTGACTGGAGAAAACAATGACAGGTTAAAAGGAAATTTTTCAGTAAGTGTCACAGATGCATATTCGGTTGAGTTGGATTCAATGTCTGAGAATATAAAATCGTATATGTTATTAAGTTCCGATTTGAAGGGGCACGTGGAAAATCCGGGATTTTACTTTAGGAATAGGGATAGCAAGACAATGGCATATCTGGATTTTCTTATGATGACGCAAGGGTGGACTCGATTTGACATTGAAGATATACTGCGATTCAAATCACCGGATTATTTGTATCCCATTGAACGAGGACAATCATTGTCAGGAAGTGTGAAAAACGGCTTTGGCAAGCCAATTAAGAATACAACTGTTATTGCGTTGATTCCAAAGCTGCATAAATCCTATTATGTGCAGACCGATGATAATGGACGTTTTCTTCTTGACAATTTAAGATTTCCTGAGCATTCAGTCATGAGAGTACAAGCATCGAAAAAGAACCGATTATCTAATTATTTTTTACAGATTGATAATCCGGAGTTCCCTGCGATGTTTAATCCTCATCCTTTTGTGGAACGGATAAGCAAAGTTAAAGACACATATATTGCAGAATTGGAGAAAGGCTATACATCAGTTAATGGACAGAGAGTGGTGCATTTACCCGAAATAAGCATTATGGCTGTCGGATCCGGATATGAAAGTTATGCAGCACATATTTGGGATGAGGATCGTATTGAACAGACCAAAGTTAAGAATGCTCTTGAATTGTTAAGGCAAATGCCCGGGTTGCACACATCGCCTCAAGGTGATCTTGTTTTTGCGACAGCAGGAGGGCACATTCGCTCCGAAAATGATGTGCGTCCTCAGGATAAAGATCGCCCTATGACATTTGCTTCGACTTCATCCAAAGCGTTACGTCCGAAAATTTATTTAGATAATCGACAGATTCAGTCGGCTGATTTGGAGCAGATTAAAGCTGATGATATAAAGTATGTGAGCCTTGTTGATCCGGAAACAGATCAAACATTGTCAGAAGCCGTATTTGATGATGATAATAGTGATGACACATTGTATAATGAAGCTCTTCTTGAAACGACGGATGAGGATGAAAATACAGTGTCGCTGCGTGGACGCACATTGCAAGAACAGCTGACAAAACCCGCGACAGGAAGGATTATGATAACTTCTCGAACCGGAAATCTAATTATACAGGATGAAACCAATCAAAAAGCATTGACGTTGATGCCGTTGGGTTATTCGGTGGCGAAGCGTTTTTATTCGCCGAAGTATGAGGTGAAGGAAGAGTTTGCCGAGGCAGATGTGAGGAGCACTGTGTTTTGGGCTCCGGTGATCAGGACCGACGGCACGCAGCCTGTGACGGTGGAGTTTTATGCCTCTGACCGTGCCGACGCGTATAATTATGTGATCGAGGGCATCACTGACGATGGCAGGGTGTGCCATGCCTCCGGCACCCTCCGCTAATGGCGCCCGCTAAATTACGGCAAGCTGCATGAACTCTTTGGGTGAATAATTTTGTGCTTTTTCAGAATGCGGATTTGTGGATTTCAACTGATTGAGCTATATTTGTGTTTAATTATCAAAACTGTATTGATTATGACTTTGCTTACGTTGAGAATTGATGATCCGTCGATTTTGCCAACTTTGAAACGGGTGGTCAAAGCGTTTAAGGGTGTCTCTATCGCCGCTACCGAGGAATCGGATTTTGGTGGTATCGACGAGGCTCTTGAGGATGTGCGTGATGGTCGCGTATATTCTGCCACAAGCACTGACAGCCTTTTTAAGGATATTCTTGGGATATGAAATACCATATTCAATATTCCGGAAGATTTAAAAAGTCACTTAAAAAGGCATATAAGCGTGGACTTGATGTGGAGGTGCTTCGTGGAATTATCAGCTCTTTGGAGAATTCGGGAGTTGTCGATGCGAAGTATCGTCCGCATAAACTTTCGGGACGATATTCAGGTTGTTGGGAGTGCCATGTTCAGCCTGATTGGTTACTCGTGTGGCAGCAGGATGATGATAAGTTGATTCTGTTGTTGCTTGACACCGGCACGCATTCTGACATATTCGGGTAGGGGTGTGCCATGCCTCCGGCACCCTCCGCTGATGCTGTTATGAGGTTGTGTGAAGTTTTTTATTCACGTAGTCGACTATTTTCATCCTTAGTTCATTAGCCGATTCGATCAATTTTCTTCCGACCTCTTCTTCAATGGTGAATACGTTTTGATAGTCGGCTTTTTCTCTCATGGTTTGAAGTTGGCTGTAAAGTATGCCGTCTTGGCGATCGAATATACCTGTTAGCACGTAGGATTTTCCGAATTGGATTGAAGTGCCTTTATGGGTTCCGGTCTTGATACCGTCTATAAGCAACATGGCATTCACGGCATGGAACACTGCATAATATAGACGGTTGGCTACTAAGTCCCAATATCCGAGGTCTGCTGTACGCCTTGCCTGTTCCATATTTTTGCATGACTTTTCCAATAACAGGCTTGTTGCGATTGCCTTTTGTGAGATATCGAGGGTCATAATGCTATGGCTTCATTCTGTACATTGAGATAAAAGGCAGTGCCGCGTTCTGCATTCCATTCGCTTGTTGTGTAGAGCAGTGGGATGATTTGCTCTCCTAAACGCCAACCGATTTCAGCGAAAGGATAAGCAAATTTTTCAAATGCGTCTTTTTTGAGCACTGAGTCGTCGGTCACGATAAGTAGATCCCAGTCGGAGTCGGGATTGGCATCACCGCGTGCTCGGGAACCGTATAGATATACGGAAACTGGAAGATGGGCAGAGAGTCTATGAGCCATTCCTTTTATTTCGGATAATACCTTATTGTGCTGGGTCATAATATTGTTTTTCTGCAAATATACTATTTTTTATTATAACACAGGTGCTTGTGGCAATGTTTATGGTTGATTTTGCTAATATTTGGAACGATATTATGAGTCGGTGTGGGGAGTTTTGACTTCTTTTGCGGTTGAAATCAAAA
>CAJUTE010000025.1 GCA_910589555.1 uncultured Muribaculum sp.
CGCAACCTATGCAGGTGTCGCTGCCTGAGATTTTCTTACCGAACCATTGTTTAAGTCCTTAATGGGTACAAAGAAATGTGCGAACATTATCTGAAATCTGCAAGTTCGAGCAGCAAGTTTTTTTCTTGCAAAGGTAAAGTACCCATTAAGTAGATGACCGACCAGTAGGAAACAGGAAATTCAGACGGATGGTAGAGCATAATTGCTATGCTATCCGTTTCTTTTTAGGAAGAGGAATCCCTCCCTCAAAGAAATAGCAAACGAGTGAGATAAGTAAAGCTTGCTTTGTATATCTCAGAGAGCAGTCGCATTTATTCGCGGTAATGCAAAAAACAAGAGCCAACAATTCTGTAATTTCCACAAGATGGTCGGCTTGCAAACCTACCGGCTGTACGGCAGGCACACATGCGGGCTATATAGCCATATCGCCTACTAACTTGACAACCTACGAAATGGCCTTTTGAGCGTGTGTTCTGCTGCACATAGTAAGATGTCTTTGAGCCGCTCGAAATATTTTCGGATTCTCAAAAGGCTTTTGTGCTTCCGAACACAGCAAGTTCTGTTTTGCGGAATTCCGCGAACTTTTTTCTCTAAAGTTGGAAGATTTAAGCGAAAAGCAAAATAAACAAGAAAGAGAATTATCCTCAAATGATAAAAAACGAGTATTTTTGCAGTAAAATAACAGGTTATGCTATTTGAAGATACAAAATATTTAGATTACAAATTTCCAGAACCTCAATATTTGGGAGCCAAGCATATTCATAGAGGATGGATTGCGCAATTTATACCAGAGAATGTCAGCACCGTATTAGACGCATTTTCAGGTTCTCAATCTATAGCCTATATGTTTAAGCAATTGGGAAAGAAAGTTATAACAAATGATTTTTTGAGCTTTAACAATTCAATAGGAAAGGCTCTTATCGAGAACTCCTGCAATAAACTTGATACTTCTGATTTGGAAATTTTGTTCTCAAATAACGATAATCCTTCAAAATTTAATTTGATAGGGGATTTGTATTCAGATTTGTTCTTTTTATCAGAGGAAGCAGCTTTTGCTGATAGTTTTCGGAGTAATGTTCATAAATTAAGCAATCAATATAAGCAGGCATTGGCTCTATCTATAATGTGCAGAAGTATGACAAGAAAAGTGACAATGGGACATTTCGCTCATACTCAAGCTTTGGCTTATGCTTCTGACCCAATACGTATAAAGCGTAATCGTAGCTTGATACGCCCTTTAAAAGATATTTTTCTAGATTTGTTGCCAGAATACAATGCTGCAGTTTTTGATAATTCAAAAGACAATATAAGCTACAACAAGAATATTCTTGATTTATTACCAATATTGCAAAATGTCGATTTAGTATACTTTGATCCTCCATATTGTAATAGTCATGCTGATTATCAGTCTTTTTATCATCTGTTGGAAACATATGTAGAATATTGGAAAGATAAGCGGTTTGTAAATGGTACGAAACGATATGAGCCTAAAAGATACAGTGGTTTTGATAAAAATAGTGAGGCTATATCAAATCTACAATTGATGTTTGAGCGAGCTACTCATATACCCACTTGGTTGGTAAGTTATAATGACCGAAGTTATCCTGATATTGAAACTATGGTTAATTTAATAAAACCGTATCGTAATGTCAAGGTCGAAAGGAAAACATATAGTTCAGGACGAGGTGGAAAGGGTAGTGTTGCAGGAAGCAGTGAAATACTTTTAGTATGTACAATGAAATAGTTCTATGTTATGACAAATTTCGAAAAATGGGATAAAGAGTTTAGAAGTCAAAATCTTTTTGCGTTCAACTCTAATGAAAATGCCTTGATGTGGTTAAAAGTGAGAGCTGTTTGTAGAGGAAAACAAATTCAACAATTCCTTGCAAGCAATGGTATTACTTTGATTTCATCTAAAATTGCAGAGCAAAATGTGGAATTGTTTGAAAAGCTTGAGACAATGCCTAATGCTATGCGATTACTTGATGCATTTTTGAATGAAAGAAACCATGAATGGTATAATACAATTGGCATAGATGAGGAAAACCTAAAGAATGATTTGTATAAAGTGCATCATTATGCTTGGGGAGGAGATCAGAATAATTCATTGGATAAACATCTTGTAAGTAGATATGTTAAAGTAATTAGCGATTATGATGAATTACAGAGCAAACAAAATGAGATAGCTGATAATGCGTGGAATTATGTCCAAACAAGTTGGTATAATAATTGGACCTCTTATTTAATTGAATCACTTTTTAAACGACATAAAAATGTCATTTCAGCTGTAGGAGAAATAAAAAGCGTTGATTTCTTTTTGAATAATAATCCAATAGATTTGAAAGTTACATTTTTCCCAAATCAATATATGGAAGAAAAATTGAAAATAAAATTGGGGAAAAGAGAACTTACATGGTTGAAACAGAAAGCAAGAGAGGTCGGCATTGCAGTGGATTGTACTCAAACTGATTCGCAACAACTTTACATCTTGTCTGAGAAACTGGCAGAAATTGGGAGAAATGATATTCTTGAAGAATTAAAAGACAAAAGAAAAGAAGTTATTACTGATACCCAATCCAATGTATTGGAACTTATGACATGGTTGTATGCAAATCAGGGAGAAATGCGTTTTGGTGCTGAGAATAGATTGTTTCTAATTCTTGTTGATTCTACGGACATGAATGAATCTTGGAAAATGAAACGGGCATTTGCGTTGATAGAGCCAAAGGTAAAGGATTATCTTGATCATTTTAATGAAGATTCGTTGAAAGAAATAAATTTCAGGTTTAATGGTAATCAGTACAAGAGTTTGGCGGATGTGATTTTTGTTGTAAAATAATGAGATATGGAATGGATGTTTGAGGGAATTGGAACAGAATTAATTTCCTTGTTTATTGGTTGTTTAACGGGAGGTGTGATTGGATATAAAATCGGAATTAAGAACAAAATCTCCCAACACCAAAAAGGAAGAGATAATGCAAATCAAGTTCAAATAGGAAGTGTTGTAAATAATGAAAATCCAAAAAGCAGGAGATAATTCACAACAATACCAAATTCAGAATCTTACGATACAACAAGGTATTGATGAAAAGCGTGCAAGGGAAATATATGATGAAAAATATAGTATCGCAAAACAGGACTTTACAGAAGAAGCTTTACGTATAGCCAATGAACGAGTAAAGGAGTTAGAAGAAAGGCTTATGCCTAAAATGGAAGCTGTAAATGATGGATTAAAAGCTTTTGCAGATCCTAGTTTTCAATTGTTATTAGTCGATGCTCAAAAGGCTGCAGCCGCAACAGAACGTCCTGTCGACTATGACTTATTATCCGAGTTGTTAGTTCACAGAATAGAAAAGGGTAATGATAGGCATATTAGAACGGGAATACATAAAGCTGTTGAAATAATAGAAGACATTTCTGACGAGGCATTGCTTGGATTAACAATTGTTCATTCTGTAAATACATTTATGCCTATCGCTTCGGATATTAAAGTTGCATTAGATATACTTGACGATCTGTTTGGAAAGATAATGTATGCAGAATTACCGCAAGATACCGATTGGATTGACCAATTAGATGTTTTAGATGCTGTTCGCATAAATCAACTTGGAAAATTTAAAACAATAAAAGATTACTATGTAGATTCCTTAAAGGAGCTTCTTGAGTTGGGAATACGTAAGGAGTCTGAAGAGTATTACAAAGTTCAAGAAATATTAGCAGAACGAAAATTACCATTTTCATTAATAATGAAAGAAAATTCATTGAATTCAAATTATGTAAAAGTTAATGTAGGTGGAATAGAGAATGTTGATTCGCTTAGTTTCGTGCGAAACATAAATGGAACATCCCTTAAAATCCCTTTTACTTTAGAGCAAAAAAATGCAGTAAAATCAGTTTTTAAGTTATATTCTAATGATAGTAAAATCAAACAAGAATTAAATAACACATTTATTGAAGAATGGAATAAGCATTCTAATCTTTTTAAATTAAAAGAATGGTGGGAAAAGTTACCATACTCTTTTAGCGTCACTTCAGTAGGTAAGGTATTAGCACATGCTAATGCTCAGAGATGTGATAAGAGTTTACCTTCTTTAAATTAAAAAAGTAGCCAAACTCTTTGCTCGATCAAGAAATTTGTCCGCTTTTGTATCAGAGTTGTTTGACAAAGCCATAACGCAGAAGATTAGTGCAAACTCAAAGTCTCTAAATCTCCAAATCGTTACCAACAATTTTCCATCATAGTATTCGCTATTTGTGGATCAATCAGATACGGAATAATTGATTATCCATTACAAAGATACGAAAATTTTTATATACCTTTGTGAAAAATAAGTGTCCATGTTATTATCTATGACAGGATTTGGCAAAGCTGTAGCCACAATCCCTAATAAGAAGATTACAGTGGAGATTAAATCTCTAAACAGCAAGCAACTTGACATTACCTCAAGAGTTCCTGCCGCATTTCGTGAAAAGGAACTTGACATGCGTAACCTTATCGCATCCAGGCTTGAACGCGGAAAGGTTGATTTTCAGATATATGCTGAGTCGATAGGAGCTGAGACTACTGTGAGCCTTAATATTCCGCTGATGGCGGCATATAAATCACAGGTAGAGGAGATGGCACGCACGCTTGGCATTGCCTGGCCTGATGACTGGTATAGCGTGCTGCTGCGTTTTCCGGAAACAGTGAAGAGCGAGCTCCCTGCCGCATTGACCGAGGAGGAGAGCGCCGCCTTGATTGAAGCTGTGAAATCGGCAATTGAGGCTCTGATGCAATTCAGAGAGAAAGAAGGCAAGAAACTTGAGGAGTTTTTCACTGCGAAAATCGGCAATATAAAGGCTCTTCTCGGTTCCATAGAGCCCTTTGAGAAGGAGAGAGTGGCTAAAATCAGGGCACGCCTTGAAGAGAATCTGGCGAAGATTGATTCGATCAGCATAGATAATAATCGCCTTGAGCAGGAGATGATTTTCTATATCGAAAAGCTTGATGTGAACGAGGAGAAACAGCGTCTTGCGCAGCACTTGAATTATTTCATGGAAACTATGGATAATGGTCATGGGCAGGGTAAGAAACTCGGGTTCATAACTCAGGAGATGGGACGAGAGATAAATACGCTCGGATCCAAATCTAACCATGCGGAAATGCAGAAAATCGTGGTTAAGATGAAGGATGAGCTTGAGCAGATTAAGGAACAAGTGCTTAACGTGATGTAGTTCCATGAACGGTAAGATCATTATTATTTCGGCACCGTCAGGATGTGGCAAGTCGACTATTATCAACGCATTGTTGGAACGCGGTGATATTGATATGCAGTTCTCCATATCAGCCACAAGCCGGAAGCCGCGCCAGGGCGAGGTTCATGGAGTGAATTACTATTTCCTTACTGAAAGTGAATTCCGTTCACGTATAGATGCCGGTGAATTTGTGGAGTTTGAGGAAGTGTATCCCGGGCGTTTTTATGGAACGCTTCGCAGTGAGATAGACCGCATCATCAACGGCGGACACAATGTGGTGCTCGATATTGATGTTGCCGGCGCGCTTAATGTGAAGCGTTTGTATGGAGGGCAGGCAATGACATTGTTTATCCAGCCTCCATCAATAGAGGCGTTGCGTTCGCGTTTGATAGGGCGGGCTACCGATTCTCCTGAAGTGATTGAGGAGAGAGTGGGGAAAGCTGCCTATGAGATCGGTTTTGCTCCTCAGTTCGACTATTCGGTGGTCAACGATGACTTGGCGGTTGCCATAGGTCAGGTTCATGACTTGATAAGCTCTTTTGTGGGTAAGTGAAGCGGCGTAAAGTAGCAATTCTTGGAGGGTCATTTGACCCGGTCCATTCAGGGCATCTCATGCTTGCATCTTATGTGGCGCAGTTTTGCGGACCGGATGAAGTGTGGCTGTCGTTATCTCCGGCAAATCCTTTCAAGGTGGGCAAGAAAATGGGCGATGATGAGGATCGCCGCCGTATGCTTGAACTTGCTGTGGGGGATTCCCGTGTGGTGAAATTCTGCGACATAGAGCTTTCGATGCCACGTCCGTCCTACATGATCGATACATTAAGGGCTTTGCGTAAGTTGCACCCTGACTGCGATTTCTGCCTTCTCATCGGGTCAGATAATTATGCCCGATTTGATAAATGGAAGGAGAGCGAGAGCATATTGACCGAGTTCGGCTTGATGGTTTATCCTCGTCCGGGATTTCCGTTGCCTGAGCGCAGTGATGGAAATGTGCGATTTATCTCAGCTCCGGAGATTGAGATTTCATCCACATTCATCCGCGATGCCATTGAGAAAGGGAAGGACATGAACTTTTTCATGCCTCCGGGGGTATATTCATATATTAAAGAACATAATTTATATACAGAAGACTATGGCTCAACAAAAGATTCTTAATAACAATTCACTTGCATTCATCGGGCTGTGCAACGAGTATTGCCAGGCTGTTGAAAATGCCCGCGAGATGGACCGTGGCGATTTTGTGGCAGCTATGCTCCGTATATTGCCGCGCATATATATCACCGCTACTGATGTGAATGTGGAAGGCTCCCTTATTGAAGATGCCTACATCGACAGCCATCTTGAAGAGGACTATTATGAGGCAGTGCGACGCAATATTGAGAATCTGCTTGGTCCTGACGACACGTATCTTGAAGTGTTTGAGGAGGATATGAAGTATTCCGACACTCCTATTGCGGCATCGGTATCTGAGGGTTTGGCTGATTTGTTTCAAGTGTGCTACAACTTCCTTGAATCGATAAAGGATGTGCCTGAAGAGCTTATAGAGCAGGGTATTGTGGCGATGAAAGAGGACTTTGAAGGGTATTGGAGCCGCATTCTGTGCAATGTGTTGCGACCGCTTAATCAGGTAAGGTATTCGCCCGAAGAGTGATGAATATATTAATTGCCGGTTGTCGGCATAAAAATTGTGCAAAAGGCTGGAATAATCCAAAATTATTCTTAACTTTGCACTGCTAAAAGCTAAGGAGTGGTGCTCGAGTGGCTGAAGAGGCACGCCTGGAAAGCGTGTATACCCCAAAAGGGTATCCCGAGTTCGAATCTCGGTCACTCCGCAAAATGAAGGCTGTCCAACAATTGTTGGACAGCCTTCATTTTGTGATTTGCAATGGCGGAGAGGCCCCGAAATGCATCAGTGGCTATTTTTTAATGCTTGGATCCAACTTCTTTCCTGATATCATTGTGGAAATGCGGATCTCATTAGCTGACATCTTATCGTCACGGAAGATAGCCCAAAAGAGGTCAATGTTTTCAGGCATACTTGACAGATATTCATTAAGCGAAACGATCTCACGCATAGCCAATGGTGGTTCCATGTCAGGGTTGTGATAAATGATCAAAACTGCAAATTCAGCAGCGTCAAACCGTTTGTCCAAAACAGGGACTTTGAATTGATTTATCGCATCTTCCAAGCGGCCGTCTTTCTTTGTGCTGATTGCCTCTTCGATAAAGAAACATCCGGAATTGCGCAGGCAGGTCGACATATCATTGAAGTCAAAACAGATTTTGCCTTGCATAAACAGAGGGTCAAGAAGGCTTTTTACGACAACCGGCACATCCTCCAATCTTACTTCGGTCATTGAATCGAAAGAGTCACCTTGCAGATGCTTGGTAGTGACAACAAGAGTCAGTACATTTGCGTCGTAAAATGTTTTTGATAGTTGAAGAGCCTCGCTCTCATTGTCATCCACACAGATGATTGCCATGATATCTTTTTCGCCGGGTATTATGTTCGGACGTTTGTCTGACATGTATGATGCGACTTCATCATAACCGAGATCAGATGCTTTGGCAATTGCCGGTTCAATTCTTTTCCCAAATCCGATAACATGAATACGGAATGGGGGTGTATATGAGGTGGAAAATTCAGGGTCTGTCATGATGTGATGAGTTGTGATAACGGTCAACAACGAAGCTGACCGTTATCCGAGTTTGTGGTTTAGTATTAGAGTTTTTCTATATTGAGATTAATGCCGTTGATGAAGCCGTCGGGGAAATCGACATTGTATTTCATTTTCAACTGACGTTTCAACTCGGTCTTTGTTGCCGTGTTCCAGGGAAGCGAACTTGCATTGTAAGATATTTCAGCTGTCATTCCTGCTTCGAGACGTTTACCGTTGCTTACAAGCAATTTTTTAGTGGTTACTTTGAATAGTGCCATGTCTTAGATATTTATTAATGGTTTATGAGGCAAAGTTATAATGAGGGTGTGTCAGTTTTGGTGTCAGCTATGAGAAAATCTTAGCCGTTTTTATAAAGTTCGTTCATATCTGAAATCCATCCTTTCATGGTTTTGCGAAGTGAAGCCGGTGAAATAACCTCTATCATGGCTCCTACTTGAAGCAGCTTCATCACAAAATCATAGGTGGGTGCAAGATACAATTCAAAGTCAGCGTATTCGCCGTGATTCTCAATGAGGTGTTGGCTGTGGTGCAGCGGCAACGAGTTGAGGTAGGGCGTGTGGTCGGCATTGGCTCGGATAACGATTTTCTCCGGTTTGGCGTTCTCGTCGATGACGATGCCGAAATAATTGGAAAAGTAATCCGCGGCAGAGAAATCCTTGGGGATTTTATATTCCGATTGTGTGATCTCGACCGATTCCATACGATCAAGTCCATATATCCGGATAGTGTCCTTGTTTAGATTATGACCGAGCATATACCAGCGGTTTTCGTGAAGTTTCACACAGTATGGTTCAACCGGAATTTTGTAGGATTGTGAGTAATTGAAAGCCCTATATTCGATGACGACAACTTTATTCTCTTTCATTGCCTCAAGAATAGTGGTCAGATGATCGCGACCTGAAGGAATTTGGTCAACCAAAATCCTGTCCTTCAGTGAAAGATTCTCGCCGATCAGATTGCCTACGGAAAAGGAGTCGAGCATCCACTTCTTCAGCTCGTTCTCATCAATATCTTCCGGATTGGCGATAAAATATAGATACCCGCCTGTTCTCTGGCAATCGATTATGATGCCGAATTGCGAGAAGATTGCATCACGCCAGCGGTTGAATGTGGCACGATGGAGTGGCTTGCAGTCGCTGAGGTCTTTGCAGTGTTCCCATTTGTACGATAAATCTCTGTGTGATATTTTTCCGGCACGTCTGATGGTTTCTATCAGCCAAGTGTATTTTTGCAGTTGAGTCATGAGTATTATTTTAGATGTTGCGAAGATAATCAAAACGGATCACATTTTATAGTGGATGACCGCTTTTAATTTGATGCCTTGAAATTGAAAATGGGGCGTATTATTTTATCGATGTGAACGGTGTCGCCTATGTTCGAGATGATTTCAGCAGCAGGCTTATATGCCATTGGCGATTCGTCGCGAGTGAAATCGTTGACGCTTTCAGAGTATATTCCTGCCATCGAAGCTTCAAAGTCCTCCATCTTGATTTGGTCGTATGCCTGTGTGCGGCTTAGTATTCGTCCAGCCCCATGTGGAGCGGAGCAGTTCCAGTCGGGATTGCCTTTTCCTGTGCATAGCAGGGAGCCGTCACGCATATTCAGAGGGATGATGCAGCGCTCTCCCTCGGCGGCGGAAATAGAGCCTTTGCGGATGATATTGTCGTCGCTGATATAGTTGTGGATTGACTCGAATTCTTCGATGACAAGTGTCGAAGCGACTTCACCGGTTGAGTCCTTGACTGTGGCATCGGAAAAGAATTTCAGCAACAGCAGCGATATTAGTTTGCGGTTGAGCACAGCCCAACGCTGGCATATCCGCATGTCGTGGAGATATTGTTCTCTTGCGTCGCCCTCGACATAACATAGGTCACGCGGCAGTGTGGGCTCTGCCTTCTGCTGTGACTTTCTCATTTTCTTGATTACGCCTTGAAGTTCTGAGCGGCGACCGGCAGCCTTGTATTCCTCGATAGTGCGTTGGATTGTTTCCTCAAACTCATCAGCGCCTTCAGTCATGTGCTTGATGGCACGGTTCTGATAAATGTCGGCTACCTGCTTGCCAAGGTTGCGTGACCCGGTGTGGATGACGAGATATACGTTTCCGTCATCATCCTTGTCCAACTCGATGAAGTGGTTGCCTCCGCCCAAAGAGCCAATCGCCTTGTAGAGCCGGCTCGAATCTTTCAATTCACGATAGCAGTATAGCTGCGATACGAGGCATTTGGCTTCGCGATAGACCTCCATCTCCTCATTGACGAGAGGTTTAAAGCCCAAACGCTCTTCCCGCACTATTTTACCTGACGGCACATTGCTCCGTATATGTTCATTGAAGGCATGGTAATCTATATCGGAAAGTTTGCCAAGATTAAGGATTCGCATTCCGCAACCTATATCCACGCCTACGATGTTGGGTATCACTTTGTCGCCAAGGTTGCCGGTGAACCCTATCACGCATCCTGCTCCCGCATGAACATCGGGCATTATACGTATCTTCTTGTCGGAGAACGCATCAATCGATAGCAGTTGGCGAATCTGCTCCAGCGCCTTGTCTTCAATATTGTCAGTGAATATTTTCACGTCATATCCTTCGATCGTCTTCATGTGGTATAGTTGTTATATTGTTGTCATTGGTGGCAATGTTAAAACATGGTTTTGTGACCATTACCGCAAAATTAAGCCCCACATGACTCAGTTTGCGGTACAACTTTCTATTTTTTAATGCCTTCATTGCAATAACGTAAACCACCGGAACCATATTTGAATCGACTTATGGTATATTAATATGTTATTAAACATAAACGATTTGAAATCAGGGTGAAATTTTGCAAATTCGCATACTGAAAATGTTTTCATACTGTGTTGACTTGTAAGTATGGATTCTTATGTCGGTTTATTTCAACAACTTATCATGAAAATACTCCATCTCTCTGATACTCATGGCAGGCACGACAGCCTTAAAGATTTCCCGGAAGCTGATGTGCTGGTACATTCGGGCGATTTCTGTAAAATCTGTCTGTGTATGGTGTTGATGCTGTTCGCGTTCATGCCTATAACGAGTTTTGGGGGACAACAACCGACCAAAGATATTCAAACATCGCCATTATGGATTGTTGATGGATATGCTCTCCGAGATTCGATTTTTCGGTATTCAATCCATGAAATGCAATCAGATAGTGCAGCAATGCTGGTGGAACGATCATTGTCTTTTGTGTCAACTTCGGATATTGAGTCAATCTCGTGTATAGATGACACTTTCCAGACTGTGAATATCGCAATTGATAAGAATATTCCAGTATTTGTCGTGCTTAATGGTGAAGAATATAAAAGTGGTCTGACAGTCCCTGTCGGCAAGGTACTCACTGGATCGGATTGGATTCAAGAAACAATAAAGTCTGAATTCCCATATCTGGATGAATATGGAATTGAAAGAGCATTTGTATTACGCGAAGATGGTAAACAACAGTTTTGCTATTCTCCAAAGGGTATTGTTTTAATTATCACCACCAGTAAACCATATAATAAGACTGGAGCGATGCTTGACCACATGATGCCGACTTTCAATATAAAACCCCATAAGGACAAAGGAGGTAAGCCATGATACCGAAGTTTCTAACGACTAAGCGTTTTTGGATATTTGAATGTGTGGCAACCGTATTGCTGAGTCTAAACACTATTCTATGGCTTGGTCCTAATATTGAGGCAATACTCCTAATCGCCTTGACATTTTCCGTATCCAATATGATTGCTTGGGTTATAAGCGACAAACGTGTTGGATCATTATGTTTCCTTTCATGGCTGTTTGGTGGAGGTGCCTATGTTTTGGATATAGTTTTTATCGACTGGTTTAAAATGAGTACGCAAGAGTCATATCCGCTTATTATCGGGAGTATGTTGCTCGCACCACTGTTCGCAGCGATAAATGGTGTGATTTGCCTGTCAGTTTGGATAATAGTCGCAAAAATATATAAATGCGTTGAATTTAAGCGGACGGTTGCCATCATACTATCTTGCTTGGGAGCCATCGGAGCAGGAATTTGTATCGGAGCAGGACTATATTGGTGGTTCTTTGCTTTAGTTTTGATTGCAATAGTTTCCGGTTGGTGGGTTCAAAGGTTGCTTAGTTCTGTTAGCGGTTCTGGAGTTATTTGGGTATATAAATCGCTTGATAAAAAGGACTGGTATCAAAATGGCAAGCCAAAACCATCTATTAGTGGAAATGATTATCTCGCACAATTAAAAACATTTCTTCCCTTTATCCAAATCGTCCTTTTTGTGTTTTTCGCTGCTGTCGTTGGACGTGGATGTGCCGGACGAGTCAACAATAAACCTCAATGGGAAGCGGAGGGTCTACATGGACGGATTTGCGCATTGCAATTCACCGATAAATCATCAGCAATAGCATTAAGCACATTGAGCAATATGTATGAACGCACGGATACAGCCATTGTGTATGAATCCGTTGATGGAGGTAAGTATTGGACTCCGTTGCTTATAGTTCCTCAATCTACATTCTTTGACAATGACTTCATAACGATTGGCAATGATTTGTATTCTGTTTTGCGTCAAGATTCAATATATCGGATTATATCTGTAAATATTAAATCACACAAGCACCATATATCCACCTTTATATTTGACCGTTATCCGATTATGTTTGATAATGATGGAAATATCGGTATATTGTCGAACGGTAGGATATTACAGAGCGATTGTATACTCGAACATGTTGATTCAATAGGTGAATATTCAGTGAATCCGGCGAAATATGGTTATGCCAATTTTGACAACAACATATACGGTTTTGTCTTTGATAGACAAAAATCAGAATATCAGTTATACGATTATTCTAACGGTAGAATTGCTGATTCGACCTCGTACTCACACAATCCACATTTAGTGAAGCTAAACAATCATGAAGCCTTGATTATAGGGCATCACAATGATGTATTTGAAAGTGATATATTAACGGAATTTAAGTACAATATCAAGACACAAGCAAAACATACCATAGGTCGATTTGGTAAGATGTACGTAAATGGAGCAATACACCAAAATGATAATTCGTTTTACTTCTTAGCATCCGAATATGCCAATGGCCCCCGGTATATTTTTATCATCATGCCCAATGATGAATCATGGTATGGCGAAAGCGCTTGGGACTGCAATACAAATGCTTATTGTGTTACAGATGGATATCTTTATTACTATGACCAATTTATGCACGAATTTCATAAAGGGGAACTGCAACCCCCACCACATTATTAAGAGCAATCATGAAAACTTGGCAGAAAATAGGTGGTTTGATTATATTTATCACAATATTCCTCTTTGGGATGTACCGACTTGTATTTTATCGGCATGACATTAAGTTTGAGGAAATCATTAGAGTGATAAATACTGTTGATCATGGAGGTTATAGTTTTTCCCCTTATGGCTTCGCGCTTATTCATAATGAAGCACAGTTAGAGTATTATAAAGATTGCATTGATCCTTGGATTGGTAAGGCTCTTGATAATCCTGACTTTGAAAAGTTCTCTTATCTAATGACTTTCGGTAATCCGGTTAATAGACTTTCCTATTGTTGGTATGACACATTTAGATACGATTATTCTCCAAGTTATGCTAAACTATGGAAAGATAACCATCAATTATTAATAGTGGATTATAGAGACGTTACATATAGGGGATTCTCAATAGAAGATAATGATTTTCAAGGGAATGATAGTATCTACCTATATCGTCTTCCTCATTTACCTTTTCTGAGTGGATTACAAGGTATGTAATAGGAAAACTAAGCATGTTTCATCTCGGCACCTCACCAACCAAAATCTATCTCGACGAGGAGAAGATCTCCGCTTGACCCGTTTGATTGGTGTTTGTAGAAAAAAGAAAGAGCTAAGTCACAAACTTAGCTCTTTCTTTGTGTTGCCTTGGAAGGATTCGAACCCTCACAGGCGGAACCAGAATCCGACGTGCTACCATTACACCACAAGGCAGTTTGTTTCTGTTTTGCGAGTGCAAATTTAGGGACTTTTTTAATACCATCCAAATTTTTTTGCGTATTTTTGTCGATATGGATGAATTTTTTTTGAAAGTAGAGCGAAATATCGCTTCGGAATCTTTGATTGAGTCGTCGGCAGGCGATGCTCCTGATGTGATTGTGGCTCTTAGCGGAGGCGCTGATTCGGTAGCGTTGCTTGTGGCTCTTAATGGATTGGGCTACAGATGTGTTGCCGCACATTGTAACTTCCATTTGAGGGGTGAGGAATCGGATCGTGATATGGATTACGCTCAATCGATATCGAGGGTTTATGCCGTCAATTTCCGGTGTGTGCATTTCGATGTGGAAAATTATAAAAAAAATCATGGAGTGTCCACTGAGATGGCTTGCCGCGAGCTCCGTTATGCCTGGTTTCGGGAATTGTCGGCGGAGTATGGGTGTATTCCGGTGGCGGTGGCTCATCACCGTGACGACAATGAGGAGACGCTTTTTTTGAATCTTCTCCGAGGCACCGGCATCACCGGACTTTGTGGTATGAGATTCCGAAATGATATATTTGTTCGTCCGCTGCTGAATCTTGGCAGGAGGGAGATTGAAGCGTTTTTGGAAAGACGCGGAATTTCATTTGTGACAGATTCGACCAATCTTGAAAATGATGTGAAGCGCAATCGGCTTCGCAATGTCATATTGCCTTCGCTGAGGGAGCAGTTCCCTGATGCCGATACGGGAATCGCTCGCACTATGGCTGACTTGTCACGCAATCGTTCCTTATATATGGAGGCGGTTGCTGCGATGGGAGCGCGGTATATGGATGATCAGGGCCGCATAGATGTGGCATCGATGGTGGGAGAGGTGCGAAATTCAGCCATGCTGGTCTATGAGTTGATACGCGACCGTGGGTTCTCCTTTTTGCAGGCTGCGGATATCGTGAGATTCCCGCAGGTGTCGGGACGGCGCTTTTATTCGCGCGGATATCAGGCTCTGCTTGACAGGGGAACATTGATAATTTCAAGCGATGAGGAGATGCCCGACGAAATTGTGACATTTAAAATGGGACGGAGCGGTGATGGGGTTCCTGAGCCACTCTGCGCGAAGTTTATAAATCGCGGGGATATGCGACCCGACCGCAGCGGCAACACGCTCTATCTCGATGCGTCGTTGCTCGATGATGATCCGGTGTTCACTTTACGCGGATGGCGTTCCGGCGATCGCATTCAGCCGTTCGGGATGAAGGGGTCGCGTCTTGTGAGCGACATAATGTCGGATGCCAAACTCTCGCTTGACGACAAGAAAAGGGTGAGGATTCTGGAGGTCAACGGTAAAGTGCTGTGGGTGGTAGGACTCAGAGCGTCGCGGCATTATCCTGTCACCGAAAAAGTGGAGTCGGTGTTGTGCTTCACGTGTGGCTGATGGCGTTGTTTTTGGCATAGAAATATGTAAATTTGATGATTTTTAGTAACTTTGCAGTATGGGACGATTGATGTCAATAGATTATGGACGTAAGCGTTGTGGCATAGCCGTGACCGATGTGTGCCGCATCGTGGCTACCGGATTGGCTACGGTGCCAACGTCGCAGCTTGTGGAGTTTGTGCGTAACTACATTGCCAAGGAGCCTGTTGATGTCATAGTGGTGGGCAAACCCACTACCATGAATTGTGAGCCGTCAGAGTCGATGCGTTACATCACTCCCGGCATACAGCGTTTGCGAAAAGAGATTCCCGAATCGGTCGAAATCATATTTTGGGATGAACGCTTCACCTCCACGCTTGCCCATCGTGCCATGCTTGACGGCGGTATGCGAAAATCGCGCCGTCAGGACAAGGCTGTCGTCGATGAGATTGCCGCTACAATAATATTAAATGACTATATACAAAGTAAATCATATCAATCATGAAATTACCGATATATCTTTACGGGCATCCGGTGCTCCGCAAGGAATCCAATGATGTTGAGCCGGAATATCCCGAACTTAAGAAATTTATAGCTGATATGTGGGAGACCATGTATCATTCCGAAGGCGTAGGGCTTGCTGCCCCGCAGGTGGGACGTAATGACCGTATCGTGGTTATCGACGCATCTCCTGTAGCCGACGTTTTCCCCGAATGTGAGGGAAAGAAATTCACTTTGATCAATCCTGAGATCGAGATCCTCGACGGAGAAAAAGTGAACCGTGATGAGGGTTGTCTCAGCTTGCCTGATTTGAGTGAGTCAGTGCCCAGAGTCGAGCACATACGTCTCACTTGGGTCGATGAGGATTTCAATGAGCATTCCGAGGAGATATCAGGTTTCCTCGCCCGCATCGTGCAGCATGAATGCGATCATCTGGAAGGAATGCTTTACATTGACCATATTTCCCCGATCAGAAAACAGCTCATAAGAGGCAAGCTCAATAACATTGTCTCGGGGAAAAAGAGAGTGGCTTATCCTGTGAAATATGCTCCTAAAAAGTAATAAATAATGGCTGACGATAAAAAGATAATATTTTCAATGGTGGGGGTGAGCAAAATCTATCCCCCGCAGAAGCAGGTGCTTAAAAACATATACCTGTCATTCTTCTATGGCGCCAAGATCGGCATCATCGGTCTTAACGGTTCAGGTAAATCTTCATTGCTGAAGATTATAGCCGGCATTGACAAGCAATATCAAGGCGAGGTCGTATTCTCGCCGGGCTATTCGGTGGGCTATCTTGAACAGGAGCCTCAATTGGAACCTGACAAGACTGTGATCGAGGTGGTGAGAGAGGGCGTGCAGCCTATTATGGACCTTCTTGCTGAATTTGACAAGGTGAATGAGGCATTCGGCGATCCCGATGTGCTTGAGGATCCCGACAAGATGGACGCTCTCATCCAGCGTCAGGCTGAGCTTCAGGACAAGCTTGACCCTGCCGACGCATGGAACATAGACAGCAAGCTCGAACGTGCGATGGACGCTTTGCAGTGTCCTCCCGATGATCAGGTCATCTCTACACTTTCGGGTGGCGAGCGCCGCCGTGTGGCGTTGTGCCGTCTTTTGCTTCAGCAGCCCGACGTGCTGCTCCTTGACGAGCCTACCAACCACCTTGACGCTGAGTCCATCGACTGGCTTGAGCAGCATCTTCAGCAATATCCCGGCACTGTCATCGCCATCACTCACGACCGCTACTTCCTTGACCATGTAGCCGGATGGATTCTTGAGCTGGACCGTGGCGAGGGTATACCCTGGAAGGGCAATTACTCATCTTGGCTCGAACAGAAGACCAAGAGGATGGCTCAGGAAGAGAAGCAGGCGAGCAAACGCCGCAAGACTCTCGAACGCGAGCTTGAGTGGGTGAGAATGGCTCCTAAAGCTCGTCAGGCAAAGGGTAAGGCACGTTTGAACTCCTACGACCGCTTGCTCAATGAGGATCAGAAGACACGCGAGGAGAAATTGGAAATATTCATCCCCAATGGTCCGCGTCTTGGAAATAAAGTGATTGAGGCGACTTCTTTGGCTAAAGCATTTGGCAAGAAGCAGCTGTTCAATGACCTTAATTTCTCTCTGCCGCCAAACGGCATTGTCGGTGTGATCGGTCCTAACGGTGCCGGAAAAACCACTCTTTTCCGATTGATAATGGGGCAGGAGACTCCCGACAACGGTACATTTGACGTTGGTGAAACCGTTAAAATAGCCTATGTGGATCAGCGTCACCATGATCTTCTTCCTGAAAAGACAGTCTACGAGGTGATTTCGCAGGGAGTGGAGACTTTCCGCATGGGTGGACGAGACATGAATGCTCGCGCCTATCTGTCGAAATTCAACTTCACCGGAGCCGACCAGGAGAAGAAAATAGGTGTCCTCTCGGGAGGTGAGCGCAACCGTCTTCACCTTGCAATGGCATTGAAAGAAGAGGGCAACGTGCTTCTTCTCGACGAGCCCACCAATGATATTGACGTCAACACTCTCCGCGCGTTGGAGGAGGGTCTTGAAGAGTTTGCCGGCTGTGCTGTGGTGGTAAGCCACGACCGTTGGTTCCTCGACCGTATATGCACCCACATCCTTTCATTTGAAGGTGAGGGCAACGTGGTGTTCTATGAAGGCTCCTATTCCGATTACGAAGAATACAAGAAAGCTCGCAACGGTGGCAAGGAATTGCCGCGCAAGCGCTATCGCAAGCTGATGGAATGATGTCGCTTCACATTGTGAATCGGCATTCCGTTTTGTGAGCATTAAATGGTTTTATATGCATCTCCGGGGTATTTTCTCCGGAGATGCTTGCTTTTACTGCACTTGTAGCCGTCATGGTGAAAATTAGTTAAAATGCGTGGCGATATGTCAAAATGTAGTGAACGAGTGTTAAACACTATCAAGTTTTATTGCTAAAAAGTGTTTTAACTTGGCTAAATGGGGCTAAATTTGCAACAAATAAAAAAGTCATGTCAAATATTCTGACAAACCTTGTTGAAAAACAAGCATTGAAATATGGCGATAGAGCCGCATATAGTTTCAAGTCCTCTTTCCATGGGGCTTGGCGCGACACATCGTGGACTGAATTCCGGGAAGGCGTGAATGCTTCGGCGTGCGCGCTTGAGATGCTCGGAGTCTCTCCTTTTGAGTGTGTCGGTGTATTCTCGGCAAATAGGCCTGAAATTCTCATGACCGATTTCGCTTCATTCTATAATCGTGCGGTTCCTGTTTCAATCTATTCCACCAGCAGCGAGGAGCAAGCTCGCTATATCGTTGAGGATGCCGGAATAAAAATCCTTTTTGTCGGTGATCCCTCACAATATGCCATTGCTCGCGAAATAAAGAAATCGTGCAGTTGCCTTAAGCAGATAGTGGTTTATGATGCCGCTGCTGTTTTATCGGATGACACCGAAACACTCACCTTTGACGCTTTTCTTAAGCTCGGCGCCGCTGCTACTGAAGCGAGCAAGGCTGAGGTTGACAAGCGACGGTCGGAAGCGCGTCCCGCTGATACGGCTACGTTGCTCTACACATCGGGCACTACCGGTGAGCCAAAAGGCGCCATATTGCTTCATTCATGCTTCGACGCGGCGATGGAGATTCATCTCGAACGCCTCACTATGCTCAGCGACAATGACACGTCGATATGTTTTCTGCCGTTAAGCCACATTTTTGAAAAAGCGTGGACCTATTTCTGCCTGTTGATGGGCATGAAAGTGTATGTGAATCTCGACCCGCATGACATTCAGAATTCCATCAGGGAGGTGAAACCCACCTGTATGTGCTCTGTCCCTCGTTTTTGGGAAAAAGTTTATGCTGCGGTACAGGCTAAAATCAAGCGAATGAACCCGGTTCAGAAGCTGCTTGTAAAGCGTGCCTTGACAGTGGGTCGCCGTTATCATATCGAATACAGGAGGCTGGGACGGAAAATTCCGTTCTGGCTCGGTAAAGAATATGCGTTCTTTGAAAAGAACGTGTTCATGCCCATGAAGAAAGTCATAGGCATAGAGCATGGTAACATTTTCCCTACTGCGGGAGCGCCGTTGTCCAACAATATAGTTGAATTCCTGCAATCTTGCGGAATAAACATTGTGATAGGCTACGGACTTTCAGAGACCACCGCATCAGTGTGCTGCTATCCTGAAATAGGATACGAGATAGGCACCATCGGCACGCTGCTTCCGCGCATTCAGGTAAAGATCGGTCCACAGAACGAGATTCTCGTTAAGGCTCCCACCGTCATGGCAGGATATTTCAACAAGCCTGAAGAGACTGCGGCGGCATTTACCGAGGATGGTTGGTTCCGCACCGGCGATGCCGGAAAGATTGATGACTCCGGAGCATTGATTCTTACTGAGCGCATCAAGGACTTGTTTAAGACTTCCAACGGCAAATATATTGCCCCGCAGGC
The DNA here is from genome assembly GCA_910589555.1 of uncultured Muribaculum sp. Lineage (GTDB taxonomy): Bacteria > Bacteroidota > Bacteroidia > Bacteroidales > Muribaculaceae > Muribaculum. The sequence continues at coordinate 19,751 of CAJUTE010000025.1, forward strand.
TATAGAAAGCCGTCTTGGCGAAGATAAATATATCGAGCAGGTGGCTGTGATAGGCGACCAGCGTAAATATGTGACCGCGATTATAATCCCGGCGTTTGAGGCGTTGAAAGAGTATGCCCGTCAGAAGCACATCCAATACAAGACAGTGGTCGAGCTTGTGAACAATGCCGAGATACGCAAAATGATACAGGAACGCATCGACAAGCTGCAAAAGGGCTTCGCCAACTATGAGAAGGTGAAAAAGTTCGTTTTGCTGCCGAAAGAGTTCACAATGGAATCGGGCGAATTGACAAATACGCTGAAAATACGGCGCCCTGTCATTAACACTCGATATGCCAGAGAAATAGAGGCTATGTATGCCAATTAATCAATAATGTCTAACACTTAAAAACAGGAAGTAAAAATGATCACTTTCGAACAGCTAAAAGAGACGATAGAGCGCAAGGATGCGCTGGGGAGGTATCTTTGACATCGACAGTAAGCGTGTCGAAGTAGAAGAAGAGGAATTGCGCACCCATGTCCCCGACTTTTGGGAGCATCAGAAGGAAGCGCAGGCCCAAATGAAAAAGGTAAAAGAACTGCACCAGTGGATTGACGGCTACGATGAGATTGACAAGGCTGTCAACGAGCTGACCCTTGCCTGGGATTTCCTTAAAGAAGGGTTGGTGGAGGAGTCGGAAATCGACCAGATGTATGAGCAGCTTATCTCCAAGCTTGAGGCGATGGAGCTGCGCAATATGCTTCGTCGTGAAGAGGATTCCCTTGGTGCCGTAATCAAAATAAATTCCGGAGCAGGTGGCACGGAAAGCCAGGACTGGGCATCCATGTTGATGCGTATGTATCTGCGTTGGTGCGAGTCAAAAGGCTACAAGACCGCCATTGCAAATATCCTCGAAGGTGACGAGGCGGGCATAAAGTCGGTGACCATTGATGTCGACGGCGCTTTTGCCTATGGCTATCTGAAGAGCGAGAACGGAGTTCACCGTCTGGTGCGTGTGTCGCCTTATAATGCCCAGGGAAAGCGCATGACGTCGTTTGCCTCGGTATTTGTCACGCCGCTTGTCGATGACACCATTGAGGTGAAAGTGGAGCCGGCATTGCTGTCGTGGGACACTTTCCGAAGCGGTGGCGCAGGTGGTCAGAATGTGAACAAGGTAGAATCAGGTGTCAGATTGAGATACCAGTTCACCGATCCTTATACCGGCGAGAAAGAGGAGATTCTTATCGAAAATACGGAAACCCGCGACCAGCCTAAAAATAAGGAAAATGCCATGCGTCAGCTCCGCTCGATACTTTATGACAAAGAGCTTCAGCATCGTCTTGCCGAACAACGGAAAATCGAGGATGGCAAGATGAAGATAGAATGGGGCTCGCAGATACGAAGCTACGTGTTTGATGACCGACGGGTGAAAGACCACCGCACCAATTGGCAGACAAGCGATGTCAATGGCGTGATGGATGGCGATCTGGATGGTTTTATCAAGGCATATCTAATGGAATTTGCCGGAGAAAATGAATAAAATGAAGGATAAGCTGACTATAATTAAAGTTGGAGGAAAGATTGTCGAGGAACCCGGTTCACTCGACAATCTTTTACGTGATTTCGCCACTATTGATGGCTTCAAGTTGCTTGTGCACGGCGGAGGACGGTCGGCGACCAAACTTGCCGGAGAGATGGGGGTGGAAACCCGTATGGTTGACGGACGACGCATCACTGACGATGCTATGTTGCGCATCGTGACCATGGTCTACGGCGGACTTGTCAATAAGACTGTGGTAGCGGGGCTTCAATCGTTGGGGCTCGATGCGATAGGTCTTACCGGTGCCGATTTGAATATCATACGCAGCCACAAGCGTCCTGTCAAGGAGATAGATTATGGCTGGGTAGGTGATGTTGATGAGGTGAATGCCGGCATGATCGCCGGTTTGCTGAAGATTGGAGCTGTTCCTGTCATCGCACCGCTCACGCATGACAAGTCGGGACACCTTCTGAACACTAATGCCGACACTATGGCTGGAGAGACTGCCAAGGCTATGGCTGAGCTGTTTGACGTCACTCTTGTGTATTGTTTCGAGAAGCCCGGTGTGCTTATGGACGAAAATGACGATAGCTCGGTGATTCCTGTCATTGACCGTAAAAGCTTCTCTGACCTTGTTGCGTCGGGAGTGGTGAACGGCGGCATGATACCCAAGATTGAAAATTCACTTAAGGCTGTCGATGCGGGTGTCAGCGAGGTTATTATAACGAAGGCTGATTCGATTGGCGATTTGTCGGCAGGCACTCATGTGGTTGCCTCGATGTGATTGTTGAAAATGACTTTTTATATTTATAATGGGTGGCGGATGACTCCAATTTGTATTGATGACAGTGAAAAATCTGACATAATGTTGCAGAAATGCTGAAAATGCAATAACTTTGTCGCTGCAATCTATTTAATGTAACTTATTAATTTTATGAAAGTAGCTATTGTTGGAGCGAGTGGAGCTGTGGGACAAGAATTCCTTCGCGTGCTTGAGGAACAGAATTTCCCGATAGATGAACTGCTGTTGTTTGGCTCATCAAGAAGTGCCGGACGAAAATACACATTCCGTGGCAAAGAAATAACAGTAAAGGAACTGAAGCATAACGATGACTTTGAGGGCGTTGACATCGCTTTCACATCGGCAGGAGCCGGGACATCCCGTGAGTTCGCGCAGACAATCACAAAGCATGGCGCAATCATGATTGACAACTCGAGCGCATTCCGCATGGATGAAGATGTGCCTTTGGTAGTTCCTGAAGTGAATGGTGACGATGCGTTCAACACTCCGCGCAACATAATTGCCAACCCCAACTGCACCACTATCCAGATGGTGGTGGCGTTGAAGCCGATAAATGATATTTCACCTATAAAGAGAGTCCATGTGTCGACTTACCAGGCTGCAAGCGGCGCCGGTGCGGCTGCGATGGACGAACTGGTGGAGCAATATTCCCAGATAGTGCGTGGTGAGACACCCACTGTTGAGAAGTTTGCCTATCAGCTTGCTTATAATGTGATTCCGCAGATTGACGTGTTCACCGACAACGGTTACACCAAGGAGGAGATGAAGATGTATAATGAGACTAAAAAGATTATGCACGCTCCCAAGCTTGATGTAAGCGCCACTTGTGTGCGCGTGCCGGTCATGAGGGCTCACTCTGAAGCTATATGGCTTGAGACCGAAACGCCGGTATCGGTAGCACAGGCGCGTGAGGCTTTTGAAAAAGCTGAAGGCGTGGTGGTGCTTGATGATCCCGCCAATAAGAAATACCCCATGCCGCTTGACATAGCCAACCAGGATCCGGTTTACGTGGGCCGTCTACGTCAGGATCTCACAAGCGAGAATGGTCTGTCGTTCTGGATTGTAGGCGACCAGATCAAGAAGGGTGCCGCTCTTAACGCGGTCCAGATCGCCCAATATATGCTCGCGCATGGATGGAAAAAATAGATTAGTAAACCTCTGTACAATAAGATTTGTAATTAAGCCTTTATTTTTATGTGACGAAAGGAGCCGCCGAGAGACGTCTCCTTTTTTTATTTTTCGTCTATAACGTCTTTATTTAAGGAATAATTGTTAAATTTGTAACTCACAATATTGTAACAGAAAAAATGGAAAAATCATTGATTCTCGTCACCGGTGGAACCGGATATATAGGCTCTCACACTGTAGTTGAGTTGCAGAATGCAGGCTACGATGTGGTAATTGTCGACAACCTGTCAAACAGTAACCGGGAGGTTCTCGACGGTATCGAAAGAATAAGCGGCATCCGTCCTGCGTTTGTTGAGGCTGATTGCACTGATATGGCGGCGATGAAAGAGCTGTTTGCTGAGTATAAAGGCATAAAGGGTATAATAAATTTTGCCGCAAGCAAAGCCGTTGGCGAATCGATGCAAAAGCCCATTCTATATTACCGGAATAATCTCAACACATTGATGAACCTTCTGGAGCTTATGGGCGAGCATGGAGTGAAAGGCATTGTGTTCTCCTCGTCATGCACAGTCTATGGCGAGCCCGATGAGAATCCTGTGACAGAGCAGTCGCCTATAAAGAAAGCGACTTCGCCCTACGGAAACACCAAGCAGATATCGGAAGAGATCATCACTGATGTGATTAATGCCGGCGCTCCTTTCAAGAGCGTGATTTTGCGATACTTCAATCCGGTGGGCGCTCATCCATCGGCTGAAATAGGGGAGTTGCCTAACGGCGTGCCGCAGAATCTCATTCCTTACCTGACTCAAACTGCTATGGGAATACGCAAGGAGCTGAGCGTGTTTGGCAATGATTATAATACTCGCGACGGCTACTGCATCCGTGATTTCATCGATGTGGTGGATCTTGCACGTGCCCATGTCATAGCCATCGACCGTATGCTTGAGGATAAATCGCAAGAGAAGATCGAGATTTTCAATCTCGGCACCGGCACCGGACTTTCTGTAATGGAGCTTATAAATGCTTTTGAAAAAGCCACCGGAGTCAAGGTTCCTTATCGCATCGCTCCGCGTCGTGCGGGAGACATCGAGCAGGTGTGGGCTGATCCTTCTTATGCCAATAATGTTTTGGGATGGAAAGCCATGACGCCTATAGAGGATACCATGAGATCGGCGTGGGCATGGCAGAAGCGTCTAAGAGAACGTGGAATAATGTAACATGATAAATTAAAATAGATGTCTCAGACTATAATAAATTATATTGAAGACTCAATCAAGAGCAATTGGGAGCGTCAGGCGCTGACTGACTTCAACGGTGTGTCGTTCCAGTATCGTGATATAGCCAGAAAAGTGGCGAAACTTCACATCCTCTTTGAAAATGCGAAAATAAAAAGAGGTGACAAGATTGCGATATGCGGTAAAAATTCTTCGCAGTGGGTTGTGGCTTTTGTGGCTTCGGTCACTTATGGAGCGGTCACTGTGCCCATCCTTCACGAATTTAAGGCTGACAATATCCATCATCTGGTGGCTCACAGTGAGGCTAAACTCCTGTTCATAGAGGATGCTATATGGGAAAATCTCGATCCTGAATCGATGCCCAATCTTCATGGAGCAGTGAAAATAGGCGATTTTTCGTTGCTAATGTCGCGTGATAAAGAGCTTACAAATGCGCGCGAGCATCTTAATGAGATGTTTGGAAAGAAATATCCCGAGCGTTTCACTCCCGAGGATGTGGTCTATCATAATCCCGACCCGGAAGATGTGATGCTCATCAATTATACTTCAGGTTCGACCGGTTTCTCCAAGGGTGTGATGCTGCGCTACAGCTCTATATGGAGCAATATACGTTTCTGCATAGACTGGATCAAATTCCTTGAACCGGGCGACTCGATTGTGTGTATGCTTCCGTTGGCTCACATGTACGGATTGGTTATCGAGATGCTTTATCCGCTTGTGCAGGGATGCCATCTGTTCTTCCTCACGCGTGTGCCGTCGCCACGCGTCATTCTGGAAGCCTTTGCCACTGTTAAACCCAAGCTGATTATCACTGTGCCGTTGATTATCGAGAAAATAGTGAAAACCAAGATTTTCCCCAAGCTTGAGACTCCGGCTATGAAGGTGCTTCTGCGCTTGCCGATAATCGATGACCGCATTCTGGCTAAGATCAACAATGGATTGATTGAGGCATTCGGCGGCAATGTGAAGGAGATTATAGTGGGAGGCGCCGGATTGAACCAGGAGGTAGAGGAATTCCTGATGAGGATAGGATTTCCGATCACCACCGGTTACGGTATGACCGAGTGCGGGCCGCTCATCGCTTATGCGTCATCATCCGAGCATAGGTTACGTTCTTGTGGAAAATGTGTTGACCGCATGAGTTGTAAGATCAATTCGCCTGACCCGGAAAATGTTCCCGGCGAATTGCAGGTGAAGGGCATGAATGTCATGAAGGGGTATTTCAAGAATCCCGAAGCCACCGACAGCGTGTTTAAGGATGGATGGATGAATACCGGCGATTTATGTACTATGGATTCTGACGGATTCATTTACATACGCGGACGTAATAAAAATATGATTCTCGGACCCTCCGGACAAAATATCTATCCTGAGGAGATTGAGCAGAGGCTGAACAATCTTCCTTATGTGAGCGAATCAATTGTGGTGGAAAAGTCGGGCAAGCTCGTGGCTCTGATCTATCCTGACATTGAACTTGCCACAAAAGAGGGTGTGATCAGTGACATAGAAAAAGTGATGGACGACAATATCAATGAGCTTAACAAAGAGTTGCCGGCATATTCGCAGATCACAAAAGCCATCATCCATTATCAGGAGTTTGAGAAGACGCCTAAACGCTCGATAAAACGCTATCTTTATCAGGACTGAGGCGAAGATAACATCAGGACATAGGGTACGGGCATGATATATGTCCGTATCGCCCTTTTGCCTGATTATCCATAAGGTTGCCTTCTATCGGAGATGATATGGATTGAGGTAAACCAATTTGCAATGGCAGGCGTTTTATTGTCAAGAGCTTTTAAAATGGATTTAATGGCGTGCTGTCGTTTCAACACAAGAAATATTTAATATAAAAATGGACAGAATAAAGATTAAAATCATAAACAAGTCGGGCAATGAATTGCCTGCTTACGAAACTCCATCATCGGCAGGAATGGATGTGAGGGCGTTTCTGAAGGAACCGGTCACTTTGCTGCCTTTAGAGAGAGCGTTGATTCCTACAGGGCTGTATATTCAGTTGCCTCACGGTTATGAATGCCAGATTCGTCCTCGTTCCGGACTCGCGCTTAAGCATGGAATATCACTTGTGAACACTCCGGGAACCGTGGATGCCGATTACCGCGGCGAGATAGGAATCATTGTGATCAACTTATCCAACGAGCCTTTCGTGATCAATAATGGCGAGCGTATATGCCAGATGGTCATAAAGGAATACACCCGCGCTGAGTGGGAGCCGGTTGACCGACTTGATGAAACTAAGCGAGGAGATGGCGCTTTCGGACATACCGGAGTTAATTAAGTTGCCTGGTTTGAACATAATACATACGCATTTTTCACGTCTACATATAAAAAGGATTTTATGATTTCCGGATTACGCAGTATATGGTTTTGGGGAGCGTCGGTCACTATTGTGGGCTCGCTATTTGCCGCAAGTCCCAAAGGTAAGGTTGCCGATAACTCTGACAAACTGAAGTCAGACTATATATTTATGGAGGCCTTGCGTCATCATGAACGTGATTCGGATGATGCATATTTCGATCTCATCAATAGGGCTCATGAACTTGATCCCGCCAATTCTGAACTGGCATTTTATAAGGGATATTACGGTTTCATGATATCCAATGAAGATTCCATAGCCTTTAATGACGGGTATAATCTCATGAAAAGGCATTTTAATGAGAATCCCACTGAGTTTTATAATAATTTCGTCTATGGCTCCATAAACGACCGTATAGGTCAGAGCGAGGAGGCGTTGCGGGTGTGGGAGACTCTGGATTCGGTTTACCCTTCGAAGACCGAAGTGACGTTCAAGCTCGCCGAAGCGCTTGCGGCATCGCGCGATTCTGCAAAAGTGGCGAAATCGATTGAGGTATATGACCGTATTGAAAAGTCGCAGGGAAAGAATATTCCTATCTCCACACGTAAAATAAGGGCGTTTTTCTCCACTCAGGACACCGCCTCGATTCTTAACGAGGTAAAATCATTGCTGAAAGCGTCGCCGCGCAGCGTGGAGAACAATGTGTTTGCGGGAGATATATATGCGATGTTCTCTGCCAATGATTCAGCGCTGTATTATTACAACCGGGCGTGTGACATCGACTCGACCTCCGGTCTTGCTTATTATGCGAAAGCTAATTTTTATAAAAACACCGGCGACAGTGTGGGGTATGACCGAGAGGTGTTCCGGGCGCTTACACGTGAGAGCCTTGACCTTGACACCAAGCTTGAGCTGATGACCAATTATATAAGGGCATTGTATGAAAATCCGGCTCAGCAGCCTCGCATTCAAGAACTTTTTGCCACATTGATCGACCAGCATCCTCATGAGGTGGATATTCATGAGCTGTATTGTTCCTATCTTATGGCGGTGCAGGATTACCGTCAGGCGGCAGAGCAGTTGGGCTATGCCATAGATATTGATCCAAGCCATGAGGACAGATGGGCGACGTTGATGACCTTATACATCCAGGATGGAGATTATGAAAAATCGGCGGAAGTGGGTGAGAAAGCGTTACGCTATTTCCCTGATAATGCCACTATATATCATATTCTTGGTGCCGATTATACTCAGATGAAGAATTATGATGAAGCTTTGTCGGCATTCAATACGGCTCTTGAAAAGATTGACCCCGCTGATTTTGAACAGCAGTCACAGATAAATTCAGCTATAGGTGACCTGTTTTATTCAAAAGAGGAGACTGACTCGGCATTCATATATTATGACAAGGCTATAGCCATTGATCCCGACAATCTTCTTGCCCTTAATAACTGCGCCTATTATCTCGCGGTTGAGGGTCGCGATCTCGACAGGGCGGAAACCATGAGCGCGCGAACTATCAGGGAGAAGCCTGAAGATGCGACTTCGCTCGACACATACGCCTGGATCATGTTCAAGAAGAAAAATTATGTGGAGGCGCAAGCTTATATTGAAAAGGCGATTGCCAACACCGAGGAACTGAGCGAGGAGCTGTGTCATCATGCCGGTGACATATATTTCATGAACGGAGATCCCAAGAAGGCTGTCGAGTATTGGGAGAAAGCGTTGGATTTTGAGCCTGACAATGAACTGCTGAAGCGCAAAGTGAAGCATAAAACATATTTTTACGAATAACACAACCAAGCGATGAAGTTATCACATATTCTTTCGGTTATAGTAATTGGAGCTGTCATGGGAGGATGCGGCTCGTCAAAGAAAGTGGCGGCACCGCCTGCCGATGCCGGGAGTTCTCACGCTTCGTTTTCGGAAGTGGTGAAGCAATACCCTGTTTGGACTGATGTGGAGGTGCCGTTGAACATCGACATCGCTTCCCCGATCAATTTCAACATTTCAGGACGCGCCAAGATGGTGAGAGGAAATGTCGTGGACATAAGTTTGAGAATGCTTGGATTTGAAGTGGGCAGGCTCTATCTGAATTCCGACTCGGTATTCGGCTATGTCAAGGTGTCGAAGATTTGCATAGCTGAAAGCCTTGGCGACTTGACCGCGCAGATTCCCATGAATATTTCCAATGTTCAGGATCTGCTTACCGGCGGTGTGTTTCTTTTGGGCAATGCCATGCTCACTGAAGCCGATAAGAGCGCTTTCTTGATAGAAAAGGAGAATGGAGGAATTATGGTGATGCCGCGCAAGCAGCCCGATAGATTCCAATATGGATTTTTTGTGAACGACGATAACCGTGTCGCAAGGTTTGCGGGAGGCGACAGTGACAGAAGTATTCAGTGTGACTACTCAGGTTATTCGGAGAATAAAAACAATCTTCCTGAAGAGGTGAGTGTGACCGTATCGTTGAAACGTCCGGTCGTCGCTTCGATCAATTGGAGATGGGAGAGCGCCAAATGGAACACCGGATTTTCATCAAGCTTCTCGATGCCGCGGGGCTATAAACGTGTAAGATCGCAGGAATTGTTGAATCATCTTCCAAAATAGACAAGGATGCTTGTAAAGAAGGTTTTATTTCTTTTTGCGTTTTTTTTGCTGTGTCTGGATTGTGGGGCGGCACGTCCTCGCAAGGCAAGAAACATGGAAAACGTGAGGAAAGAAAAGAAAATGACTGAGGAACAGATCAGGGTTGCCGCCCTTCAGCTTGAAGAGAATAAGCGGAAAACATCCCGGTCGTTGAATGCCTTGAACGCCCTTAATGCGGAAATAAAGGAGCATAAAGGCGCGATATCGACACTCAACCGGCAGATACTCGCTCTTGACCATCGGATGTCGGAATTGTCCGATTCAATCACTGAGCTTGACGGGAAGCTGGAGTCGATGAGAAAAAGTTACTCAGTCTCAGTAAAAAAGATCAAGGAGGCGCAAGCCGGTTCCACATCCGAATTGGCATTTATCTTCGCTTCCGATTCTTTTATGCAGGCTTATCGACGTATGCGATACCTTCAGGAATTCTCGGCATGGAGAAAGAAGAAGAGCGATGAGATTCAAGGGGTTAAAACCGAACTCGAGAATAAGAAAACCGATTTGTCGAAATTGCAGAAGAATAAGACTGAATCTCTTGCCAAGTTAAAACGTGAGCATGATGCCCTGGCATCAAAACAGGTGGAGACGTCGAAACTTGTTGCTGAATTGAAGACTGAAGGTTCGGCGATAAATGAAGTCTTGAAGGAGAAAGAGGCGCAGGCTCGCGCGCTCGACAAGGAGCTTGACCGGTTGATAGCTGAAGAGCAGCGCAGGCAGGAAGAGGAGCGCCGCAAGGCTGAGGAACGCAGGCTGGCTGAAGAGCGACGTATCGCCGAGGAACGCCGCATTGCCGAGGAAAAGCGACTGGCTGAGGAGAAACTGGCTCAGGAGCGTGAACAGAAGCTGCTTGCCGAGAATGCTAAGCAGAAAAAAGATAAGAATAAGAAGGAAAAAAAGCCTAAGGCTGATAAGAAAAAGCAATCTGACAAGAAAAAACAGGAGGTTATTGTTGCCTCAGCTAAGCCTGCGGCAAAATCGATGCCCGCCGCTGCGGCTGTCGATAATACCGCGGCATTGAAGAAACTGTCAGGTAGCTTTGAAAGCAATAAGGGCAAGCTGCCATTCCCGGTGAGCGGACGATATAAAATAGTGCGTGCCTACGGTCGCCAGCAGCATCCTGAATTGCCCCATGTCACTACTGAAAACAGCGGCATTGACATTGAGGTGTCGCCCGGCAGCACCACCCGAGCCATATTTAACGGCAAGGTGTCGGCTATATTCCGTCAGCCGGGATTTAACACTATCGTCATGATACGCCACGGAAATTATCTCACTGTATATGCCAATCTCGGCGATATTCTTGTGAAAAACGGCGAGGAGGTGAAACTCGGGCAGACTATAGGCAGGGTCTATGCCGATCCTGATGATGGTAACCGCTCGATACTGCATTTTGAACTTCGCAAAGAAAGAGTTAAGCTCAATCCCATGGCTTGGGTGAAATAACAGCGCGGTCACATGGGTTCGGGAAAAGTATCTTCCGGTAAATCGGGCTTGTCGGCTATGGTCCTTAAGGCAATGGGGCTTTTCGGCGGCTTGCAGGTGCTGGGAATCGTGAGTTCCATAGTGCGGTCCAAGCTTGTGGCGTTGTGGATAGGTCCTGCCGGAGTGGGACTGTTCGGACTTTATAATGCGGCGTTGGATATGCTGGCGTCGGCTACGCAGCTCAATCTGCGCAGCTCGGCAGTGAGAGAGATTGCGATGCGCGACAATGATGTCAATGCCGTGGATGTGATGGTGGGTGTTGTAAGGCGATGGTCCTGGTTCTTGGGATTGCTTGGTTCGGTGGTGGTGTTGCTTGGCGCGCCGTTGTTGAGCGAGCTTACCTTTGGCGATGAAAGCCATGTGTCGGCATTCCTGTGGCTTTCGGTGGTGATGCTGCTATATTCTCTTACCGGAGGTGAGACGGCGGTGCTGCAAGGGACACGCCGATTGAAAAAGCTTGCCGCCGCGTCGATATGGGGCACGGTCGCCGGAACTCTCCTGTCGATTCCGCTGTATTATTTTTATCATTTGCAGTCGATAGTCCCGTCGATTATCATATTTGCCGCTGCCAATCTTGTAGCTGTGCTTGTTGTGAGATACAGAACGGAAGCTCCGGTGGATATTCCTCTCCCGGCAGTCGTTAAAAAGGGCCGCGCGCTTGTTGTGCTGGGCGCATTCCTGACAGTTTCAGCATTTGCCACTCAGCTCTCCTCCTACATATTCATGTCCTATGTCAACCTGTCGGGTGGCGAGGAGGCAGTCGGTTATTATCAGTCGGGCTTCACGTTGGTCAACCGTTATCTCGGACTTATTTTCACGGCTCTTGCCATGGAATATTTCCCGAGACTGTCCACCGTGTCGCGGTCATGCAAGCGGCTCGGAGTCTTTGTTAATCATGAGTCGGGCATTGTCATATTAGCCATGATGCCTGCGGCGATACTTTTTATCGCGTTCAGGGAGCTGATTGTCGAGCTCTTTTTCACCTCACAGTTTGCGGTCATATATGATTATATATCGTGGGGTGCTGCCGGCTCGGTGTTGCGAGGCATAAGCTGGTGCATGGCATACGTGATACTCGCTCGTGGCGATGGGAAGCTATATCTGTTCACCGAGTTGTTGAGCTGCGTGTTCTATCTGGTGTTCAACTTCGTAGCTTATTCGCGGTTTGGCATCGATGGTCTCGGGTATGCCTACTTCCTGTGGTATCTTGCCTACACCATTGTTGTCCTTGCGGTGTGCGCTAAGAAATATCACATAACATTGTCGTCCCGGGTGGGCTGGCTCGCTGTTGCGGCAATCGCCCTCGCGTCAGGCTCGGCATTGTTGGTGAGCTGCTGCTATTGGCTTGTGCTTTCGGCGGGCATCCTTGCGGCTATCTTCTCCATTTTAATGCTCCGGCGGCTTTTTTGACGGCATTTCTCAGTTGATGTGCCGCATGAGATCGCGGAGACCGCCGTTTGGACCCATGACGGTGAGCACGTCGCCCTCCTGCAATTTTGTGTCAGGAGCCGGATTTTGAAGCATCTGCAGGGTGTCGGTGGAAATACCTAAAAAATTCTTCTTTGGGGTGGGGCGCGACACCGAAAGCAGTTTGATATGGAAATCCTTTTCAAAGTCAAGATTGCCTATTTCGATGCCTATGTAATAGTCGGGAACCTTGAAGCGTATCACATACACGTCATGGTCTATGCGCATGGAGTCGACATGGCTGTTCAGCTCAAGCTCGCGTGTGAGTTCGCGTGCGGCTCTTTGCTCGGGAGTGAGAATGCGGTCCACCTTGAAGCCTTCAAGTATGGTCTCGTGTATCTCGTCGACGGCGCGGGCATATATGCGTGTCACACCCAATTTGCGCAGCAGTGCCACGCTTTTTATGCTTGCTCCGAAGTTTTCCCCTATGGCGACTATCACGAGATCCACCGTCTTAAGCGGAAGCACCGACAGAGCGGCTTCATCAGTGGCATCAATTATATAAGCCGTTGAGATGCGTTCCTTTAGCGATTCCACAACGGTGGCGTTCATGTCGGCGCCTATCACCTCATGCCCCATGGCGGTGAGGTCGGTGGCAAGATTTGAACCGTATATTCCAAGTCCTATTATTAAATATCTCATGGCGTTGATTGAAATTAGTTTATGATTAAATTGTCGGTAGGATATTTTACCGGCGAGCCGTTTTTATTTCCTGTTACTCCTATCAGCAATGATATTATGCCTACTCTTCCCAAAAACATGGCTACGGTGAGCAATATCTTTGACAACGGAGAAAGCAAGGGTGTGATGCCGAGCGAGGAGCCTACTGTGAACAGTGCCGACATGGTTTCGAAAAGCAAGCTTTTAGCCGGAAGTTTTGGCTCCAGAAGCATTAGAATCATGGCAAATGCAAGAAACGACATCAGGGAGATTGTCACCACGGCATTTGCTCTTCTGATTGAGCCGATAGCGATTGTGCGGTTGAACGCGGTCACCCTCTCTCTGCCCAGGACTATTGCCTTGAGATTTATGAGAACTGCGGCAAGGGTGTTGACTTTTATGCCTCCGGCTGTCGACTGGGAGGCGCCGCCCACCCACATGAGAAAAAGCACGAAAATCAAGGTCACGTTGAGAAATCCGGCAGGATTGACCGACACAAACCCTGAACTGCGGGGGGTGGTGGAATTGAATATAGATTGCGCCACCTTGTCGTATGTGCTCAGTCCGGCAAGCGAGTTGTTCTGCTCAAGAGCGAAAAACACCACTATGCTGATGAACAGGATTATGCTCGTGGTATATAGCGCTATCTTGGTGTTGAGGTTGTAGATGTGCACGGTTTTTACGCCGTTTTGTCTGCCGCGCAGCCAGTTCCATCCGCGTTTCACATATTCGAAAAACACATCTCTGAAATTTACAAGTATAGGGAATCCGATTGATCCGGCAAACACGATGATGCTTATTATGATGTAAATCATCTGGTTGGAATTCATAAGGGCGGGATTTGCCATGCCTCCGGGAAGATTGGAGAAGCCGGCGTTGCAGAATGCCGACATCGAATGGAATGCCGAGAATATTATCTGGTCATGAACCGACATGGCGAGAACATCATGGATCGACATCCATATAAACACGGCTCCTATCGCTTCGATCACGATAGTGAACAGGAATATGTAGAGCAGCGTGGGCAGCAGCGAGTTGATAGACTTGGTGTAGATCATGTCCTTTACCATCAACTGGCTGTAGACCGAGGCGTTGCCGCTGAAAAACAGTGCGAAGAAGCTCGTGAAGGTCATCACGCCAAGTCCTCCTATCTGGATGAGCATGGCGAGTATGGCAAGACCGAGCGGAGTGAATGTCGACGGTATGTCGATGGTGGTCAATCCGGTTATGCACACGGCGCTTGTTGACACAAACAGCGCGTCAATGTAATCGATGTGAGTGTAGGTGCATTTGGGCATCATCAGGAGAAATGATCCCGCGAAAATGCAGAAAAGGAAGCTGCATGACAGAATGAGCGACGGATTGGTGCGCTTCCCCATTATGTGCATTATCCCGTAGCTGACAGCCACTATCGAGTATGCACACAGTGTTATCAGCAGAAATTTGTTGCTGTACACGATTTCGGCAAGCCACGGGCTCCATGGATTTTCCGGAAGAGGGTAGAGTATAGGGAAAAGCGTGGTGATTATTGCCACGTCAACTATGCACTTTATGGGGCGAGTCTCTCTCAGTGTCTTCCGCAGATTGAAAATCAGGTTGAAGAACACATTGACGATAAATACACCCTGTATCAAGTGGAAGTAATGATACATATTTTTCACGCTTATGCGGTCATGCTCATATCCGGTGTAGACTATGAGCATGATCAGGCACAGGACTGACGCGATAAACACAATGCCCGATAGCCCATAGTTGACATTGCGTATCAGGATATTATAGTGCTTTATCTTTCTTTCCCAGCGAAGCAGCCGTTGCCGCACGCGTTGTGTTATATGTTTTGGCGCAAGTTTGCTGAAATTCATATGCCCCGGGTAAATAATAGGTGAGATTCCGTCGATGTTGTGTTTTTTTGGCGGAATGTTATTCAGTTACAAAGATAATAACTAAATTTGTAATAAAAATAATTCAAAACAGATTAACCTATGGCGGAAAATACCGAAGAAGAAAAAAGCGGATTGAATTTCGTTGAGCAAATAGTAAGCGATGATTTGGCAGCCGGTAAAAACGGGGGAAGACTTAACACGCGTTTCCCGCCCGAACCGAATGGCTACCTCCACATTGGACATGCCAAGGCTATATGCATGGATTTCGGAATTGCTGAAAAATTCGGAGGAACTTGTAATTTGCGTTTTGATGACACTAATCCTTCTAAAGAGGATGTGGAGTATGTCGACTCAATTCGCGAGGATATTCATTGGCTCGGTTTTGACTGGGGCGACAGGGAATATTATGCAAGCGACTATTTTCCGCAGCTTTTTGATCTTGCCGTAAGGCTGATCAAAGAGGGAAAGGCTTACGTTGACCATCAGACTTCCGAGCAGATCGCCGAACAGAAGGGAACTCCCACTCAGCCCGGCGTAAACAGCCCTTATCGCGACCGTCCGGTGGAGGAGAATCTTGATCTCTTCATGAGAATGAATGCTGGTGAATTTGATGAAGGCACCTATGTGTTGCGTGCCAAGATCGACATGGCATCGCCCAATATGCATTTCCGCGATCCCATAATGTATCGAATCATAAAATATCCTCATCATCGCACCGGCACCACTTGGAAAGTATATCCCATGTATGACTTCGCCCACGGGCAGAGCGATTACTTCGAGGGTGTCACCCACTCTATATGCACGCTTGAGTTCGTGCCTCACCGTCCGTTGTATGAGTATTTCGTGAAGGAACTTGCCGATGAGTCTTACTGCCCGCGTCAGATTGAATTCAATCGCTTGAACCTCACTTACACCGTCATGAGCAAGCGCAAGCTTCTTCAGCTGGTGAAGGAGGGGCTTGTCGCAGGATGGGATGACCCGCGTATGCCCACCATCTCGGGTATGCGTCGCCGTGGATTCACTCCGAAGTCTATCCGCAATTTCGTCGATATGATCGGCTACACCAAGGTGGAGGCGCTCAACAGCATTTCATTGCTCGAATATGCCGTGCGCGAGGATTTGAACAAAATATCGACCCGTGTGATGGCGGTGATGAACCCTGTAAAGGTTGTGATCACCAATTATCCTGAGGGTAAGGAAGAGATTGTGGAGATGGAAAACAATCCTGAAGATCCGGAAGCAGGTACTCACAAAATGCCGTTCTCGCGCGAAATATACATTGAACGTGATGACTTCATGGAAAATCCTCCCAAGAAATTCTTCCGTCTTGCTCCCGGCGGTGAGGTACGACTGAAAGGCGCCTACATCATCAAGTGTGAGGATGTCAAGAAGGACGAGGATGGAAATATCGTGGAGATCCACTGTACTTATGATCCCGACACATTGAGCGGTATGCCCGGAAGTATGCGTAAAGTCAAGGGCACACTACATTGGGTGTCGGCGGCTCACGCCAAGGATGCTACAGCGCGTCTTTACGACCGTCTGTTCTCGGTTGAAAATCCTGCCGAAGAGAAGGACCGCGATTTCCGTGATATGCTCAACCCTGATTCTCTGAAAGTGGTTGAAGGCATCAAGGTGGAGCCGTTCCTTGCTGAGACTGCCGCTGTGGACGCGCACTTCCAGTTCCAGCGCATAGGCTATTTCACTCTTGACTCTGACAGTAAGGATGGAAATCTGATTTTCAACCGTACTATGCAATTGAAGGATACTTGGGAAAAAATACAAAAGAAATAGTATTTGCCGATGGATGCGGAAATGGATGAAGTAAAAAAACTGTACATAAATTTCAAAAAAGCATTGCTCGAAGGGGATATTGAGAAGTTCTACGATGAAGTGGATCTTCTCAATATCTACGACTTCGCAGGCGATGAAAATGATCTTTTCGTGCAGTTTGAGATTCTGCGTCTTGCCGCGAGGGCGTTTCCTGAAAGCCCTGATTTCGGGGCGAGAAGCGCTTTTTTCCTCAAAGAAATACTCGATGAGGCTGACGGTGCGAGAGCTTTGGCTCATCAGCACAAGGAGGACTCATTTGTCTGGAACCTGCTGGATCTGTCATTTGAAGCTGATGCCGACAAAATCAAGGAAGGATTGGAAAATGCCATTCGGCGCCGTCGCTCATTGGAGGATGACGATGTCTTGAGATTGATAGACCTGTGTGCCGACTATAATTTGCAGGATTGGGCTTATGAAAATCATGAGAAAATACTTTCAATATGCTCATATCCTGACACTTTCTTGCTTGAACTTGCCGAGCTGTTCTACAATCAGGGTGATTATGAACGCACCATAGAACTTCTGGAGAAACTCACCGAGATACAGCCGTTCAATGCCGTAGTGTGGTCACGTCTTGCCGATACGCAAGCATTGAACCGAAATCTTGACAACGCCTTGAACGCTGTGGACTATGCGCTCGCCATAGAGCCGGAAAAGACTGAATATCAAGTGCAGCGTGTGAGGTTGAAATATTATTGCGGAACCCCATCCGACAAGGATATATCGCAGCTGTATTCCGTGCTTGAAAAGGAGCCTGAAAATACCGAGGCACTGAACATCCTGTTTGCCATAATGATCGACCGAGGCGAGTATTCCAAGGTCATCGACATGATGATGCAGCGTCTTGAACAGTGCAAGAACAACGCCGTGGCTATAGACATTGCCGAGAAGCTGTTCCTGCTCAACAATCGTCCTGTCATTGCGAGCATAATCAATGACTATTTCGTGTCGGGCAAGCTCATTGTCCCCGACAAGATGGAGTGGGCTGAACGTCAGTTCCGCAACGGCTGTTACGCCGCTTGTGCTGAGATTATCCTCTCATTCATCGGTGCTCCATTGGAGCGTGCCACATGGGATATGCTTTTCGAAAGTCTTTACCGCATAAAGGATTACAATAAGCTTGCCGAGCTGTTTGCCGATCCCGAATATGGCATACGCAACACCTACAAAGACACCGAAGAGCCATTGTTCCCCATGTTCATCATGGCACTGGCATTGGTGCGCTCTGCCCACTATGCCGAATTCCGCGAGCTTGCCAACTTCTTGATTGACGACCGCCCCATAGTAGTTGAAGATTTCAAGCAAAGGCTCTCCGTTAGTGCCGCATTCAGCATCCTTCACGCCCTGCTCCAGTTCATCTCCAACGGCATGGAATTCGAAATCGACTCCTTCGACCCCTTCACCGAATAACCCCCAATGCCCTTCCCCCGGCAATACTCCCGACCCCACGATATTAAGTGGATAGAACACCATAAATGCCTGTAAGACAATGCTTATGGATAACCGCGGTACAGAGAGCCGCAGGCGAGCTGTGCCCGGAAAAACACCCGCAAAAAAATGCACTCTGTAAAGAGTGCTCCTGAAAAAACGTCATAGCGAGATCGAAAAATAAAAACCTGAAAGGTCAATCTATATGTAGCCGGGGGCCGGAGCCGTAGGCGTAGACCCCCGGAAAGATGCGAAAAATAATCGAATCTGAAAGATTCATCTTGCTCTGTAGAATGCAAAACGCCCCCGGAAGAGCTATATAAATGCCGTGCAACGGCAAAATAATTTAAGCTCCGCCACGAGGCGAAGCCGAGGCGCGGAGAAAGACACCACCACGAAACGGGCGTCGAAGACGTCCTACAATCGGAACTACAAAACAGCCAATACCAAATCGGTCCTGTAGACCGCATTTTTGCCCCACCATCCCACGAGCCCGCTGAAAAAAATTTCACCCGGTGGGATAAAAAGTGGGTAAATCCACCGCAAACCCTCACTATCTTTGCCCCAACAAACATAACGGTATCAATCTGCGGGAGA
>CAJUTE010000026.1 GCA_910589555.1 uncultured Muribaculum sp.
CGACAGCGGAAGCAGATGGAGTCGCCCGAAGTTACACTTCGCTAAGTTTCAGGAATTGAACTGGAAGACTGCTTGAAATTGGCTAAGCGCGCATGCCACCAACACGAAGCCGCTGTCATTGCCTGGTCCGAGGATTCCGTCATATCAATGTCATATCTAAAAATTTTAAAGCCATGAAATTCTTATTAAAAACTTGCTATGTATTGATAATTTGGCTATTTTTGCCGAAGATTCGTCCACCGACTCTAAGATTACAAGTGCAGAGGCACGAGCTAAACCAGCAGAAGTCCGAGGGGAAAGATGGGCGGGAAATAAAATAAAAAAAGGCGTTTACAATGACGCTTTGTTCTTGACAGTTTGAAACTTCGCAACTTTCTTATTCGTAGTCAGGAATAGAGCAATTGTAGATGTTCATGGGTATGCACCAATTCACAGCGCTATTTCATTATAGTGCTCAATGTGTTTATGCATATTTGCGTGGGCTTCTGCATTTGCTCGTTCAACTACGAAGGGCAATGCGAAGGCCTCAAACTGTGGAACGAGCAAATAGTATGGTTCCCACGCTTTTCATTTTTAATCCCAAGTTGGGGACGCTTGGATGTAGTTACATGGACTATAAAATTTTATTGCTGTCCGATAAAATTGGATAGTAATTGGGGTAATAAATCCGGATGGATCGAGCTAAGTGCCGACAGGCACAGGTCTGTCACTATCCCCGACTGAGCGAGCGAAGTCGGGGCACGGGCGGTATACCCACCACGAGCCCCGGGCGGGGCGAGTCTGTTGTAGGAATATAGGCTATACGGTGTTGATTGGTGGACATCTTCGATGTCCATTCATTTGGTACACATTACACCGCACCTCGGCTCACGCCTCGTGGCGGTGCTTAAATTATTTCGCCGATTCTCGGCTATATGTCCATGTTCAGAAAAGCACAGGTAATCCATTGTATAATTGAGAGATACGCTGATTGCCAATATTTTTATCGGACACCAATGATAAAATTTCGGTAGATTTCCGGCTGGCATAAAAAAACGGGCATGAGATTGGATTCCCATGCCCGATGAAAAAGTGTGTTTTCAGCAGTGTTTATTTCACCTGCACTTTCACAGGCGTTCCGTCAACAACTGCCACATATATACCGGGCAGAAGCCCCTCCGTACGATTCATGTGCACACCTGAAATGGTGTAGATTTCAATGGTGTTGTATTCTCCCAAAACAGTGATCATGCCTTCGCCGCCGAGCACTTCGACCGCGTCCGATCCCTCAGTAATGACGTCGTCAATCCCTGAGACATCAAAAGTGCCGAATATCGCGAATGCTCCTGCGGGAAGAGTGACTTTGCTGCCGGTCAATGACGGTGTGACACCATAGCTCGACAGCACGAGATTGTAGGATGATGCGCTCTTGGAGAATGGCACTTCGATAGAAGCATCTCCGGCGACAGCGGGATTGACCACGCAATACAGTTCAGAAGCACCGTCGACCAATTTTATGCTGAATGACGGAAGCCATGTCGAAGATGTGGTCTTGCAATTCATCACCACGCTTGACGAGTTGGAGAAAAGACGCGGCGAATTGGCACGAATGCCATTCAGCTTTGAATAAATCTCTTTTAGAGCGGCACGGTATTCGTTGTCAAGATATGACCACACCACTTTCTTGTTTCCGGTATCATTTCCGCTGCCATCGGCATTCTTTGTGGTTTGGTCAGCTCCAAATTCCTGGAATTGCCATATCATGTGAGCTCCGGGAGCCATAAGCATCATCGCAGCCACTGAGCCAAGACGGCACATGGTCATAGGAATGTTCCCGGCAATTCCTTCAGCACCATGTTTGCTCACCTTGAATGCCATTCTCTCCTCGTCATGGCTCTCGGCGTAGGACACGGTAGATCCGATTGTGCGGGAATCATCGGGAGCATAAAAACGGTTCAGGTCGCAATCCTTTGCCCAGCCCATGGCAAACTGGCATGAGGCATTGTTGATGTTAGCCCAGTTCAATTCGCCGTCGGCAGCCATCTCATTCTCCTCTATTGCTCCGGCAAGATTTTCATTGATGAAATAAGCATCGGGGTTCACCTCTTTCATCGCCGCGTGAAGCTCCTTCATCCTTGCCACACGTGTCGCGTTATAGGCATTGGTCTTGTCTTCGGTCACGCCCGACCATGTGTTTGTCGCGGCATTATAGACCGCTCCGTAGCTTGAATCATTGCCAAGACCTTTCACCAAGTCGAAGCGGAAACCGTCGACATTATAAGCCGTCATCCAATATTTAAGCACATCCTTGAATTGCTTCTGAACGAGCGGATTCTCCTGCTTCCAGTCATTAAGCACGCTATAGGAATGAGGAGCCGAAGCATTGTAGAACGGATTTTTTGCGGCGGCATACATCTGATACCACGGATGAAGTCCGGCGGTCTGATTGAATACCACGTCAAGAATCACGGCTATCCCCTCACCATGCGCGGCATCGATCAACCGGCGATACGCGTCGGGAGTTCCGTAAGCCTTGTCAGGGGCGAAATAGAAGTTAGGGTTGTATCCCCATGAGAGGTTTCCGTCAAACTCCATGATCGGCAACAGTTCAATGGCATTAATGCCAAGCGACTTGAGGTAAGGCAGCTTTTCAATCACACCTTCAACAGTTCCATTTCCGTTGGCGGCGCCTTCGGTTCCGGTGAAATCTCTTATCAGCAACTCATATATGACAAGCTGTTCAGGCTCAACGCCACGGAAATTCTTAACCTTCCAGTCATATTTGTCCAGCGATGTATTATATACCGCTATCATCGTTTCACTCACATGGTCGATGGGATAAGCAGGCATATTCGGGAATACCGAGCTCGGGATATATTTGTCATTATTGGGGTCAAGCACCAGTCGGGCGTATGGATCACCGACTCTCAATGTCTCATCAACGACAAAATAATACAGATAGTCAGTGTTTTCGGCAAGTCCATCCACGCTCCACCAAAAGTAGCGCGCTCCTTCATAATCCTGATAGTAGGTGTTCTCTTCGGGGCGATAGTCGAGCCATGAACCCACGAGATTCACTTTATTCTTATCGGGAGCGGCGAGGCAGAATATAGTTTTCCCACCGGAGGTTCTCACCGGTCCCATCTGCGGTATGCCACCGGGATAATCCATCGCTACCGGATCCTTATATTCCACAGGGTTCTCACCTTCTGCATATACGGGAACAAGAATATTGGAGGTTTGTTTTGTGCCTGTTGAATTACGGAACACAAATGCAAGTTCTTTCACAGTCTCTCCGCTCTTCAATCCATAATATTCGGTGAGGTTTGAGAGGGTCAGCGTCCACACATTGGGGCTCACATAGCTTAACTTGTATTTAGCATCATTAGTGCCCCACTTTGGAGCATACTTCCAGTCGGACTCGCCCTTCAATATAACACCGGTATGAGCATACACCGAACTTGTCGCTGTCATCCCTGCCAAAGGTGTTCCGGCGGCATTGAATGTGATTACAATAGGAGAACTATTCTGATAAATAGTTTTTGGCGATGTAGTTACAGTCTGAGCCATGACAGTGGCGCAACACCATGCCAGAACAATCGCCATGAAAAAAGTGAAAAGTTTCTTCATATAAACGCTATAAAACAATTATAAAAAAAATCGTCAATTTGCAGTGACAAACTATCAATTTGCAAATTTGACGATTCTTTTTCTAATACGCAACACGTAGAGGAGTGTTTTAAAACATAAGTCCGTTATTTTGCTATCTTTGAAGATATATAATCAACCATTTCATCAGGATTTTCGCATCCGACCACATATTTGTCGCCGTTGTCGAGGTGAATTATAAAACAATCTGACGACTTGCCATAATAAGCAACATATCGTCCTACATCGCCCTCTTTAAAGATACCCCAATAGCCCATAAATCCACCGGAACCGAAAATGCGTATGCTACCCATCGTAGGAATGAAACGCTCCACTTTCACGATGCACCGCATCGGTATTGAATGCCTCTTCAGTGGGCTATGCACCAATACACCCTCTTCTTGTGCCGAAATAGAGACTGGGCAATAAAATAATGAGACTATAAGAAGAACCGCTATAATAGTGACAAGCAACGCAAACTTATGTGGATTTCCATAAGTGGCATACAATCCATACAGCAACAATGCCATAGCAACTATGGTCATAATGGTCGAAAATAAACTCAATTTCACACGTGCTTTCATCATTATGTCAATATTAAAAAATGTATATGCTAAATTAGCAATAAATACAAACAATTCAAACGATTTTACGCGAAAATTTGTATTTTTGCATAAAATACGCTTGCAAATGAATAGAACAGAAATTGACAATAATTCTGAAGAAATTCTATATAATGACATTTGTTCTGTTATAGAACATACCCGATATCGTGTGGCTGTATATGTGAACTCAGAGGCATCACTGATGAATTGGCATATCGGCAAACGTATTAAAGAGGATGTGTTATACAACAAGAGGGCTGATTACGGAAAAGAAATATTGAAACGCCTCTCACAAAAACTCATAGAGAAATACGGAAACGGTTGGGGGTTCCAAAAACTTCAACATTGTGTACGCGCCGCGTACATTTTCTCCGAGGATGAAATTTTGTACGCAGTACGTACACAATTAAGCTGGACTCATTTGCGCTCTCTCATGGCTATTGAAGACAGCCTTGCCCGACAATTCTATATGGAAATGTGTCGTTTAGAAAAATGGACCACACGCACCCTTGACGAGAAAATTGATGGACGGATGTACGAACGCACGGCAATTAGCAGAAAGCCTGAGGATGTGATAAAAGCGGAATTAGGGAAAGTTAGAGAAAACAATTCATTGCAACCGGATTTGGTATTCAGGAGCAGCTATTTTCTTGATATGCTTGGATTGCCTGATGTTTTCAGTGAAAATGATTTAGAATCTGCTATAATAAGCCAAATTCAAAATTTCTTGAAAGAGTTTGGATCTGATTTTGCTTTCGTCGACCGACAGAAGCGGATTACGGTTGACGGGACAGACTATCATCTCGATTTATTATTCTATCACCGAGGTTTAAGGAGACTTGTTGCTATCGATCTTAAACTTGGACGTTTTAAGCCTGCTCATGAAGGTCAAATGCTGCTATATCTCAGATATTTGAATCGCCATGATCGCAAAGAGGGCGAAGAATCGCCTATAGGACTTATTTTATGTTCTGAAGGAAACACAGAGCATATTGAATATCTAATGCTTGACGATGAGTCACCTGTTAAAGTAGCACAGTATTTTACAAAATTACCAGATAAAAAATTATTGGCTGAAAAACTACAACGTGCCATATCTATAGCAAAAGAATATTATCGCACCAAGCAATCAGATTCCGATAATCAGAAATAATAATTTTATGCGGAATATTTTTATGGATTTGGATTAAAAATCTATAGTAAGTGAGACATTGATTTGACGGCGGGTAAGATAATTAGGGACGGCATACTGCACATCGTTCACATCGGTTACCCAATAATAGCTGCTTACATTGGAAATGTCAAACAGATTGAAGCAATCCACTCCCAACCACACAGATTTCAAGAATCGGTATATTCCGCCCCGTGTTTCACCCTCTTTGAGCGACGGCAGAAGAGCATAGGACAACCCTATGTCGACGCGCTTATATGCCGGCGTGCGGAAATATCCTTTATCTCGCGAGCTGTGAGGGGCTGTGGTTGGAAGACCATCGGAAAACACTCCACGCAAATTCAATTTCAACCTTGGGAACTTAGGGAAATAATCGGTGAAATACATCGCAAAACTATATCGGCGATCGTTAGGACGAGGGACTTTGACGCCATTGAGAGTTTCCTGCGTTTTCATCAGCGAGAAACTGATCCAGGAATCGCTGCCGGGCACAAATTGCCCAAACAGTTTGAAATCTACCCCGGCGGCAAATCCCGATGAGCTGTTGATGCCGTCATATACTATTTTAAGGTTATCCACCTCATAAGGAATGAGGTTGGAAAGAGCTTTATAATAGGCTTCGCCTGACAACTTGAACGGGCGGTTGAGCATCCGGAATGTATAGTCGGCTCCGAGTATAAATTGCCAACTGCGTTGCGATTTTATCTCATTGTTAAGCTCAATCACTGTTCCATTTTCCACAGGGCGTCGGAACTCCTTGTAGAATGGCGACTGATAATATAATCCTGTAGCAAATCGGAACACCCATCGGTCAGCCTTAGCAGGAATATATGACACGCTGATGCGCGGGCTGAACAGGAATTCCTTATTAAAATCCCAATAGGAAAGCCTCACACCACCGTTCACGGCAAAATAACCCTTAGAGGAATTCAACCGATAACTGTCCTGAAGAAACGCGCTAAAACGATTGGATGACAAGTCTTGTCGTGACGTGAGCAAATATATCATCTCAAGCGACTCGCCGCCTGAGGGCAATGAGAATCCGGCAGAATCGCGTAATTCCCATTCTCTTGACCGTTCATAAATATTTTCTCGTTTATATGTGAGTCCGTAAGACAGGTTGTGGGAGTTCAATCCCGAATTTCCTCTTAACGCCAATGAGAATACAGAAGCCTTTATGCGGTTTCGTGCATGCTCGTGATAGCGCCCCACTCCGAGCTCGCCGCCGACACCATCCTCTCCTGTCGTTCCGGCTTGGTCGAGCCAGTATTCCCCCGAAATATCATAGGTAACCAGCTCATTAGTGAGATATCCTGAGGCAAGGAGTGTAAAGTCATTGGCTTTGTTTGGACGGAATTGAAGAGCCATGGCTCCGAAATAGGTCTCAAACTTATCCTTTTCCTTTCCGTCGAAATAGACAGTGAATTGCTTGGCATCTTCCGCCGTTCCGAAATTCGTAGTGCGGTTGACAGGTGTGAATTTATAATTATTGATGGCTATATTTCCCAAGAACGAGGCTTTCCATTTAGAATTGAGCCGGTAGTTAAGATTGGTCTGATAGTCGAAAAAATTCGGGTCATACTCGCCTTTAGTCTCAAGCGAACTTAACACTGAGTTATTCCTTTTATAACGCAAGCCATGAAGTTGAGAAAAATGTTTTGAGCTCTGCCCCACCGAGAGATTAGCCCCCATCATACTCATTCCAACCGAACCCTCAAACGCCTCAGGCTGGCGATAAGTTATATCGAGAACCGACGACATTTTATCGCTGTATTCAGCGGGGAATCCGCCTGTGGAGAATTCAATCCTATCCACCATTGCCGGATTGATCACACTCAATCCCTCCTGCTCGCCCGATGTGACGAGCAACGGACGATAAAGCTCAATGCCGTTTATATACACGCTGTTTTCATCAAATGACCCTCCATGAACCGAATATTGCGACGACATCTCATTGGACGAACTTACTCCTGCCATAGTAGTGATCAGCGATTCGACACTTCCGCCCGACACATCAGGGGAAAACTTATAGGAGCTTGCGCCGATAGTCTGCATTCCTCCCAATTGCTTCTTGAAGTCGCTCACTTCCACCTCGGCAAGTTCAGTGGTCTTATTCTGCAACTGCTGATTGACAATCACTTCCCCTTTTGCGTCTATCAATATGCGTTCAGCCTCCTTATAGCCAATACAAGAGAAGATAATCTTTAAGGTATCTTGTTCGGCACACACAAGGGAATATTCCCCTTTAAGCCCGGTGGTAGTTCCGGTCACCGTGCCGGCTATACGAACAGTTACGAATTCCAGCGGCTGATTGCTGCTGTCATATACTTTGCCATGTATCCTCACTTGAGAATATGCGGCAATAGAGCTCAATAATATCGTGAAAAGGAATATATGACGTAATAATGATGGTCTCATCGGTTATCGGATTATAAAGTTTAACGAAGAAATCATTGCATTATTGCGATGATTGCGTAACTTTGTGGCTTGACAAACCAGTATATATTCTCATGAATCTGAATATCGAGGAAATGATTACGCTCAATTATGAGCTTGAAGGATTGCTTTACCTCGCGCTTCATCGTGGTGATGACACCCCGCAGCAAGTGTGGGATATGATCTCTGCCAAGATTGAATCATTGCGCGAAGGTATTGCGACAGAAAACGCGACAGTTTGCGACAACACGCCGGCATCAGTTCCCGCTGAAGAAGTTACGGAAAGCGACAATGCCGTAACTGATCAGGCAATTGAAGAAGAGCCCACTGACACCGAAGAGGCTCAGGAAACTATGCCTGTCGAAATGGAGCATCCTGACGAGACAGAAGATGAAGGAAACAACGATTTGCAGCCGCTGCCCGTGCCGGAGGAGACTCAACTCCCTCCCACTCCCGATGAAATCCTGACAATTATAAAGGAGGAGGAACTTGAAGCCGCCGAATCGGAACCACTTGAAGAGCCGCCGTTCACCGAACCGGAAAATGGATATGTCCCCTACACCGAGCCTGAGGTGAAAATCGCGCAGGCAGAAACCATTCGCCTCGATGAAAAACTCGCCCGTGAAAATTCAAGGAATCTGCGCAAAGCATTTTCGCTGAACGACAAGTTCCGTTTTCGCCGCGAATTATTTTCCAACAGCGAATCAGAAATGACAGAGGCAATAAATACCATTGAAGCCATGTCGTCGGTTGACGAAGCACTTGATTATTTCTACAATGACTTGAATTGGGATAAGTCAAGTCAGGAGGTCAAGGACTTTATCGAAATAATAACTCACCATTTCTCAAGCAAATGAGCGGAAAGCTGTTTATAGTCCCAACGCCGGTCGGCAATCTCGGCGATATGTCGCCGAGAGCAATCGAAACATTACGGTCAAGCGACCTTATCCTTTGTGAAGATACCCGCACAAGTTCCGTACTTCTGCGGCATTTTGAAATATCAGTGCCCACCGCGAGCCATCACAAGTTTAACGAACACTCGGCAACCGCTCCCGTAATCGACAAGCTCAAAAGCGGAATGACCATTTCACTTGTGAGCGATGCCGGAACACCGGGCATATCTGATCCGGGATTTTATCTCGTGCGCGAATGTCGCGCAAACGGCATAACCGTGGAAACTTTACCCGGTCCTACGGCACTTATTCCCGCACTGGTCAATTCAGGACTCCCATGTGACCGATTTGTATTTGAGGGCTTCCTGCCGCAGAAGAAAGGACGAATGACCCGCTTGGCTGAACTTGCCAACGACGATCGCACATTTATCCTATATGAGTCGCCATTGAGGCTCGTGAAAACATTGACTCAACTGGCGGAAGCCTGTGGAGAAAATAGAGAGGCTTCAGTGTCAAGGGAAATATCGAAACTGCACAATGAGACAGTCGCAGGAACCCTCGGCGAATTAATAAATCATTTCACCACAAACAATCCACGCGGTGAAATTGTTATAGTCGTAAGCGGGCAACGTGGCGACAGCACACCTCGTCGCCACAAAAACAAATACAAAGATGCTGACGAGGAATAAACTAATAAATTAACATATTCTAATTTCAAAGAACATGAAAAAAATCGTTTCAATTATTGCTATCGGGATGGTATTCCTTACAGCATGTAACGGCGGAAAAGTAAAGCAATTGGAGGATGCTAAATTAATGACCGATGATTCATTGCGTGTGGCTCTTGCCAACCAAGACAGCCTGCTGGTTCTGCTTAATGACATCACCGACGGAATGAATCAGATCAAGGATCTGGAAAAAATCCTCACAAATACATCTGATCTCACTTCTGAATCTCAATCACGCAAAGACCAGATAAAGAATGATATGCTTGCCATCCAACAAGCGCTTCAGGAACGTCGTCAACGCCTTGCCGAACTTGAAGGAAAGCTCAAAAACTCCCAGGGCTACAACGCTACATTACAGCGCACCATCGACAATCTTAAAGCTGAAATCGCAAATCAGGAGACCACCATCTCTACCTTGCGCAATGACCTTGCTGTGGCTAAGATACAGATTGCCGACCTTGGCACAAAAGTGGACTCGCTCAACACCACAGTCGCATCAGTAACTGAAGAAAAGACTAAAGCCGAAGAAGCTACCACAACTGCTGTCAACGAGCTCAACACCTGCTATTATGCAATCGGCACAAAGAAAGAGCTTAAGGAAGCAAAGATCATCGAGACTGGATTCTTGCGTAAAACCAAGCTGCTTCAAGCTGATTTCCAGCAGAGCTACTTCACCAAGGCCGACAAGCGTACTCTCACCTCAATCCCCACCCACTCCAAAAAGGCTAAAATCATAACCAATATGCCGGAAGGCAGTTATGACATTCAGGATGTGGACGGAATGAAAGTCATAAATGTGATTAATCCCGAAAAATTCTGGAGCATGTCCAACTATCTTGTAATCCAGGTCAACTGATTAAAACAATAATAACACATTCACTATACAAGGCATCGGCTTTCAACAGTCGATGCCTTTTTACTGTTACCCTCCGGCTTGCAAACAAAAAAGGCATGCCATAGCGTCCTGCCTTGGCGATTATGCCTTTAGCGTTTGTACGTTCAATCGAAAGGTCAAGTTTTTTAACCCCTCGAATTCGAGAGGTTTAGAAATTGGAATTATTCCCTCTTGCACACATAGCTGTAGGCACAATCATTTTATGGGTTGAAAATACTTGGAAGCCAATTATTCAATGCTGATTATGCCGCCATTAGAGCCGATATATCAGAAAAATACACTATCTTTACGACTATAAAAAACTAAACCCGATAGCTTGACGTATCAGGGGCTACCGGGAATCAACACTGTAAAGTTAGTGAGATTTTTATTTATAAACAAATTCGGCACGTAAAAAATCGCAAGATTGAAATGACGATTGAAATGATACTAACAGACAAGAACAATGGCTGTAAAATAATATGTAGTTTAATTAAATAGAGAGCAGACAAAGACATCCACTCGATTTTGGGGCGTGGCAGGGGTTCAGTCTATTTTTCTGCCTGTCTTATCGATATAATACCAGTCATTGCTCTCCCAACGCCAATGTTCACCATCCTGTATGTTAGTTCCTGTGTCGGCG
The DNA here is from genome assembly GCA_910589555.1 of uncultured Muribaculum sp. Taxonomy (GTDB): domain Bacteria; phylum Bacteroidota; class Bacteroidia; order Bacteroidales; family Muribaculaceae; genus Muribaculum. The sequence goes on from CAJUTE010000026.1 coordinate 10,978, forward strand.
ACTTTCGCTTTGCCATTCTCAAACGGAAACGCACACTTGAAACGTGGAGCAATGACAGTGTTTCCCTTTTCATCGGCATATCCAATTAGCCCTTGTTCATCAACAATGCGGTACATACCATCCATCACATAGTCATCACCATTGTCAAAATGGTAAGCGGGATACCGTTTGCTGTGTCTTTCATCATATTCAGCCTTGTTGAATTTCAGGGGAAATGCTATCCATCTATCCACCGGCTCAAGGTCAAATGTGGCAGGCTTAAATTGAGGGAATCCGGAGACCAACCTTATCGCTTCCTCATCAAGAGACGGGTCTTTGCCTCTTAAAATTTTAACAGAATCCACTTCACCCGTTTTTCTTACAAGGAATTTCAAAATAACGCGACCCTGTATATTTTTGTCATAAGCGTCCTGTGGGTATTTCATGTTATCGGAAATATATGAAAGCATCGCCATCTCTCCACCTGGAAAATATGGCGAGGTCTCATGCTCTTCAAATAACCGTTCCTCAACCTCTATCGGAACATTTTCAACATCAATACTGACATCCTTCGCTACTTTAAATCGCAATATAGGATGATCAAAGACATCATCCTTGAACTGTTGTATTATCGAGTCATTATCACCTTGCAAATATACTTCAATGGAACCATCCACATTTCCCATTGTCATGACATTACCGGTATATTTACCGATATATTTACGTTGAATGGCATCCAAAAGAAGACTGTCAATCCGCAACTGCTCTTTCTTTGAACAAATTCCAATCCCCAGATCGAAATCGGGTCCTTGCAGCATCTCTTCGAGCATAGGTCTCATCTTCAAGGTATCTCCAACTATATTTATTGATAGCCTTCCTTTATCATTAAAATAACAATCGCAATACCAATCGGGCAAATCCATATTATTAACATCAATTCCTATGCGAGTCGAGTCTGCGCCAAATAGATATGACAACCGTTCATAATAGGTCCATGCCGGTTCTTGCACTGCGCCTTCTTCATCAGAAGTAAAGTTTCCTTCCTCCTGCTTTTGCTCCGTGTATCCGGTGCTACTGTGCGACACGACATTCCTATATGAATTAGAGCAACCGCTCAATAATAATATGGCAAATGCCGCTGTCATAGGAACTCTTGATATTTTCATAGTGTGTATTTTATTTTAGATTTCAGACATAAAGTTACGCAAAAATCTGATATATCGGCATATTAGCCACATTTTAACGTAAATGCATACGAATTTATTTCTTATATGCACTCGGTTTATTCGCATTCTTGGCCATACCTTAGATAATTCCGCAGGGGCAAAGTTCAAATAAATTTGACTTTGCCCTTGCTTATTCGTATCTTTGCAGTTCAAATTTAAATACTGATCAGAATCATGGCACTTCAATGTGGAATAGTAGGCTTGCCTAATGTCGGCAAGTCAACCCTCTTTAACTGTCTGTCCAATGCCAAGGCACAGTCAGCCAATTTTCCGTTCTGTACTATAGAACCTAACGTCGGAGTAATCACCGTTCCTGATGACCGCTTGAACAAACTCGTCGAAATGTGCCAGCCCAAGAGCGTGGTTCCGGCAACTGTGGAGATCGTCGATATCGCAGGTTTGGTTAAGGGCGCAAGCAAAGGCGAAGGCCTCGGCAACAAGTTCCTTGCCAATATCCGCGAGACTGACGCTATCATCCATGTGTTGCGTTGCTTTGACAATGATAATATCACTCATGTCGACGGCTCAGTCGATCCCGTAAGAGACAAGGAGATCATTGACTATGAATTGCAGCTAAAGGATCTTGAAACGGTCGAAGCAAGAATAGCCAAGACCCAGAAACAAGCCCAGACAGGCGGCGACAAGGCGGCAAAAATGCAGTATGAGGTGCTTTGCAAATTCAAGGAGGCCCTTGACCAGGGCAAACCGGCTCGCTCGGTTTCTTTTGAAAGTGTCGATGAAAACAAATTTGCACGTGATCTATTCCTGCTTACCGCCAAACCGGTTCTCTATGTGTGTAACGTCGACGACTCATCGGCAGTGAACGGCAACAAGTATGTTGAAGCTGTACGCGAAGCTATCAAGGACGAAGGCGCCCAACTTCTTATCGTCGCCGCACAAACAGAAGCCGACATCGCTGAACTTGACACTTGGGAAGAACGACAGGAATTCCTCAATGAGATAGGACTTGAGGAGTCGGGAGTGAGCCGCCTGATCCGCTCGGCTTACGCGCTGCTCGACCTGCAGACATACTTTACCGCAGGACCTGATGAAGTGCGTGCCTGGACCTTCATGAGAGGCAGCAAGGCTCCTCAATGCGCCGGAATAATCCACACTGATTTCGAAAAAGGATTCATCCGCGCTGAGGTGATAAAATATGACGACTATGTGACTCTCGGCGGTGAAACCGGAGTCAAGGAAGCCGGAAAACTAAGCATAGAAGGCAAGGAGTATGTGGTCAATGACGGCGACATCATGCACTTCCGTTTCAACGTATAAAATTATTTGATATACTATGGCAGATGGGGCAAAACTTTTTTGCCCCATCTGCCGTTATATTATCAAAACAACTATTTACTTATGAATGGGAAATTGAATCTGTTCTTAGCAATTGCCCTTACTTATCCCTTGAGTCAGCAAGCCCAAGGGATTAGTGAGATTATAGAGCAGCTAAAGAACTCACAGTGCTATACCGCCGACGTTAATTATCATATTCTGATGTCTCTCCAGCCCGATGTGGATTACCACATAAAGCTTGAATCAATGATATCACCGGCTGACACTTTAGCACCATGCAACTATGTGATAGACTGGACCATGTCTACTCCGTCAGGTGAGCAACACGGATTCTCGGCGTATCATGACGGGAATCTATACGATTTCCATGGAGAGCGGTTGCTGGAATATCATTACGACTGGGATTCAATCCCATTTTTCCCTTCAGCGCCCAAAGGCACTCTTCCGGGCATACAGAAACGAGTGCAATTTTGCTCACTCTTGCCCCAATTCCTTGCCGAACAGCTTGAAGAAATATCCTCTGACCCGGATAAATACGATTACTCATTTCACCCCGACACCATCGTAAACGGCATACACTGCTCTGCAATAGAAGGAGTCATGAAAGTCAACGATGAGGTGTGCAAAGAGTATCTTTACGCATTTGACCCGAAAAACGGAATGCCTCTGTATTCTGAAATCGAGAACAATCCCGGAGCATTGGTTGAGCAAACCATAATAACGGAATATACCGGCACCACTACCGGCACAAACTGCACGCCGGTATCTGATGCCGCATTGATGGAACGCTATCCTCTCATCTTTGAGAAATTCCGCGAAAGCAACTATGCCATTGAAAATATGCAGGGGCAACGATTGCCGGGATTCTCGCTTCCCACCACTACCGGAGAGCGCTATTCACGCCGCTCCGGCGATCCATTCCGAACTCTCACAATTGTCGTGTTGCTGGATCCAAAATCAGGTTTTGCCTCGCAGACTGTCACTGAGATACGTAAAGCTGTCGAGATGCTGCCGGTAAACGCCGACATAATATGGGCATTCACAAGCAATAACGTAGATGAGATCGAGGAGATCATCCCGGCTATCATGCCCGGAGAACATTTGCTTATGAGCGCCAAATCACTTGCCCGTGACTGCGGGGTTTCGGCTTATCCTGTCACCATAATCACTAACGATGACGGAGTTGTAGCCGATGTTATCATTGGATTCAACAATGATATGTCGTCAAGCGTTATACAAAAAGCGGCAGTTGCCGCAAAACAACAATATAATAAATAAATACTTATGGAAACTGTATATTTCAGCGGAAATGAATGCCACACCTATGGCTCCGTACCTGCCGTAGGTTCTGTCGCTCCCGAGTTCTCACTTGTCGACACCGACCTCAAGGAGCTGACTCTTGAAAGTTTTCCCGGCAAAAAAATTGTGTTGAACATCTTTCCGAGCCTTGACACTCCGGTGTGCGCGATGGGTGTACGCAAGTTTAACCAGGAGGCATCAAAGAAAAACGACGTTGCGGTAGTGTGCGTGTCGATGGACCTCCCGTTTGCAGCCAAACGCTTCTGCACTCTTGAGGGCATCAAAGATGTATATCCAGCGTCGGCTTTCCGCTCACCGGAATTCGCAAAGAACTATGGCGTGGAATTGGTCGACGGTCCATTGAAGGGTCTGCTTGCACGTGCAGTCATTATAATTGATGAGAATCACAAGGTGATTTATCGCGAACTTGTCGATGAAATCACCCATGAACCTGATTATGAAGCAGCACTCAAGATGCTCTAATTTTCCGATTTAGACTCTAAAAAATCTTCGTAGAGGCGGATATAGTCCGCCTCTATGTATTTATCGGAGGCAAGCACAAGACACACCGCGCCCGATGAGAAGTCATCAAGAGTGCGCCATATTCCGGGAACGATATGCAGACCCTTATTGGAGCGGTTGAGCATATATGAGCGCTTCTCTTTCCCATCATCAAGAGTGACAGTGAAACTGCCGCTTACCGCAACAATCATCTCATGCAGCTCCCTATGAGAGTGCCCGCCTCGGCTCTCCCCTCCGGGAACATCATACAGATAATACACACGTTTCACATCAAACGGCATATTATATCCATTTTCACACACCGTGAGATTGCCCCTGCGTTGATGACCGATTGTGTCAAGCTCTATTAACCGGCAGTCATTTAATGTGGTTTGCTTCATTATTATCGTTAGCTAAATTTGTTTATAATATCTGCGATTGACGCAGCATCTTCAACCGACGTGCACGCCGGACTTATAGGCAAGCTCACTACCTCAGCCGCGATCCGTTCCGCAACGGGAAGTGACAAGCCTTTCATGTAACTATAACATTTCTGGTGATGAATCGCTGTGGGATAATGAATAGCCGTGCCCACGCCATTGGCGTCAAGATACTCACGGAAACGCTGACGGTCGGCAACTCTCACCACATATTGATGATAAGTGTGCTGTGCGCCTTTCCCCTCCGAAGGCAATATCACCTCAGGATTTGTGATCTCACGGTTATACACGCTTGCCAATAAGCGCCGCGCCTCATTCTCTTCATCTATAAATTTCAACTTATAAGATAGCATCGCTGCCTGAATCGGGTCAAGACGGCTGTTCAATCCCTGATAAATATTGTCATACTGCCGCAAGCTGCCATAATTTCCAAGAGCTCTTACCGCATCGGCAAGTTCGGGATCATTGGTGGTCACAGCTCCGGCATCGCCAAGAGCTCCAAGATTTTTAGTGGGATAGAAGCTGAATGCTGCGGCATCTCCCATGTTTCCGGTGCGTATGCCGTCGACACTCCCTCCTATTCCTTGCGCATTGTCTTCTATTATCTTCAATCCATGATCCCGGGCTATACACCTCATTGTTTCAGAATAGCTCGGAAGTCCATACAAATGCACGGTCAGTATAGCTTTTGTCTTGGAAGTTATGCGACTCTCGATAAGGGATTCATCGAGATTATATGTCTTAATATCCGGCTCCACCAACACGGGGGTGAGATTATTGTCGGTGATGGCAAGCACGGTGGCGATATAAGTGTTGGACGGCACTATTATCTCGTCATGATCTTTCATCACCCCAAGCTCTTTATAGGCTCTTAAAATCAATCTCAGGGCATCAAGTCCATTTCCGACACCCACGCAATGCCGCGATCCGGTATATTCAGCCAGATCGCTCTCGAACTGCTTCACGTCATTGCCTCCCACATAGTATCCCCCATCGATAATGCGGCAGCAAATACGCTTCAGTTCATCGGCATAACGGCGGTTGACTATGCCCAAATCAAGAAATGGATATTTTTTCATTTTGAAATATAGCGTAATCCGTTATATAGTCAGCTTCATCATAACACGTTGAGGAGAGCACCAAAGCGACTGAATTGGTTGAGAAGTTGTCCATCTCTCTCCATATCATTCTTGGCACATATAACCCGTAATAAGAACGACACAAATGGTATCGGCGGCGGTTCACCCCATCATCGAGCACAACGTCAAATGATCCTGACAACGCCACTATCACCTCTTCCTGACTGCGGAAAGCATGACCTTCGCGTGAATTTCCACCGGCGACATCATATATCCAATAAGTGCGTTTAAGCTCAAACGGCAAAGTGTCAGGAGCTTGAATAAATGAAAGGTTGCCTCGGGCATCCTCTATTTTAGGCAGCTCTATGAGCTTTATTTCATCAAGTTTCATTTATCATGGTTTATGAGACATACTCTAAATTTCATGCAATTTACACTTTTTTATCCATATTACCGCAATTATTGCCCAACAAAAAAGCTGCTCCCTTGATGAGAGCAGCTTCTTTTAGCTTAAATACTAAACTACACGAACTAACACAATCCTTTGTCCTGACCGTGTTTAAGGACAGCCTCACAAATAAATTCAGTGATACTGTCCACTTGTTCGAGTACCGCGTGAACTCTTGCCGGAGCGTTAAATCCATAGCGCTTCACGGTAGATTTTTTTCGGCCTGCACCGGGACGGCGACCGCCTCTTTTTTTTGTAATTTCCTCCATAATTCGCCTAAACTAAACACAAAAATATTAATAATATGTTTGGGAACACCTATTCCCAAAAACTGATTGCAAATCTACAAAAAAAATCAACCTTTTCATTAGAATTTAATGTTTTTTTGACTATTTTCATCTAAAAATCATGATTTTATAAGTTCGTAATCATCTCAAACTCAAATATCATAGGATTTTTGACGCCTGAATTTTAAGAATTCCTCAAAAATATCCTGCCTGACAACTCACGTTAATTAAAACACCGGGCACCCGCAAAAAAAGTGGGTCACGTCAAGCAACGCAACCCACTTGTAACTTACTGATGAAAGAGGCTTAGTCAATCAGACCGCGGTTACGCAAAAGAGCGTCTGCCGACGGCTGCTTGCCACGGAACTTAACGTAAAGTTCCATCGGATCCTCGCTGCCACCCATTTCAAGGACATTCTCACGGAATGACTTTGCTGTTTCGGGATCAAATATACCCTTTTCCTTGAACAACTCGAAGCCGTCGGTATCGAGCACTTCAGCCCAGAGGTAAGTGTAATAGCCCGAAGCATATCCGTCGCTTCCGAAAATGTGCTTGAAATAAGGACTGCGATAGCGATAGGTCAATTCCTTAGGCATACCGAGTTTATCAGCCACAGCTTTCTCAAAACCTTCAACATCCACATTGTCGGTGTCCATAAGCTTGCCCCATTCGAGGTCAAGGAGAGCGGCTCCGGCAAGTTCAGTGGTGCGGAATCCCTGATTATGCTTCGACGCGCGGTTAAGCTTCTCGATCAACTCATCAGGAATAGTCTCACCGGTTTCCGAGCTGCGGGCATAAGTTTTCAGCAACTCAGGCTCAAAAGCCCAGTGCTCGTGAATCTGAGAGGGAAGCTCAACGAAATCGCGGTCAACATTAGTTCCAGCCTGGCTCTTGTATTTAGCTCTTGAGAGCATACCGTGAAGTCCGTGTCCGAATTCATGGAACATGGTCTCAACTTCGTCAATTGACAGCAAGCAAGGGCTGTCGGCAGTGGGATGAGTGAAGTTGCACACATTGAAGATCACAGGGCGTTCGATCTTTATCTCGCCACCCTTCTCTGCATTGATATTCTCAACCACACCTGAGCCCTTGAATTCGCTCATCCAAGCGCCTTGACGCTTGGAGGGACGGCTATAGTAGTCGGTCATGAACACAGCCACATGATTGCCTTCAGCATCCTTCACCTCATACACGTTCACTTCAGGATCATACTTCGGAGCGTCGGGCATTTCAGTGAATGTGACACCATACAGGCGATTAGCCATTTCGAAGATACCTTTACGCACGCTGTCCACGTGGAAATAGCGGCTCACTTCATCAGGGTTGATGTCATATTTAGCCTTACGCACCTTTTCATTGAAATAATAATAGTCCCATGGAGCTATGTCGAAAGTGTTTCCTTCGGCATTGCTCAAAGCCTGCATTTCGGCAACTTCCTCGCCAACTCTTTTCACTGCCGGCTTCCAGATTTGCATCAAGAGGTTTTCTGCGTTAGCCACATTCTTAGCCATAACAGCGTCGGTCATGTAAGCGGCATAGTTCTCAAAGCCGAGAAGAGACGCTTTTTTCGCACGCTCCTTAAGAATATCGGCAATCACCGGATAATTGTTATACTCGCCGGAAGAAGCCAAGGTAGTATATCCCTTATACATGGTTTCGCGCAGATTGCGGTCATCGGCATAGGTCAATACCGGCAGACGGCTGGGTGCATGAAGAGTGAACACCCACTGTCCCTCTCTTCCGCTATTGGCTGCGGTCTCTGCGGCAAGAGCCACGCAAGTAGAAGGAATACCGCTTAATTGAGCTGAGTCGCTGACAACAATCTCAAACGCATTGGTTGCTGAAAGAAGATTCTTGTTAAACTTCAGATAGAGGTCGGAAAGGTTGGAATTGACCTTCTTCAATTCCTCCTTTGAGGCATCGTCGAGCAACGCGCCGTTGCGCACGAAGCCCTTATAGCTCTTCTCGACAAGAAGACGCTGAGCGGTGGTATAATCGACGCTGTCACGATGGTCATAAAGATACTTTATGCGATCAAACAGCTTCGGGTTCATCGACACTTCATCGCTATGCACTGACAGCAATGAATAGAACTCGCTGCCTATCTCCTGCATCTCGGGGCTTGAGTTTGACTCATCGAGATTGGCAAACACTGCCACTGTGCGGTCAAGGATAGGACTGCTCTCCTCAAGCGCAAGGATAGTGTTCTCAAATGTGGGAGTCTCAGGATTGTTCACGATAGCTTCCACATTGGCTTTCTGCTCCTCAATACCGGCTTTCAGCGCGGGCAAGTAATCCTCGTATTCAATCTGGTCAAACGGAGGAATCTCAAATGGAGTTGTGTAAGTCTCCAAAAACGGATTTTTGTGTTCTTGCGACATCTTACAAGAGTAAAGAGCCGAACCGCATATCAACGCGGCGGCAAGGGTTAACGGTAATTTGTTTTTTCTCATATAATTAATGATTGGTTAATAATATTCATTTTGAATCGGAATCCCACACGAAAGTGGCTTTCAGCGGATAATGGTCGGAACTTTTCAGATTGCCACGTTTCACACGCACCGCTTTCATGGCTCCGCGATAGAATATGTGATCGATCCTGAAATAAAACCGGTTGTCATTGTAGGTGATCATCGGTCCGAAAGCACATGAATTGTAGGCATCCTTAAGCCCTGATTTTGTCATAGCGCGGTAAGCGTAGCTTCCCGGCACATCATTAAAATCGCCCATCAGAATGACATCGGCGGTAGCGCTGTCAAGAAACTTTGCGATGCTGTCGACCTGCTGCGCCCTCATCTTAAACGCGTCAAGAAGTTTCGGGATTATGTTATGCTTTGCTTGACTCAGTTCATTGCGGGTGGGCTTTGATTCCTTGTCGGTCAATTCACGGTACAGAGCCTTGTCGTCGGGAGTAAGCCCGAGCGACTGCAAGTGGCAATTCACTATCGTGACCTCCCTTCCTTCAATTTCAGCGGCATAGGCGGTATATTGCCCGGATTCCCATTCGGGCGATGCCGGAACCTCAAGCATCTTTATGGGGAAGCGTGACAAAATCATCTCACCGGCACGGTTGGGCGTGTCTATATAATAAGGATATAGCGATTTTAAGGAATCTTGCTGAGATTTGTTGCAGAAAGATTGTCCACCTAACAATGGGAATGCCTCTTGAAGACACACGATGTCCGATGCCTGGGATATGATATAGCTCACAGTGCGGTTGCCCCATGACGGCGACTCTCCCTGATGGTCGGTGAAGTTAAACACATTGTAGGTCATTACCGTGAAGGATGTCTTTTTCTCTTCGCGTGTCACGGAAGGTTTGATAATGTGAAGCGGGAAATTGTTGACCAACGGAGTGATGCACACGGCGATAACAGCCAATGACAACCACAACAGCCGTCGGCGTGAAACAAAAACATTCACCAGCAGCAACAGGAATGATGCCGAAATCCAAAACGGGAACGTCATGTTGATGATCTGACCAAGCGGAAACTTAACCGGATTGATTGCTCCGCTATATGCGGAAATAACTGTGCACACGGCAATAAAAAGGTTTGCCGGCAACCAGACCAACATAAAAATTCCTTTCAATGCACCCGCTGCTCCCATCACTTTATACGCCTGCTAACGTCAAACAATCTATCCTTCTCCTGCTTGGTCAAGGAACCGTAGCCCGATTTCTTGACCTTGTCAAGTATCTCATCAAGACAAGCCTCGTCATTCTTGGACTTGGCGGAATGAAACGACGGCTTGGCTCCATAGAACTTGTATTTTTTATCAAACAGCCTGTTGCGGAGGTTGACCATGCGGTCCACTGCCACACAATAAGGACGAGTGATGTCGACGCCGTATTTCTGAGCCACGGCATAGCAAAGTCCCACCACAGCCCCTCCGATGTGGGCAATATGTCCGCCGGCATTGCTGCCGCCTATGCTTAAAAAATCGATTGCAATTGTCGCTATGGCAACCCACTTCAGGGATATCTCCCCTAAGAACAGCAGGTTCATCTTGAATTCAGGATGTCTCACTGCCGTTGCCACAACAATAGCAAGAACAGATGCAGACGATCCTATGATCAACCCATACATGCCCAGCAATGAGTACCATGTCATAAACAGCAGTCCCCCTCCTATGCCGCCATACAAGTACAGGGCAAGCATTCTCTTGGAACTGTCGGCAAACAGAAATATCTCGCCAAACCAATACAACCACAGCATATTGAAAAGTATGTGCAGAAGGTCATATTGCGAAAACATATAGCTCACAATGGTCCATGGCACACTCAAAAATGAGCTGAAATCCGACGGAAGCTCCACCAAAGCCAGCACGCTCTCAGGCCTCACCGAAGTGAATCCAAGTATAAATGTCAGGAGATGCAGCAACAAAAATATCGCCACATTCACAAACACGAGTTTGATCAACATCGAACCCGTGATCCACTTTATACGCAGCTCCTTAATAAAATCCATCCCTGCCTATAATGTGCTTGTGCTTCCAATAAAGCAATATAAAGAATCCGAATATCATTCCACCCAAGTGAGCGAAATGCGCCACTCCGTCGTTGGCTGAGCCCATACCGAGCCCAAGCTCGATCAAGCCGTAGCCTATCACCATCCATTTGGCTTTGATGGGTACAGGCACAAACATCAGATACAACGGACGGTTGGGAAATATCATTCCAAACGCCAGCAACACTCCGTAGATGGCGCCCGACGCTCCGATAGTGACAAGCCAATTCTCAACCGCATCGCGCAACTGGGCAAGCTGAAGCGGAGATATAGAGGAATTGATAGCAGCCATGCTCATATTGTTGGCATGAGCCACTTCGGCAAGATACATCTCGGCATTCTTGTTGACAAACGAGTCAATCATCATAGCCCACACGCCCTCCTGCACCAACGCCGCGCCAATTCCGCATGACAGATAGTAGAACAGGAACCGCTTGCTCCCGAGCACACGCTCAAGAGTGATGCCAAACATGAACAGGGTGAACATATTGAAAAACAAGTGAGCTATTCCCTGCGTGGAGTGCATGAACATATAGAGAATGATCTGCGCGATATTGAAATCGGAAGCGCCGATATAATGCAGTCCCCCGTATCTTATCATCGCATCTCCAAACTTGCTTGAAAAAAGAATCATCGCCACCCACACGATAAAGTTGATAATAATCAAGTTTTTCGTAACAGGAGGCATAGAACGAAAAAATGAACTACCGTTTCCTATCATTTATGTTTCTATTAGGATTTATTTACTTTCTAACGCAAAATTACGGAAAATATCTTGTTAATTCACGAAAAATGCCCGATTATGGACGGTTATTCAGTTTTTTTCTCATTTTTTCAGGTAAAAACACTGATTTATCAAAATTTACATTTATATTTGTGTCATAATATTATACTTTTAACATTAATATAAACTATCATGAACAAAACAGAATTGGTCAACGCTATTGCAGAAAAAGCAAACCTGACTAAAGTAGATGCAAAAAATGCGCTTGACGCTTGCCTCGCTTCTATCGCTGAAGCTCTTGAAAAGGACGACAAAGTGGCGCTTCTCGGTTTCGGCACTTTTGCTGTAGCAGAAAAAGGAGCACGCACAGGAATAAATCCCCGCACTAAAGAGACCATCAATATTCCCGCCCGCAAGGTAATCAAGTTCAAACCGGGTGCTGAACTCGCCAACAAGATCAACTAATAACGATACTCCCCTATTATGACCGCGAAGCCAGCCATGGCATTGCGGTTATTTTTATTGAGAAAACATCAACACATAACCAAACAATAAATTTATGAGAATCAAAGGAATCATTCTTGCAGCCATCATGGTAGTGGCAATGGCAATTCCCGCATCGGCTCAATTCCGTTTCGGTCCGAAAGTAGGTATAACAGTCAGTGAGCTTCACTTCAGCAAAAGCGACTTCAACGAAGGCAACCGCACCGGATTCACCGGCGGTCTTATGACTGAATTCACCGTGCCCGTTATCGGCATCGGTTTCGATGCATCGGCAATGTATGCGCGTCACAACTCAAAAGGCGGCTATCATCGTGACTACATCACCGTGCCCATCAACTTGAAGTATAAATTCGGCCTTCCTGTGATTGGCAAAATCATCACTCCGTTCCTCACCACCGGTCCCGGCTTCTCTTTCCTGCTCAATGACCCTGAATACGCTAAAAGCGTAAATGTTGACTGGAATTTCGGCCTCGGCGTAACTTTGATCAACCACATCCAGGTAGCCGCAAGCTACGGATTCGGCATCTCCAAAGCTGCAAAAATAGCAGGTGTTGACGGCGCCAAATCTATCGATGGCAAGGATCGCTGCTGGACCATCACCGCCGCATATTTGTTCTAAACACCATCACCTACCCATAAAAATAGGCTGCACCGAAATGTGCAGCCTATTTTTGTTTATCACCGTCCGGCAAATTCCGGGACGTTGCAAAATATATTTTATCCATAATTGCAGGGACGCTCGGCTCGAGTGTCCACCATAACACCCTGAATATCAAAGCTTGCATTCTGAGGGTATTGCAGAACCGGCAAGCGCCGCAGGTGCACCGTTACGGCAAACCCCGCATTAACCGTCTGAAAGCCAATGCCTACACGAGCAATCCCGGTACGCAGATTCGGTATTAAACGTCTGAAAGACAATGCTTACGATTAGCCGGGTACAGGGAGCCGCAGGCGACCTGTGCCCGGAATGGCACCCACCCAAATGCACTCTTCAAAGAGTGCCCCTAAATAAAAGAGTGCCCCTAAATAAAAGTATAGTCAGATCGAAAAATAAAAACCTGAAATATTCATCATCTGAATACAGACAAAAAAACTCCATGCAATGCCGTGCAACGGCAAAATAATTTAAGCTCCGCCACGAGGCGATAGCCGAGGTGCGGAGAAAGGCACCAACACGAAACGGGCGTCGAAGACGTCCATCAATCAACGCCATCTCCCTCACATGGCAAAACCGCACATAAATAGGCACATTATATAAATGCAGCAGGGCTATAAAAAAAAGTGCCCGCTCCTCCTTTCAAACAAGGTGGAGCCGGACTAAAGCCAAAAGGCATAATTCTGTGATTCTAAAGATAGTTGTCTTATAGCGATTTAAAGTGTTTAGAAAGTGTTACTTACTTCACTTTACCGAATATATCCGCTTCACAGCGGGTTTATCGGAATTTGCTGCCTTCGTCTTTGTCCGAGTTAAGCGTAAAATAATTATTCAGTCCAATGACAAAATGCAACAAATGTCTCTATTCGATGCAAAGTTACGATTAAATTCCATGATGGCAAAACAATTTCGCCACTTTAATTGCTAAAATATGTGAAAAGCATTTTCCCATGCACTTTATGCATAATCGATTATCATTATAGATAATGTAATTTTAATGATATATCCTCCCGCCACGGCTCCGGCGGCTCCGGGGCGTTACATGGCATACACCTCCTTGTTCAGCCAATTATTGTGCCAATTATTTTATTAATGGTAAAAACTTTCGGGTTCATATTTTGTTTTTTCAAAAGAAACGTATTAACTTTGCATAAGTTTCAACAACTAATGCCGACCGCATTTCAGTAAGTTTTCAATATGCACTTCACGGTCGTCATTTCCCAAGAAAATTTAATAAGTCTATTCAAATTCATTAAACTGCCACAATCAGGTCAGACACATGAATTTGTACATGATGTAAGAAAGATATTTAACCTCTAAGAGTCACTTAATGTACAATCTTGAAGCTCTAAATGCGATGGACGAGGCTCAACTGAAATCCGTCGCCGAATCAATGGGTATGTCCAAGACAGATGGTCTTTCTCAACAGGACCTGGTTTATCAGATACTTGATGAACAAGCCATCAATGCCGCTGCGGCATCATCGGCAGAGAAAAAACGGAAAGCCAAGCCCAAAGAAAAGGAAAAAGAAATAAAGGCCAAGCCACAACAGGCTCCGGCTGCGAAAACAGCAAAAGCTGAGGATAAAGATGACGCCTCTGCAAAAAAAGAGGCTGAAGAAAATGCCAACGCCAAGAATGACACAACGGTGAAAGAGGCAGAGAAAGAATCGCCCAAGCGCAAGCGTGGACGCCCAGCCAAGCAACCAAAACCGGCTGAAGAGGCTTCCGCTCCCGCAGGGCAAGACGCCGTTGCTGCATCAGCCGGACAACCGGCACCGCAACCCGAGGCTGCCGAACCGGCACGTCGAGTTTCAGAACCTGCTCCCGAAAAGCCGGAGGCTCAAGCATCAGCAGCCGAAAAGCCCGAAGCGGAAAATGTGCAGCGAGAGACTAAGAACGAGCTGACAATGGCACAGCCGGAAGATGCCGCTCAACCGCAACAAGAGAATATGCCCAAGGGACAATCCCAGCAGAAAGACTCTACATTCGGATTGTTCTTCCGCAGCGAGAAGAAATTTGTTCCACGCTCGCAGCGAGAGAAAGAGGAGGCTGCCGCAGCCAAAAGCAACGCTCCTATTATAATAAGAGAGCCGGGGCAAGATCAGCAGCCCCAACAGCAACAAGGTCAAGGCAAGAAAAACAAAAAGAACCGCAACAATAACAACAATAATCAGCAGCAGCAAAATCAGCAGCCACAAGCTCCGCAGATGCCGCAATACAACTTCGACGGTCTCATCGAGGCTTCCGGCGTGCTGGAGGTAATGCCTGACGGATTCGGATTCCTGCGTTCAAGCGACTACAACTACCTGTCCTCGCCCGATGATGTCTATGTGACACAATCTCAGATTAAGACATTCGGTCTTAAGACAGGCGACGTTGTGGAGGGCACAATACGCCCGCCGCGTGAAGGCGAAAAATATTTCCCCATGAGCGATGTAAGGCTCGTGAACGGACGCTCACCCGAATTTATTCGTGACCGCGTGCATTTCGAACATCTCACTCCCCTCTTCCCGAATGAGAAGTTCAATCTCACCGGCGGACGCACTTGCAACCTGTCCACACGTGTGGTAGATATGTTCTCACCCATCGGAAAAGGACAGCGCGGACTCATCGTGGCTCCTCCAAAAACAGGAAAGACAATACTCCTGAAGGATATCGCCAATGCCATAGCCGAGAATCACCCCGACACATATATTATAATCCTGCTCATTGACGAACGTCCTGAAGAGGTTACCGACATGAGCCGCAGCGTTAATGCCGAGGTTATCGCATCGACATTCGACGAACCCGCCGACCGTCATGTGAAAATAGCAAGCATCGTTCTTGAAAAGGCTAAACGCATGGTTGAATGCGGTCATGACGTGGTCATATTGCTCGACTCCATCACACGTTTGGCAAGAGCTTACAACACGGTGTCACCCGCTTCCGGAAAGATATTGTCGGGTGGTGTGGACGCCAACGCCCTACAGAAGCCCAAACGCTTCTTCGGCGCGGCACGTAACATCGAGAACGGCGGATCGCTCACCATCATCGCAACAGCCCTTACTGAAACAAGCTCCAAGATGGACGAAGTGATCTTCGAAGAGTTCAAGGGAACCGGCAACATGGAGCTCCAGCTCGACAGAAAGCTCTCCAACAAGCGTATATTCCCGGCTGTCGACATCATGGCATCCAGCACTCGCCGTGACGACCTTCTTCTGCCGTCTGACACATTGCAGCGCATGTGGATTCTGCGACGCTATCTCAGCGACCGAAATTCAATCGAAGCAATGGAGTTCATGCGCGACCAAATGGAGAAAACCCGTGACAACGACGAACTGCTCCATTCGATGAACGCATAGCCCTCATGGCTTGGCAAAAGCTAAAATTAATACTGGGATCAATCCCGGTGCTTGCCGGCTCACTCCTCGCGGGGTGCAGCTCCACCAAGCACGTGCCTGAAGGGCAATACCTTCTGGAAGAGGTTGACATTAAAATATCAGATAATTCCGAGCTCTCGAAATCAGAGCTTCGGAATTATCTGCGTCAAACCCCCAACCATGAAGTGCTCGGCTTCCTGAAATTGCAGTTGGCAACCTACAATATGTCGGGAAAAGATACAACCAAGTGGTTTAACCGATGGGCGCGAAAGCTCGGGCAGCCGCCTGTCATCTACGACCCGCAGCTCTCCCTCGCATCTGCATTCCAGCTCCATCAGGCACTCGTCAACAAGGGTTATATGGATAGCGAAGTCACAATCGACACCCTTGTGAGAAGCAATAAGAAGATTGACGTGATATATAATATCATCGCCCGTAAGCCGCATTTCATAGCGACTCTTGACTACAATATCCCTGACAGCGCCATCAACAGCCTGATTATGGCAAACCGCAACAGCACCCTCCTCACAAAGCCGGGCGACCTGCTTGACCGCACAGCGCTCGACGAGGAACGCGTGAGAATCACCGAGTTGCTGAGGGATAACGGTTACTATACATTCAACAAGGATTACATCACATTTGCCGTTGACACTGCCGCCAACGCAAAAGACGTGAACGTGACCATGAGCCTGCGGCCTCCGATGCGCGCGCTCAACGACACCATTCCCACCCTTACCCACAAAACCTACCGCTTCAGAAACATAGTATTTGTCACTGACTACGAACCCGGAGAGACCATGCAGGAGATTGCGGAAAAATCCGACACCGTTTCGTATCGCGACATAAAGATAATATATGGACACGAGCATTATCTACGCCCTTCGGTGCTCTACAATTCCTGCCATTTGCAACGGGGCGCCATCTACAGGGCAACCGATGTGAGCCGCACCTACGAGGCTCTGGGCCGTCTTGGCATATTAAGGTATGTCAATATCGACCTTAAACAAGCGGAAGGAGCCAACGGCGAAATGTTTCTTGACGCATATATCCTCCTCACCCGCGGGAAGATGCAGGGCGTGTCGCTTGAGCTCGAAGGCACCAATTCCGAAGGCGACCTCGGATTCGGAGTGGGAGTCACATATCAGCACCGCGACCTCGCAAAAGGATCGGAGCTCCTCACAGCCAAGTTCAGAACAAGCTATGAAAGCCTTTCGGGAAATTTCAACGGATTGATCAACAACCGCTACATGGAATATTCCGGAGAGGTAGGCATCACATTCCCGCACTTTGAAGCGCCGTTCCTGAAATCAAGCTTCAAACGACGCATGAAGGCTTCCACGGAATTTGCCGTATCGTTCAACTATCAGGAACGCCCTGAATACACCCGCATCATTGCCGGAGCCGGATGGAAATACAAGTGGAACAACCGCAGCAACACAAAACGCTATCGCCTCGATCTCATTGACATCAACTATGTGTATCTGCCCAAGAGCACCTATGATTTCATCAACCAGATAGCCCCCGACAATCCATTGCTGCGTTACAGCTACGAAGACCACTTCATCATGAGGCTCGGATACAACTATTACCGCACCAACAAGCGCAGCGTATCCACACTTAAACGCAACCAGCTCCAGCCCTCGGTGTTTACCTTGCGAGCCAACATAGAGACCGCAGGAAACCTCCTTTACGGATTCTCGTCAATGCTCCACAACAAGAAAGATGACGGAGTCTATAAAATATTCGGCATCCAGTTCGCTCAATATGTAAAAGGTGAATTGGACTACACCTATACCCGCAATTTTGACAACCGCAACTCGCTCGCCTTCCACACTGGCGTGGGGATAGGCATACCCTACGGCAATTCATCGATGATACCGTTTGAGAAAAGATTTTACGCGGGCGGCGCCAACGGAGTGCGCGGCTGGGGCGTGAGAACCTTAGGACCGGGCAGCTACAACTCTAAAAATTCAGTGACAGGCTTCATCAACCAGTGCGGCGACATCCGTTTTGATCTCAGTCTGGAATATAGAGCTAAATTATTCTGGGTGCTTGAAGGCGCGCTGTTCATTGACGCCGGAAATATATGGACTATCCGCAACTACGAGAACCAGCCCGGAGGATTATTTGAATTCGACAAATTCTACAAGCAGATAGCTGCCGCCTACGGCGCCGGACTGCGTCTTGATTTCACATATTTCCTGCTACGTCTTGACCTCGGATTCAAGGCATATAACCCGGCTGACAATCAAGAGCGGTTCCCGTTGATCCATCCTCGATGGTCGCGCGACACCACGCTGCACTTCTCGGTGGGCTATCCATTCTAAACGGTAAAAAACATAACTGCAATATAATGAAAAAATTAGTAATATTTGACCTTGACGGAACTCTACTCAACACGATAGAGGATCTTGGCGAAGCGACCAACTACGCGCTTGCCCGCATAGGATTTCCAAGCCATCCGCTCAACTCCTACAACATGATGGTGGGAAATGGAGTCGGCAAGCTCCTTGCCCGAGCGCTCCCTTCCGGTCATGACACAGAAGAAAACCTGTCACAAATGCGCTACTACTTCACCGAATACTACGAGCAGCATTGCACTGACCACTCAAAGCCATACCCCGGCATAGTGAGTCTGCTTGAATCATTGAGGGACGCCGGCGTGAAACTCGCTGTTGCATCCAATAAATATCAAGCCGCTGTAGAGATGCTTGTAAAGCATTATTTCCCTATGGTGGAATGGGCGGCAGTAGAAGGGCAGAAAGAAGGGATACCAACCAAACCTGACCCCTCGATAGTGTTTGAGATACTCACCAAGTGCCCTACCCCAAAAGCCGATGTGCTGTATGTGGGCGATTCAGGAGTGGACATGGAAACCGCCCGAAGAGCTTGTGTGGATTCAGTGGGCGTAACATGGGGATTCAGGTCAATTTCCGAACTTAAAGCCTACCATGCCGACTTAATTGTCAACACCTGCGAAGATATTCTCAATCAAGTGATGAAATAACCATAAAAATTGCGTAATTTCGCGGTCTGAAATTAAATATAATAGTTAACATCAATTTATGGAGTGGATTGTTCAATTACTTCAACCGGGCAACACGGGGCTTGCAAGCACTATTTTGCTCTATTCATTTGTCATAGCGTTTGGAGTGTATCTTGGGAAAATGAAAATCGGAGGAGTGTCGCTCGGCGTCACATTCGTGCTGTTCGTGGGACTTCTTTTAGGTCATTTTGGCTACAAGGTCAATGAAAATGTATTACATTTCATCCGAGACTTCGGTCTTATCCTGTTCATTTTCTCTATTGGTCTTCAAGTGGGTCCCGGTTTCTTTTCTTCATTCAAGAAGGGAGGCATGAGGCTTAATGCGTTGGCTGCTATAATAGTTGCCATCAATGTGATTATCGTCATTATGATATATTATATCGACGGCAACACATCGATCACCGCCCTCGTGGGTGTCATGTCGGGAGCTGTAACCAACACACCCGGACTTGGCGCCGCCCAGCAGGCTATCCTTCAAGTGCATCCCGATGCCTACAATCTTTCTGAGGAGATGGCTATGGGTTATGCCGCCGCCTACCCCCTCGGCGTGATAGGTATCATCCTGTCAATGTTCATCATCAAGGCGGTGTTCCGCATAAAGATGGAAGATGAGATAAAGGAGATTGAAGATGACATGAACGACAATCAGCTCAAACCTCACATTGTGTCATTCGAAGTGACAAATCCCCTTATCGCCGGAAAAAACCTTCAGCAGCTTCACGAAATCATCAACTGCAACTTCGTGATATCACGAGTTAAGGATCAGGAAGGAAATGTGATAATCCCCAACTCCGACACCACTTTGCAGCTTAACGACAAGGTGATTATCGTAATGTCGGCACAGGATGAGCATAAATTTGTAGCGGTGATCGGTCCGGAAATAGATATGGACTGGGAAGCCACTCCGAGTCCTGTTGTGTCGCGTCGCATCCTTGTCACCAACAGCCACTACAACGGTGTGTCGATCGGCTCTTTGAGATTGCGTGCCGGATATAACCTTAATGCCACTCGAGTGAACCGTGCAGGCGTGGACCTTCTCGCCTCTCCCGGACTGCGCCTTCAGGTGGGCGACCGCATCACTGTGGTGGGACAGGAAGCCGACACAAGACGTCTTGGAGAAAAACTCGGAAACTCGATGAAGCGTCTTAACGAGCCTAATATGGTCACTCTTTTCGTGGGAATTTTCCTTGGAATTCTTGTAGGATCAATTCCTATCGCATTCCCGGGAGTAAGTGTCCCCATGAAGCTGGGACTCGCAGGCGGTCCGCTTGTAGTAGCAATCCTCATAAGCCGTTTCGGTTATAAAATCAAACTCGTCACCTACACATCATCTTCGGCATCATTGCTCATGAGAGAGATCGGTATCTGCCTGTTCCTTGCATCGGTGGGCATCGCCTCCGGAGCCGGATTCGCCGACACAGTGTTCAACCTTACCGGTATGTGGTGGGTAATATGGGGTTTCATCATCACGGTAGTGCCCCTGATCATCGCCGGCTGCATAGGCAGAGGGGTGTGGAAGATCAACATCCTGACCATAATGGGTCTTTTCGGAGGTGGTATGACCGATCCCCCTGCATTGGCTTATGCCAACAACAGCACCGGCAGCGACGCTCCGGCGGTGGCATACTCCACAGTTTATCCATTGACGATGTTCTTGCGCGTTGTCGCGGCACAGATTCTCGTGCTATGCTTCGCTTAAGTCTACATCCTCTTTAAATACGAAGTTCCCCGACATCAGCGATGCCGGGGAACTTTGCATTATAATGGTTTTAAAAATCAATCTAATGTCAGATAAACTCCTTAAGTTTTGCTTCAAGATCAGCAGCCGAATGTACTCCGGCAGCCCTCCACTTAACTTCACCGTCCTTGAATATAATCAACGTAGGCACTGACTGCACTCGATATTCTGCGGAAAGTTCCTGATTCTTATCTACATCAATCTTTACTACAGTCACTGCATCGCCCATCGAAGCCTTAAGCTGGTCAAGTATGGGGTGCATCATTTTACATGGACCACACCATGTGGCATAGAAATCAACCAAAGTCGGTTTGCCATTCTTGATAATATCAGTAAATTCACTCATAATATTAAATTTTTAAACATCTGTCATTATAACATTATAGAGAGTTATTGTGTTCACTGCAGTAATATTCGGATTGGAGTTTTCGTCGGCTTATCAAAAAAACAAAATAAATCACCTCAAAAACACGAAATAATCAACCTCAAAATACCGAAATACAATTATTGTATAATGGAATTATTATTATCTTTGCAGCCTAAACCAACAGTAAGTATGAAATATCTACCACGAATTGCTGACGCAGAACTCAAAATGCGACTAAATTATATGGGTGCTGTTCTCATAGAGGGTCCTAAATGGTGCGGTAAGACAACAACTGCAGAGCAACAAGCTCGTAGTGTTATCAAATTGCAGGATCCGGATATGCGTGGGGCTTATTTAGCCACGGCTGATGCCAAACCGTCCAACCTACTAAAAGGCGATACACCTCGTCTTATTGATGAATGGCAAGATGCTCCCATATTATGGGATGCAGTACGCACCGAGATAGACAAACGAGGCGGAGAGGTCGGTCAATTTATTCTTACCGGAAGTAATTCAGTAAATGAAGAGCAGATAAATCATAGCGGAACAGGTCGAATCTCACGGATGAAAATGTATCCCATGAGTTTATTTGAGTCTGGCGAGTCTTCGGGAGAAATATCACTTTTGGAATTGTTTGATAATCCAAATATGGATATAGACGGAATAATGTCAAATGCAGGCATCAATGATTTAATTCGTTACGCTTGTCGTGGTGGATGGCCGGCATCACTCAGACTGCGTAATTCGAGTGATTCTTACAAAGTTGCGAAAGATTATCTCGAAGGTGTCGTAGAATCGGATATTACTAAAGTCGATAAAGTGCGAAGGGATCCAAAACTGGCAATGGCAATAATTAAAAGTTATTCCAGAAATCTGTGCACATTGGCTAAAAAGGTTAATCTCCTGAAAGATGTGAGGGCTATGAATGAAGGTTGTGTAGACAAAACTTTCGATGATTATGTAAAAGCATTGAGCAGATTGTTTGTAATACAAGATATGCCGGCGTGGTCTCCTGCAGTTCGTTCATCCACCGTGATAAGACGCGGTCCTAAAAGAGGGCTTATAGATCCATCAATAGCAGTGGCAGCGTTGGGACTTTCTCCAGAAGTATTGGAGATGGATTTAAAGACCTTTGGTTTCATTTTTGAGTGTATGGCGATACGAGACTTACGCGCTTATTCGCAAGCGGCTAATGGAGAACTCTCATATTATCATGACAGATATGACTTGGAGGCTGATGCCGTACTGCATTTAAACGATGGAAGATATGCTCTTATAGAATTTAAATTGGGGAGTGCTGAAATAGATATGGGGGCATCCCATCTTCTCGAAATACGAGAATTAGTAAGAAAATATAATGCCAAAGAAAAACAGATTCAGATGCGAGAACCCGATTTGCTTATGGTTATAACAGGTGGACCTATAGCATATCGTCGCTCCGATGGAGTATTGGTTATTCCCTTGGCTTGTTTGAAAAATTGATGTTATCAATTCTACATTTTTCTTCATCGCTAATTATGGATCAATAACAATTTCCTCTAATGGAGTAATAGAACGGAGTGGTTTACCAACCATTTTCTTGAAACTGACTATCACGAATCACTTTAACACGTCGGTTCATGATCAAATTAGCCACAAGCTTTCCCTCCAATATATTCTCATTTATTTTTAAACAAGCTCTTAGTATGTTTCAAAACTTCTTCGTATCTTTGTAGTGAAAAGTATCACAAAGTTACTATATGGCCCGATTAAGTTTAAAAGGCATGGGAGTGGCGTTGATCACACCCTTTAAATCAGACAAGTCAATAGATTTTGACGCATTTGCGCGCTTGCTCGAATATCAGATAAAGAATGGCGTAGACTATCTGGTGGTCCTCGGCACTACAGCTGAAACCCCCACTCTGACCGCTGAAGAACGCAAGCAGGTCAGAGAATTTGTGGCAAATCGTGTTGCCGGCAGAGTGCCGTTGGTGCTCGGCATAGGTGGCAACAACACAATGGGCGTGATCGATGAGATATTGCACACCGACCTCAGCCCCTTCAGCGCGATTCTGTCAGTAGTCCCCTACTACAACAAGCCGTCGCAGGAAGGCATCTATCAGCACTACAAGGCAATTGTGGAGGCATCGCCGCTCCCCATCATTCTATATAATGTTCCGGGACGCACAGGAGTCAACATGACCGCCGCCACCACATTGAAGCTCGCCAAGGAATTTCCCAACATTATAGGAGTGAAGGAAGCGTCAGGCAATATCTCGCAGATGGACGATATAATAAAGAACAAGCCTGAAGACTTCATGGTAATATCCGGAGATGACGGCATCACATTCCCGCTCATAACTTTGGGAGCGGTGGGCGTGATTTCGGTAATCGGAAATGCCTTCCCCCGTGAATTTTCAAGGATGGTGCGTCTCGCCCTTCATGGAGACTACAACCGCGCATTGCTCATACACCACCGCTTCACCGAGCTGTTCAGCCTGCTGTTTGTCGACGGCAATCCCGCCGGTGTCAAGTGTCTGCTCCATGCAATGGGATTCATAGAAAACGAGCTGCGCCTGCCGTTAGTCCCGACAAGAATCACCACCTACGAGCAGATTCGCCGTGTGCTTGAAAGCCTCGGTTAGAAATAAATCAGCGATTGATATACAAAAAAACAGCGAGGATATATGCCGAAACATATATCCTCGCTGTTTTTATAACCCATTCAGGAGCTACACCAATATGGCGATGTTATAGACTATGTAAGCCACGCCCCATGCCACAAGCGTGTTGTAGATTATAGAGAATGCTCCGTATTTCCAGCTTCCGGTTTCCTTCACAATAGCAACGACCGTAGCCATGCAGGGGAAATAAAGCAGCACGAAAACCATGAGGCTCAATGCCGACGCCGGTGTAAAATCGGGATGTCCTGTGACAGGATTAGGTTTGGTCAATCTCACGGAAAGAGATGCGTCGTCGATCTCTTCATTGCCGGAATACAATACACCGAGAGTAGACACCACAATCTCCTTTGCCGGAGCCCCTGCCAAAGCGGCAACAGTCGAGCGCCAATGGAAACCGAGAGGCTCCATGACCGGATTCACAGCCTTGCCGATCATCTCAAGGTAAGAATCGCGCGAGGTGTCGATTGTGGAATCATCAGCTATCATCGCTGCCTCAAATTCAGGCGTGGATGCCTGCTCATTGTGGAGAGGGAAATAGTTCAATGCCCACACTATCACACTGGCGAAAAGGATTATGCCGCCCATCTTTTTCAGATATTGCTCACCTTTTCCCCACATGTGACGCAGCGAGGCTTTAAACGTGGGCAGTCGGTAAGGCGGCAATTCCATTACGAATGGCGTTTCATCGGCTTTGAACCAAAATCTCCTGAGCAGTCTTGCCGTAATCACGGCAACAAAAATTCCAAGAAGATATATGCCTAAAAACACGAGGCTCGCGTGCTTGCTGAAGAATGTTCCGACCAAGAGCACATATATAGGCAAACGAGCCGAACATGACATAAAAGGATTTATCAGCACCGTGATGATGCGGCTGCTGCGGCTTTCAATCGCACGTGCCGACATAATCGCAGGGACATTGCATCCAAACCCCATCACAAGAGGAATAAAAGACTTTCCGTGAAGCCCTACCTTGTGCATGATCTTATCCATGATGAATGCCGCTCGAGCCATATAGCCCGAATCCTCCATAAACGATATGAAGAAATAAAGTATAAGTATATTGGGCAGAAACACAATCACCCCGCCTACTCCTCCTATAATGCCATCGGCAACCAGATCCTTCAACGGACCGTCGGGCATCAGCACCTGAACAGCTTCGGATATCTTAGCCACAAGCCATTCGATCCACTCCATAGGATATGAGCCTATCTCAAAGGTACACCAGAAGATGAACAGCATTATAACCAGAAATATGGGGAATCCAAACAATTTGCTTGTGACAAATGAGTCGATAATACGCGTGGTTTTCGCATCGTCATGCTCCTTCTTGTGCTTGAATGTCTCGGCAAGAGCTCCGGCTATGAAGCCGTATTTCTCATTGGCTATGAGCGATGTCACGTCCTCTTTTGTGTCGCGCTCAATTCTCGCCACCTCCTCGTCACGCACAATGCTTATCTTCTCATAGTCGGGCGATGCTTTCAACATCTTTTGCGCTTCTTCGTCATGCTCCAGCATCTTTATGGCAAGGTAGCGAGGCGAGAAATGCACGCCTACAGCAGCATCAGCTTTGATCATATCCTTTATGCGGCTTACCCCGGTCTCCAATTCATGACCGAGATTCACATGGATATGCCTTACGGCTTTGTCACGCCCTTCATATACGCGGATGACCGTCTCAAACAATTGGTTTATCCCCTCTCCGTTACGCGACACCGTGGGCACGATAGGCACTCCTATCATCTCGCCAAGGAGCTTATAGTCAATCGAGCTCCCCGACCGTTCAAGCTCATCATACATATTTAACGCAATGACCATCGAACGGTCCATATCGATAAGCTCGGTAGTAAGATAGAGATTGCGTTCAAGATTGGAAGCAACGACCACATTGATAATAACATCGGGCATCTCATCACGCAGATAGCGCCTCACATAAAGTTCCTCAGGTGAATAGCATGACAGGGAGTAAGTGCCAGGCAGATCCACGATATTAAAATCATAACCTCCATACTTGAAATGTCCCTGCTTGGCGTCGACAGTGACTCCACTGTAATTTCCCACGTGCTCCTTGGAACCCGAAGCTGCGTTG
This sequence comes from uncultured Muribaculum sp., assembly GCA_910589555.1. GTDB lineage: Bacteria > Bacteroidota > Bacteroidia > Bacteroidales > Muribaculaceae > Muribaculum. Next base: position 37,186 of record CAJUTE010000026.1, read on the forward strand.
AACAGCGAGGTCTTACCGCAATTGGGATTGCCGATCAACGCCACGTTTATGGTGCGTGATTTTCCTTTGTAATGCTCCACTACAGGCATGGATCCGGCATCTTCATCGGCAATGGTGTTGATGTGGCTGAACACCGGAAGATTATCATCCTGCGGCAATGGAAGAATCTCGACCATTTCCGCCTCACTGCGGCGCAGTGAGAGTTCATAGCCCATTATGCTGTATTTTATGGGGTCTCTCAAAGGAGCGTTCAGCAATGACTTTATCACCTGTCCTTTCACAAATCCCATTTCAATCACGCGTTTTCTAAAAGCGCCGTGCCCAAGGATTTTAACTACAATTCCGGATTCTCCGGTTTTAAGTTCTGAAAGCCTCATATATTTGTACTAAGTTAAATCTTATTGTGAAAATTAATGCAAATATCATAATTTCCCATGAGATTAGGATAAAAACAGCTCCCTTTTATTTAAACTCAGTATAAATAATAACACTTATTAACATAGGCTTCACGCTTAAGAGATCAGAAACCTCATGGTTGCAGCATCAAATCGCACGCAACCTTTATCAAAATAGCGGTTCAACGTGCCGTTAGCGGCAAGTTGGGCAGTCGCCCCTGCCGTAACCCCGTGATCATTGTCCATCAGAATGAGCCTGTCGGCTATCTGGAAAGCAATCTCAAGATCATGGGTTGACAGAAACACCGTCTTGCTCTTGCTTATGGCGAGAGATTTAAGGAGCTTCATTATCTCAGCCTTGCTTGGATAATCGAGGAATGCCGTCGGCTCGTCAAGTATTATCACCGGAGTTTCCTGAGCTATCGCTTTGGCAATCATAGCTTTCTGGCGTTCGCCGTCAGACAACGACACCACATTTCTTTCAGAAAGTTCCGAGATGCCCACAAGATTCAATGATTCAGCCACCACCTCCTTATCTTTCGAAGAAAGAGAGCCCCAGAAATCGGCGTAAGGACTCCGTCCAAGCCCAACCAGCTCTCGCACTGTCATATTTTCCACACTAAGCCTTTCGGTCAACACCACGCTTACGGTTTTCGCCAGTTCCATGCCTGAGTAGGATTGCAATGGTTTTCCCTCGATCACCACATCGCCCGACAACGGCGGCAAGAACCCCGACAATGTTTTCATCAGCGTGGACTTGCCGGCTCCATTAGGCCCTATAAGACAATTCAACTCTCCGGCATTAAGCGTGAGCGATATTCCCTCTTCAATCACCCGGTCACCTTTATTAGTGCGATAACCGATAGTAAGCTTTTCGGTAGATATAGTAACAGCCATAATATTTTTTTAACCACAAAATTACTCCTTTTTTCTCACTAATCGCAAATTATATCCCTGCTATAATTAAATGGCATCAGGAATAGGGTTATACGGCAATGCTCTTGCCGGTGTGAACCGCAAGAGTACAACAGTGAGCCGTATGGTTTGGTGTGACTGTCCGGAGCCCTCGGAGCGTAAGGGGAATGAATGCGTATCCCCGAAACCGGTAGTGACGGCAGCTTCG
>CAJUTE010000027.1 GCA_910589555.1 uncultured Muribaculum sp.
CGCACCTCGGCTATCGCCTCGTGGCGGAGCTTAAATTATTTTGCCGTTTCACGGCTATAAGTCCATGTTCAGAAAATATAAGCAATCCATTGTATAATTGAAAGATATACTGATGGTCAATATTTTTACCGGATCAATAAAATTATTATCTTATTTTATCGGGATCAATATTAAATAATATAGGTTGACGTGAGGGTTCCATGTTGACTGATAAAATAACCTCTAACTTTTCCGGATTCGTTTTTGGGGAGTGTGGTGAATGCGTTCGTGGATGTAGCGTAGGATAGTGAACAGAATGGGTGTCAGGAACAGGAGCGCGAGTGTTCCGAAAAGCAGTCCTCCGACAGTTCCTACTCCGACAGATATGTTACCGTTGGCTCCTACACCGGTCGCAAACATAAGGGGGAGCATTCCGAATATCATTGTTGCTGACGTCATGATGATGGGACGGAATCGAGCTTTAGCCGCTGATATCGCAGCTGCGATTAACCCCATTCCCTCCTTTCGGCGTTCTGTTGCGTACTCTGTGAGCAGTATTGCCGTTTTGGCAAGTAATCCGATCAACATTATCAGTCCTATCTGCATGTATATATTGTTTTCAAGTCCCCACCATCTTGCAAAAATGAAGCATCCAGCGAGTCCCATCGGGACAGCCGCGATAACCGCCAACGGCACGGTGAGACTTTCGTACAGGGCGCAAAGGATGAGGTAGATGAATGCGATGCAGATGCTGAACACGATCACAGTGGTGTTGGTAGTGGAAGATTCTTCCCTTGACATTCCCCCGAATTCATATCCAAATCCGGCAGGAAGATGTTTTGCCGCCACTTCTTTTATGGCGTTTATCGCTTCGCCGGAGCTGTAGCCTTCGCCTTGTTCTCCGAATACTGATATCGAAGGAAACAGGTTGAACCGTGATAGGCTTTCAGATCCGTAAACCCTGGTGAGAGATATGAAATGGTCGAGCGGCGCCATCTGTCCTGAAGCGGTTCTTACAAACATATTTTTCAATGATTCAGTGTCGAGCCTGTATTGAGGATGAGCTTGTATCATGACGCGATATAACTTGGTGAAGCGGTTCATATTGGACGAGTAGCTTCCCCCTACATATCCAGCGAGAGTTGAGAGGACATCGGCAGGCGATACATTCATCTGAAGACATTTGGCGGCGTTCACTTCCACGAGATACTGGGGGTATTTTGTGTCGAAAGTGGTGTAGGCGCGTGATATTTCAGGGCGTGCATTCAATGAATCGATGAAAGCGCGCGTGACGCTGAGCAGTTGGTCGGTGGTGGTTCCTGACCTGTCCTGCACATAGAGTTCAAATCCGCTTCCTGTGCCGTAGCCTGAAATCATAGGGGACTGTGACACGCGTATCTGTGCGGATGATATTGCCGATACACGGCGGTATATTTCACGGATGACTGAATTTATGTCCTGTCCTTTTCCGTCTCGCTCGCTCCAGTCACGCAGCCTTATGCTGAATGATCCTGCCGATGCCGACTGGTCATGCCGGGCGTTTTTGCCGGTGACACGTGAGTATATGTATATTTCAGGGATGGTTTTTATGGCTTCTTCCACTTGGTCCATGGCGGCTTCTGTCTGAGCAAGATTGCTGCCGGGAGCTACCTGTATGTTCAGGCTCAGTGTTCCCATGTCTTCCTGAGGGATGAGTCCGGTCTTGGTGGTAGATATGAGCCATGTCAATCCGATGACTGACAAGAGAAGCAGAGCCGCGACTATCCAGCGGTTTTTAAAGAGGAACATGACACCGTTTTTATATTGCCCGGTGACGGCTGAAAAGGATCGGTCAAATGCGTAATGGAATCTTTTGAGGACAGATGATTGCGCGGCAGCGTGGTTGGCGGGACGCATGAGTATCGCACTCAAAGCGGGACATAGAGTCATGGCATTGAGCAGTGATATTCCTACCGCCACAGCCATCGTGAGTCCGAATTGCCGATAGAATGTGCCGGCGGTACCACCCATGAAACATACGGGAATGAAGACCGCCATGAATACGATGGTGGTGGTTATGAGTGCCGCCGACAGTCCTCCCATCGCTGACACGGTGGCTGTATAGGGGCTTGTTTCTCCGTCCTCGAACTTAGCCTGCACGGCTTCCACCACTACTACGGAGTCATCGACCACCGTGCCTATGACAAGGACTATGGCAAACAGTGTGAGCATATTGAGGGTGAACCCTATGGCATAGATGAATGCGAATGTGCCTGTGAGTGATACGATTATTGAAATTGCCGGGATTATAGTCGCCCGGAAGTCATGAAGAAACAAATATACCACCAGGACGACCAATATCAAAGCAATGACGAGAGTCTCGATTACTTTAGCTATTGATGCGTCTAAAAAATCTTTTGTGCTTGATATGTCGGTCAATATCATTCCGGCGGGGAGTCTTTCCCTGAGCAGGTCGAGGGTTTTGTCGATTTCCTTGATGACTTCGTTGGCATTTGAGCCGGCAGTCTGGGCTATCATTGCATTTGCTCCGGGGTGTCCGCTTGTCTCGCTGATCATAGCGTAGTTTACTGCTCCCAGCTCGACTTCTGCAATGTCTTTCAGTCGCAGGATGCTTCCATCGGGAAGCGCTCTTACAACGAGATTCTCATATTCGGTTTCATCTTCATATCGTCCTCGGTATTTCAGAACGTATTGGAACGTGTTTTCTGACTCAGCTCCGAGAGTGCCTGTAGGTGATTCGATATTCTGTTGGGCGAGCACAGTTTCGATATCAGCAGGAATTAATCCGTATTGAGACATTTTAGCAGGGTCGAGCCATATTCTCATGGCGTATTCGGCGCTGAATATGTTGACTTCGCCTACGCCTGAAATTCTTGAAATCTGCGGCTCGATGTTTATTTTCATGTAGTTGGTGAGAAACTTGGAATCATAGGTGTCATCGGGGCTATACAGCGTGATTGATTTCAGTGTGCTGTTCTGGCGTTTTCTGACAGTGACGCCGCTTTTTGTGACTTCGGCAGGGAGCAGTCCTTGAGCTGATGCCACTCGGTTCTGGACGTTGACTACCGCCATATCGGCATCGGTTCCTTGCTTGAAGTATATAGTGATAGATGAGGTGCCGGTGTTGGTGGCTGTTGAGGTCATGTACATCATATCCTCGACTCCGTTCAGGGATTCTTCAAGAGGTACAATCACGCTTTTCATCACGGTTTCGGCATTTGCTCCGGTGTAGGATGCTTGTACTCTGACTGTGGGAGGCGCGATGTTGGGAAATTGTTCGATTGGCAGCTGTGTGAGTCCGATCACACCGAGGATAACAATTAGCACAGATATGACTCCTGATAGGATAGGGCGGTCGATGAATGTCTTTACTGTCATTTTTCCGGGTTTATTTTTGTGGCAAAATTAGGTGATTAAGTTTTAAAGGTGGAAAGGTGAAATGACCAACAGCCATGGATTGGTGGCAAAAATATATTTTTCCTGTCAAGACTGCGGGTAGTGATTGGATTAAACTTTTTGGGGTGGAAGGAGTCTTATTATTGTGTTTTGGCGAACTGCGTTGAGATGATGGTGAATGGCGCCGTCGGGTGTGGGGCAGTTAGGTTTAAATCAATTAAATTTGCGATGCGATTTTTGGATTAAGGATTTTGTATGAAGAATGTTTCATTATATATAGATGCGGTTTTCTGCCTGGTGGTGTTGCCTGTGATGGTGATGATTTTTCCGGTGGAACGATGGCTGCATAATTTCCCATGGTATGTGATTACGGTGGGAGTGTGGCTTTACGCACTGTATTTTCTAAACCGATTTCTTACGGTTCCGCTCCTTTATGGTAACGGCTCTCGCCGGTGGAGGGGGTGTGTTCTGATTGTGCTGTCGTTGATTCTGACGTATGCTTTGTCGCAAATAAACCTGTATAATCCCAAGCCTAATGTTCATGACGCCGGCATAGTGAGAATTCTTCCGTCAATCCAGCAGTATCAGCAGGCTGTGTGGTCGCTTTTCATGATTGTGGAGGCGTTCAGTTTTGCCGTGGGGCTTCTGACGCAGGTTAATTTGCAGAAATCGCGACGCCGTGCCGTAGAGGCGGAACGTGACCGTGCCGAGATAGAGCTTTATAAGGCTCAGATCAAACCGCACTTCATGTTTAATACGTTGAATTCGCTTTATGGCTTGTTCCTGACGCATAATGACAGGGCGCTTGAGTCGCTTGAGAAATACATATCGATGCTTCGTTATATCCACACCACTTCGCTTCATGATTTTGTGGCACTGTCGGAAGAGGTGAATTATATACGTGAATACGTGGCATTGCAGTCGTTGCGCCTTACGGGGATGACTACAGTGAAAACGAGCATTCATGTTGAGGATGACAGGCTTATGGTGCCCCCGATGATATTGGTGACATTTGTGGAGAATTGTTTCAAGCACGGTGTGTCGCCGGTGGAGGAAAGCGATATCGTTATTTTGCTGAAAGAGAGTGGCGGGAGTCTTGAATTTTCAACCGACAACCGGATTTTCCCGGTGAAGCGTATAGGTGAGCATATAGGCATTGATAATTGCCGGAAGCGTCTTGAACTTCTTTATCCGGGCAATCATAATCTTGAGATTGATAGCGACGGAATGTTTTATCACGTGAAATTGAGCATAAACTTATCGATATGATTAAATGTGTGGCAATAGATGACGAGCCGATTGCATTGAGCATAATCCGGGAGTATTGCAGGCGATATGGCGATGTGGAATTGCAGTGTTTTACATCGCCGGTTGCCGGGATGGAGTGTGTGGTTTCAAGCCGTCCTGACATTGTGTTTCTCGACATAGAGATGAATTCCCATAATGGCGTGGCACTCGCCAAGGATGTGCCTGCCGGGACGTGTCTTATCTTCACTACCGCCTATGCGAGCTATGCTCTTGACGGCTTTAATGCTGATGCTGTGGATTTTCTTCATAAGCCCATTTTTTATGAGCGTTTTGAGCAGGCAATGGCGAAGGCGAAAAAGTATATGCAGCTTAGTGGAGGTGATGACGCGGAGAGCAGTATCACTCTTAAAGCCGGTCATAAGAATGTGGTGGTGAACCTTAAGGATGTGATCGCTATAGAGGCTATGGATAATTATGTGAAGATCTACCGGAGGGGATTGCCCATGGTGGTGAGCCAGATCACGATGAAGGAGATGGAAGAACTGCTGCCTGGGGAGTCGTTTATGCGCGTTCACAGGTCATTTATCGTGGCTGTCGGGGCGATAGAGCGTTTTTCCAACCGGAAGATATATATGCGTAATTTTGCGGCTCCCATTCCGGTGGGGCGTAAATATATAGAGGTGTTCAATAATCTGAACAGTATTTTTCAACCAAAATAATAATTAAAGAATATGAGAAAAATTTTTGTAACTATGATGCTGGCAGCTGCCGTGTCGGTGTTTGCCGGAGTAAAGGTGTCGCAATCGGCTCTTCCCAAGGGCTCAGTTGAGTTTATCGCGAAGTATTTTCCTGATGAGCAGATAAAGGAGATTGAGAAGGAGGCTGGTCGCCGTGGCGATGTTTATGAAGTGGAGTTTTTGAGCGGCGCTGAAGTAGAATTTACCTCCGACGGAAATTGGAAAGAGGTTAAAGCATCTAAGGGTAAGGCAGTGCCTGCTGGTATTGTGCCTGCCGGAATCGTGAAGTATGTAGATGATAATTTCAAGGGACAGAGCATAGTTGAGATTTCTCGAAAGAGGGGTGGATATGAGGTGGAACTGTCGAATGACAGCAAGCTCATGCTGACAGAAAAAGGCACCGTTATGCCTTCACGCGGTGACCGTGGGATGCCGATTCCTCGCAAGGGTCAGCGTTGACAACCTCTAAATTAGCTTCTGAAGCCATTCCGGCTATGTATAAAAAGGCTTGAGAGTGGCTTGTCGGTACATAAAAAAATGCCCAACTTCTATCGTGCAAGAGGTTGGGCATTTATGATTACGGTTTAGCGGAACCGGCGGGATGGGGGATTGGTTAATGACTCATATTGAATGTTGAACTTATTCAGTAAAAGCGGTTCGTTCGTTATGATCTCGCGTAAAGCGTTGAGACGCACAACATTGGGGCTGTTGTCAAACCACAGCCGCAGATAGCCGCCTTCGGCATATTTTTCGTGGAGATGTTTGAGAGTTCGTAGCCAATGACCTTCTTTGTCCAGTTCGGGATAGTTGGCGAGCCCGTATTGCACCGTCCGCAGAATGATTGTGTCAGGGTCGATGAAGCGGTCGGCCTCGGCTACGATTTTGCCATAAATGCTTCTCGGCTCATGGTCAGATGACGCGCGGTGGTCTTCGCATGCCTGAGCCATGACCTCGATTTGCTCCTCACGGAACCAGTGGCGCAGCCGCATATCTTCGCGTACAATCTTGCCCGACACAAGGTGATGACTCTTGCGGTCGGCCGTTAATCCGGTGTCGTGATAAGCCGCTATCGTATAGGCCATATCCATGTTCACATCAAGGTCGGTCGCGATTGTCTTGCTCTGCTCGATGACCATCTCAACATGATTTCGTTGATGTGCCGCATCGAAACTGTCGTATAACGGCAGGATATCAGTTTCGATATAGTTTTTGAGTGATTGGGTAATCATGCTATTTTACTTTTAGCCGGAGCCAGTCGGTGCCGATGCTTCCTTCCTCCGAAGGATCGGAGATGTTGAAACTTAACGACTCTCCGTCGTCTATAATTTCAAAGTTCCAGACTATTGGGGATTCAAATCCTTCAGGCAGGCATTTAACTTGGACAATGTCGTAGTTTATTGAATAGGTTCCGTTGACAGTGACCGGATTTGCAAACGCTTGGTAGAAGTCGGAGGTGCACTGACACGTTTCGGTTTTGTCAAATTTGATTGTGACGTTTGTTGCCAATCCGCCTCCTTTGCCGGATCCGGTGTAGGTCCTTCCTCCGATCGGATTTGCCGTCTCATAGTCAGTTTTTGCTCCGCGAATGAAAGAGTAGGTGGTGCCTTGTGGCAGATACTCCCATGTCGATTCGGTGAAAGTCAGGTGTGCCGTATCGCCGGCGAAAGTGATTTTTCCGGCGATTGGTTGACCGGCGACGTCTGTAGCAGTGAATGTCAGAACTCCATCCGACACTTTGCCAATGCCGTCGTCAATCTCTGTCAGCCTGAACAAGCTGATTTTTACACTTGTGCTGCTGCTTATTTCCAGGGTTGAACCATCGTTGAGGTCAGTATATGTCCCAATCATATTTTGAGGCATATTGCCTGTTGTGGCGGCATAGGACTGGACCGAGTCAGAGGTGGCTGCGACGCCGGAATGGGTGCTCGTGTCGGTGGCTTTATGTCCGGTGCATGAAGCGATAAGAAGGCATGCTGCTCCTGCTGATAACAATGCTGTCGTTTTCATAAATCACCGGTTTTTGCGGTTGCGCTCAATGATGTCGGCGAATGACTTTGGGAGACGGACGTTGTAAAGGTCGTAAGCCTCATCGAATAATGGCGCTATTTCCTCATCGGTGAATCCGGCAATGCCGCATCCTATTCTTGTGACGTAGAAAGTGTTCTGGTCCCACTCACGTGCCAGATCGATGAAATCGTCGACATAGGGTTTTATGGTCTCAACGCCGCCTTGCATTGTCGGTATGGCGTAGGATTGCCCCTGTATGCCAACGCCTTGACCCCATACGGCGCCAAACTTATCATAGGCGACACGTGCGGCGCCGCCCATGTGCATCCCTTCCGGATTGCTGCCGAACACAAAAATGTCGTCCGGCTCCAAGTGAGTTATATTCTCAGGTGTATATTTCTTGCTCATAGTCAAAAATATTTGAATAACGGATATTGGCTATCATAATGCAAAATTAGCAAAAACTCACGATTAACCGAGTTTGCATACACCACGTAATATGGTAAAAAGAAAAAGCAGCTACGAGAGGATTCGTAACTGCTTGGTTTTTAAGAGGTGGTCCCACTTGGGCTTGAACCAAGGACTCCCTGATTATGAGTCAGGTGCTCTCTACGGCATCTAAAAGATTCGCTTCGCTCATCTTTCCGATGCAACCAACTGAGCTATAAGACCTTTTGAAATCTTGCAGTTAGGGTTTATGTCAGATGCAAGAAACTCGGTTAAAACATTTGAGAAAACACCCTCATGCTTTCGGAGTTAATATTGCGGTTAATGTTCTCGTTATGTAAAGGTAGCTATTTTTATTGAGCTGTGCAAGTAAAATCAAACGAAGTGTATATATAACGTGCTTTATTTCAGATGTTTCAATTTATGTAAGCTTTTGCGGTAGTTTATTGTACGGATTCTATTGTAAAGTGGAAATCTCAATAGACGGTACATTTTATGAATCCACCCTATATAACTGAAAAATCTTGAAAAATGTATTCTTATTTTAACAGTCTTGGATTAACTTGTATTAGCGTATCTATCAATAGAAAATCCTCTCCATTGTTGCGCACATCGCTAAATTTGACTTTTATAAATTCTGATTTGTCTGAGGGTTGTAGTATATCTTCTTCTCTAATTGTGTAATATATACTGTCTTGTGGGTCTAAATGAGGAAGCCATATTGAGGTTGGCTCGATTATGTGTTGCCATTCTCCATTTATGTTTGTAAAGGCATCATAGCCCATCCATTGAGAAGTAGGCCATTGTGTAACGTAGCCCCATTCTTCTGTGCCATTACCGTCTAAATCCCCCTCTTTTATAAAGTTTATGCCTATTGTATTTCCAACGATAAGGTCTTTGACTGTGCCGTTTGTTGTGTAAACTCTCCATTCATAGTGACAACCACCATACCTTCCGTACTCTATTGGAGATAATGAATCAATGGGTTCACATATAAGAGTATCAATCTCTATTCCGTTGAATTTCCCAATAAGAGTGTCACGGTATTGTGCCAATGAATCAGTTTGCTCTGTTTCACTTCGCTTGTTCTCACACCCTATAAAAGAGAGTGAGAGTATGAATACCGTTAAGTATGATAGTTTTTTCATAGAGTATCTTTTATTCGTGCCAATACTCATCTGTTATTTCTTGAATCGCTGAATTTGAGAAATTTTGAAATATTCTGTTTCTCTCGGTGGGTGTGTAGTAAGGGAAATAGAGAATTTCATCATCTTCTTTATTTTCATATCTTATCCATTCGGAGTGAATCTTGGAAAACAGACTTGTGTCGTATGCCAATTCATTACCACAGAAAACGCCGATGCAATCATATTGTAGTTTTAGATACTGTCTTGTAAGCACATCTTTTATCCATTTTGCAGGGTGTTCGTTTGCCTTGAATTTTTGGAATATTCCATTTTCAGAATATACTCTTTCACAAGTGCCTATTATAAGGTCATTATAATCAGATGTAATTGGAGCAAAAGCGTAGCTATTTTCTCCATAAGTTGAATTATTCCATTCAAAGTAATCTAATGGTTTTAAGCATACGATTGGCTGAACTGATTTACTTCGTAATATCAAAGCGTAGTCGTAGAGCTTCTCTTTTCCATTGTTAACGACTTGTGAAATGGCTATGAGCTGTGCTAATGCACACTCAAATGCTTCTTTTCGTGTTATAGTGTTCATGTGGATTTAGCGTGTGACTACGTTAGGGATTTATAGATGATTTATAAAATTGGTATTTTTCAGCATAATTTTTTTGCGAGTCAATTATAAAGTAATTATACTGATAATCAATGAGTATTTTGTGTTTATGATTGTCTTTCCCTTTAACATAGAAATAAGATTCAGGATAGTTTCCCCATGCACTACTCACTATTTTGTAGGATTTACCGTCAATAGACACAGTTGAGTAGTCCGTATCTACTACTATTACTATGTTTTTGGGTTGAGTTTTCACATCTCTACCATTCTGAACGATTGTAACCGATTTAATATGATAGGAAAATTTCTCAGCATGAACCACGATTGAGAGCAGCGTCATAAAAAAGAGAAGTGTAAGTTTTCGCATTTGCAGTTACTTGTTTCTCAATCCTCTGCGAAACGATTAAAGTTTAGACATGAAAAAGGTGTGAGGATTGTATTTGCTTTATCCTATTATCGGGTCTTGGCGTACCCATGCGATAGATAAAGCAATAGCCCCACACCAATTTTGCTATATAGACCGCCATTCACGGCAGGGTATAAGCAACCAGTGCAGGTGCTATTGCTAATCATCTTCATCGCATTAAGAAACCGCCAAGTTTGATAATAGAAGATAATTTCAATAACACCTTTTCGTTATATACGATTCATTCAAGCCAACTCTTCGGCTCTGTGAATCAAGTGCAAAGTTACGAAAAAATGTTATTGGTGGGGCTATTGGTGATTATGTTTTTCAGCATAGGCACATGATTTTAGTCGTGCAGAACCTAACAAAAAGAAAAAAGAGAATACCCACACAGTCAGTGCAAGTATTCTCTTTTAGAGCTTGTTAGCCGATAAACCACGAATAGCGGTCATCGCCATGCAGGGCGGCATTGATGCCTTGTGCCACTTCCGTGGCATTGAAAGAGCGGTCAAGAAAGCTATCAATGTAGCTACTCTTGTTCGCTCCCGTCAGAAGATTGTAGAACTTCCACATATCTATATCAGAGCCGTATGAGCCAAAGTTTTCATCGCTGATGTAGGCTTTTGCTACTGAATTGATTTGTGTGTCAGTTATCAGCAAGCGTGGAATATTGCGCTGTATCTTTTGTGGTAGGGCTTGATACAGTCGCATTTTCCCAAGTATCTGACAGAACTGATGCTCTGACATTGACGTGTTGCCAAGTGTCTGCATGAGGTGCGGATGTTTGGCAGGATTGTAGCGGTTGAGCATTTCAAGCACACGGAGATAGAGGTCAGAAGTATTTGACACCTCCAACTGTTCCACGAATCCGTCAGATGAAACACAGAGGTTGCAACACACAAGGTTTTTGAAGCCCACAAAGATTTTGAAACGCTCCACTGACTTTTTAGAGTAGAGATTCATGTGATTGTAGGCACGGACACCGCCAACGGTCAGAGTGAGCTTGTTTCCCTCTACTGTTTCATAGATAGTGGGTACTTCGATGCAGAACATCATACGCTCATAGTAAATCGTTTTGTCCGATTCCAAGAGCTGATTGGCAGGCTTGTGTATCGCTTCTGGGATTCTCCCTTTTATTATGTGCGACACTCGGATTTCGGGCGATTCGATTGTTTCACCGTTGTAGAACGTGCTTACCGCTTCCGCTACTGTTTCGATAAACGCAGGGTGTGAGATAGTCAGCTCATTGTCTTTGCTGAATACGGGAACGATGCACTCATTTTTGAGGTGCGGCAATTCCACAGCCTTTGTGTTTGCTTCGATAAACGGAAGTGTCTTTTTCTCTCTTTGCGGTAGCTCTGTGATAACTTCCGCATCTGTTGCGTACTCATTGAGCCAACTGAATCTTTTAGGCTCAACCGAAGGTAAAATCATAAGATTTTCCATAAATAGCGAGTATTTAAGAGGTTAATAAATAGATTTTTCTTTTTATTCAATTAAGGTGGGGGGATTAAATGTGTAAGTGGAATCTTATGCGCAGAACTCAACCGATTTTTCAGCGGTGCTATTTATGGATTAGGGGGAGGGGTATTTTTCAGATGTACCTATATTTTATTGTGTGCGTCGTTCTCCTGCCATGAAATTTGGGTATGGCTATTTCCATTATAATTGAAATGAGAATTTTTCAGAAATGAAAAAACTCCATAACCGAAGCTATGGAGTTGAAGTGGGATTTTTAGAAAAGGACATTTTTCAGATTCCCCCTATAAAGAGGAAATTTAGAAGAATTTGTACCTGTCTTAAATAAGTGGCTCTAACAGTTGGTAGGCTCTCTGTCCTTTAAGTTTGCACTCCCTTACGTTGAAGAAATCTCTGATAGATTGTGCCGTGATAGTTTTCTTTGGCGCAATGCCAAGAATGGCATATATTCTTTCAAGTTCTTGTTTTATGTACTTGCGTGAATATTTCTGATTGCTATGAAACGAGTTTTTTAGGAGTTGAACAAACTCTATGCCGGAAGTTTCATTGTGATACTTTTTGAGAATCATCGCTTCTTTGATTTTCTTTCGGGAGTAGTTATTTATCTCAATCACTTCCTTGCCTACTGATTCGTATGCTTCAACGATAAAAGGGTCTATCTGTCGAAGCTCCGCTATATGCGATTGCACCAATTCGGAATCCGTATCGTTTTTTAGCGTTTCAAGGATAGCCACAATTTCCTGTCGTGCTTCTTTGACTTTCCCCGATTTCTTTTCCAGCTTCAATCTATCGCTATCGCCAAACTGATAGATTAGGTCTGTATCCCTTTGGGGATTGAGCGTTCCCGAAACGTTATACCTTTCAAGAAGTAGGTTGAAGCTGTTGTATGCGGACTTGACAAGTTCTTCATCTGTATAGTTGTCTATGGCAAAGTAGTTTATTTGTCCGTCGTGCATCATTTGCTGAAAAGGCAACACGTCTAATGCGGCTTTATATGCGTATCGTGTTTCGATTGAGGTTGCACATTCGTAGAGGTTTTGGAGAATCTTATATGCGTATGCGCTTGCTTGCAGATACTCTTTAATACCCTCTTTTGTTCGGATTGGGAAGCCACTATGTGTATTGACAATGTGGGTATTGAAAGAAGTGCCATTGCGAAACCGCCCGATAGATTGAACTACATCTGTTGAGGGGTCAATGGCTGTGTATTCCGAAAAATACGGCTCGGTAACGAATACTACATCGGGCTTTTCTTCAAGCTCAATATCAAGAGCTGTGTAGAATCGGCTTGTGAAGAAGTTGTACTGCTTCATGTGAGCCTTATCCCAATTTTCGTAAGCACACTTGAATCCCTTGCGTTTGAGTTTATCCACGCTCTTTGTGGCACAGAAAACTGTGGATTGTTCAGTGATACCCAACTTTTCTATTAGCTGATATATCATGTCCGTGCTGTTGATGAAAAAACAAATACTTCTCGGCTCGGTCTGTGCTTTCAGAATTTGAGGGATAGTAACCTTTAAGGCTTCAAGCACGTTATTCGTGTGAATTATGGAAATATCCTTGCGATATTCATAATCGGGTATGATTTGAACAAGTGAAAAACCTTGTTGCTCAAAACGTGGGTCAGAGGGTATAATCGGGGTGGCTGATACCATTGCCTTGTTGTCAAACTTAAAGAAGTCCTCAATCGGCATGGTTATATCCTCTCGGTAGTCGTTATCCTGCACATACTTCTGACATTCATCTAAAAGCATGAAGCAACGCACATAGGGATTTTCCTCAAGTTCTTCAAAGGCTTGCTTAACCTTGTGGAAACTTTCGGGCGTTGAGAGAATCTTGATATGCCTCCTCTCGGCTATGGAACGTTCAAGATATTCAACGACATCATCAACCGTCACTTTTTGCATGACACCGAAAAGATTATCTTTCTTGTGTACTGTTGATTTGCACTTTCCTATGATTGCAGGCTGATTTGGCTCTATGATGATAGAATCTCTTTTAGCCTTTATCTCGGAGTATGTGGCTCCAAGTCCTGTGAGGGTCTTGCATAGAATCGTATTTGATTCTATTGAATAAACATCGGATAGATGTTGCCCTCTGTGGATTTATAAATATTTAACTATCATATTTATAATGGTTAAGAGAGTGGAGATAGGAGAGAAATACCTCCACTCTCGGTTAGTGTTGGTTATCGGATAAGACCTTTATCACGAAGATACTCACAGAGTTCTTCTGTGCGCTCAACACGGAAGCTGATTATTCCATGTCTGAAAGACGCTACGGCTGAAAGTTTACCGCTACGATCACGGAGCTGTGGGGTAAACTGAATGTTACCCAGCTTGTTATCTACGAACATTTTGAGCATTTCAGTTTTGAAAGTATTGGCATCAGCATATTCCGTTTTTTCCACCTGCATTGGGTCAAAGTTGAAGTCCTCAGTTTTACCCTCTTTCAGATAGCCCATAAGCCATTGAAAGTTTTGAGGATTGAGTTGGTAGGCAAACCACTCGGTGGTTTTACTTTGTGGGTATGCTACTTAGCAACCGAATCGGTCAATGCCGAATGAAAGGGTTATCTTCTCGCCACGATTCATCATAGCTTTAAGCTCATTGTGAGCTTCGGTGTTGGGGTACACCGTTTCAGTGGTTGGCTGTATTAGAGCCATATTGTATTTCTGCATATATTATCATTTTGCAGATTAAACATCTGTAATCTACCCACAGAAGCTATGCTGCATCTCGCTTTCCGTTTTGGATTACGATGCAAAATTAGGAAGACCCCAAAGGGTGTGCAGAGAGTAAAATTGCAGTCTGATTTTACTCCCCTCTAATTGGAATAGGCATTAAAAGAAAAATCCTATCTCTCGCGGTTGAGAAATAGGATTGATAGTGTTGATTATTAGATGTTTTCTATATAAAATATATGTCGCCTAATGTTGTTATCTTCTTATTTTTGTATTGCTTGAAAAATCCTTTAATTGTTTCATCGCTTTCTTTGAAACTTGGATTTCTTGACAGTCCTAAATTGTAAATAAGAGTTGAGATAAGCATATTCTTGCTTAATGAAAGACCGTCGCATTTTTTCGATTCCCCCTTATATTGTGGATTCAGTTCAAAAAAGTACCGCATTAGAGAAGCGAAGTACCATATCAGCACAGAGTTGGATTCTTCACTACGAATGAATATCTCCGTTTCATCTGTCTTGTCAAAATTATTAAGAACTTCCTTGTCCTCTATGGAATCATACCCTTGCTTAATCCATTGCAGTATTTGAGTCATCGCCCTGCCATTGGATAGGGTCATACTTGATTTCCCTGATTTTATTGTAAGTTGTGATTTTGCAGAATCTGAATTTTCGCATGATTCCACTACCGCCATGAAACGATTGATTAGGTCTAAAGCTGAATCGCAGAATTTCAATCCACCGCAACGGTCTAATGCGTAGTCGTAACAGAAAAGTGTCAGAAGCCAAAAAGCCGTAGGGTCAAGTTTAAGCCCACGAAGTACGATTTGCAGGTCTTTGTCTGCAATGAATTTGTTGTATGTATAGCGTGTGGCTATTTTATCATCGTTATAGCGGATTTCAAATGCTTCTACGGCTCGTTGTGGGTTTGCTTGAATCATGCTTGAATATAAAACAGTACCGTCTGATAGGCGTATAGGCTCACTATTCCCCTCTATGATAGAGTAGATGTATTTGAATTGCTCTGAATTGTCGCAATCTATTACCATCGTGGTTCATATTTATATATGGGTATTTCTTCTTTTGCTCCTTTGCTTTTATTGCAATTCTCGCACGATAATTGAATGTTGCATATATCGTTGAATCCGTGTTTATCCAATGGTATTATATGGTCGTAGTTGGAAGAAGCCATTGTCGAGAAAATACCGGTTAAATCCTTATTGCAGAAAACACAACGACCGTAATCACGATAAAAAACAGCTTTCTTTACCCAAGTCGGAATCGCTGTTCGTCTTACGGTACCTTTGTTTGATAATAGTTCTTTGGGCAGTTCCTCAAAACTTTTTCGAGCTAATTTATTAAATTCCAGGAGGAAATTCTTATTTGCAAAGAGGATATGAACAACCTCTAACGAAATAATCTTAAATAGCTTTTTGAAACACAATTCGTTTTTTGAAAACCACTCATAGACACAATCATCGTTTTCCACGTTGTCAAAATCACACTCACAATATTTGAGCTTGACATTATATGCAGAAAATATTTTTCGCCATTCGTCTATGCAATCTTCCTCATAGCAATCTCCATTTTTACGGAACTCCCTATTGAAATAATTGTATAAGGTCGATTCAGCGTAAATATGTAGCAGCGATTTTTTCTGAAAAGTAGTCGCACTTTGAATGAACTCGTCAATATTATAATTGAAAAATTCAACATCAGATTTAACAGACTGATATATTATGTCTGCAAACCAATATATAGATTCAAATTTATATTCAATCATGTTATTATGATTTGATTATGTGCAAAGTTAATGAAAATCCGCCTATCTGTGGATAAACGGATTCTGTAAAAGTGAGTATTCTATGGTTATAGCAAGTTTTTCATAGCGTTGTCTATCTGCTCATTATCGAAGCTGTCAAGGTAAATCTGCGTTACTCGTTCAGAGCTATGCCCCATGATTTCACGGATTACGGCTGTTGATACCCCTGCCTTTTTCATCACAGTTGCTTGGCTGTGCCTTGCAACGTAGGTAGTCAGAGTTAGGGGTAAGCCAAGTTCCTCGCCAATCTCTTTCAGTCGCTTATTCACTTTGGATATGACCTTGTGAATACGGTTGGACTTCTGTATCTCCGTTTCGTGGAAGTCAGAGAGGATTGGGAACAGATACGGACTGTTATTGCGTTGATACTTCTTTATAAGTTCAACGGCTTGCGGTTGCAGGGGGATTTTGATTAGCTTGCTTGTTTTGTGTCGCTTATAAACTAACTTCCCCTCTATTATATTGGCGGGGGTAAGATTGGCAATGTCTATAAAGTTGATACCGCCACAGTAGTATGTGAAAGCGAATATGTCAATAGGGAAACGCATATAGCGGTTGGTGGACTTGTAAGCGATTATTCGCTCAACGTCTGATTTTGACAGAGAGCGTTTTGCAGTTTCCTCATGTAAGCGAGAAACCTTGTATTTTCTAAATGGATAGTTTTCTGCTTTGACTGCGTTCTGTTCAATGGCAATGTTATAGACAGCCCTCAAAGAGCGGAAATGTATGCCTATTGTGTTTTCAGCCACACCACGCTTACGTAGCCATGTTTCATATCTACGCAAAAACGTTATGTCTATTTCTGAGAAATAGATGTCAAGGTGCTTGTTGAATGTGATTAGCGTGTTATAAACATAGCGCAGGGAAAGCATATATTTACGTCTGCCCTCGTCTGCGAGCCTTTGCATCTGCTCATTGAAGATGTCGCCTACTGTTTTGCGTGTGGTTGAAGCGTTCAGCCTATCAAGCAACGATTGTGCCGTAAAGTCTTGTTGTTCGGCTTTAAGCTCAATGATTTTCTCTTTGAGCATTGAGATTGTGCGAGTTATTAGCTTTTCAATCTCATCTTTGTTGGGGTGGCTGTCTTTCAAGCGATTTTTAGAAAAATCCCAATCCTCTGCTTTGGTAGAAACACCAAGATTGATGTAGCGAGATTTTCTGTCTTTGAAGATTCTCACTTTCAGAGGTAATTCTCCGTTTTTCAGCGGCTTGTACTTGTAACAGATTGCTTCTACTGTTATCATCAGCGGTTAAAACATTGGTGAAAACAGAGGGTGATATTTCGTGTGTTTCCGAGGCCTGTAGGTGCGAATAGGACATAAAAAAAGTAGTCAGCAATATGCTAACTACTTGATTTCGAGTGGTCCCACTTGGGCTTGAACCAAGGACTCCCTGATTATGAGTCAGGTGCTCTAACCAACTGAGCTATGGGACCTAAAAGTGGTGCAAAGTTAAGGGTTTTATTTGGTTTGTGCAAGCGTTTGGGGAAATATTTTTGATGATGTTGTGGGCGGATGATTTTATTTTGATTCATTTTTGTTGATTTTTAAAGGGTTGGAGTGGTTGATAGGTGTGCTATTTTTGTAAGACCGGTTCAGTTTAATATTTGCGGATTTTATAGGTGAAGGATGCGGTGCGGCTATTTTGGGGAGTGATATTTATATGAGGAAAGTACAGGTGTTTTTATGGAGCGATGCGGGAGGGGAGTGCTGTATGTTATGTGCATGGCATATTGAATGGGGAATGGTGGAGATGTATTGGAGAAAAAGGTAAAAGGGGGTAAACTGAAATAATTTTTCAAGAAATTGCGGATTTTTGTTGCATGGTTGAAAGTTTTGCTTTATTTTTGCGTAGAATTTTAAGAAAGACTATATGACTCGATTTTATGCATATTATTACTCTTACTTTTATTTCGCAAGGAATTGAAGCGGGTTTTAGTATGCGTATGAATCAAGATTCAAATATTAAAAACATTATTAAAGTCCCGCTCCTCGATTTGAGGCACGGGACTTTGATTTTATAATAAATTTAAGTCAATGCAAAACAAGAGAGTGACGATTCAAGGTGTTGCCGGATGTTATCATGATGCGGCGGCGAGAATGTATTTCGGAAGTGAGGATGTAACGACATTGCCGTGTGATTCTTTTGAGGAGATGTTTGAAATTCTTGAGAATGATGCATCGCTCATCGGGATTTTGGCGATAGAGAATACCATCGCCGGATCGCTGTTGCAGAACCATGAATTGCTTCGTAAGAGCCACTTGCGTATTGTCGGTGAATTTAAGATGAGGATTTCCCACACTCTTGCGGCTCTTCCAGGACAGTCGATCGATGATCTCAGCGAGGTCAATTCCCATCCCATGGCATTGCGTCAGTGTGAGCAATTCCTCCACCGTCACCCTAACTTGAAGAAGATTGAGAAATTTGACACCGCCGGAAGCGCCAAGGAGATTGCTGAGCAGAATCTTACCGGACATGGCGCGATATGTGGTGAGTATGCTGCCGGATTATACGGGCTCAATATATTGGAGCGTGAAATTGAAACCAATAAACGCAATTTTACAAGATTTCTTATAATCGCCGATCCGCTCATCGCAAATGAAATGGCTCCTCAGGAATCCATGATTGACAAGGCGTCGATTGTGTTCACGCTTCCTCACACCAAGGGTGCATTGTCAAAGGTGCTGACGATACTTACTTTCTATGACATCAATATGTCAAAGATTCAATCAATGCCCATTATAGGCAGAGAGTGGGAATATAGATTTTATGTCGATGTGACTTTTGACAGTTTTGTGCGCTACCGTCAGGCTATCGACGCCGTGCGTCCGTTGATCAATGACTTGCGTGTGCTTGGTGAATATGCTGAATGTAAAAATGAAATATAATATGGGAAAAAATGCAATTGTTCCTGCCGACCGCGTGCAGGAGATTCAAGAATATTACTTCTCTAAAAAATTGAAAGAGGTGGCAATGCTTAATGCTCAGGGTGCCGACATAATATCGCTCGGCATCGGAGGCCCTGACCGTCCGCCTCATCCTGATGTGATCAGCACTCTTGCCGATGAAGCCGCAAAGCCGGGCAATCACAGTTATCAGCCTTATGTGGGGCTGCCTGAGCTGCGGCGTGCCATGGCTGCATGGTATTCCCGGTGGTATGGGGTGGACCTTGATCCTGCCACTGAGATTCAGCCGCTGATAGGTTCAAAGGAGGGTATTCTCCATGTGTCGCTCGCTTTTCTCAATCCCGGCGACGGGGTGTTGGTGCCAAATCCCGGTTATCCCACTTATTCTTCGGTGAGCAAACTTGCGCAAGCCAAGATATTCACTTATGATCTTACTGAAGAAAATTCATGGATGCCTGATTTTGACGCACTTGAAAAATTGCCTCTTGACGAGATTAAGCTGATGTGGATCAACTATCCACACATGCCCACAGGCACGCCTGCCAACATGGAATTGTTTGAACGCATAGTGGAGTTTGGAAAGCGCCATAATATTGTCATAGCTCATGACAATCCCTATAGCTTCATCCTCAACGACAAGCCCATGAGCCTGCTGCAAGTAGAAGGTGCCAAGGATATAGCGATCGAGATGAATTCAATGAGTAAATCCCACAATATGGCAGGCTGGCGTATGGGAATGCTCGCGTCCAATCCCACCTTTATCAATTGGATTCTAAAGGTGAAGTCCAATATCGACTCAGGGCAATTCAAGCCTGTGATGCTTGCTGCGGTAAAAGGCTATGAATTAGGCAAGGAGTGGTATGACGATGTCAATGCCACTTACGCTTCCCGGCGTAAAGTGGCAGAGAAGATAATGGAGGCTCTCGGATGCCGTTTTGATTCCAATCAGAGAGGCTTGTTTTTGTGGGGACGCATTCCTGACGGTGAGGCGTCAAGCGAATCGCTAGCCGATAAAGTGCTTTACGACGCGCGTGTATTCATCACTCCCGGCTTTATTTTCGGGTCCAATGGCGACCGATATATAAGGGTGTCGCTCTGTGCCACTGAGGAGAATATGCTGCGTGCTTTGGATAGAATAAATGAAATGAATAATAAATAAAAACACAATATAGAAATGACTGAATTAAAACCGCTTTTTGGCAATGGTGTGGCAGATATGCACCCCATGATAATCGCCGGCCCATGTAGTGCCGAAACTGAAGAGCAAGTTCTCGCAGCAGCTCATGAACTTGCTAAGAACGGAGTGAAAATATTCCGTGCCGGAATATGGAAACCGCGCACCAAGCCCGGTGGCTTTGAAGGAGTGGGGACGCAAGGTCTTCAGTGGCTTAAGAGGGTCAAAGAGGAGACCGGAATGATGACCTCTACGGAGGTTGCCACGCGTCAGCACGTCAATGAAGCTCTTGAAGCCGGCGTCGATCTTCTTTGGATCGGTGCCCGCACCTCGGCAAACCCATTTGCTATGCAAGAGATAGCCGATGCGATAAAAGATTCAGGTGCAGATGTTCCTGTGCTGGTGAAGAATCCTGTGAACCCTGACTTGGAATTGTGGATAGGAGCATTGCAGCGTCTTTACAATGCCGGAATCATGCGTCTTGGCGCCATTCATCGTGGCTTCAGCTCTTATGGCAAGCATCTTTACCGCAATCTGCCGCAGTGGCACATCCCTATTGAGTTGCGTCGACGCTACCCCAATCTTCCGCTTATATGCGATCCCAGCCACATAGGAGGAAAACGCGAGCTTGTGGCTCCGCTTTCCCAACAGGCGCTCGACATGGGCTTTGACGGACTGATAATAGAGAGTCATTGTGATCCCGACTGCGCATGGAGCGACAAAGCGCAACAGGTCACTCCCGAAGTGCTTAATTTTATTCTCAATACTCTTGTGCTGCGCGATTCCGTGGTGTCGACCGAAAGCTTGAATTTGCTGCGTCAGCAGATTGATGAGCTTGACAATGAGCTGCTGGAGGTGCTGAATAAACGTATGCGTGTGTCACGCGAGATAGGACAATATAAGAAAGAGCATCGTATGCCGGTATTGCAGATAGGGCGTCACGATGAAATTATGCAGTCTCGTGCTGCTCTTGCCGAGGAGATGGGAATGAGCGGCGATTTCATGCGCACGGTTCTGTCGGCTATACATGAAGAGTCGGTAAGGCAGCAGATAGAGGTTTTGAACGATCGTACACGCTAATCTCCGTCATGCTATGAAGATATTGATTATCGGAGCCGGAAAGATGGGCTCATTTTTTGCCGATCTGCTTTGCCGCGATCATGATGTGGCTATTTATGACACTGACCCGCAGCGTCTTCTGTTCACTTATATGTGCCGTCGTTTTCAGTCACTTGATGAAGTGGACCAGTTCAACCCCGACATGGTGATAAACGCTGTCACGGTCAAATACACTCTTCCGGCTTTCCGCGAAATTCTTCCTCATGTGTCGGAGCGGTGCATCCTGAGCGATATTGCCTCGGTGAAAACCGGACTGCCGGAATTTTATGCAGAATGCCGCCGTCCGTTTGTGTCGACTCACCCTATGTTCGGACCTACCTTTGCGTCGCTCAGCAATCTTAGCAATGAAAATGCGATTATCATCAAGGAGGGCGACCATCTTGGTAAAGTGTTTTTCAAGGATCTGTACACAATGCTTAAGTTGCACATTGAAGAATACACTTTCAATGAGCATGATGAAACGATAGCCTATTCGCTGTCAGTGCCGTTTGCGTCGACTTTGGTGTTTGCGTCATGCATGAAGCATCAGGATGCTCCTGGCACAACATTCAAGCGCCACAAGCTTATTGCCGACGGTCTTATGAGCGAGGATGATTATCTGCTCAGCGAGATTCTGTTTAATCCCAATACCTCGGGGCAGCTTGAAAAGATTCAGGCAAAGCTTGCCGAATTGCAGCATATCGTGGAGAACAGAGATGTGGAAGCTATGCAGAATTATCTTGACCGAGTGAGAGATAATTTGAAATAGCGCGAGACGCAGCGTTAGATAAAATCAAAAGCCCCGCATGGATTCCTGATGAAGAGCCGTGCGGGGCATTGTTGTCATTTCACATACTTGATGTAGTCAGCATATCCTGCTGATTCCATCTCTTCAAGCGGTATGAAGTCGAGGGCGGCGCTGTTGATGCAGTAACGCATCCCTCCTCGCTCTCGCGGACCATCGTTAAACACGTGTCCCAGATGTGAGTCGCCTGATCCGCTGCGAACCTCGGTACGCGTCATTCCATGGCTGTAATCACTTTTTTCGACTATAGAGGCTGTGGGCAACGGGCGGCTGAAGCTTGGCCATCCGCAGCCGGAGTCAAATTTGTCGGTCGACACAAACAGCGGTTCGCCCGTGATGATGTCCACATATATCCCTTTACGGTGATTATCCCAGTAGTCATTGTCGAACGGAGGTTCTGTGGCTGAGTTTTGTGTCACATCATATTGCCTGCGGGTAAGTCGCTCATTGCGGTAATTCACGGTAGGCTTGGCGGTTTCATTAGCCTTACGTGCCACTTCAAACAACCGTGGGTCTATGTGGCAATATCCGCCGGGATTTTTATCAAGATAATCCTGATGGTATTCTTCGGCAGGGTAGAAGTTGTCGATAGGCTTCACTTCGATAGCTATTGGGGAGTCATATTTATCGGCGAGCCGATGAAGCTGTTTGTCGATAATTGCCCTGTCTTCGGCGTTGTCATAATAGATGCCCGTTCTGTATTGTGTGCCACGGTCATTCCCCTGTCGATTGACCGACGTAGGATCGATGGTCAGAAAATAGAGTTCGATAAGGAGATCAAGATTTATCTTGGCTGGATCATATACCACCTTCACCGTTTCGGCGGCGTCAGTGCTTCCCGAGCACACTTCGCGGTAAGAGGGATTGGCTACGCGGCTGTTGGCATATCCTGCCTGGGTGCTGACCACGCCGTTAATCTGCTTCATGAAATGTTCCGTGCCCCAAAAGCATCCTCCGGCAAAATAGATTGTATTCATGTCTGTCATAATATGTTGGGTAGGTTTTCGATCTTTCGCTGCACATGAATTCATCATCAGCGAGAAGATCATGAAATAAATTAATTTAGTCATACTTTATATAAACAATCTTCTCCGCCATTTAGTATCAAACAAATAATATGCATCTCGCAAAATGTTCTTCACCGTTATGTCGCAAATAGGGGTGAAAGCCACGGATCTGTTATGATGGAGTTAGTGCAGGATATCAGCAGTGGGAAGCGTCTTTACGGTGTGTCGATGTCGGTTACGACTATTTCGATGGAATCATTGTCCTCCATTATCAGTCTTATCCAGATGTCGTTTTCTTTTTGATTGAGCACTTCATAACTTTTTATTGGCGTGATTTTACCGTTTATTTTGAGTGCTGGGATTTCATCTGAGTCAAGGTCGTTATAGCTTAGTTCGGCTTCCTCTCCGTTTATAAGATTGACGAAGCTTATTTTTGAGCTTGTTTTCTTAACCATAATTCCTCCATCGTCATATCTCATTTTTGTTTGCGATGATATGAATCTGGAAGTGTTGTCTTCGATTATCTCTTTTTTGCTCTCTTCATCAGGATTTCTTAATTTCCAGCCTATATCGTCATTGCGGTGATTGCATGACGATGAGATGATAAGGCATACGGGCACGAGCAGCAGTGATAGTTTTCTCATTTTGTGATAGTGATTATTAGTTTGCCATAACTTTCAGAAGATTTGAACCTTAGCTCATGTTTACCTTCTGAGAGTGATGCTGTGGTGAGTTCGCCGTCTATTTTCTTTCCGTCAATCCACCATTGTGAGGTGTCGGGCAGATATGGAGTTTTGAGGCTTATTTTGGCATCCCGATGCTTTGAATAGGATGCCTTTAGCATTTCCGGGATTTGAGACTCCTCGATGCCATAGATTTCTCCTGCCTTCTTTCCCCACAGGTACTCGGCGATTTCCGGATTCGTGACAAATGGGTTTATGTTGCCTTGCAATTCGTTAATTTCCATGCATCGGTTCAGTTCATCCATATCTACCGGGTCGCTTCTGTGCCATTCCATGTACAGCTCTATCGCCTCGGGGCTCAATGATGGATAGGGATTGTTTTCAAAAAGAAAACTGCCCCAGTCAGTCCATAATGCTATGGGATATACGGTGATGCCATAAAAGATTATTCTGGCAATGTTTCCTTTTGATTCATCAGCAGGCTCTATCGCATTGATCAGGTCATTCCGGAAGTGGGAATAGCCCACATTTACATTTCCGTGAACCTCAGTGGTTTTTGATACCGGCGCAAAGGGAAACGATTCACGGTCTACGGCTATTGTCGTTTCGGTCAACAGTAGATTGTGCAGATCCATCATGATCCTGTTTGATTCCAAAGGCGATTGCTCCATCCATTTTGGAGGAATTACCGGCAATATGCTCGCCTGGGTCGACGTGATTGGAGAATTGGATAGCATATCGAGCACGTCATCACCATTTAATAGGTATATGTCGGGCAGTTGTGAGGTGTGGACCGGGTCATATCTTTGAGGTGTGCAGTGGATGCGAAATGAGTTTTTTAACGCAGTTCCGGTTCTTCCCTTGGCATATTCCATTATGTCGGGCAATGATGGGACAGCTGTAAATATCAGAGCTGAAATCAGTAAAAAATATCTTTTCATAGGAGAGTGAAAATACATTAATTGATTTCGAGCAAAAATATATGTAATTTGTGAAAAATGCAAAGAAATGACCTATTATTTAGAAAATATTTATTAAAACCACAGATTTTGGTTTGGCAATGTCAAATTATCAATAGAAAGGCTGAATCCATTTTGTGAATTCAGCCTTAATTTTAGATTGCTTCAAAATTATTGCCTGGCAGCGACAATTTTTGATCAAGCTCTTAATCATTGCTGCGGTAGCCGCATTTTGGACACACGCCATTATCGTTGAGTGCGATTCCGCATAGCGGACAGCGTTTTATGTCGTTTTGTGTGTCAAATTCTTGTGATGCCGCGTTGACTCCGCTTGTGAAAGTTATTTTAGCGATGTTGAGTTTGTCTTTTAGCAGTTCATATACGATCTTTATCATGCCTTCAACCGTCATTGTTTCCTTGGTTATGACTATTCTGGCATCGGGCAATGCTGTGGCAAGCGGTGTTTTGAAAGCTATGCCTTTCATTGTGTTCTGAGGATGTCAGTCAAGAATTCCTTGCTTGCGATATACCTCCATTATTGCCGGTAAAAGCGGATCATCTTCTCTCAGTATAAGCGCATGGTCGAAATTCTGAAGTACATCCCATGCGGTTTTCTTGATTTCGTTGCAAGGGAACACCATATTCACTCCCTGGTTGACAGAGTCTTCTACCTCAATAGTCAGTATGCCGGTGTGTCCGTGAAGATATTGAGCCTCGCCTTTGAACCCGTAAAAGCGGTGAGCATACTGAAGATCGAATGTGGTGATGCTTCTCATAATTGTAATAATTTAATTAAAACTCGAAATTTAGGATATACCGCTAAAACATATCGAGTGGATGAAAAGTTCACGCACATTATGTGGGGTCATGATGTGGCGAGTTGCTGCTTGCGGCGTATTGAGACGAAGGCGAGGATGAGAATGATGATGGAGCAGATGAGCATCGCGGCGGAGGTGGAATGCAGGATGTCGCCAATGCCTACGAGCGGCGATATGATGCCTCCGAATAGGAATCCGGCAGCTCCGAACAGTGCAGATGCAGCTCCGATGTAGGCACGTCCTTCGGTCATAGTGAGTGTGGTGGATGCGGTGAATACGTAGCCTACGCCTGTGAGCATAACCAGAGTGAGAGCTTCGTAGACGGGGAAGGCGTCGAAAAGATTGAAAATGAAGAGTTGGAGTATTCCTGCCGACACAACAATACCGGCTCCGATAAAGGCGGCTTTGGCTGAATTCTTGATTTTCACCGACAGTCCGGATCCTATGCCTATGAAAACTGAATTGACAGCGAAGCAGATTGAGAAAATCAAGGGTGAGTATCCGTAATGATTCTGGATGATGAATGATGCTGATGAGATGTAGGCGAATAGTATGGCACAGGCGAAAGCATACATCAGGACGTAGGCGTTGAAATAGGGGAGACGGAGTAATTTCCCGAACGAAGCGAAGGTGGTGAAGATGCCTGCGGGATCGCGTTTTTCTTCAGGATGTGATTCCCGGAAAATGAAGCATAACGCAATTATAATGGCTCCGATGGAAAGCAGAACCAAGAAAATGCCTTGCCAACCGGTGATTGTGGCGACGATACCTCCGATGACCGGTGAGGCTACGGGGGCTATTCCGTTGATGGCGCCTATAATGGCGAGTGTCTTTGCGAGCTCTCTGCCTGAGTAATAGTCGGTGGCGATGGATCGGGAAAGTACTATGCCGCCTGCTCCGCCAATGCCCTGAAACAGGCGGCAGATGTTGAACCACTCCATAGTGGGGGAGAAAAGGATGATGATTGTGGAGGCGGCAAACAGGATGAGCGATGCCAGCAGCACAGGCTTACGTCCGTATTTGTCGCTCAACGGTCCGAAGAACAGTTGCCCTGCGGCGAGCCCTATCAAACTCATGGTCAGCCCGAATTGGGCTGTTGAAGCGGAACAATTGAATATCTCAGCCATCTGGGGGAGGACCGGGAGATACATATCGGTGACAAATGGTCCGAAAGCAGATAGCATTCCGAGGAATACCATGAGATACACGAGGTATCGTTTGCCAAATGTGATGTTATGATCAGTCATATTTCATTTAATTTTGCGGGTGCAAAATTACTAAACAAACTCTTATTTCCACGATTAATTTTTGCAAAAAAATGGATGATGAACAGGCATCGCAATTGGAGAAAAATAGGAAGCGCCGGGGGTGCCGACGCTTCTTGATGGTTGTGGGGTGAGAATTTTATTTTTTGAAAAGGCGCAGTAATTCGCCGATCCACAGCACGAGTGATGTGGAGGCAATGATGATTGCCCAGTCGATGACTTTGAGCGGCACCACATTGAAGAATTCCCCTCCGAAAGAGACTATCAATATCTGACCGACGAGGATGCCGAATGCTATTAAACTGAAGCCTTTGCAGCCTTTGAAATGGAATGCTGAACGGCATGTGGCGAAAGCGCGGGCGTTGAACATATTCCAGAACTGAAGGAACACAAAGATGGTGAAGAACAGTGAGAGCTCGTAGGGGGTGAGACCGGTGTTGACGCCAATAGGCACATTGCCAATTTGGGTTAGGCAAGTGATTTTGGTGTGCTCGAAATAGTATAGAAGCACAAGAAGAATGAGGAAGAATATACCTCCGGTGCCTATGATGGATTTCCACATGGGTTGATTGATAATGAATGCTGAGCGTGAACGCGGTTTGTCGCGCATCACTGACTGCGACGGCGGCAGTGATGCAAGCGCCATTGCAGCGAACGTATCCATGATGAGGTTGACCCATAGCATCTGAGTGACGGTAAGCGGCGACTGCATCCCCATGAATGCTCCGAAAAGCACGATGAAGCAGGCGGCGACATTGACGGTCATCTGGAAGAGGATGAAGCGCTGTATATTTTGATAAAGGGAACGTCCCCACATCACGGCACGTCCGATTGACGAGAATGAGTTGTCAATGATGGTTATGTCGGAAGCTTCTTTAGCCACTGATGTTCCATCGCCCATTGAGAGCCCGACATGAGCCGATTTCAATGCGGGTGCGTCGTTAGTTCCGTCGCCGGTCACAGCAACTACTTCATTGTTGGCTTGTAGTGCCTCTACAAGACGCTTTTTGTCCATTGGGCGAGCGCGTGCAATGATCTTGAGGTCGGCTACACACTCCCGCAATTGAGAGTCGGACAGTTCCGCAAATTCCACTCCGGTGATGATGTTGCGGTCGGAATCGGTCTTGTCGTTCCAAAGTCCTATCTGACGTCCTATTTCCTTGGCTGTGCCCGGTGTGTCGCCGGTGACAATCTTCACGTTTATTCCGGCATTAAGCACTTCGTGGACAGCATCGGGCACATCGATTCTTACGGGATCGGATATAGCAACGATTCCAAGGAAAGTGAGGTTGTCGGCTGATACTTTGTTATCATCGATGTTTTTGTCGCCATCGCTAATAACCTGATATGCGAATCCAAGTGTGCGCATGGCTTGATTCTGGTAATCCAACAATTGTGCGTCGATCTCCTTTTTGGTTACTCCGGACGTGTTTTTACACATGGCAAACACTATTTCGGGTGCTCCCTTGACGTAGAGTATGTTTTTTCCGGAGGCTGACTTAACCACTGTAGCCATGTATTTACGTTCAGTAGAGAAGGGGAGTTCCTTTATGCGGGTGGCGTTGTCGCGTAGCGCCATATAGTTGGCTCCGCGCTCTTTCAGCCATAATAGCAAGGCACCTTCGGTGGGATTGCCGAGCACTTGCGCTTTCTCTCCCGATAGGTCGAGCTGTGCTGTGGAGTTGACAGCGATGCCTTCATACAGCACATCATTTGACGGATTGCCGAAGAAATTTGTTTTGTAGACTTGCATTTGGTTCTGGGTAAGTGTGCCGGTCTTGTCAGTGCAGATAACGGTGGTTGCTCCCATGGTTTCGCAGGCGTGCATCTTGCGTACGAGGTTGTTGGTCTTAAGCATGCTCCTCATCGAATAAGCGAGCGAAAGAGTGACTGCCATGGGGAGTCCTTCAGGCACCGCGACCACCACAAGAGTGACGGCAATCATGAGAGTCTGTAGGAAGTATGTAAGGAAAGATACCCAATCAAATTCCGAGGTATTGATGAAATACATTATTATGCGTCCTGCAATGATGGCAGCGGCAAATCCATAGGATATTTTTGTTATGAGGTTGCCAAGCCCGTCAAGCTGCTCGTTGAGAGGTGTTTTCACACTGTCATCAATCTGTGCAGCCTCAAACACTTTACCGTTTTCGGTCTTGTCACCAACGGCAAGGACTTTCATGATACCGTGTCCCTCCATCACTTTTGTGCCTCTCATAGCGTGGTTGGACGGGAAGGTGGCATCCGGATCAAATTCAGCTTTATCAGTGGTTTTGTGGCATATCGGTTCTCCGGTCAGGGTTGATTCGTCGATGTTGAGCGACACGGCTTCCAGCAGTTCTCCATCAGCAGGAACCTCTTCGCCGGTATTCAGAATAACGATGTCGCCTACAACCACGTCTTTCTTTGCGATCTGCATGGCATTGCCGTTGCGGATTACCTGTACCGGCTCATCATCGTTCACCTGATTGAGCAGCGCGAATTCCTTGTCGGCTTTCCATTCAAAGATGAAAGCGAGTCCTGTGGCAAGAAGAATGGCTATGAATATACCGACCGGCTCAAAGAATACTCCTGAGCTTTGACCGAGCCCCCAATGTTCATAGCATGATATTCCTATCGATAGTGTTCCGGCAATCAAGAGGATGATGATTAGCGGGTCGCTGAATTTTTCAAAAAAGCATTTCCACCATGGTTCTTTTTTTGCCGGAGTGAGTATGTTGACTCCGTTTTTTCTTCGACTATCAGATACTTCCGCATCGGTCAAGCCGTGGTAGTGAAGTTTTTGTGACATTATTATTATTTTGAACTGTATATATGAACGTGGATAATTGAGCTTGTGTTTGGCGATGCAAAGTTAATACATAAAAAGATATTGGCAATGAACACGAGATTAATCATGCATTTTTGGGGAGCTCTGGCATTGGTCGAAATCTAAAATGGACTAAGCGAGATGCTTTTATTTGGCGGTTAGAGTAATATATATTCTTTACTATACGTTGAAAATAAAAACATTAAATAGAATCAGATCATGAAAGGATTAGTAATCGGAATGGGAGAGGCTCTATGGGATGTCCTTCCCGAAGGTAAGAAAATTGGCGGAGCCCCTGCCAACTTTGCATATCACGTTTCTCAATTCGGACTACCCAGTTGTGTGGTAAGTGCTGTTGGCGATGATCCGCTTGGTAATGAAATCATTGAGAATTTTACATCTAAAGGTCTGACTCACCAAATTGAGAGGGTGCCTTATCCTACCGGCACTGTGCAGGTTGAGGTTGATCAAGCCGGTATTCCCAGGTATGAAATCAAAGAAAATGTAGCTTGGGATAACATTCCCTATACTGATACGCTCGAACAACTTGCTAAACGCACGACAGCAGTATGTTTCGGCTCTCTCGCTCAGAGAAATGTAGTATCCA
Source organism: uncultured Muribaculum sp. (assembly GCA_910589555.1). GTDB lineage: Bacteria > Bacteroidota > Bacteroidia > Bacteroidales > Muribaculaceae > Muribaculum. The sequence goes on from CAJUTE010000027.1 coordinate 30,081, forward strand.
GAAATACCATCAACCGTTTCCTTGATGCAATACCTGCCGAAAATAAGCCATTGATTGTATTTGATGTCAATCTACGACAAGGTTTTTATAATAAGGAAACTCTCTGTGACTCTATGAGGCGTTGCAATGTGCTGAAAATTAACGATGAGGAACTTGTTATGGTAAGCCGTATGTTTGGTTATCCGGGAATAGATCTTCAGGACAAGTGTTGGATACTTCTCGGAAAGTACAATCTCCAGATGCTGATACTCACCTGTGGCATCAACGGAAGCTACGTTTTCACTCCCGGCAACATATCATTCCAACCTACTCCAAAAGTTGAGGTTGCCGACACGGTAGGTGCCGGTGACTCCTTTACCGCTGCCTTCATCTCCAATATTCTCAAAGGAAAGTCGGTTGCGGAGGCGCATTCCCGTGCTGTGCTGACCTCAGCCTACGTATGCACAAGAAAAGGTGCAATGCCTTTACTTCCGGAAGAACTGACTGATTGATATTTTGTAGCCGGTCAGAACATGATTTATAATGCCCAACCTCTTGAGACATAGAAGTTGGGTATTTTAATATTCAGATAAGTCTATTCCGATTGATTGATGTCATTTCCAGGCTGTGATTCTGTAGTGAAGGTAAATGAACCGTGCCCACTTTCTATGATAGAGGTCATACATGATGGTTAATTCACTAAAAAAATAACTAACTTTGCATATTGAAAATCAACCCAATGGCAAACATTCTCAAAGTCAACAAGCCGGGAGATTACCTCTCTCATGTAGGTGCCGAAAGCCGGCATCCGCTGATTGGCGTCATTGAATTTGATAAAATCTCTCCGATACCTCAAAGTCTGAATAACTATGGGGTATATGGATTGTTCATGCACACGAATGTTCCAAATGACCTCACTTATGGGTGCGGGAAATACGACTATAAGAGTGGCACACTTATATGCGTGGCACCCGGTCAGATCGGTGGAAGGGAAGATAGGGGCGATTTAATTGAGATTGACGGGTGGGCATTATTATTCCACCCTGACATAATCAAAGGCTCACACTTGGAAAATGATATACGGAATTTTTCATTCTTTGACTATCAGGTTAATGAAGCCTTGCACATGTCGGAAGATGAAAGAAATATCATTGCCTCCATCATGCGCCATATACAGATGGAGATTGAAAGCGGGAATGATGCCTTGCAGAAGAATATACTGGTAGGATATATTGATGCGATGTTGAACTACTGTCAACGGTTCTACAACCGTCAGTTCAGCATGCGGCAAGCGGAGAACTCAGATATTCTGATACGTTTCAATGCTCTTTTGTCTGAATACTTTGAAACCGGATTGCAGACCGACAAAGGCTTGCCCGGCGTTCAATATTTCGCTGACAAGATGAATATGTCGCCTAATTATTTCAGTGATGTCATAAAACGATACACCGGCGACAATGCAAGCAGCCTGATCCGGGGGCACATAGTGCGCCTTGCCAAAAATGCGCTGAAATCATCCGGAAACATCGCGCAAGTGGCATACTCCCTTGGCTTTGAATATCCACAGCATTTCACGAGAATGTTCAAGAAACAAGCCGGCATGACCCCGAAACAATACCTCAAAAATCAATAAACGTCACACTCATTTATGTCTGAGTCTTTTCGGTTAGTTTCGTTATTATGACATCCATATTTTCTGTAAATGAGATGGTGCGCGATGCGGTTTCGCGAGGTCCTGACGGATACTCGGAATTAAGGCGTATCAATGTGGCTTTCGGATTGCGGTAAGTCACCTGCTCGAAAGGATATCGGATAATTGTCGGGGTATTGAATCCTATTCCAAGTTCAAGAAGCACAATGTTGCCTTTACCGGCATAGCGTGTCATGAATGCTTCATAGCGTTCTGCTGCTCTGTGCCAGTTTGCATCTTGTACAAAATACTGATTCTTTCGAACGTGGACATCCATATTTCCGCCGCATACGGGACAAGTTGGTATAAATTCCGTGTCGACGGTCATGTCGTGTGCGTGTTTTAGAATATTATCTACAGTATTCTTGTCGGAATAGACTGTTGGATGGCATCCTACAGAACATTGCATGAGTCCGTAGTCGCCCTGAACTTCAAAAATATTTTCGGATGGGAATCCTGCTTTTCGGAAGTGGGCATCCACATTCGTGGTTATTACAAAATAATTCTTATTCTCGACCAATTCAAGAAGTTTTTTATAAAGTGGCAATGCACCGGGGCGGAAACGGGCGTAATTGATATGTCGTGCCCATCGGGTCCATCGCTCCTCTTCGTTGGGAAAATCGTAGAAGCTCGAAGTATATAGATCAGGAAAACCATACTTATCGATGTAATCCGCAAACTCTTTCTTGAAATGCGTGCCGGAATAATCAAGTCCGGCGGCTGCTGACAGTCCGGCTCCGGCCCCAATCACGATGGCATCGGATTCAGCTAATTTTTTCCAGGCAGCTTGTATTCTCTCGCTGAGACTATTCATATCCTAAAATTTTTTTGTATAAATGATAATCAACCTCTTTGAACACGTTAAATATTATTGAGGCAAGAGAACTTGCAGGATGTGAATCCAAGAATTCAGATACTGTCGTGACCGCAATCTCTGCCGCTTTTTCGTGAGGAAATCGGAATTCTCCTGTTGAAATGCAACAGAATGCAATAGACCGTAGATTATGCTTATCGGCAAGTGACAGGCTGTTACGGTAACAATCGGCAAGCAAATGGCAATCTTCGTCAGTTGGATGATCTCCATGCACAATAGGGCCTACCGTGTGTATGACCCATTTTGACGGAAGATTGTAGGCATGGGTGATTTTGGCTTGTCCGGTTGGCTCTTCATGACCTTGTGCACGCATAATCTCGGCACATTCTTCGCGTAATTGCATTCCAGCTGCTGAATGTATGGCATTGTCGATGCAGCGGTGCATGGGGATGAAGCACCCGAGCATCTGCGAATTGGCTGCGTTTATAATCGCGTCTACTTTAAGGCGGGTGATATCGCCTTGCCAAAGCCGAAGCCGATGATTCAGAGGCGACACCGGTATTGTGTTGAAATCGACAACACCCTTCTCTTTGCGCTGTGCAGCAAGCTCGCTATCTTGTAAAGTAATAAGATGTTTGGACAATGGTGCCGGCATCCGCACATTCATCAGCGAACGCAGCAAATTCCGCTTGTCAGCGATTGAGTCGGGAATCGTGATTGAAGAATACTCAGAGCGCTCAGCGAGGAGCCCTCTGAGCAGTGCATCAAGCTGTTCTTTATAAGAAGTCATAGTGCAGGAGAGTTGGCGGATTTGTTCGTAAGTCAAAGTAGTCTCCGGTCTCTGCCTTCAAGCGGAGATACACAAGATCTTTATAGGTCTGATATAGGCGTTGCAGTACCGGATTTGTGTCAAATATCTCGCGTTGTGTCTCATCTGGAATATCAAAGTCGATAGTCCCGTTTATGCGTGCGAATTCCGCACCTTTTAAATCGAGAATAGCCACATTGGGGTTGACTTTGAGTTGAGCATAAACCTCCTTTTTAGGCGACGTGGCGAAATAAATTGAGTTATTGGCGGCATCAATTTTCATAATTTGAAAGATGCGCGCATGAGGCTTTCCGTCAACTGAAGTCGCGAAAGCCACATCTTTATTAGCATGGAATAGCTCAAATAGTTTCTTGTCCATAAGTTTGCTTAATAACCGATTGTGAAACGCTCTTTGTGATGTGCCGGAGAGGCAAGCTCATCGACCAAGGCTTTGGCGTAATCCTCCACTGAAATGAAGCTGTTGCCGTCTTTATCGAAAATCATATCATCTTTGCCGAGTCTATATATGCCGGTGCGTTTGCCTGGCCCCTTGGTTCCCATGTCACCCAGATTTCCTGCGGGGGAGAAGAATACCCAATCTATATCCTTTTCCGGAATGAGAGTGTTCAGATAAAATTCACCAAGAGATTTAACCCCCGGAAGCCATTCGGCGGGAAGTGTACCGGTATCAACAAGACGCACACCCGGCTTGACGAAAAGTGTTCCGGCTCCGCCTACAATGAGCAGGCGCTTGACTCCGGCTTTCTTGGCTGCATCAAGAATCTTCGGATAATTGGAGAGGGTCTCTTCATAGATATTAGGATTTGCCCAGCCGGGATTATATGCGCTGATCACATTGTCAAAACCGATCAGATCTTTTTCAAGACGATTTTCATCAGAAACATCTACTTTCTTAACGGTTAGTGACGGATTCTGAATTTTTATTTTGTCAGGATGATTAACAAGAGCTTCAACCTGATAACCACGATTGAGAAGTTCGTTGAGAATAGCGGAGCCAACAAAACCGCTCGCGCCGATAAGTGCTACTTTTGTATTCATATTTATCTGTTTTTCAAAATACTATACTTTATATACTGCAAATGTAGATAAAAAGTTTAATGCAAAATCACACTGATAAATACTTCCGTCAACTTACCTTCAAGTTAGTAATATTGATTCTCAGCAAAATTCACGATACCACATTCTTGATACGTTGACTATATTTAACAGAAGTATTTTTTGCTGTTGCATACTTGAAATCTAATTGTTACTTTTGTATAGTAATATTGAATAACAGTGATATATGGAAAGGCAGTTCTATAAAAATGAATTATATCCCGATTGTCCCATACGTAATATACTCAACCACATCAGTGATAAGTGGACGCTGCTTGTGCTATACACTTTGAATGGACATGAGCCAATGCGATTCAAGGATTTGTCGGCAGAGCTGCAGGACATATCACAAAAAATGCTCGTGCTTACACTTCGCACACTTGAAACTGATGGTTTTGTGGCTCGTAAAGTGTATGCCGAAGTTCCGCCGCGTGTGGAATATAGCTTGACTGACAGGGCACACTCCCTTTTCCCGATCATCGATCAACTCATTCAGTGGGCAAAAGACCACATGGATGAGATACTGTTTGACCGCACCGTGGCTTTGAACAAGAATTCAAGAAAATAAATCTGTTTTCTGAAATCGACAGGCAGCCTATATTCACACTCTGTCTGCCTCCCATCTTTCAAAACGGCATAGGACACTTGTGCCTATTTTTCTTAAACGATGTGGCATGAGAGCATAATCGGATGAAGCTATAAAGCGTAGCACGATGATTAGGAACAAAAGATAGAAATCAGGATAGGGACGCTTATTTCGAGTATTATTCCGTGGAACAACGCGGCTGATACAAGTTGTGCGTCGGACGATTTACCGTTGCCTACAATCATGGGCAGACAGACATCCATTGAATTGATTCCGGCAACGGATATCGCGGCTTCTCCTCGACCACGTTTGGACAGGTATTGGCATGACAGCAGTGCTATCATTTCTCTGACTACGTTTGCCAACAATGCTATCGCCGCAACAGAAGCTGCAGCCTCGGCTCCCACTGAGGCTTCCTTGAATTGCGCTATCAGCACTGACGAAAGTGTGTAATATCCAAATCCACTTCCGATTGCCATGACATCGGCCGATGGTTCATCGGTGAAAATCATCGTGGCAATGTAGGTAAATGTCAGTGTCCCGATTATTGTGCAAGACGGCAAAACCTTTCATTGTTCAAATAATAATGTCATGCATAATTTTCATTTTTTTGAGATGATTTATGGGCAATTGTAAATCCAGAATCATTATAATTTTGAATTATCTTGTTGCCAATCAGTAAGATCCTTTGCAATCAACCAGTTTATCCGTCATCTCAACTATCAAATCATGCAGTTGGAGAGATTTTGTAAACTCTTCCGGTATTGCTCCATAACCGAGAATTGCTCCGATGATGTTACCTGCGACAGCTCCGGTTGAATCGCTGTCACCTCCGTGGTTTACTGCGCTTATCATACAACCTTTGAAATCATTGATATGTCGCAGGACGCTGAAAATGGAAATTGCCAATGTTTCCTCGGCAATCCAGCCTCCACCGAGTATGTTTTCGATGATTTCCCAGTCCTTCATTGAATTATCCACAAAACTGATTGCTGTGTTGATGAGCCGTATAAAATCTTCAAGTAAAGATTCATTACACGGAAAAATATTGGGTAATTTGTTGAGAACAGTTTCTACTAATAATTTGAACGTATCAGCCGTAATTGATTCATCCGTTAGGATGCATGACTGAATGATCATAGCTTGTGCAGCCGATGCAATAGTACTCATCGGATGCTTATGAGTAAGTTCAGCAACTTCTCCGGCTATTCTTCCTGTTTCTTCAAGACTCCAGTCATTGATAGCTCCGTAAATGCCGATTGGGGCAATTCTCATGATACCACCGCACCCTTTGCTCGCATTCCGAGGATTTTGCCCCATATGAATTTCATTCAAGGCTGTAAGGCAGGTGTTACCGGGAGCACGTCGCTGGTTCAATTCTTCAATCTCAGCAAGTTTGGAATCGTAATTGATCCTTACTTCCTTGCCCATTTGCGGACCATACCATGCAATATAAGCATTACAGATTGTTGTCATAAGAGGTCTGCAATTCTTTGTTGCCTCTATAATCCCTTCTGTGGTATAGAGCGTCATCTGTGTGTCATCGGATAATAAGGCCTTATGGTTGCGGAAACAAGAATCGAGACAAGGATAGCTCATGTCATACTCGATTATTCCATTGTCGCCATATTTTGCACTGATTCCCTGGAATGAATTAACAAACTCAACCGGGTAACCGAAAGCATCGCCAACGGCACCACCTATAAGGGTTCCAAGGCATTTGTTTTTTATCATTTCTTCTGTCATAATAACGTGAGTTTGATATAAGGAATTACAGTTATAATAATAAAGACAAAATTACGGAAATTTTGGCACATTTCATCTTGAAATTATGATGGTGTAACTTTTCGGCCTTATCCCTATAAAAGGGAATATATAGCAAAAATGTACGCTGTCTTTTATTTACGTTTGACAAATGTTTCTATATCGTTTCCTGATGTGTTGATGGTATCTACGTTAAGGACTACTGTATTCTTGTGAATAAAGATTACTAATGTGATCTTTTGCATTATTACTATAATAAGAGTTTTATTGCTTTTTCTGCGTTGCTCATGGTAATTCCGCAAAAGCCATCTATCAAAACGTGATGCTCAGAAAGTGGGGACACAAACTCTTTTTCATCATCAAGAATCACATATTGGGATATTTGCGGATGAAGTTTCAGCCACATGGAGATTTCATTGTGCTTATCATAATCGGGTGCGATATTGGGAGTTATTGAAATTATGAAGCCAGGTAAATTTCTTGTATTCCACATATCGACAAACCATTCAACATCATGGTGTAATTTCCATGTCGAATGGATAACTATTGATGCATTCGTGCGAGATATAATTGTTCTTAGATTCGCAATTGAAATATCATCAAATGTAATGCCGAATTTATCTTCTAATTCTATATCTTCGGATAAACATAAAGCTTCCCATCTGTCTGTGTTTAAAACACCATCAATATCTAAAAATATCACATTCATTTCAAGTTGGTTGAATCTTTGAGTAATATAATATATAATGATGAAACGTATCTCATGGTTTTCTGATAAAAGTTTCTATCTCGTTTCCTGATGTGTTTAGGGTAACCTTACAATGTTCACAATTCTGCTGGATAGGGGTATTACAAAAATCGCTGAAACTGTCTTAGTTTCAGTGATTTGCAGCTTTCTGCCGATTTGTTCTGTGATCCGCCTGGGGAAAGTGTGCAGAATTTATGCCCTGATAATCAAGAGATTATGTCGTCTAACTTTTGCATTTCCAACATTTGAGCCTTGTATGGCTTACATCGTTGTTCCCTGTTTTGCGTTTACGGTAATGTCAGAAGATGTTTGTTTGCACATCAGATTATCTAATCTTGTTAAGTACAAATTTACTAATTTATTTCAAGATAATCACCATGCTTTCAGTTAAGAAACCTCAATAACCTGCCATTCGCCGCCTTTGTCGGGGCCTATGCGATGGAGGATTCCCTCGGTTTTGAGGATGGCGAGGTGACGCTCCACGCCTTTAGGCGTTATGCCGATTTCTTCTGCGAGTGTGCGGGTGGTGTGCTTCGGATTGTCGCGGAGCAATTCTATTATTCTATCGCGGGTCTTGACTTTCTTCTTTGGTTGCTCAACCGGGGCATCTTCTCCGATTGATTCCAGATAGGAAGAAATATCGCGGTTGAGGTGCGTAATCATCGTATCGGTCATGAACCGGCGGAATATGTCCAAGTCCTCGCTTTCGCGGGTTGCAACCAGAGCTTTGATATATTCCTCCCTGTCATCGCTGAATATTCGTGACGGGATAAGTCCGAATTCAAATTGCAGCCAGTTCATCAGCAG
>CAJUTE010000028.1 GCA_910589555.1 uncultured Muribaculum sp.
GGATTTTGAACCTTTCGTTTTGGTTTCGCCGGATTTTTGGATTTGCGGATTATAAAAGCCGGCACGCATATTTCTTCTGTCGCCCCGGGATTGACGGTCGATTCATAGATTACCACGTCGCCGCGTTTCATGACCGAGCCCACGAGCTCTGATGCTTCAAGCAGAGGCTTGAAATCGGGCAGCAGATCCTCGCCCACCGGAGTCGGCACTGAGATTATGAATACATTGCATTCTCTGAGGTCGGAACTTGATGCGGTGAATGTGATGCCGCGTTCGATTGCAGCCTCGAATGCCGCGTTGTCACACTGCTCTTTGCTGTCATTGCCGTTGTAGAGCGATGATACTTTTTCACGGTCGATGTCATACCCCGCCACAGGATATGCCTTGGAGAATAGACACGCAAGAGGCAACCCCACATAGCCGAGCCCGATCACCCCTATCCTGGGATTGTCGGGGAGTTCAGCCGGTTTCATGATGGCTCTCTTTTCTTCAATTGGCTTGGTTTGGAAATGTATCATTTATCGTGCGGTTTATGTGATAGGAAAGGGGATGTCAGATGCCCTCGATGCGGGCTATGTTTGATGTTTTCTTGGGATTCCAACTGTCTTTGTAGGATGAGAAGAAGAAAAATTCCATTGTGTGGGCGATGAGGCGTGTCACTCGCAGGAAATATCCATGGTAGAACGTCAGCAAAAACACATACGGAAACAGTTTGAACTCTTCTCGCGGGCGCTCAGAGACAATCATTATCACGCCGAATGCTACGATGGCAAACGCTATGCGGATGAGATAGCCTATAATCATGATTTCCCAAAAACGGTCCACATTCATGAACACAAGCATGACTATGTAGAAGAACCACACATAGTTGAGCCAGCAGTCATAGATGATGTTCTCCATGTTGGATACCATGTTGAGGAAGTTGAAGTTGCGGTTGCTCCACAGTATGTCGCGATGCTTGCGGATGCGGAAACGTACCAGTGACTTGGACCAGCGCATACGCTGTTTGAACAGTTTGCGCCACGATGTCGGGACATTGGTCATGCACACGGCGTTGTTGGCAAACCACACTTTGTAGCCCGCTTTACGTATCTTTTGGGTGATGTCGCCGTCAAGTCCCGGACCGATGTCCCAATATCCTATCTGCCTGAGGGTCTCTACCTCAAATGCTCCGAACGCTCCCGAGATGATGTGGTATATGCCCAGCATATTGGTGCCCATTCTGCCCACCATGATGGTTTTCAGATATTCGAGAGCCTGCACCGAGGAGCAAAGTGAGTCATGCGCGTTGCGCACTTTTATGCACCCGCCCACACCCTTGATGTTTCGGTCGAAATAGAAGGGGAGCAGAATCTTTTCAATAGCGTCGCGGTCAAGGGAGCTGTCGGCATCAAGATGGATGATATATTTTCCTGATGCGTGTGCGGCGGCGTAATTGGCGGCGCTGGCTTTGCCTCCGCCAATTCTCATCCTGAAAAATTTGGTGATGAATCCGGCGCGTTGCAGGTCTTTGCATATCAGAGGGGTCATGTCGTCGCTGCCGTCGTCGACTATGATTATTTCGAAATTCTGATAGGTCTGTTCGCGTAATGATTTCACCAGTTTGTAGATGTGTCGTCCTTCATTTTTGCCCGGAACGAGAATCGACACGAGCGGTTTTTCGATGAATAGCATCCGGGAGGCTACGGCTTCGCGGGAGCGGCGTTGGCTCCATGTGGCAAGGTGACGCACAGCCACACATATATCCAGAGCGTAGTAGCGGGGAAACTCTATGAGAAACAGAAACCAGAATGTGGAGAATGCCACCTCCCACGACAGATTGGTCGAGAAGCATACCATAATTCCGTCAAGCAGCTCGAATATGTCGGTGAAGAGGCTTTTGAAAAAGTTGGCAATGAATGATGTGGCTAATAGTGGCATTCTTTAGTAAATGTGTTGTTTGTGTATGGGGTTTGGGATCTGTTTTTTAGCGGCAGGCTACCCTCGGTGGTGTTCCTCAAGACGAGCTATGAATTGGTTGGGCTCCATATTGGGATAGTATACGTAGGTTTCTATGTGGTCAAACACAAATCCGGGGTGATGTGACTTGTAGTCATTGAGCTCGGCTGTGAGTTCATACTCCATCTGTCCCTGGATGCGCGCTATCTCGCCTTCGCGTATGCGGCTCATGAAATAGTAGTTGTTGCCCCACATGGAGCTTTTATAGTTGAAGAACCGTCGCATTGCCTGCACTACGGGCGGACGCACGTCAACCCCTGCCATTTCGTCGGCAAGGGGGTCAAATACATAGAAGCGCACCACAACGAGTATCTCTCCCGAATTGACTGCCGATGTCGAGAACTGCCGCACATAGTCCATGAAGTTGCGGGTGGAGGTGTAGCCGTAGAATCCTGCCTGGCTTATGGTATGGTTCACCTCGTTGTTGGCAAATGCATGGATGCCGTCGGGGGTGAGCTCGTATTCGATTACATCGCGGGGCACGAGGTCGTCGGTGGCTAATGTGCGTTGACAGGAAGAACACAGTACCCTCATGTCGGGGTACATGAAAGACTCCTCACACTGGTTGCAGGTGTAGATTGCCGACGGCTTGTCATAGTCCACGCCGATGTGGCGCAACCGTTGCTGGCACTTGGGGCAGCGGAGTTCGCCGTCCCATTCATAAGTGGCTTCCGGCGACACATTGGCACATCGGAAATGGTGGATGACCGATTGTTGGCGTATGTCGGAGCTGGAACACTTGGGGCAGCTTTCGAAGAAAAACAGGTGTGATGACCCGCAGTGGGGACATTCGTGGATTTTGTCCATGAATCTGCCTCGGCGTATGTAGCCGAGACGCAGCATCTCGCTGTGGAAAAACTCGCGTTCGAGTGCCGCGATGCGTTCCTGTCCGGTGTACCACATGGTGTAGTTGTAGAGTGCCATATATCCTGAGCTGAGCCCTCTCACCGGCTCGGAGCTGAAGGTGAAGCGGCCGCGCGATATGGCGTAACGCACAAGGCGGAACATCTCTTCGGCATGAGTCACTACCGGCTCGGTGCCGAGAAGGAAGTTGAGGCGGCGCATCGAGGCGTAGATTTCGTCGATTTTCTGTGCCATGGCACGGTCGGTAGGCGACGCGGCATAGCCGTCGATGATGATTTCGGCGCCTCCGAGCCATCCCATGAGTCGTTGCGTCACAAAACATGGTTTGAACCGGCACTTCTCGGAAAGCAGTGGCGAGGCAAGGCGCAAGGCAAGCATATTGTAGTCATTGAGTCCGTTGATGACATTTATGAAAATGGCGTCAAAGTCTTCAAAGCCAAGCTCGGGGTTGCGGTCGACATCCACAACGTCATTTATCACCAATATCTTGCGGCGGTTGATATTGGTGATGATTTCATATTTGTGCTCTTGTGTGGAGAGTGCGTCAAGAGTGCTGTCTTGTGTCATTGTTTTTCGGGTTTACTTGTGTCTAAAATCCAAGCGTCGCGGTATTTTCGTGATGCTTGTGCGATAGCTTTCCTCTGCTCTTTTGCGTCGTCAAGCGAGTGGTGGCGGCTGAAGTACACATACCACTTGCCGCTGCGTTGGAGGATGCCGGTTTCCGAGAAGCCGTCAGAGATGAGGTTGCGGGCGCTGTTCTCGGCGTTTTCGCGTGTGTTGAGCACCGATTGTATCAAGTAGTAGCGTGCGTCGGCTATAGGCATCGGTTCGCCGGATTCCGGCTGTTGGTTGCTGCGTTGAGCTTCCATGATGCTGTCCTCACGCGCTTTTTCGGCGGCGATTTCACTCACGTGGCGGTGACGTCGCCGCTGTACGAATTCATCAATGGATTCCCGGCTTATCCCTTCGCCGGTGTCAACCCACAGGTAGTTGCTCGGGGCGTTTTTGCGCCATGTCTCGATGTTCTTCACTCTCACGGTCACGGGAAGCCCTGAAGCCACGCTCCAGAATGGAATGTGCTGACCATGGTCGATTTCGAGATGCGCTATCAACGCGGTGCTCTTCTTGGTGAAATAGCTGCGCAGATGTTCCGGAATCTCCTCAGTGCGGGCGCCTAATATGGATACATGGGCATAGAAGGATATCTCCTCGTTGACCACTATCTCAGCCACTGATTTGTAGGTGATGCGGTCAATCTTGTCGATAGGTACATAGGCGACAACGTGAAGGTTGTTGTCGGTCAGGTCGATGTGTTGAGAGGTGAGTATAAGCTCTTTCTCGAAAAACACCATGCGGTCGGGTGCAACCACATTCACTACCAGCGAGGAGTCGGTGGCGAGACGGTAGCAACGTGCCTCTTTCAGCCTGCCGGAGCGGATATTGTCATATATCTGCTGTTCGGTGGCGGAATACCATCCTCCCAGCGCCTTTCCGCCGTTGCCGAGCGATTTCTTCAGTCCGCCGAGCATCCCCATTTCGCTTTGGAGCGCTTTTAGCTGTGCAAGCGACTCATTGAGTTGGCGTTCAAGATCCATCTTATGGGAATTGTCGCTAAGCCCGAACTGTATATTATGGTTTTCCAGAGATATCTGTTTTCTCAATTCCGATACACGCACCCTTATTACCGAAATCTGGGAGAGGAGGTTGTTGTATCGTATCGTCAAATCACGGTTTTTCGCCACGAGGTCGGGCTCGGAGGTGAAGTCGGCGTTGCGCACCATCATCTCCATCATGTAGTAGGAGTAGAGGGTGTCGCCGGGAAGCACGATGTCGCCGGTCTCGACATACATGGAGTCGAGGAAGATGTCAAACGGCGCCCTTACCTGATTGGCGTCGACATGCACATAGCCGTCAAATTCAGTGTAATATACCTGTCGTCCAAAGTACAGCACCAATATTCCTATGATGATGCTGAGAACGGTGCCGGCAACAATCTGCTGACGGTTTATGCGGCGTTTCCGCTGTCGGAGAATCTCTTCGATGTTCTCCTTTTCTTCGTGGGATTTATAGGTGAAGTTCTTCATTGGACGGCGGTTTTAGGGACTTCGTTGGTGATGGTGGATTCGAGAGGAAGTTCACGGCAGAATTCCAGAATCGAAGTGTCGGTGAGGAATTTCTGCAAATCGGCTATGGAGCAGTCGCGGCTGTACTGGAAGCTGATGAACTTTTCACAGCATAGCAGATAGCTGTTGTATTCTTTCATGCGGGCGAGCCTGTTGTATTCTCCCACGCGGTTGTCATAGCCGGTGCGGCGTATTTCGAGATAGCGCTTCAGTTCGTCCATGCGGCGGTATTCGCCTATCGCCGCACGGTTATAGCGGTCGATGTCGACAAGGATTGCCTTTACCGCTTCGATAAGCCTTGTCGACAGATAGCTCTCCTGGGCGGCAAGCTCATCGCGTTGAGCTCTTAATGCGGCTTTTTTCCGGCTGAATTCCTTTGACACGGGAATTGTGAACACCAGCCCGGCATCCACATTCGAAGAGTTGCCTGAGGGGCGGGTGTAGAGTGAATAGCGCACGAATGGGGCGGCGTTGACCTCGGTCCAGTAGCTTGTGTTGGATGCCCGGGTTTCAAGCAGTTCCATTTGCAGTTTAAGTGTGGAGAGGTCGGCTTGGGTTGACCTCACTTTTTTTAAGAAGGCGGTGGTGTCAACGCTGATCGTGAATCCCGACGGGCTTGAAAGGTCGACGGCGGCGGGCAATCCCGCAGGGAGTGTGGCAAGCAGTCGTTCAGCCTCGGCTTTCTCGTTCAGTATCTGTAGCAGGTCATCGCTGCTTATATTCTGGTTGCCGAGCAGATAGAGATAGGCGTCGCTCAGCATATTCAGGTTGTTGATGCGGTGTAGCAGCACTCCGGCAAGAAGGGTGTCGGAGGCGTTGCGGAACACCTCTTTCTGCCGTTCTACAAGCATCCCCAGTTCCTCTTTGTCAAAAGCAAGACGGTCAATCATTCCCCGAAGCTCCTGTTCGCGTATGCGTCCCTTGCGTTTGAACACGGCGCTCTGGAACGGATACCATCTGAGCTCAGCTTGAACTTTGGATTTATAGCGTGACACGCCGTTGTCATCCTCATCGATGCCGAGGGAGTTGTCGAGGCGGTAATATGTCTGTCCGGTGAATTTAAGACCTGTCTGCGCCGTTATCACGCCTATCTCCGCGTCTGTGCGCGCGTTGATGGCGCTGTCGAGAGCGTTGCGGTCGGCGGTCACGGCAGGCTGTAGCTCACCCTTGAGCAGTGAATGACGGCAAGCCGCGCTGTCATTATCTGCGTGGAATATAAGGGAGTCAAGCACTGCAAACCGAGTGTCGAAACCGTTTAATATGTCAATTCCCTCTTCCGTCTGCCCGAACGCAAACAAAGAGCATAGCAGGACAAATCCTGTGATAAAAAGTTTGGTCATGAATATGTGCTGTCAGGGTTGGAGTTAGTCTGTCGTTTTATGTCATGTCATGGCATTGCGTTATTAGTTAACGGGATAGTGATTGCTGTAATCTATTGCAAATATAAATATAAAATGGGCAATCGGCAAAAGCCTATGCGATTATTTATGAATCATATTGAATATTTATGGAAAATTATGGAGTAAAAGCAGTGAGTATTGATGAAAAAATGTAATTTTGCATTTATTATTAACACTCTCTAAAATGAGCATGGACAATTCTACTCAGAATGCAGAAAACAGTGTGAAAAAGAAGGGGCGTGTTCGCTCCATAATTATATGGATGTGGGTTACATTTGTGGTGCTGGTTGCCGCAGTGTTTTTCTTTTTCTTCCTCACTTACAACGGTGTCATTGGCTATATGCCGCCGGTGGAGGAGCTTAAGAATCCTCAGGACAGGTTTGCTTCGGTGGTATATTCTGCCGACGGCGAGGAGCTGGGACGGTATTTCGCTGATACCGGCAACCGTGTGTATGCGGAGTTTGACGATATCTCGCAGCACGTGATCGACGCTCTTGTCGCCACCGAGGACTCTCGTTTCGAAGAGCATTCAGGTATTGACGTGAAAGCCTTGGGGCGTGTTGCCGTCAAGACCTTGCTGATGAATCAGAAAAATGCCGGAGGTGGATCAACACTCACCCAGCAGCTTGCCAAGCAGCTTTATTCTCCCACTTCCCACGGGCTCATGCAGCGTGCGTTGCAGAAACCGATCGAATGGATGATAGCCATCAAGCTTGAACGCTATTATTCTAAGGAGGAGATCATAAAGATGTATCTCAACCAATTTGACTTCCTGTACAATGCCGTGGGTATTAAGTCGGCGGCTCATGTGTATTTCGGAAAAGAGCCTAAGGACCTCACCATCGAGGAGGCGGCGATGCTTGTGGGCATGGTAAAGAATCCATCCTATTTCAACCCGGTGAGGAAGCCCGAGCGTGTGCGCGAACGCCGCAATGTGGTGCTTGAGCAGATGTATAAGAACGACATGATCACAAAAGCCGAGCTCGACTCGCTCAAACAGCTGCCGTTGAAGCTCGATTTCCATAAGGTGGATCACAAAGAGGGTCCGGCGCCATATTTCCGCGAGGAGTTGCGACGCATCCTCAGGGCTAAGAAACCGGAGCGGTCAGATTATAGAGGCTGGGAGGCTCAGAAATTTGTCGATGATTCCATCGCGTGGGCAACTAATCCTTTATTTGGATGGATTGAGAAAAATCCGAAACCCGACGGGACTAAATATGACATCTATACCGACGGACTGAAGATATACACTACGATTGACTCCCGTATGCAGAAATATGCCGAGGATGCCGTGGTGCAACATCTGAGCAAGACCCTTCAGCCGAGTTTCTTCCGCGAGAAAAAGGGCGTGAAAGGCGCTCCCTATACCACCAACCGTGAAGAGTTGTCGTCGGCGCAGCTTGAGTCTATAATGCAGCGCAGCATGAAGCAGAGCGATCGCTACATCACCATGAAGCGTGCCGGTCATTCCGAAGCGGAGATAAAGGCGGCATTCAACACCCCCGTCGAGATGAAAGTGTTCTCCTACGCCGGTCCGGTCGACACGGTTATGACGCCGATGGATTCAATCATCTATCAGAAGCACTTCCTCCGTGCGGGATTCATGTCGATGGATCCGGTCACTGGTCATGTGAAGGCGTATGTGGGTGGTCCCAATTTCAGCTTCTTCCAGTATGACATGGTGTCGACAGGACGCCGTCAGATAGGCTCCACAATCAAGCCGTTCCTTTATACCTATGCCATGGAGGAGGGATTCACCCCGTGTGATGAGATGCTGAATGATCAGCCTACCATATATGATGAGGTGGGGCGTCCGTGGCAGCCGCGCAACGCCGGAAAAGCCCGTGTGGGCGAGATGGTCGACCTGCGTTGGGCGCTCACCAACTCCAACAACTGGATTTCAGCCCGTCTCATGAGCCAATTGTCGCCGGCTACACTTGTGCGCAATATGCACAATTTCGGCATCACCAATCATCTTGATCCGGTGATAGCGTTATGTCTCGGTCCGTGCGACGTGTCGGTGAAAGAGATGGTGACCGCCTACTCGGCGTTTGCCAATAAGGGTATGCGCGTGGATCCGGTGTTTGTCACTGCGATCGCCGACAGCAACGGCAATATTATCACCGAGTTTGCACCCAATCACACTGAGGTGATAAGCACCGAGGCGTATTACAAGATATTGTCAATGTTGCTTAACGTGGTCGATGGCGGTACCGGCAACCGATTGCGCCGCGCGCCCTACAATCTGACAGCTCAGATGGGCGGCAAGACAGGTACCACCAACTCCAATTCCGACGGATGGTTCATGGGATTCACCCCTCAGCTGGTGTCGGGAGTGTGGGTAGGCGGCGAAGAGCGCTACATCCATTTCAACGGAATGGCTATGGGACAGGGCGCTTCGATGGCGCTCCCCATCTACGGACTATACATAAGCAAGGTTTATGCCGACCCGACTTTGCCCTACAATCAGGATGTGAAGTTTGAGTTCCCCTCTGACCTTGATTTGTGTTTCAAAGAATATTACGGCGAATACACTGAAGAGCCTGATTCGGCTGAAGAGAGCATCGAGGGTGTGTTTGACTGATAATGATACAAATCTAAATTATAAAACATAATTACCATGAGTCGAAAATTGAAAATCAGAGATTTGACCATGCGCGACGGGCAGCAGTCACTGTTTGCCACTCGTATGAATCAAGAATGTATCGACAGATTGCTGCCGTTGTATGAAAACGCGGGGTTCTACATTGTTGAGGTGTGGGGCGGTGCTGTCCCTGACTCGGTGATGCGCTATCTTGATGAATCTCCATGGAATCGTCTGCGCAAAGCGAGCGCTGCATTAAAAGGGCATTCGTTGCTTTCGGCTCTGTCACGCGGGCGTAACCTGTTTGGCTATGTGCCTTACCCCGACTCCGTTCTCGATGGTTTCTATAAAGCGGCAATCGACAATGGACTTAACGTCATGCGTATTTTCGACGCACTCAATGACCTTGACAATGTGAAGGGCTCCATAAAGATGATCAATGACCTTGGCGGAATTCCCGATGGCGCGGTGTGCTACACCGTCGATCCTAAGGAAGAGGAGCCGAAAGGGTTCTTTGCACGTATGTTTGGGAAAAAGCCTGAGAAGATATTTACTGATGAGTATTTCGTGGCTAAAGCCAAGGCTATGGAGGCATACGGCGCCAAGATAGTCACTCTTAAGGATATGGCGGGATTGGTCAACCCGGCGCGCATCGCCACGCTTATGCCTAAGCTGAAGGCTGCGCTCACTGTTCCGGTTGATTTCCACACCCACTGTACTCCCGGCTATGGTCTTGCGTCGTCGGTCATGGCAATGATCCACGGCGTAGACATCCTCGACACTAATATATGGTGGTTTGCAGGTGGATCAGCTGCGCCGGCTATCGAGCTTATATATGTCTTTGCCAATAAACTTGGCATCGAGATTGACGCAAATATGGACGTGGTTGCGAAAATAGCCAAGGAATTGAAGGAGGTGCGCAAGGAGCTGCATGAGTTTGACCTTGGAAAAGGCTTCCCGCGTGATTTCAATCCGGTAGCTGAGGAACTTCCGGCTGAGGTCGATGAGCTGTTCAACAAGGCGATAGAAGCTGCGCGTCGCAATGACGAGGAGGAGCTTCTGGTATATTGCCATGGCATTGAAGATTATTTCGGATTCCCTAAGCCTAATCTGCTCGTCAAGGAAGCTGAGGTGCCGGGAGGTATGTACTCCAATATGGTGGCGCAGTTGAAAGCGCTTCAGGCTGATGATCTTCTCGACGACGCGATGCGATTGATTCCCAAGGTGAGACGCGACGCCGGATTGGTGCCATTGGTGACGCCCACCAGCCAGATTGTGGGAAGCCAGGCTGTGAGTCTCGCTCTTGACCGTAAAAAAGGCAACCCCGATTACACCAACAAGTCCAATCAGTTCATTTCGCTAGTGAAAGGGGAGTATGGACACACTCCTGTGCCCATTGATCCGGAATTCCGCGAAAAGATCACCGGCAGCCCCGAAGAGGTTGCCTATGATACCGGTAAATACCGTAAGCCTGAAAATCCGGTGCTGGAAGAGTTTGCCGGAGTGAAGCTCGCCAAAAACGGTGAAGAATATCTTTTGCTTGAACTCTTGCCCACGGTGGCGGCTCCATTCTTGAAACGACGCCGTTCTGAAGAGTATGAGCGTGTTGCCGCAATCGAGAAGAAAGAACAGCCGCAAGTGGCTGCGGTGGAGGAAGTCGTGGTCGAGGAACCGGTGACCGGCCCCGCGCTTTATGCCCCCATGAGTGGAAAAGTTGTGGAGGTGAGAGTAAAGCCCGGCGACAAGGTGAAGCCCGGCGACGTGGTACTCGTGTATGAAGCGATGAAGATGGAGAATGATCTTGAAGCCGATGCGGAGCTCACGGTTAAACGAGTATTCGTGGCTCCCGGCGACCAAGTCATGACCGATCAGGCACTTGTTGAATACGACGAAAAATAAAAAACAGCAAATTTTTTGTCGGATTCGCAAAAAAAGCGTAAATTTGCAAGCCATTACAGATTTACGCCTTACCAGCGTGATTTTGACCCACTTGAATATAACAACAAAACAATATTAACAACAATGAAACAAGGTATCCATCCTTCTGACTACCGCGAAGTAGTATTTAAAGATATGTCAAACGATGAGATTTTCATCACTCGTTCGACGGTTGCCGCTAAAGAAACTATTGAAGTTGACGGTGTTACTTATCCGTTGGTTAAGCTTGAAATCACAAGCTCTTCTCACCCGTTCTTCACCGGCAAGCAGAAGCTCGTTGACACCGCAGGTCGTGTGGACAAGTTCATGAGCCGTTACGGAAACCGCAAGAAAAAATAATCTTGTTTAAGCAGAATAAAAAAGAGGCTGAGTTCGCTCAGCCTCTTTTTTTTGCCTTAACGACTTTAACGACCTTAGTGCCCTTAGTGCCCTTAAAGTCTAAACTTAGAGTGCCGCAATTGTGTTTTATTTGCAAATATTATGCCTTTGCGCTATATTTGTGAAATAGACAACTTGACTGAATGAAAGAGAGGACTAAAGCTAATGCGATCGTTAGGATCTATCGTTTTTACCGCGACGGTTTCCGGGAGATGACGGTGGGGCGTTGGTTGTGGCTGATGATAATTGTCAAGCTGTTCATATTGTTTTTCATATTTAAATTATTTTTCTTCCCTGATATTCTAAGCCGTGATTATGACAATGACAGCCAAAGAGCCGAAGCAGTGAGATCCTCGCTGATGGATGACAGAAGGGGAACACCATAACCGAAATCAACTAACATATAAAACATTAATATCTATGGACGACTTGATTACTGTTGTAGACTGGTCTCGATGGCAATTTGCGTTGACTGCCATGTATCACTGGCTCTTTGTGCCGCTCACGATAGGGCTGGCATTGATAGTGGCTATCATGGAAAGCATTTATGTCAAGACTAAGGAAGCCAAATGGCTTGCCATGACTAAATTCTGGATGCTGCTTTTCGGCATTAACTTTGCCATAGGGGTAGCCACAGGAATTATTCTTGAATTTGAATTTGGCACGAACTGGTCAAACTACAGCTGGTTTGTGGGCGATATATTCGGCGCTCCGCTTGCCATTGAGGGTATTGTGGCATTTTTCATGGAGTCGACATTCATCGCGGTGATGTTCTTTGGATGGAAACGCGTGAGTCCTGCGTTTCACCTCACGGCAACCTGGCTCACGGCAATCGGTACCGCGCTGTCGGCAATGTGGATTCTCATCGCCAATGCTTGGATGCAGCAGCCTGCGGGAATGGAATTTGACCCGGCGCAGATGCGCAATGTGATGGACAATTTCTGGGCGCTTGTGTTCTCTGATACGGCAATCGCCAAGTTCACTCACACCGTATTCAGCACATGGGTGGTTGCCGGCGTGTTTGTGATAGGAGTGAGCTGCTGGTTCCTGCTGAAAAAACGCAATGTGGAGATGGCTAAGTCTTCAATCAAGATCGCCGGAACTGTGGGTCTTGTCGGTATTTTGGGCACACTTGCCACCGGCGATATCTCGGCTGTAAATGTCGCAAAGCATCAGCCCATGAAGCTGGCGGCTATGGAGGGGCTCTATAAAGGCTCCAACGGGCAGGAGCTCGTGGGATTCGGAATACTCAATCCTGAGAAGACTGTCAACAACGATGTCGACCCCTATCTGTTTCATATAAGCATTCCCAAGGGACTTTCGTTCCTTGCCACACATAATCCCGACGCTTTTGTCCCGGGAATCAATGATCTCATCGACGGTGTCATGCTCAATGAGAATGGCGACACTGTGCCGGCGGTGAGCTATGCCGAACGCATAGCCATTGGCAAGGAAGCTCACAAGGCGTTGCGTGAGTATGACAAGGCTATGGCTGCCGGCGACAAGGAGGCTATGGAAAGCGCTGCTGCGAGCCTGAAAGAAAACTATAAGTATTTTGGCTACGGTTATTTCTCTGATCCGTCGCAGGCGGTGCCACCGGTGGCATTGACATTCTATTCGTTCCGCATCATGGTGATTGCCGGTGGCTACCTGCTGCTGTTCTTCATCGTGGCGCTTGTGGGTGTGTATCGCCGTCATGACTGGCTTGAAAACAAGATTGTGGCGTGGATAGGCATGCTGTCGATTCCGGTGGTGTGGATATGCTCTCAGAGCGGATGGATCACTGCCGAGGTAGGACGCCAGCCGTGGGCTATCCAGGATATAATGCCAACGATTGCGGCGATAAGCGACATTCAGGAATCATCGGTGATTATCACATTCTTTATGTTTGCGACTGTGTTCACGGTTCTTCTTGCAGCTGAAATGTGCATAATGCTGTCGCAAATCAAGAAGTATTCCAAGAAAAGCATTGTAGAAATCTCTAATGAATAGAATTATGACACTCGAATTTTTTCAAACATACTGGTGGCTGCTCATCTCGATATTGGGAGCGCTCCTTGTCTTCCTTCTGTTCGTGCAGGGAGGGCAATCAATGATACTTACAACCCGCAGTGAAGTTGACCGCTCGCTGATGGTCAATTCGATAGGACGCAAATGGGAATTGACGTTTACCACGCTCGTGGTGTTTGGCGGCGCTTTTTTCGCTTCGTTCCCGCTGTTCTACAGCACAAGTTTCGGCGGAGCCTACTGGCTGTGGATGCTCATTCTGTTCACATTCGTGGGGCAGGCTGTCAGCTTCCAGTACCGCCGCAAGAACGGCAATCTATATGGCACTCGTTTCTATGACTGGCTCCTGTTCCTGAATGGAACTGTAGGATGTTTCCTGCTCGGAGTGGCGGTGTCGATGTTCTTCTTCGGAGGTGAATTTACCGTGAGAATGGGAAACATTCTTGATCCGGGCGCTCCTGTCATCTCGCAATGGGCGCCTACCCACGGCTTTGAAGCGATATTCTGTTGGAAAAACTGGATTCTCGGGCTTGCCGTGGTGTTTCTGGCTCGTACACAGGGAGTGCTCTATTTCATGAACAATGTGGGTGGTGACCATGCTTTTTTTGAAGAGAATCGCCGCAGCGTGCTTCTCAACGGAGTCATATTTGTGGTGTTTTTCCTCGCGTTTGTAGCGTTGTTGTTCACCGCTCAAGGCTATGAGATAACCTCCGATGGCGGTATCGTGCCTGTAGAGTATAAATATTTCTTCAACTACATTGACATGTGGTGGTGCCTGGCTATTTTCCTCATTGGTGTGGTGATGGTGCTGTTTGGCGTGTTGAAGTCATTCTTCGCCCCACGTTTCACCCGTGGAATATGGTGGACCGGCACAGGCTCGGTTCTGGTGGTGCTCACCCTTTTCTGGGTTGCCGGTTATAATAACACCGCCTACTATCCGTCGCTGATTGATCCTGCAAGTTCATTGACTATATATAATAGTTCCTCGACTTACTTCACCCTGAAGGTGATGAGTGTGGTGTCTCTTCTTATTCCATTTGTCCTTGCTTATATAGCTTATGTGTGGTATAAGATGGATAAAAAGCCTGTCACTCCTGAAAGTATTGCCGAGGACGGACACGCATACTGATATATGGGAGATACCTTTCTGACTATTTCAGCCCCCTCCGAGGGGATCTATAAGGAAAAAATGAGCAAATTTCTCGCTTTCGCGCATCCTGCCGCTTCGGCGGCAGACGCGAAAGCGATTGTTGCTTCTTATCAAAAAAAATATCATGACGCCCGCCACGTGTGTTGGGCTTACATGATCGGTGCCGACCGACGGGAATTTCTCTCCAATGACAATGGCGAGCCTTCGGGCACTGCCGGGAAGCCTATTCTCGGGCAGATCAACTCATTTAATCTCACTAATGTGGTGATTGTGGTGGTGCGGTATTTCGGTGGAATAAAGCTGGGCACAGGCGGCCTCATAGTAGCTTACCGCGAAGCTGCCCGGGAGGCTCTTTCTGCCGCCGATATCATCGAGGATCATGAGATGAGCGAGTTGCGCTTCACGTTTCCCTACATGGTCATGAATGATGTTATGAAGGCGGTGAAGGATCCGCAGGTGAGGATTGTGTCGCAGAATTTCGACAATGCTTGTGAAATGGCTGTAACAACACGCGCCGACAACGCTCAGGCATTGTCAGCGCGGTTAGCTGATATAGATGGGGTGACTTTCTGTGATTAGATGATGAGCATTGCGTCGCCGTAAGCTCCGAAGCGGTATTTCTCTTTTACGGCAACCTCATAGGCGTGCATCACATTTTCATAGCCTCCGAATGCGCATTCCATCATGAGCATGGTGGAATAGGGGAGATGGAAGCCGGTCACTATCGAATTGGCTACGGTGAAATCGTAGGGAGGGAAGATGAACTTATTGGTCCAGCCCGAGAATGTCTTCATGTGGCCGCCCATGCTCACGGCGCTTTCGATGCCGCGTAATACCGAGGTGCCTACTGCGCATATCTTATGTCCGGCATCCTTGGCTGAATTGACTGTGTCGACAAGCTTTTCCGATGCCTCCATGTCCTCTGAGTCCATGCGGTGCTTGGTAAGATCCTCAACGTCGATCTCGCGGTAATTTCCGAGGCCTGAGTGCAGGGTGAGGAATGCAGCCTCCACGCCCTTTATCTCAAGACGCTTCATGAGCTCGCGGCTGAAGTGGAAACCTGCCGACGGAGCGACTACGGCACCCTCTTTTTCCGCAAATATACACTGGTAGCGTTCAGGATCCTCTTCGTTGGGCTCACGCTTGATGTAGGGGGGTAGTGGAGTTTGTCCGAGCTTATAGAGAGCCTCCTTGAATTCGGCATGGCCGCCGTCATAAAGGAAGCGGAGTGTTCTGCCTCGTGAAGTGGTGTTGTCGATAACTTCGGCAACCATAGATTCGTCATCACCGAAATAAAGTTTGTTGCCGATGCGGATTTTTCTTGCCGGCTCTACAAGGACGTCCCAAAGCTTGTTTTCCTCGTTGAGCTCTCTAAGCAAAAATACCTCAATCTTGGCTCCGGTCTTCTCCTTGTTGCCGTAAAGCAGCGCGGGAAACACCTTAGTGTCGTTGAATACCATGACATCTCCTTCGTCAAAGTATTCGATAATCTCCTTGAATATGCGATGCTCGATTTCGCCGGTGTCTTTGTGAAGCACCATCAGGCGGGATTCGTCGCGCACCTCACAGGGAGTTGATGCAATTAGTTCCTCCGGAAGTTTGAATTTGAATTGCGATAATTTCATAACTTTATTTAGGGTTTAATCTTGGTTTTTATCGTTTTTATCTTCAGGCATCTCGATTTCAGTCTCGCGTATGAGCTTCACCGTATCATCGACACTCAGGCATTGATCAACGCTTATGTCGCCTATTCGTGTGCGCCGGAGCGCGGTGAGGTGGCCTCCTGAGTCGAGTGCCGCGCCGATGTCGCGTGCGAGAGCCCTTATGTAGGTGCCTTTGCTGCACACCACCCTTATGGTAATCGCGTCGGGGGCATAACTCAACAGTTCGATTTCGTCGATCACGAGCACTTTGGGCTTGATCTCCACGTCATCGCCGCGGCGAGCTATTTTGTAGGCGCGTTCACCGTTGACTTTGCAAGCTGAGAATGCCGGCGGCACCTGCTCGATTTTTCCGATGAAGCGGGTGAGCGTAGCTTCCACAAGCTCACGTGTGATGTGAGCGGTGGGGTAAGTGGCGTCAACCTCCGTTTCAAGGTCAAATGATGGAGTGGTGGCTCCGAGGGCTATTTCCGCTACATATTCTTTGGTGTGTGCCTGAAGCTGCTCGATGAGCTTGGTGGCACGGCCGGTGCACACCATCATTACTCCGGTGGCGAGGGGATCGAGAGTGCCGGCGTGGCCCACTTTGAGCTTTTTGAGTTTCATGCGTTTGAGCAACGCTCCACGCACTCGTTTCACGGCGTCAAACGATGTCCAGCCGTAAGGCTTGTCGATGTAAAGTATTTCTCCGTCAATGAAATTCATGTGGACTTACCAGCAGATGCAAATGATACCCATAATAAGACAATACACGGCAAACCACACCAACTTGCCTTTCTTCACAAGCTCAATCATCCACTTGCAGGCAAGGCAGCCCACTAAAAACGAGGCGATGAAGCCTATCAGCAATGGCATGGCGCCGATGCTGCTTGCGGCTGAGGCTGCCGGAGCGGCGAGAATATCCTTAAGGCTCAGAAGCGACTCGCCAAGGATGGGGATGATGACCATGAAGAATGAGAACGACGCTACCTTGTCGCGCTTGTCGCCAAGCAGAATGCCGGTGGCAATTGTGGTGCCCGAACGGCTCAGACCCGGCAGCACGGCAATAGCTTGGGAGCATCCTATGATGAATGCGTCAAGCCAGGTGATGTCGCGTGGCTGATAGGAGTCGTGGCGTATAAGAGGACGGGTGCGGGTGAAATAGGCGAAGCTGAGCAGCACGGCTGTGATGCACAGGCATATACCGACTGTCATGAGGTCGCCGCCGAAAAAGCTCTCCACGAAGTCTTTGAAACAGAAGCCTACGATTGCCACAGGCACGCATGAGAGCAGTATTTTGCACACATAGTAGAAGTTATTGTCGAGCTTTACCGTGAAGAAGCTCTTGCACAGCGGATAGAACTCTTTCCACAGCACTACGATGGTGGAGAGAACGGTAGCTGCGTGCAGCATTATGTCAAATTCCAGTATGTCATCACCTTTGAGGTTGATGCCCAGGATTTCGCGGAATATTTCAAGGTGTCCGCTCGAACTGATGGGTAGATACTCTGAGAGTCCTTGGACTATTCCAAGGATGAGCGCGTCAAGCCAATCCATAGCTAATTATTTATTCGTTTATGTCGTTGATTGTAGATTTGCGTGGGCGATACACGATTGCCGCTCCCATGAATATGAAGCCGAGGAATGCGATTGTGGGACCCACCACGATGCGGCGTGTGGAAAATATATCAGGGTTAAATGCTTCCTCAGTGGTGCTCCCTCCCAGCATCAGAAGGAATCCTATTATTATTACGGCGATTGAAATGCCTCCCAGTATGAAATTGATACGGGTGAGAGGAAAGTTCCTGACCTCCTCTTTTATGAGCTGATCGTCATCGTTCATGACTGATGCTGATGAAGTTTCTTTTACGGTTTTGACCATGATTGTTTCGTTTATTTGAACATTTCGTCGTAGGAAAGACGAAGATATTTGTTGGTGGCGAATAACGCGGCAAGCGCGCAGATGATGATGCCAAGCACCGGAAGTGCGGCAAGCACCGGAAATACCGATTTCCATGGCACCGCAGTGGCTATGAGCGTGTCGGCGCTGTGGAGGTAGGCAAGGGCGCCTCCGAGGATGGTTGAGGCTACAACTCCCGCTATCAATCCGCTTAGGATATTGGAGTTGATAAACGGACGGCGTATGAATCCGGCGCAGGCTCCCACGAGTTTCATAGTGTGGATGATGAAACGGCGGGAATATACGGTGAGCCTTACGGTGTTGTTGATCAATGCGAAGGAGATGAACAGCAGAGCGGCGGCGACGAGGCTTAGCACAAGGGCTATCGAGCGCATATTTTTGTTGATGGCGTCGACCATGTCGGTGTGGACATTGATGCTGCTCACCCCTTTTAATCCTTCAAGCGCGGCGATGACCGTGCTGATGGAATCGGAATTGGCATAGTCGGCTTTCACCTTCACTTCAAGCTCGCCGCTGAAGGGATTTACGCCGAGAACCTGCATGAGGTCTTCTCCGGTGTCCTCTTTCCACTTGTTCATTGCGTCGTCAGGCGAGAAATAGGAGAGCGAGGCTGTGTAAGGGGCGTCGCCGAGACGTTGTTTCAGGGTATTCACCTGACGCTCTGTGATGGAATCGGTCAAGATGATGTTGAATCCCATGTTTTCCTTTATGCCTGTGGTGGTGGTGTGGGCGGCAATGCCCAAAAGAGAGATTATGCCTAACACGAGCAAAACAAGAGCTACGCTTATGGTGGCTGTGATTTGTGCTGAGAATGTGGAAATTATGTTATGTCGTTGCTTCTCCATTTCTATTAAGTGGCATATTTTGCCAAATCAACTGCAAAATTACAACATAAAAACCACGATGTCAAGACTTTTTCCAACAAAAATGAGCCTCTCCGCATAAATTCTGCGCTAAAACGGAAGATGAATGGCGCAAGCGTTGCCAGTCAATGCAAGTCGGGGCGGCATTCCATTGCGGATGCCGCCCCGATATATCGGGATTTGATGGTCTTGTTTATTAGAACTTTGACCAGTCGGTCTTGCTCATGTCGCCGGTCTCAAGGAATGTGGTGTGGAATCCGAGCGATGCCTTGAGAGTGTGAGGTGTGTGTGCCGCTCCGGTGCTCAGCTTGAGGTAGTCGCGGAGAAGTTCGCGATATGCCGGGTTGGCGCAATTGTTGATGATGGTCTCGGCACGCTGTATAGGCGACTTGCCACGGAGGTCGGCTACACCCTGTTCGGTGATGATGATGTCGACTGAGTGTTCGCTGTGGTCGTGGTGCGATACCATCGGCACGATATTGGAGATGAGACCTCCCTTGGTCACTGACGGGCAGGTGAAGATCGAGATGTAGGCGTTGCGGGTGAAGTCGCCCGATCCGCCGATGCCGTTCATCATGCGTGTGCCGGTGACGTGGGTTGAGTTGACGTTGCCGAAGATGTCAGCCTCAAGCGCGGTGTTCATTGAAATGACACCGAGACGGCGTATTACCTCGGGGCTGTTGGAGATTTCAGCCGGACGGATGAGGATCTTGTCGCGGAAGAAGTCGATATTGTCATACACGTGACGCATCATGTCGTCGGAAAGAGTCATGGAGCAGGTCGATGCGAAGTGGCAGCGCTCTTTCTCCATCAAGGTGATAACGGCGTCCTGGATAACCTCGGTATACATTTCAAACGGTGGAATCTCCTTGGAGTCGGCGAGTCCGAAAAGCACGGCGTTTGCCACGTTGCCCACACCGCTCTGGATGGGGAGGAATGATGACGGAATGCCGCCACGGCGGATTTCGCTGACAAGGAAGTCACACACGTTTGCTCCGATCTGCTTGGTGATGTCGTCGAGCGGAGTGAACCCTTTCACGCCATCAGGGTAGTCGGTGTTGACAATGCCGATTATTTTCGACGGATCGACGTGCAGTAGTGTGTCGCCGATGCGGTCGCTCGGTTTGTAGATGGGTATCTCGCGGCGATGAGGGGGGTCGAGGGGCAGATAGAGGTCATGCAAGCCCTCGATGTGGGGAGTCACATGGCTGTTGAGCTCGATCACCACCTTCTTCGCCATTTTTGCGTAGGTGGGCACGTTTCCTACTCCGTTGCCGAGCACGATGTCGCCGTTGTCGCGGATGCTTGCCGCTTCAATGATGAACAGGTCGATGCCGCCGAGGGCTCCGTAACGGAATTTTTGTGCAAGTTCCGATAGATGGAGGTCGAAATAGTTGGTGTCGCGTGAGTTGATGGTTGTGCGAAGGTCAGGAGTGTTCTGGTAGGGTGAACGGTGGTTGAGCGCGTTGGCGCGTGCCAATGCTCCGTCGGCGTGATTGTTGGTCGACGCACCCGAGTAAAGGTTGATCTTGAACGGCTTGCCTTCAGCGTGTTCTTTCTCAGCCTTGTGGGCTATAGCTTCAGTGACTGCTTTGGGAGAGCCGGCAGCGGTAAAGCCGGAGACACAGACGGTATCACCATCATGGACGAGTTCGGCTACTTCTTCAGCGGTAAGGATAGGAAATGCCATTTCTTAACGTGATTGGTTTTTACTATTTATACTATTGTGTTATTTTATGCAAGTGTTTATATTTGCCTGTCGTTGATTGATTCGGCAAAATTTAGTACTTTTGCGCAAAAGTACTAAAAATGTGCCGTCTTACAAAATTTATTACAATTAAATGTCAATACGGTACAGAAAACGATGTAATGATATTAATTGATGACTATTGATATGAACCAACCCGATAACTTAAAACATGATATTGAAGTCTCTAAGCTTTTTATTGAGACCTATGGATGCCAGATGAACGTAGCCGACAGCGAGGTGATAGCTGCGGTGATGGCGACTGTGGGATATGAGATGGCGGAAACCGTGGAGGATGCCGACGCGGTGCTTCTCAACACCTGCTCCATCAGGGACAACGCGGAACAAAAGATCGTGTCGAGGCTTCAGTTTCTCTCGTCGTTGAAGCGCAAACGCGCGTCGCGTCCTAAAATCGTGGGGGTTGTGGGATGCATGGCTGAACGCGTGAAAAACGAGCTGATAGAGAAGCATGGGGTCGATCTTGTAGCCGGTCCTGATTCCTACATGGACCTGCCCGCCCTTTTTGCTGCCGTGGAATCGGGCGAGAAGGCTATAAATGTCGAGCTGTCCACTACTGAGACTTATCGCGATATAATCCCCATGAAGATCACCGGCAACAGGGTGTCGGGGTTTGTGAGCATAATGAGAGGGTGCAATAATTTCTGTTCATATTGTATAGTGCCTTATACCCGAGGACGCGAGAGAAGCCGTGAGGCGGCAAGCATCCTGAACGAGGTCAACGACCTGAAGGACCGCGGATTCAAGGAGGTGACGCTGCTTGGGCAGAACGTGAACTCCTACGCGTATGTGGACGCCGAGGGGAAGACGGTCGGTTTCGCCGAGCTTCTTGCTATGGTTGCCGAGGCGGCGCCTGATATGCGCATACGCTTCACCACGAGCCATCCTAAGGATATGTCTGATGAAATTATTGCCGTCATAGCCCGATATGACAATATATGCAACCACATTCATCTGCCGGTGCAGTCAGGATCCAATTCGGTGCTGAAGGCAATGAACCGTAAATATACCCGCGAGTGGTATCTTGACCGCATAGCCGCTATCAGGCGCATGATTCCTGATTGCGGCATAACCTCCGATCTTTTCACCGGATTTCACGGGGAGACTGAAGAGGATTTCCAATTCACTCTGTCGTTGATGCGTGAAGTGGGCTTTGACTCGTCGTTCATGTTCAAATATTCGGAGCGTCCGGGCACGCTTGCCTCCCGCACCATGCCCGACAACATAGACGAGGAGGTGAAGATAGAGCGCCTTAACCGCATGATAGCTCTTCAGAATGAGCTTTCGGCTCAATCCAACCGTAATGATGTGGGAAAGGTATTTGAAGTCCTTGTGGAAGGAGTGTCCAAGAGGTCTAAGGAGCAGATGGTGGGCAGAACGCAGCAGAACAAGACCTGCGTGTTTCCGCGCGGGGATTTCCATGTGGGCGACAAGGTGAATGTCAAGGTCGTGGATTCATCCTCGGCAACCTTGATCTGCGAACTTGCCTGACGTGCGGCTCTATCCTTCGGTCTCGAGAATGTCGAGCAGTCCTTGGCGGGAGCTGAATCGTATCTCGGTGGAGTCATATTCGATCAATCCCTGCTCTTTCATTTCATCCAGGGTGGCGAAAAATGACGAGCGTTGCACTCCGAAGAGGGCATATAGGTCGCGTTGGCGTGCGGTAAGCACTATCTCGGTTGAGCCTTGCTGAGTCAACGACATCACCCAATAGGCTATACGCTCGGCAAGTTTGCCCGAGGTTATGGCGAGGATTCCGTCGACCGAGTTCTGGGCTTTTACCGACAGCATGTTCAAGGCATTGAACAGGAATGTCTCGTCGGAATTCAGGATTTTGATATAATCTGACTTGGATATTTGCAGCACGCTCACCGAGTCGATAGCCGTGACGGTGCCGGGAAAATGCGTGGCTTTTCCAAAAAGGAACTCCGGCGATATGACATTAGGGGCTTCGAGGGTGGAGGATACCCTGAAGCGGTCATTGGCGTTTGAGACACTGACGCGCACCTTGCCCGATAGTATGAATATGACGTGGGAGCATGGTGACCCCGCCGATACTATGGTTTCGCCTGCGAGATATTTCAAAAAATGGAACTTTGTGGTTCCCACTATTTCGGAAAGCTTGTAGCGGCTGCACCCTTTAAGCAGGGGGAGCTCCATCAATGTATCATATATGCTGTTCATAATCTCCTTATTTATGATATTAACATCTGTGACCGTTAAAAGTTTTGTTTTTTTAACGATTTTCGGGTCTTGTAAAACAATTGAAGTGAGTTGATGGTGTTTTGCCATGCGACGTATGCCGCCGGACCCACTGATGACACCGGATTCAGGTAGGTGAGTGCCATCCAGATGGCGAGCACGGTGTTCTTTTGTCCGAGCCCTTGCGCTCCAGAGATCTTGTCGCCTAATCTTGCTCCTATTCTTCTGCCGACGAGGAATTGCAGGCAGCACACTATCAATGATCCGAATGCTATGAGCAGCATTTCTGGAATCATGGACGGAGGCTCTTTCATGACGAAACTGACGGCATTGCCCACGACAATGATCAACGACACCGCCCAGATGTAGAAGGATAATGATTGACGCCGGGCTATGGCACTGTGCACTCTTGGAGCGAATGCCCGGAAAAGGAATGCCAGCGCCAACGGTGAAAGTATGAGCGGAAATACTTTGCTGCTTATGGTGAGCATCGATTCGGCGAATGAGATGTCGGGGCTGCTTCCTATCCATGAGAACAGGACCGGAGCGAGAAGCGCCACGGCTACGTTGCTGAATAATGAGTAGGTGGCGAGCAGGGTGATGGAGCCGCCGAGCATGCCGGTGATCACGGGAGCGGCGGTGGCGGTGGGGCAGAGCACGCAGATGAACACGCCTTGCGCTATCGTGGAGCTTGCGGGGGCAAGGGCGAGATAGGCAACTACCGCTCCGACTATCTGCACGCTCAGAAGCGCCCAGATGAACGGTGTCACCTTAAAGTCTTTTGGCGATACTTTGCAAAAGGTGATCAACAGCATGATGAATATCAGGTAAGGCGACAGGAATGCCACCATACCTATGTATTCGTGGAAGATTATGCCTATTGCCATTGCGATGGGGAGCATCCATGGCTTCAGGTTTTGCCGGAATGTTGAGGTTGTCATATTGAATGTTTTATATGTGCGGTGAATTTGTTAATTCAAATTCTAAGAACATAAGTCAGCGCAAAGATAATTTAATTTTAATCATCACAAAAGTTGTGAATGCCAAAAGTTATTGTTATTTTTACATTAACAACCGCGGCAGTTTACAAATTATACCCATTTTGCTAACATGGTTATATGTGTACGATGTCATATATATGATTTATATTCAAAAGTATTAAATCGCTGATTATCAAATGCAATTTTTTATATCGACAAATGAAATTATTAGACAAGACTTATATGTATTTCGTAGGATGTAATCTTATGATTAATTTTACACTACCAAAAGATAATGATGGCGGTTGTGATGCCGGTCCGATTTTGTCTTTTGGGCATGAGAATGGAACAAAAGTAAATAGTGCATAATAGTAAATGTGTTTTATGTTAGGTTTGGAAGCCTTAGTAATTAAGGTAACAAAATATGCCGCTTCGTGAGAAACGGCATATTTTGTTTTTGTGGAGATTCGATGGTTCTGTAGGACGATAATAGATTTTATTTGTATTTAATTAGGAATTCTCAATGGAAATAGTTACTTTTGTGATAGCCTAAAGTAAAACGCTGGCCGTCCTTGGAAATTTTAATGAATGTTATGTTTGTACAATTATTGAGATGCATACTGTTGGTCGTTGCCGTCACTTCAAGCGGCGGATTCGTGTATGCGAAAAAAAATTCACCGTTATTAAATGATGTGTTCAAACGGGTTGATGCCTCTATCGCAGGTTATGAATATCGTCTTGATACAGCCCTGACCAATATCGAACATCTGAAGATTAGGCTGGATACAACTCCCGATACAAGTGCGAAGATGGAGCTTGTGAAGGAGATTGTGCATGGTTATCTTCATAGAAATGTGGACTCCGTGCTGCATTATTCAAAAATCGGTGAAAAAATGGCGGCGTCAGTTGGTGATTATGATTCTGAAATCAGCTTTAAGATCGGCTCGATATTCTCGATGCCGCTCAAAGGTCATATTCACGAGTCGATACAGCTGATTGACAGCCTTAATTCCTTGCCGCTATCGCCTGAACTTAAGCTGGACCTTTATAAGTCGGCACGCCTTGCCTACATTAAGATTCTGTCGTTTTATTCTAATTTCGTTATAAACCAGGGCTATTTCAATAAGTTCGTCGAGTTTAATGATTCAGTTTTGAACCATATAGATCCATCGGCAAGAGATTACAATAAGTACCTTGGAACGCATTATATAGGGCAAAATCGTCCCGGACTTGCCTATGAGGCGCTTTCCGAGGCGTTGGATTCGGTGGATGCCGTGTCCAATGATTATGTGGAGATCCAGTCGCTTATTTCCATTTTGAGCTATGCCCGTGGCAGATTTGACGACTGGGTTTATAGATTGGCTCTCGTGGCTGAGGCTGAAGCGTATCTCGGCAATGTGGACAGTGAGGTGCTGAGACTTCTTGCCAATGATGTCTATGAGCGAGGTGATGTCGAGAGAGCGCACAGGTATGTGACACTTTCTCACTGGTTCATCTCTAAAAGCGGGGCAAATCAGCGAGGTGTGCACGTGGCAAAGGCGCTTCCTAATATAATCGAGGCTTATGGCAGGGAGAACCGTAAGGCTTTTTATGCCATGTGCGGTCTGGTGGTGTGCTTTATGCTGATAGTGATACTTGTGCTGATTATTTTCCGCAACAAGGCTCGCGATGTGAAGCGTCTTAAAGAAAGCAGGGTGCAGCTTGCCAACGCCAATTTGGTGAAGGAGGCGTATATAGGGCAGTTTATGTCGCTATGCTCCACTTATATAGAGCGTCTGGAGGATTATAACAAGCTCATTGCTCGAAAACTTATTGCCGGACAGTCGGAAGAAGTGTGCAATATGGTGCGGTCTGAGAAGTTTGTTGAGTCGCAGGTCGAACTGTTCTATGAGATATTTGACAATGCGTTTACTCACATATTCCCGACCTTTATAAAGGATGTTAATGATCTTCTTGTTGATAATAAGACCTTTGAGGTGGGTGACGGAAACAAACTTACATCAGAGTTGCGTATCCTGGCGTTTATGCGTCTCGGCATGGACGACAGCACCCAGATGGCAAGATTCTTGCGACTGTCATTGAATACGATATATACTTATCGAAACCGCAAACGCAGCAAGGCGAAAAATCGTGATACCTTTGAGCAGGATATAGCCAAAATCGGTTCTATTTCAGCTGAATAAAGTTATATCAGCGTTATATTGTGCTGATGTAACTTTCAGAAACTCAATGGGGTATGCCAAATCATATTCTATATTTCTTATATCGGCGCCCCGAGGTGTATTTCGGATTGCAATATTTTGTAACTTTGTATTGCAAAATCTAAGAATAATGGATTTTAACTGAAATATTAGTTTCTTCAGTTTAGAGTACAGTTTCAAGGTAGATTGATTTTTCAAGTTAGTTAGTAAAGTAGACCTTTTTGTAAGGAACAGCAAAAGCGACATCGTGAGATGTCGCTTTTGATTTATCAAAACCACCCCTTCAAAAAGCCTGATTTTACGCCTTGAATGTATAATATTCGGTGTTATTGTATTTATATTTATGGTGATATAACGGTGACAATGGCATTTGATAATCAATATGTTAGCTGCGTTTTGGCTTTATATGTGTTTGTATTCAAATGAAAAAGCATTGATTTTTCTTGTTTTCGACCTATCTTTGTAATGTTAATAATTAATCAGTCTGTAATTCTAAGGATATAACTGGAATTAGTAAATGCAACAAAGATTAGCAATAGTTACTATTAGGGTATAAAAAGGATAGTTAGTTTAGGTAAAACGATTGAAAGTGTTTTGATAGAATTACTGTTTTAGGTTAGCACTTGGCTAAAGTCAAGAAAACAAGAGTCGCTCGTGAGAACGGCTCTTATTTTTTGTCCATTGTTCCGGTAAGAATATGAAATAATCCCATATAGTCCATGCGTGGGGAAACATTGTAAATCCTCAAGGCGGCATCATGTCTATGAATGCGGTATGGATTGGCGATTTTTGACTATTTTTGTAGCGGAATTAATAAGAATGTGGAAATCTCCAAAAGTCGTGACATGAAATTGCATTATTTTAATCCCGAGAATGACATTGCGCTTGGACTGCTTCCGGGGCAGAGTCTCACTATGTCGCCGATGGTGGCAGAGCTTCACCGTTGCGGCGCTTTGTTGCCGATGTGGTATGCTTCGGCGGGCGATTGCGTGCTTGTGGATGAACCGTTTGATCAGGATTTCGTGTCACGCATCAGGCGTGATTTTGCTCTGGATGTCGATGTGGTCACTTCAGTTTGCGGAGCGTCGGACGAGATGTCGGGAGCGCCGTGGGGATGGTCGTTTGACTCGGCTCGCAGGTTGAGCGGCGCGGGAGCAGTGGTTCCTGACGCGACGCTGTTGGAAAAAATGAGGGGATTGTCCCATCGTAGGACCACTCTTGAGGTTTTGTCGCGTCTTGCCGGGCTCTCTGCGTTTTCCGGGATAACTTTGCCTGTAGAGGCGGTTGATGTCGCTGCGGTAAAGGAAGCGCTTGCCGGCTGGGGTGAGATTTATGTGAAGCAGCCTTGGTCGAGTAGCGGGAGAGGGGTGTTTCGAGTCGCATCGTTGAATGGAGATGCCGAGAAAAGGATTGCCGGAATGATAAGGCGGCAAGGGAGTGTGATGGTGGAACGGGCTTTTGATAAGCTTATGGATTTTGCCATGCTGTTCCGCTCGTGTTCCGGAGCGGTTCAGTTTGTGGGTTATTCTTTGTTCTTCAATTCCTCCCGGGATTCCTATGGCGGAAATCTTATGCTTGCCGATGCCGATATTGAGAGGGCACTCGTGGAGCGTGGCGCGTCGATTGATGATCTTGTCCTGTTGAAACACTTTATGCCTGAGATGCTCACATCTATTATAGCTCCTTTCTACGATGGATATTTCGGAGTTGACATGATGCTTGGACGCAACGGTTACATATCACCGTGCGTTGAAATAAATCTGCGTATGACCATGGGTGTGGTCGCTCACCTGCTTAGGGAGCGGTTGCTTGAGCCGGGGGTGAATGGCATTTTCAGGGTGGCTCCTGTGTCGGCTGCCGTGATGGCGGAGAGCAGATGTGAAGTGAAAAATAACCGTGTGCAGAGCGGGCGTCTTTTTCTTACGCCTGTGTCGGCACACGGTTTTGGATTTTCGGTTGAGACTGCTGATGGGTCAGAACTTCAGAAGCTCCTGGAATAGGCGGTGAGTGGGGAGTCCCATCACGTTGTAGTAGCTTCCGGAAATATCTTTTATTCCTACGGCGCCAATCCATTCCTGCACTCCGTAGGCGCCTGCCTTGTCGGTGGGGTGGAATCGGCTCACATAGTATTGTATCATCTCTTCGGTAAGATCGCCGAATGTCACTTCCGACTGCACGGAGAATGTCACTGAGCGGAGCGTTGTCACGATAGTGACACCGGTCACGACTTTATGGGTTTTTCCCGAAATTTTGCGCAGCATTTCTACCGCATCCTCGTCGGTGGCTGGCTTCCCGAGAATCTCCTTGTCGAGTATCACCGTAGTGTCGGCGGTGATTAGAAGCTGCTCAGGAAGCATCTGCTTCTTGTAGGCATACGCTTTTTTATATGACAGATATCCGGCGACATCTTCAAGAGCCATATTGTCGGGGTAGGATTCATCAACTTCAATGTTGTTGGCGATATCGAAGTCGATAGCCATCATTGACAATAGTTCACGGCGGCGAGGTGAATGACTCGCCAGGACAACGCTGTAGCGTCCAAGATTTTCTAATGGGTTACGTGCCATAATTATTTACCAACCAAATGCTTTTTCTTTTTTTGATGTCGCCCAGTTGTCCTGAGCCTTCATTATCTCTTCGAGTATGTCTCTCGCCACGCCATATCCGCCGTTCACAGGTGAGATGTAGGTGGCGATTTCCTTGATTTCGTCAGCGGCGTCGGCGGGAGCTACCGACAGTCCCGCGTATTCCATGGACTCATAGTCGGGGAGGTCGTCGCCCACAAATGCTGTGTGTTCCTGATGCACGCCGTTGTCGATGATCCATTGTTTGAACACATCGAGCTTTTGCCCGCACTTGGTGAATATGTCGTTGATGCCAAGTGCTTTGTAGCGTGTGATGATCGCCGAACTGTCGGCTCCGGTGATGATCGCTATTTTGTAGCTGCGTTTCACCGCGAGTTGCAGGGCAAAGCCGTCTTTGATGTTTACCATCCTTGCCGGCACTCCGTCATGCCCGAGGGGGATGGTGGAAGGCGAGAGCACTCCGTCGACATCAAAAGCTATGGCTTTGATTTGTGTCAGGTCATAGTTAACTTTGCTCATTATAGTACTTTTTGATTATGTTTAGCGATAATAGTGAATAAATGTCTTTAGCTTCTCCTTGCAGCTCATCGAGATGCTTTTGTATGGTTTTCAGGTCGTTTCTCCTTGCCGGTCCCGTTTGTCCCTCGTGTGGTGACACTTTTAACGCCTTTTCGAAAGTGGCTTTTACAAGTGGCTCCATTACCGACAAGTCCTGTCCGATACTTTTTAATATATCAACAGAAAACCCCCATAAATAGTTTGTGAAGTTGCAGGCGAAAACGGCGGCAATATGAAGCTTTTTTCGGGCTTCACTGTCGGCTTCCCTCACGTTTGGGCTGATTCTCTCGGCGAAAAGGCGTATTTTGTCTAAGGATTCCGGGTCATTGCCTTCGATGAAAACAGGAACTTTTTCCATGTCCACGTCTATTTCTTTGGAAAAAGTCTGCATGGGGTATAGCACCCCGTATCTCGGACTTATGGAGCTTAGCGCCTCCATCGGCACCGAGCCGGAGGTGTGCACCCACAGAGCGTCGCTATTCCCGGCTTGCCTTGCTATGTCGGGAATGGCGTCGTCTTTCACTGAGATTATATATATGTCGGCATCTTTTGTCAAC
The DNA here is from genome assembly GCA_910589555.1 of uncultured Muribaculum sp. Classification (GTDB taxonomy): domain Bacteria; phylum Bacteroidota; class Bacteroidia; order Bacteroidales; family Muribaculaceae; genus Muribaculum. The sequence goes on from CAJUTE010000028.1 coordinate 29,715, forward strand.
AGGCTCAGGTCGTCGATGGCTTCCGCGCCTGTGGCGAGAGCGAGCGTGCGCGCGTTGTCGATGTTGCGGCTGTAGATCTGTGTGATGATTGTTGATTCGCTTAGCTTCTTGGCGAGATGTGTGGCGACGTTGCCTGATCCTATTATCGCAGCTTTCAGCGTTCTTTCCATGTGCCGATATGGACTTTCTCCCACATTAGCTTGTTGATGTCCTGGGGCTTGCGGTCTTCAGCCTTATGCCCTATGGCGATGATGCACACCGGCAGTATGGTGTCAGGCATATCGAGAATGTTCTGCACGTAGGTCTCTGACTCAAGGTCATTTTCGGTGTAACGTCCGCGCACTTGTATCCAGCAGGATCCGAGTCCGAGGTCGGCAGCCTGAAGCTGTATGAAGGTGGCGGCGATTGCGGCGTCTTCAATCCACGGATCGGAAGCCTCCACATCGCAGGCTACTATTATGGCGAGGGCGCATCCGGCTATGGGGTGGGCGCCGTTCTCCTTGCATTTGCTCAGGGCTTCGAGTTTGGCTGTGTCTTCCACCAGCACGAATTGCCACGGACGTGAATTCTTGGAAGTAGGAGCCATCAATGCTGCCTCCATTATGGTTTTTACGTCTTCGGCAGATACTTCCTCGTCGGTAAACCGGCGTATGCTGCGTCGATTTACTATAAGGTCATGAAAATTGCTCATATAGTTTGGAGAATTGGTTATTTCCGGGGGGGATCAGCGGCGGAACACCCATGCGTCGGGATATTTTGCCGCATTGTCGCCGGCTGACAGGATGGCGTATACCTCGTTGTAGCTTTTGCCTGACGCTACGTATATGCGGTAACGGTTGTCGGCGGCGAGAATGGCGAGATTGCTTCCGGGGTGGGCGGCGATGTATTCTTCGGCTTTGCTGCGTGAAGGCAGCGATGCCACAATGAGGAAGAATGAGTCGTCGGCGTCATGAGCTGCGGTTGCGGCAGCCGGTTTTTGGAGTTGCGCGGTAGGCTTGTTTTCGGTTACGGTTTCCACCACGGTCATCGCGTCGGCATTGTCAGGGCGTGCGAATGAAAGCACCTGACGCGGATTTGCGATGATGATTTTCTCGGGTGTCTTTGAGCGGAATGTAAGGCTCTTTCCGAATGTGGCAAGCTCTGAACGATGCTCAATGACCGGGGTCGACAGCATGAGTCCAAGCCCAAGGAGCACGGCGACTGATGCAGCCGCGCGAAGCGCTGTTTTGGCGGTGCGTGTGATGAATCCGCGTTTCTGCGGTTCTTCGGGCTTTGCCGACAGGTCGAATTGTGTGAGTTTGAATGACGGTAGTCCTACCAGTCGCGGTGATGTCGCGGTGGCTGCAAACGGGTCGAATTCAAGATTGCCCTCTGCGTTGCCGCGTAGAATGCCGAGACGGCCCACTGCAAATTCTCCGCCATTGTCAATCTGTGATTTCAACGCTGCCACTTGATCGGCGATTGACGCAAGCGCGCGGTCAAATGTGGTGGATGACGCTCGGGCTATCGACGCAGCGAGCAAGCCGTCGTTATGAGCGACCTCGCCGTTGAACGATATGGAGCGTGACGGAGGCATGATAACGCCGGTGGCTTCATCGATTCTTGCCGGAGAGTACTGGGCGATGAATGCGCCGAGTTCGGGCACTATCACGCAGTCATGGCGTAAAATCAAGTATTCTATATGTCGGGTTATCGAATTCACGATACAAAGATAGTGACTAAATGTCACATTTCAAAACAGCTGTTAATCTTATTTATTAACGAGTTTTTAACCCCATGATGTTAATAACTCCGGATAGTTATCAACATATTATCAACATATCAACACAAAAGGCCCGCATTCAGCGAGCCTTTTTATCGTGTGAAATATGAAGCAATATTGTTTATTATCTAACTCTCAGAGATTTGCCTATTGTGAGCTTGGTGGTGGCGCTGATGCCGTTGAGCCTGCATAGCTTAGCTACGGTCGTGCCGTTTCGGCTGGCTATTCTGGAGAGAGTGTCGCCTTTTCTTATCTTCACTGTGCTTGCCCCTGCCGAAGCAGTAGTTTTACCGGTGGCTGATTTTTTTGCGGGAGCATAGTTGCGTGATTCTGTGTAATTGCTCTTTGTGAAGGTGAATTGGTCGGTATGTGTTGTTTGATTTTCAAAATCGAATATTGCGGCGGGGTTGATGGCATATCCCATGAAGCGTGTCTCAAAATGGAGGTGAGGACCGGTTGAGCGTCCTGTATTGCCGCCAAGAGCGATGGGATCGCCGGCTTTAACATAGTCGTCGGGTTTCACGAGGAAGCGTGACAAGTGTCCGTACACTGTTTCAAGTCCGTTTTCGTGACGCACGATCACATAGTATCCGTAGCCTCTGCGTTCATAGCGGGTGAGACGCACCTTGCCGTCAAACGCGGCACGGATGGTGTCGCCTATCTGCACTTTGAGGTCGATCCCCTTGTGCATACGGCGGAAACGACGGCGATAGCCGTAGGGTGAAGTCACATATCCCGGAGTGGGCATGGCGAAATTGGTTACGTCGATCACCTTTGAGTCGGGCACGACTGAATTGGTGTAGGCGTTGACGAGCTGGTTGTCCCAACCTTCGGTATATATGTCTAATTCGGGTTCCTCTTCCTCTTTGAACATATTGTCCATGTAGTCGAGGGTTTCCTTGAGCTTGATCTGCTCGGTGACATTGGTCTGGTATGCTAAAAGATCCTTGTGTTCGGCATTATGTTGTGCCGGGCGACGGGTGGAGATGTCATCAGCTGCCGCCGACATAGATGTCAAGGCACACACGGTGGCTAATGCTATAGTCTTTAAATTGAATCGCATTCGGTTTTCAGGTTTCTTTTTTTCAGGTTCGTTAGTTCTGCCGTGAAAGTTACATTTCCTTAATCGGTCAAAGGGTATTGAATGAAAATACGATTCCCGAAAAATTTAAGATTATTAACTTTCGCGTCTTTTCTACTCCAAATATACGGAAAAATTTATTTAATGGGTTGATTTTAAATTCAAAAAAGTGCAAATAAACCCTAAATGGAATTTTAAAACACTGTAATTGGTTGATTTTTAGCGATATGTGTAAATATGTTTTACAACATATTTTGAACAAACCCCGGTTCCGGGTTGTTGCCGGTGTTAATCGATGTTAACTGTGCCGGTGTGTTGGAAGCCGCGGGGTCAGCTTATTCTCGACCAGTCGATTGTGGTGTTGGATGATGTCGAGAGCTCCCTGAGCAGCAGTCGGTGCTGAGGGGCTGACAGGGTGGGGTCGGCGTCGAGTATTTCGGTGGCGGTGTCGCGGGCGAGCTGCACAAGCTGTCCGTCGGTGGCGAGGTTGGCGATATGGAGCTCAAACGGGATGCCGCTTTGCATTGTGCCTTCGATGTCGCCGGGACCGCGCATTTTCATGTCGGCTTCCGCGATGACAAATCCGTCGGTGGTGGAGGTCATGATTTCGAGGCGCTTGCGGGTGTCTTTGGCTATTTTTTCGTGCGACATGAGTATGCAGTAGCTTCTGTCTGATCCTCTGCCCACACGTCCTCTGAGCTGATGCAGCTGCGATAGTCCGAATCTTTCGGCGTTTTCGATGAGCATAACGGTGGCGTTAGGCACATTCACGCCCACCTCTATTACGGTAGTCGCGACGAGTATACGAGCTTCTCCCGACACGAACAGCGACATCTGATGCTCCTTTTCCGACGGCTTCATTTTTCCGTGGACATAGCACACTTTGTATTGTGGGAATGTTTCGCGGATCAGTTCATATCCCTCCTCAAGGCAGCGCAGGTCGAGCTTTTCATTCTCCTTTATCAATGGATACACGATGTATGCCTGTCGTCCGGCTTTGAGCTCTTTGCCTATGCCTTGGTATACGCTCATGCGCGATGTGTCGTAGCGCAGAAGTGTGGTGACCGGCTTTCGTCCGGGCGGCAGCTCGTCGATCACCGATACGCTGAGATCGCCATATACCGTCATTGCCAAGGTGCGGGGGATGGGTGTGGCTGTCATGACGAGCACATGCGGAGGCGTGGAGTTCTTGTGCCATAGGCGTGCCCTTTGCGCCACACCGAAACGGTGCTGCTCGTCGATCACCACAAATCCCAGATTCTTGAACCTCACGTTGTCCTCGATCACGGCGTGGGTACCTATTAATATGTGTAGCGAGCCGTCTTCGAGCTGTGAGTGGATCATGTCGCGTTCCTTTTTCCGGGTGGAGCCTGTGAGAAGCTTGATGTTGACCCCTATTGCCGATGCGAGTTTCGACAATGTTTCGTAGTGCTGCGTGGCGAGGATCTCCGTTGGCGCCATCAGGCACGCTTGTGTGGAGTTGTCGAGGGCGATGAGCATGCACAGCAGCGCCACGAGTGTCTTTCCGCTCCCCACGTCGCCCTGCAGCAGGCGGTTCATCTGCCTGCCGGTGGTCATGTCGGCGCGTATCTCTTTGATCACCCTTTTCTGGGCGCCTGTCAGCTCGAAAGGCAGTTGCTCTGAGTAGAAGCGGTTGAAGTATTCGCCGATTCTTGGGAAGCGGAAGCCGGGAAGCTGGGATGTGCGTTGCCTCGAATAGCGGAGTATGTTGAGCTGAAGGTAGAACAGTTCTTCAAACTTCAGGCGCGTTCTGGCGGCATTGAGTTTTTCGACCGACCCGGGGTTGTGGATGTTGACGAGCGCCTCGCGCAGCGGCATGAGCCGCAGCCGTTTCACTATTTCATCGGTGAGTGTCTCGCGTATGTCGGTCGATGATGAGAGGATGGATTGTATCCAGGTGTATATCTGCCGGGAGGCTATTCCTTGGTTGCGCAGCGTTTCGGTGAGCGGGTAGACTCCGCGCATTCCCTGCTGAGCGGTGATCGACTGCGGGGTGTCGATCTCGGGGTGGACCATGCTCCAGCGGTTGTTGAACGGTTCGGGTTTGCCAAAGAGGATATATTCGTTGCCGGTGTGGTAGCTCTCCTTTATCTGTTTTATCCTTTTGAACCACACCACTTCCATGGTGGTCCTGCCGTCGGTGAACACGCCCACGAGCCTTGTTTTCGCGCCTTCGCCTTGCACTGACATGGCTATGAATCTGCCCTTGACTTGCATGTGGGGCATCCCCTCCTCGAATTGCGATATGCTGTAGAATGACGACCGGTCGAGATAGCGGGTGGGGAAGTGGAACAGAAGGTCGCGATAGGTCTTTATCCCGAGCTGCTTGCTCAGGAGTTCGGCGCGTTTCGGCCCTATCCCTTTCAGGAATTTTATGTCAAGTTCGCGCAGCCTGTTCATCTCATGCTGTTGAAAAGCTCGGCTATCTTTATATCGGCGGGAAGTGTCACCTTTATGTTTTGCGGATCGCCTTCCACGAGCTGCATCTCGGTGTGCCCGGCAGCTGCCATGACCGATGCGTCGTCGGTGAATTCATTGTGGTACGGAATTTTGTATGCTTCATAAAGCAGTCTGCCGTTGAATGCTTGCGGAGTTTGCACCGATCGGTAGTTGGCGCGGTCCACCGGAGTGGAGCCTGTGGGGGTGACCATCCTCAGCGATTCCGTGACCGGGGTCACCGGTATGGCTCCGGGCGCCCCTGCCGCTACCGGGGCTATGGTGCGGCGTATCAGCTCCGCCGATGCCATCGGGCGGGCTCCGTCATGCACGGTGATTATGGTGTCGTCAGTGATGGGGGCGGGTATCGTGGAGATTGCGTTTTTCACCGATTCCCAGCGTGAGGCTCCGCCAAATGCGGTCGTGGGAGTAGTGAAGCTGTATTCGCGGCACAGGCTCTCCCACATTTCGGCATGGCTTTCGTTTATCACGAGTATCACGTGGCTCCCCGGAAGCGCGTCGCGGAAGCGTTCGATGGTGGTCATGATAAGCGGTCTGTCGCAGAACAGGCAATATTGTTTCGGCAGTTCTGCTCCGAAGCGTGAGCCGCTGCCGGCTGCTACTATTATATTATATATGTGTCCGTACATACCGCAAATTTACAAATTCTTTTTGGATGGCACGGTGTTTTGTCTTGACCATGCGAAAAGAAAAAGCGGAGAATGCCTCGCCGGCAGCCTCCGCGTATTCGAAAATGTGCAGTAAGTTTCTTTTTTTCTTTGGGTTCTTTGTTGTCAATGGTTCGGAGCTTAACGGTAGTCCTTAAGCATTTCCTGAAGACGTTGGCGAGCAAAGAAGATGCGGCTCTTGATAGTGCCAAGAGGTAAATTCATCTGTTCGGCGATCTCGTTGTACTTGTATCCCGCTACGTGCATAGAGAACGGAATGCGGTACTCGTCGGCAAATGAATCGATTGCCGCAGTGATTTCGTTGGCTGCGATTGAGCCGTCGGGGGTCTCGAAGCCTGAATCTTGCGGGAGGTTCAGGTGATAGAGGTCTTCGGTCTGGTCGATGACGGTTGCTGAACGCACCACCTTGCGGTAGTTGTTGATGAAGATGTTGCGCATGATGGTGAACACCCAGCCCTTGAAATTGGTGTTGTCAACATATTTGTCCTCATTGTCGAGAGCCTTGAGGGTGGTGTCCTGAAGCAGGTCGTAAGCGTCGTCACGGTTTGCGGTCAGCGTGTAAGCGAAGTTCAAAAGATTGCTTTGAAGGTCGAGAAGCTTAGTTTGAAAATTTGAAGAACCCATAGTCGAAAAATTTTTAAGTAAGTAGTGCAAATATTAAATGTGTAGTCTCAAATGCTTCACAAAGGTGTTACAAATCGATTACGATACAAAGATACGCATTATTTTTAATATGCAATACTTTTGGGGTAAAATTTTTACTCAATGACTATATTTTAACTATAGTTAAAATATAAATAACTGATTTTTAGGTATAAGTTGTATAAGTGTTAAATTACATATTTGTTACAAATAACATCACTAAATGTTACATTGTTGCTATTATACCCTGTGGATGTGGATTTTGTGTTGTAAAACAATGTTTTGCAGCTATTGTTCATGATGTGCTCTCTGAACAAATCATGATTTGGTGTGAAAACGATCATTATCCTGCATGATAAAGGCGCGAATCTATCCTAGACTCACGCCTTTCAGAAGGGGATGTAGGCTTCCCTTCCATTTTATTTGTCAACCTTAAATCTCTTAATATTATTTCCCTTTCGCCAGTGCCTCATTCCCAAGTGTGGCTCTACCGGAGAATGAACCGGCTATGGCTTAGGTTGATTTTTTTTCAATTAGTATAGTGTGTGGAATAAAAATAAAGGTGTGCCAATCTATCGCAGGCTGGCACACCAGCTACACATATTATACTGAAAAAATTATTACAACTTTGTTTCAATTATCATATTTGTGTCCTAAAAGCAAATTTTCCATGTGTGATGTGATTTAAGATTCATTAATATGACGCGAAATTATATCATTGCCGTCTTATATGCAAGCACCCATTAATCAGGCACTTATGCTTATTGTAAAAATTAACCGATACTTATCGTAATTTCGTGGTGTGTGTGGACTGTAGCTATTTAGTTGTTAATTAGGTGTTTATCTATAGGCTTAACATAGCCTGTCGCAGAGTGTTTTCGTATACTGCTGTATATGTTAAAATATGCTAAAAGTTAAATTCTTATCATCTTACATACATAAAGTATTGTTCAGTGGAACACTTTGCTTATCTTTTAGTTAGCGGCAATTGATTTCGGCATAACGCACCCCAAAATACTATAGCCAAATTGAACAATAAAACCTGAAAGATTCATCTTGCTCTGTTGAATGCAAAACGCCCCCGGAAGAGCTATATAAATGCCGTGAAACGGCAAAATAATTTAAGCTCCGCCACGAGGCGAAGCCGAGGCGCGGAGAAAGCCACCACCCCGAAACGGGCGTCGAAGACGTCCACCAACCGGAACTACAAAACATCCAATACAAAATCGGTCAGTATGACCGCAAGATGTCGGTATGTAGCGTTAGCGGAATGCCGTGTTGCGAGTTTATGTCATATTGTTCGTGTCGTAAGAGAAGCGGTCAGTATGACCGCACGAGATCAGCCCAGTATGTAGCGTTAGCGGAATGCTGGGTAAATTGGTCGATAATTAAAATTAAGCTCTGTAAGAGCGAACCATTATATCGTTCCTCCGGAACTCTATATATTGGGGATGCTATCTGTGACCCGGCATTCCGCTGGTGCTGCATGTCGGGCTAACCTATCACGGTCCTGCAGACCGCATCCCACAATCCCGTTGTGCAAAAAAAATCCACCCACGGGGATAAAAAGTGGGTAAATCCCCGGAAAACCCTCACTATCTTTGCCCAAACAAATATAACGGTATCAATCTGCGGGAGAGACATCCCGTCACGGTTCCGCCACAATCACG
>CAJUTE010000029.1 GCA_910589555.1 uncultured Muribaculum sp.
GTCGGAGTACTCCAACGGATCCGAGCCTGTCGCGGCGTGGCTCTCGGGGCTGACTGTAGCCGGCTGATGTCAGCGTCCTTCGGGCGTGTTGCCGTGATTATGGCGGAACCGTGACGGGATGTCTCTCCCGCAGATTGATACCGTTATGTTTGTTGGGGCAAAGATAGTGAGGGTTTGCAGGGGATTTACCCACTTTTTATCCCCATCGGTTGATTTTTTTTGACGGGCTCGTGGGATGGCATGGCAAAAATGCGGTCTGTAGGACCGTAAAAGCTTAGCCCGGTATGTAGCGCCAGCGGAATGCCGGGTCACGGATAATATCCCCAATATATGGAGTTCCGGAGGAACGATACAAGTACAGAGCTTGGATTTAATTTTGCCTTCATTAGCCAGGCATGTCTATATAGATGATTCTTTCAGAAACAATTTGTAAACCAATGCTTTCCGTGGGTGTCGCTACGCTCCGCCCACGGCTACTCAGAGATGAATCCTGCGGATTCGTATGGGCGAGACTATATCGCTTCTCCGAAGCTCATAGTCAGGCAGAGATAAGCAGCCCCACACTCGCGTTGCTCGTGCGGGGTTGACCACAATATCGCGGCTGTGCCGCTTCCGCAACCACACACTCGCACGTTGGTCGTGCGGGGTGGGCCCGCGAGGGGAATAAAAAAGCCGGCAGCGATTGCTGTCGGCTTTGTGCGCACGAAGGGACTCGAACCCCCACGTCGTTAGACACTAGATCCTAAGTCTAGCGCGGCTACCAATTACGCCACGTGCGCAAGATTTAGTGCTGCAAAGTTACGAACTTTGGTTTAAATGAGCAAAAATATGGAGCAAAATTTCCTGAAAATTTTATCAGGAGATTTTGCTCCGTATGTAACTTATTCTACAGTAACTGATTTGGCGAGGTTGCGGGGCATATCAACGTCGCATCCTTTCATGACTGCAATGTGGTAAGCGAGCAACTGCAACGGAATCGATACAATGATCGGAGATATGCACTCGGGCACTTTTGGTATCTCCAGAGTGTGGTCGGCGATTTCCGGAATGGTTGTGTCGCCTTCGGTCACGATGGCAATGACTGAACCTCCGCGGGCTTTCACCTGCTGTATGTTGGAGATGATTTTTTCGTGAAGCTCATCGGTGGGAGCGATGAACACGGTGGGCATCTCGCGGTCAATGAGTGCGATGGGGCCATGTTTCATCTCGGCAGCGGGATAGCCTTCGGCATGGATATAGCTTATCTCCTTCAGTTTCAGCGCACCTTCGAGAGCGCTGGGATAATTGTAGCCTCTTCCCAGATAAAGGAAGTTGTGGGCATAAGTGAATATCGAAGAAAGACGCTCTATCTGAGGATTCAATTTGAGAGTCTGCTTGATGAGTTTCGGCAGCTCAAGTATTGAATTTGCCACTTCGGCAACTTTGTCGGCAGAGATTGTTCCGCGTAGTTTTCCTATCGCAAGCGCGAGCATGGCAAGCACAGTGACCTGTCCGGTGAATGCTTTGGTTGATGCCACGCCTATTTCCGGACCCACATGGATATATGTTCCTGAGTCGCTTTCGCGTGCGATGGAAGAGCTGATCACGTTGCACACGCCGTAGACAAACGCGCCTTTCTCTTTGGCGAGTTTTATAGCTGCAAGGGTGTCAGCGGTTTCTCCTGACTGTGATATTGCCATCACTATGTCGCGCGGCGTGATGACAGGGTTGCTGTAGCGGAATTCGCTGGCATATTCCACTTGCGCGGGTATGCGGGCTATCGTTTCGAGCATTCGCGCTCCGATAAGACCTGCGTGCCAGGAGGTGCCACACGCCACGATGATGATGCGGTCGGCGTTAATAAAGCGGTCGGGATGGTCGATGATGCCCGATAGTTTCACTTCCGAAGCATTGTTCACGATGCGGCCTCTGATGCAGTCCATGATAGAGTTGGGCTGCTCGAAGATCTCCTTGAGCATGAAGTGGGGATAGCCCCCTTTTTCCAGTTGTGACACTGAAAGACGGAGGGTCTGGATGTCGATTGTGGAGTCCTGGTTGTCGTTTGTGATGACACGCAGAGGCTCGTTGCGGGTGATTATCGCTATTTCATCGTCTCTCAGATACACCACTTGATTGGTGTAATCAATAATGGGTGTAGCATCAGATGCGATGAATGTCTCTCCATCGCCTATTCCGATCACGAGCGGCGAGCTCTTGCGGGCGGCAATGATGGTGTCGGGATCATCGGAGTCAATCACCGCGATAGCGTATGCTCCGATCACCTGGTTGAGCGCTTCACGCACAGCGTCGATGAGTGAGCATTGATTGGTCGCCTGGATGTATTCGATCAACTGCACAACGACTTCAGTGTCGGTCTGGCTTCGGAATTCGCATCCGTGTTCTTCCAACGCCTGTTTCAGCACGCTGTAGTTTTCGATAGTGCCGTTGTGGACTATGGCGATTTTACCGCTGGGGCTGAACTGAGGGTGAGCGTTTATGTCGTTAGGTTCCCCATGTGTTGCCCATCGGGTGTGGGCGATGCCCACCGATCCTGTGATATCCTTAGATTCACAGACCGCTTCCAGGTCATTAACTTTGCCCTTGGTTTTGTAGACGTGCAATTTGTCGTTGTCGTTGATCAGCGCCACTCCCGCGCTGTCATACCCTCGGTACTCTAATCTATGTAATCCCTTTATAAGGATGGGATAAGCTTGTTGTGAGCCAATGTATCCTACTATTCCACACATAAGATAAAAAGGTTAAATAATAAAAATAGGGGGATGATTATGGTTTAGCTTCCCAATAGGGTATATCGACCAGCTTGATATTGAATTTCAAGTTGCTGTAAGGGTCGATTATGCCTGATGATGATGCTCCATAGCCTGATTGGTAGGGGACTATTATTTCGACGGAGTCGCCGACGTGCATCTGCTGGAGGGCTGTTGTCCATCCGGCGATTACGCCGTTGACCTGGGTGCGGAATATTGAGTCGCCATAGGTGGTGTTGTTGTAGCTTGAGTCAAACGGCTCGTCATTGTACAGCCGTCCTATATACTTTACGTCAACTGTCGAGGTGTAGTAAGGCGAGAGATTGTCCTTTGTGTCCTCGCGGTCGTTGAACCAGTGTATAAGGATATAGTTGCCCTGGTCGTAATTGGGGCTAAGCTTTTGATAATACAGCTCGCCGTCGACAGTGAGGTTTTCCTGTTCCTTAAGCCACTCGTTGTTTATTTCGCGCCAATCGGCATATTTCTCCCAAGTCTCCTCTTCGCTTTTGCAGGAGATGATGGCGATACATGCTATAAGGGCTAATGCAAAAAATGGGAATTTCTTCATCTAAAAAGCTCTCTTAAATTAAAATTGTACAACCGGAGCCGTTTCAGCGCCGGCAACAGCTTTGAATTGTGGCTTGGGTGAGAATCCGAACCATCCCGCATATATCATCGTGGGGAATTTCTTGATGGAAGTGTTGTAGTCCTTCACTGATTCGGTATAGCGTCCGCGAGCTGTGGCAATGCGGTTTTCCGTTCCTTCAAGCTGCACTTGCAGGTCCTTGAAATTTTCGTTGGCTTTCAAGTCGGGATAGGCTTCGCTGACAGCAAGGAGCGATTTCAATGCTCCGGTCAGTTCGTTTTGGGCGCTTTGGAATTTTTCGAGTGTCTCTTCGTTGAGGTTTTCGGCATCGATAGTGATTGAGGTGGCTTTGGCGCGCGCCTCGGTCACTTTAGTGAATGTGCCCTCTTCGTGAGCGGCATATCCCTTCACTGTCGAAACAAGGTTAGGGATGAGGTCGGAGCGGCGTTGATACTGGTTTTCAACTTCAGCCCAGCTCTGATCCACACTCTGCTGTTTCTCGACAAGAGAGTTATAGTTGCATGACGTCAAGGAGGAGAGCCCCATGACAGCCACTGCAGCGATTAAAAATTTGCGTAGTTTCATAAATAGTAAAAATATGTGTTTATCCAAGTTTGCGGAGTAGTGAGTTGATGCTTACCGTGTCATGGATAAGCTTGTGGAGGTCGGCGATTGCCACGCGTCGTTGCTCCATAGAGTCGCGTTCGCGAAGGGTGACGGTGTTGTCTTCGAGTGTCTGATGGTCAACAGTCACGCAGAAGGGAGTTCCGATGGCATCCTGACGACGGTAGCGCTTTCCGATAGAATCCTTCTCCTCGTAGTGGGTGGGGAAGTCAAACTTGAGGTCGTTGACAATCTCACGCGCCTTTTCGGGAAGACCGTCTTTGCGCACAAGCGGCATAACGGCACATTTCACCGGTGCGAGAGCGGCGGGCAAGTGGAGCACCACGCGGGTGTCGCCGCCTTCAAGCGCTTGCTCTTCGTAGCTTGAGCAAAGAACCGACAGGAACATACGGTCCACGCCGATTGAGGTCTCGATCACATACGGAGTGTAGCTTTCGTTGAGCTCCGGATCGAAGTACTGTATTTTTTTGCCTGAGAATTTTTCGTGCTGCGACAAGTCGAAATTGGTGCGTGAGTGTATACCCTCCACTTCCTTGAATCCGAAAGGCATCTCAAACTCGATGTCGGTAGCCGCGTTGGCATAGTGGGCGAGCTTTTCGTGATCGTGGTAACGGTATTTTTTGTCGCCAAGACCGAGAGCCTTGTGCCATTTCAAGCGGGTTTCTTTCCACTTGTTGAACCATTCGAGTTCCTGTCCGGGACGCACGAAGAACTGCATTTCCATCTGCTCGAATTCACGCATACGGAATATGAACTGACGTGCCACGATTTCATTGCGGAACGCCTTTCCGATCTGTGCGATACCGAACGGAATGCGCATACGTCCGGTCTTCTGCACGTTTAGGTAGTTCACGAATATACCTTGCGCGGTTTCGGGGCGGAGGTATACGGTCATTGCTCCGTCGGCGGTAGAACCCATTTCGGTGCGGAACATGAGGTTGAACTGGCGCACTTCCGTCCAGTTCTTTGTTCCGGAGATGGGATCCACGATCTCTTCATCGATTATGATCTGGCGAAGTTCGTCGAGGTTGCTGTCGTTCATCGCTTTGGCGAAGCGTTCGTGCAGAGCGTCGCGTTTAGCTTTGTGCTCGCAAACACGCGGATTTGTTTCGCGGAAAAGAGCTTCGTCGAAAGACTCGCCGAAGCGTTTGCGTGCCTTTTCAACCTCTTTTTCAATCTTATCGTCGATTTTTGCTATCGCGTCTTCGATCAATACATCGGCACGATAGCGTTTCTTGGAATCCTTGTTGTCGATCAAGGGGTCGTTGAACGCGTCCACGTGACCTGAAGCTTTCCAGATAGTGGGGTGCATGAATATCGCGGAGTCAATGCCGACGATGTTTTCATGAAGCAGAGTCATTGCGTCCCACCAGTAACGCTTTATGTTGTTTTTGAGCTCAACTCCGTTTTGCCCGTAATCATAAACAGCCGATAAACCGTCGTAAATTTCACTTGACGGGAACACGAAGCCATACTCTTTGGCATGAGATACTATTTTCTTGAATTGATCTTCTTGTTGTGCCATATTGATGTTGATCTATCTAAAATGGGTTATTTAAAGTCCACAAAGATACATAAAAAAGATTATTTGAACAAAATTTCGGCCCTTTCCCCGTCATTGAGTGTGAATTCTATGAATTTCGAAGGCTTCAAAAGGGTTCCGTTGAGTGTCGCCGATTTGGCTCCGGAAGGGGTGAGGAGGCGTATTTGAGGTGCCGGACCGCCGGTTAAAACAACTTTTTCCACACGTCCGTCACGCCATGTCATTTCTTCGATGGTTATGCCGCCTCGAGCCTTGAACCCTTTCAGCTCGCCGGCGTTTAACGCGTCGGGTAGCGCCGGCAGCAGATTGATGAACCCTTCATGGCTCTGCACGAGCATCTCGCCTATTCCGGCGCCGCCGCCCCAGTTGCCATCCATCTGAAAGGGCGGATGGGAGCAGAACAGATTCGGGAATGTGCCGGGACCGTGATGTGGATTTTCAGCGGTATATGCGGGGCTGAGCAGTGATTTGAACAGGGAGTAGGCTCGGTTGCCGTCGCCAAGACGCGCCCAGAAGTTGATTTTCCATGCTCGGCTCCATCCGGTGCCGGCGTCACCGCGAGTGTCGAGAGTCTTCCTTGCGGCTTCGGCGAGATGCGGAGTGAGCGTGGGCGAAATCTCATTGCCGGGATGCAAGGCGTAGAGGTGGCTCACGTGGCGGTGTCGCGGATCAACCTCCTTGTATTCTTCGAGCCATTCCATGATTCTTCCGTCGCTGCCTATCTGTATGGGAGGGAGCAGTTTCAGGTCGGCTCTAAGTGAATCGGCGAGTTCGCTGTCAACCCCCAAAGTGGTTGCCGCCTCGATGGTGTTGGAGAATAATTCCCTGATGATTTGAGAGTCCATAGCCGGTCCCATGCACACACTTGTCTCCACTGAGTCTTTTCCGAAGAAGAAAGTGTTTTCGGGCGATGATGACGGCGCTGTGACAAGATAGCCGTGTCGAGGCTCCTTTATCATGGTGGAGTGGAAAAATTGTGACGCGCCTTTCAGGATGGGGTATATCTCCGACAGGTATTGCTTGTCAAGGCTGTAGAGGTAGTGTTCCCACAAGTGGGCGCACAGCCATGCTCCTCCGGTGTTGGTGGCTCCCCACGACGGGTGCTCGCCCGGTTCGGTGAATTGCCACGGATTGGTCATCATGTGCATCACCCATCCCTGAGCATCGTCGCCGTAAAATACTTTCGCGGTGTGCTCTCCGCTTTCGACCGAGCGTTTCACCAGGTCGATGAGGGGGCGGTGGAGCTCATGCAGATTGCCGGGCTCCACTTGCCAGTGGTTCATCTGCACGTTTATGTTGGTGTGATAATCGCCGTTCCATGGAGTCCACACTTCATTAGCCCACAACCCTTGCAGATTGGGAGGGAGGGCTCCCGGCAGAGTGCTGCATATCAGCAGGTATCTGCCATAGTTGTAATACAAAGCGGCGAGCGATGGATCGTCCTTGTAGCGGAATTCCTCGATGCGCCTGTTGGTGGGGAGACGGGATATGTCGCTCTCTTCAAATTTTACTGTCGCGCGGTCAAACAGCGCATTATGGTTCTCTTGCCCCTCTTTTTGAATTTGAGCGATTTTCCCGGATGAAATGGCGCTGTTCACGTCATATTCCGCTTTAGTCATGTAGGTTGCTCCATAAAGGTAGCTCGTGGCGGCTCCTACCACAATCCAGGCTTCGTCGGCAGCGGTCACGGTGAGTGTTGAGTCGGTGGATGAGGTTGTGGCTTCGCTTCCTGATGCGGCAATGCCTGCGACAGCGGCATATTTCACGCCGTCATGCCCTTCTATGCCGCTTTCGAGGGTTCCGCTGATCATTATGCGGTCTTTGCCCGCCCCGGAGACTGTGGCGCGTTCCGGACGCGAAAGAGAGGCTGTAAACGAGATTGCTCTCGGTGATGAGGCTGAGATGTGATACAGCATTACCTCCTTTCCTCGGGGCACGCTGCACTCTTGGCGGTAAGTGATGTCGCCTATTTTGTATTCAGTGTATGCCGTGGCGTTACGCAGGTCAAGATACCGGATATAATCGGATGTTTCGGCTGACGGCGACCGGTATTTGAAATCGATGTTTAGGTCGGCGAGCATCTGGTAAGCTCCGTATGTTTTGCCCGAAGTGGGGATGTCAGGGACGAATGTGGTGTACATCAGCTGCTGTGCCGAATCATTTTTCCCCTCAATCAGCAATCGTCTGATTTCCGGCAGGCTTGTTGCGGCGGCGGGGTTGTCATAGTCGGCTTTTGCTCCGCTCCACATGCTTATTTCATTCAGCACGATTTTTTCATGCAACGGATTGCCGTAAGGCATCATGCCCATCCGTCCGTTTCCGGTGGGCAATGTCTCTTCCCATAGGGCTGCCGGTGACTCATACCATAAATTATAGGTCGCCGACATTTCTGTGGCTGCGTTTGATGGCATGGTAAAGCCAAGGCATGACAGGAGTAGTGCGGTGATAGTCTGTTTCATGTCAGGTGGTGGAATTTATTTTACAGATGGTTTGGATAATTCGATTACTTCAAGGTCTTTCATGGTGCCATTGTCGATGGTGAGTTTGACGAGGGTGCGTTGCTGTTGCCATCCTTGGGTGCCCGCAGCCCCGGGATTTATGTGCAGCGTGTCGAGTTCCCGGTCAAACATGACCTTCAATATGTGGCTGTGCCCGTCGACGAAAAGTTTGATGGCGTTGTCACGGAGCATGGTTTTTATGCCGGGCTGGTACTTCCCGGGATATCCGCCTATGTGGGTCAGCATCACCCTTACACCTTCAATTTCGAAGATTTCGACCTCGCGGCATTTGCGTCTCACGGTTCCGTGGTCAATGTTTCCGGCAACGGCTCTTACCACCGGAGCGAGTTCTTCCAATTTTTGCAGGATTGATATGTCGCCTATGTCCCCGGCGTGCCATATTTCATCGCATCCGGCGAAATGTCGTTCGTATCGTTGGTCCCAACAGCTGTGGGTGTCTGACAATATTCCTATTCTTTTCATAGCTTTATGATTCTGGCATATTGGATTAATGCCGTGTTTACCTCGCGGTTCATGTTGTCGATTGAGTATCTCAGCGAAAGATGGTTGACCCCCTTTTTGAGTTTCACGTGCACCATATTGCTGAATGCCGGCGAGTCCCAGGTTGAATCGCCTTGTTGCGGCATTACCACCGCTCCGGCTTCGGCTCCGTCGATATATAGCAATCGCAGGGCGCACTTGTCGCCTTGGTCAGCGGCGCCGCTGCCGTTGCAGTAGCTCACGTCGAAAAGATAGTCGCCCCCTTCGTCGACTTTCACATTGAAATGTAGCGCGGTGTTGTAGCGGGTTGTGGTTTCCACGAATTTTCCGGCGAGCTTGTGGTCGGCGATAAGCGCGGTGCCGGTGGCGCTCATTTTCGATGACGGTATCAGCATGGTGCTTTCGGGAGCGATATATTCATGGGGCTTGCATGAGAAGCCTGCAATGCCTGCGTCGGTCACCGGGATGACATTCATTACGGTATATGCTCCTTGCGGAGTGAACGACACCGAATCCGATTCTGTGGTTTCGACAAGGTTGCCGTTCAGGTAGGTTGTGTATTTGATGCCTTTGCTGCCGTTTGTCACACATCCGCGCGATGGCGAGTCCCAGGTGATGAGGGGAGTTTCCGGCATCCATTCCGGCTCCTTTTCATCGATTTTTGACTCTTTTGCCGGTCGGTTGTCCATTGTTATTTCTACGGTCACTTCTCCGGCGACAGTGTCGGGCAGGAAATATTCGCTTTGTGGCACTGAATTGATGCTGAATGCTTTGATGCTTTCCCCTGTGCCGTATATTTTCACTGTGAGATTTGCCCGGCGGTATTTTAATCCTGACAATCTCTTTTCGCCGGGGAGGGAGCTGGGCACGATGGGATTAAACGATATGCCGTTGTTTCTGAAATCGATTCCCATTATCACACGCAGCACCGTCGCGGCAATTCCGGAGCTGTTCCAGACGGCTGATTCAGAATGTTGCGTGGCTATTCCCGCCGAATCGTTGAGCACCCCTTTTCCGGCGGCGTAAAGCGCGGCGTCGCGCAACGTCGTGCCTATTCCTTTTTCCACGGCTTTCATGTTGCGGGATTTTGCCGAAGCTATATTCCAGAAAGCTCGGGTGATTGCGGTGGCATTTCCATCGACAGCGGCGGTCGTGTCCTTTATAATAGGATAGGTCGCCGATATGCCCGACGGGATAGACGGAGTGCGGCTAATGATTGATTTTGCCATTTCCGGATTGGCGATATCGAAGATGATGGCGAGCGCTTGTGCGAAATTGTCGTTGGCGGTCGACAATATCGGGAAGACGCCGCCATAAAGATACTGCCCGTACACCCCCGATTTGGGTATCCACAGGCTTGTGTTGAGGGAATTTGCTATTTCCTGGTCAACACCCACCCACATTGGTTTGAAGTCGCTGTCGGGCAACTCTCCGATTATCATGTCGCGCACCTTAAACGCGTAGGCAAACATCACATTTGTGCCAAGGCTCATTGATTCATATATATCCACCGGGCTCATCCATTGCGGATAATATGACGCCGGATTGCCGGGCGTTGTCACGGCGCCGTGCATCAGTTTGTGGCTGTCGTTCCAGGTGGCTCTCATGTCGCAGTTCAGAGTGTTTTCTAATGCCGGCAATGCGTAGGCGAGGATTGATTTGTCGCCGGTGGTCTTGTATATTTCCCATATCGCCATCGCCCATGAGATTCGGTCGGTTGTCACCGGCCAGCCACCTCCGATGCCATCCGGTTGTGATATCTCCGGAGCGGCATGAGCCTCCGTTAATGACTTTTTCAGCGTCAGTAGGGCTTGGTGCGGGCTTAATGCTGCCAGTGACAGATAGGTGGAGTAAGGGAGATTGGCGCTTGCGATAGAATCGGAAATCTCTTTTATCGCCAGTGAGTACAGCACATCGATCAATGGTTGGTCGGAGTGATATTCCGGAAATTGCGATGTGGCGCGCAGTTCGCTTTCGTCACGTAGTGAAGGCGGGATTGTGATGCCCTTGCCGTCCTGTTCCACACGGTCGGTGTAGACCGTGAAATCAGCTGTAGAATAGATGGCGCCGATATGTGTCGGGCTCTCTTTGGTGCATGACATCAAAGAAAATATAGCCACAAAGGCGCCTAAGAATACTGATTTCATCACTGAGGTTAGCTGTTAACAGAATACGAATATAATACTTTTCAGAGTAAAAACAGGAAAATTTTTCTGAGAAATTGTTAATTTTGTAATCTTAAACAATAACATAAACCGGATTGACGGCGTGAACCCTATTGACTGACGCGGTGTTAATCCTGTGTTAATATTCACGGTTATGGCTGAATCCAATTTCATTGACTACGTAAAAATATTGTGCCGCTCAGGAAAAGGCGGTGCCGGCTCGCGTCACTTCTATCGTGCTAAATATATCCCCAAGGGGGGGCCTGACGGTGGCGACGGCGGTCGCGGCGGTCACATCATCTTGAAGGGTAATAAAAATATGTGGACCCTGTTGCCGCTTAAGTTCCAGCGTCATGTGTTTGCCGGCGATGGACAGAGCGGATCGGGCAACCGTAGCTTTGGAAAGGACGGCGAGGACCGCATCATCGAAGTGCCGTGTGGCACAGTGGTGTTTGATTCGGAAACCGGCGAGTTTTTATGTGAGGTGACCGAGGACGGTGAGGAGGTGAAGCTGCTCCGTGGCGGCCGCGGCGGCCTCGGCAACTGGCATTTCAAAAGCGCCACCAACCGCACTCCTCGTTACGCCCAGCCCGGTGAGCCGGCTATCGAAAAGTCGGTGATTCTTGAATTGAAACTTCTTGCCGATGTCGGTCTGGTAGGTTTCCCAAATGCGGGTAAGTCAACACTGTTGTCCTCGATATCGGCGGCTCGCCCCAAGATTGCCGACTATCCGTTCACGACCATGGAGCCTCAGCTCGGCATCGTCAGCTACCGTGACAACCGCTCGTTTGTCATGGCTGATATCCCCGGTATTATTGAGGGCGCAAGTGAAGGTAAGGGTCTCGGACTTCGCTTCTTGCGACACATCGAGCGAAATGCCGTGCTGCTGTTCATGGTGCCTGCCGATGCCGCCGACATACGTAAGGAGTATGAGATACTTCTCAACGAGCTTACCAAGTTCAATCCGGAGCTTGTCGACAAGCAGCGTGTGCTCGCGATCAGCAAGAGCGATATGCTTGATGACGAGCTGATTGCCGAGATTGAGAAGGAGCTGCCTGATGAGGTGCCTCACGTGTTCATTTCAGCCGTGTCAGGATTCGGAATACAGGAATTGAAGGACTTGCTGTGGAAAGCTATCAATGATGAAGCTAACCGTGCCGAGCCGATGACCATCACCCACCGTCGCCTTGACGGGCACCATCGTGTGCGTGAGGAGGATGAGTTCATTTTTGAAAATCCGGCTATGCCTGAACCCTCTGAGGAGGAACTGGAGGATGACGAACTCTGGGATGAGGATTGGGATGATGCTGACTGGGAATATCTCGGCGATGACCCCAAAGTGGATTGAGCAGATAGATCTTGACTCCGATGTAAGGGCATACGTGACCGGTCGCGGTGAGGCGCATGAGTCGCCTTACAGCGGATTCAATCCATGTCATTACACCGGCGATGATGAGACTCATGTAGCCGCATCACGCAAGGCTCTCGCCGATTACCTCGAAATAGCGGAAAATCATATTGTCTTGCCTCGGCAGACCCATTCGACAGAGTGTCGGGTGATTACCGAGGTGCCGGTCGATGCATCGGTGCTTGAAGGGGTGGACGCTCTTGTGACCCGGCTTCCCGGTGTTGCGATTGGAGTGTCGACTGCCGATTGTGTGCCGGTGCTTCTTGTTGAGCCTGATGCAAAAATCATCGCAGCCGCCCATGCCGGATGGCGTGGCGCGATTGGCGGTGTGATTGAAAATTGCGTCAACCGCATGATTGAGCTTGGGGCAAACCCCGCGGCGATGAAAGCGGCGATAGGTCCGTGTATATGTGCGAGTTGCTTTGAGGTAGGCGAGGAGGTTGCCTGCTGTTTCCCGGAATCATGTGTGGTGAGAGGTGGGGCGAAACCCCATGTTGACCTGCCGCTTTATGTCAAGCAGGCGCTTATGGAGTGCGGGCTGCCTGAGGATGCTGTGGCAATGCCGCAGTCATGCACCCGTTGCCACCCCGACCGTTACTTTTCCGCACGTGCCATGGGGGTAAACTCCGGACGTAATTTCACCTTTATAATCCTGAAATAGCAGTTTAAATCGGCATCACCTTGCGGGAGAACACTTTTCTCTGGACTATGAAGTAGGCGGTCATCACTGCGGCTCCTGTTAACACCCATGAAATGGGGTAGATATACAGCAGATGGGCAAAGCTGAACGACTTGGTGGCTGCCATATAAACCCAGCCGAGCCTGAGCACGCAGGTTCCGAATATGGTGATGAGCGTAGGGGTCATCGAGTAGCCAAGGCCTCGCATACAGGCTCCGCTCACTTCGTAGGTCGCCGCGATCCATTGGAAAAGCAGCACGCACTGGAGTCGTATGATGGCATAATGCAGCACCTCGGGATCGGAAGTGAACACACTCAGACAGAAATCTTTTTGCCACACAATAAGAACATTCATGGCACCGGTGCCCAAGATTGCGGCTGCAAGGCATAGCCAGAAGACGCGTTTGCATCGGTCATATTGTCCGGCTCCGTAGTTCTGGCTCAGGAAGGCGACTGCCGCCTGGCAGAATGCGCTCACGATGTAGTAGCAGTAGACCTCGTAGGATAGAGCCGCTGCCGATCCGGCTACGGCATAGGAGCCGAATTTGTTGATAGAGCTCTGTATGAAAATGTTGGCAAGCGAGAACACCATGCCCTGAATTCCCGCAGGGACACCTATCTGGAGTATCTTTTTCAGCTCATTGCGGTTTATCGATGTGTCTTTGAGATTCAGGCGATAAGGCTCGGGTTCGCGTGTGAGCCAATAGACCATGAGCGCCGCATTCACCACGTTGGAGAGCACGGTGGCGAGCGCCACCCCGTCGACATCCATGTCAAAGAACATTACGAATACAAGATCGAGGATGATGTTGAGCACACTCGCTATGGCAAGGCTGTAGAACGGACGCTTCGTGTCGCCCATGCTTCGCATTATAGCCGAGGCGAAGTTGTAGATCATCATGAACGGCATCCCGAAGAAATATACCTTCAGATATACGGTGGCGAGGTCAATGACATCCTCAGGCACACTCATCAGTTCCAGAATAGGCTTGGCAAACAGTTCGCCTATTAAGAGAAGAATTATGCCGCTTGCCACCGCCACGAATGACACTGTGGCGACGGCACGTTTGATGCCGGCATGGTTATGTTGTCCTATGTAGTTGGCTATGACGATGTTGGCGCCGATTGATATTCCAAGAAACAAGCTTACCATGATGCTTATCAATGAGCCGTTGCTCCCCACAGCAGCCATTGCCTGGCTTGACGCAAACCGCCCTACGATGCTCACATCCACTGCGTTAAATGACTGTTGCAGTATGCCGCTTGCCAGCAACGGCATGGCGAAAACGATAATTTTCCGGAACAGTGCTCCGTGAAGCATATCTATTCCGGGCGATTTTTTAATTTTACTATCCATCGCTATTATTGTACTATTGAACCCTATTGGCTATCTTTGCCATTTCGGGTGCAAAGTTCGGCATTTTATTCTAAAAAAGCTACAAAAA
This sequence comes from uncultured Muribaculum sp., assembly GCA_910589555.1. Lineage (GTDB taxonomy): Bacteria > Bacteroidota > Bacteroidia > Bacteroidales > Muribaculaceae > Muribaculum. The sequence goes on from CAJUTE010000029.1 coordinate 14,197, forward strand.
GATAGCCTCTTATGCAACTATTTGCTGTCGATCTTCGACTAACGGAGTGATCAAACATTGAGATGACAGGAATTACTTTTACCCAGATTCATTAAAAAAATGATTCAAAACGAAGATAAAGAACGGGAATTTTCAGAAATGATCACCGCCTATGGTCAGGTGATAGCCAAGGTATGTTATTTTTATGCCGAGGACTTGGACGACTTCAATGATCTGCGTCAGGAATCATTGATTAATCTGTGGAGAGGATTTGGTTCCTTCCGAGGGTCATCCCGATTGTCGACATGGATCTACCGTGTGTGCCTGAATAGTTGCGTGTCATTTTTCCGAAAGAACCGCCGAAACCGGGACTCTGTGTCCATCGACAAGCTGCCCGATCTCATAGCTCCCGACGAGGATCGAGCCGAGTTGATGAGAGAGATGTATGCATTGATCAACCGTCTCTCCAAGTCGGAGAAAGCTCTTGTCCTTCTATGGCTGGATCAATGCAGCTACGATGAGATTGCCGATGTGATGGGCTTGCCGCGCAACACAGTGGCATCAAGATTGAGGAGAATAAAAGAAAAATTGGTTAAATACTCTAATGAATGAGGGCTATGAATACTGAGGATATTGAAAACAAATGGAGCAGACTTGATCTGAATTTAAATAAATTGGATGATAAAGACCGAAAGACTATGGATGCCTTGAAATTGAATAATCTTAAATCGGCTCAGCAACGTCTTGCCGACACATACCGCCGTTTCAGCATCGTCGCTATTTTATTGGTGCCTACGCTGATTTTAGGGCAACTTCGTTTTCTTGATTGGAAACTTTTGCTCGGCTTTGCCGTGTATTTTTTGATTGCCTCAGGCATGGACTTCTATCTTTACCGGGGCATAAAAGGATTGGATCTGAACGAGATGGGAGTGGATGCTGTGGCGGAGAAAGCTCGCCATTACAAGAAGGTGCATCATTGTTGTCAGATTGTGCTGATTTCCATGTGTGTTCCGCTGCTTGCCGGGATGTTCATGTCGCAAACCGAAGAATATTTCCGTTGGGGTATGCTATGCGGACTGGTGATAGGTGTGGCTATAGGGCTGTCGCTCTATATAAAAATGATGAGGAACTATAAGGACATGATTAAGTGAATATGCTGCTCTGCCGGGGACGGATTCAGCTATTAAAGTGAACTGAGCGAGGGACTATGTTGTGGAATTGGCGTAAAATAAGTATTTTTGCGCCATGTTCGCGAAGAAGGACGATGACATATTGAAAATAGATGTTGACGCGGTGCTTAAAAGCCGTGTTCCCGATTATTACCGCTTTATACCCAGGGGGCTTGTGCGTTGGCTCGAACGCACAATATGCCAGGATGGGCTTAACGTGCTGCTCGAACGTAACCGAGGAAAGCGTGGCGCCGCATTCTGCCATGCCGTGCTTAAGGATCTTGATGTCACTTACGATGTGAGCGGAGAAGGATTTTTGCCTAAGAATAAGCGTGTTATCATTGTGTCCAATCATCCCCTTGGTGCATTGGACGGTATCGCAATGATCGACTGGGTGGCAAAGGTCTATGGCAAGAATGTGAAATTTGTTGTCAACGATTTGCTGATGAATGTGAAGCCGTTGCGCGATGTGTTTCTTCCCGTCAACAAGCATGGCCGCCAAAAAAAGGAGGATTCCTCAGCTATCGATGACTATATGGCTGGCGATGATCCTATTATCATATTCCCTGCAGGACTTGTGTCACGCAAGCAGCCGGGTGGGATTGAGGACCTTCGATGGCAGAAAATGTTCATAAATAAGGCGGTGGAATATAAGCGGGATATAATTCCTGTGTTTTTTGACGCGAAGAATTCATCCTTTTTTTATAACTTTGCGAAAATGCGTACGCTTGCCGGCTTGAAATTCAATATAGAAATGATCTATCTGCCACGGGAGATATTCCGCAGTCAGGGTTCCAAATTTCATATACGGGTTGGCGCTCCTCTTAGTTACACGATATTTAAAGGAGGATCCAAAGCGCTTGAAGAGGCGAGGCGGGTGAAGCATATTGTTTATAATTTAAAGAAAAGTTGAATAGCAAGAGTCCGATTATGGAACAGCCAATCATAGAACCGGTGTCAACCGATATATTGAAGAGTGAATTGACTCATGACAAGCTCTTGAGGGAAACCAACAAGGGCGGCAACCTGATATATATAGTCGATGCCCACACATCGCCCAATGTGATGCGTGAGATAGGTCGATTGCGTGAGATCGCGTTCCGTAACGCCGGTGGCGGTACCGGAAAAGAGTGTGACATCGATGAGTTTGACTTGATGGATCCGCCATGCCGGCAATTGATAGTGTGGGATCCTGAGGCTGAGATGATTTTGGGTGGATACCGCTTCATAATAGGCGAGGATGTGGCGATATTGCCCGACGGGTCGCCCCGTATAGCTACCGGTCACATGTTTAAGTTCTCCCACAGGTTCCTGACCGAATTCATGCCTAACACTATTGAGCTTGGACGCTCGTTTGTGAGGCTGGAGTACCAATCATCGAAAGCCGGCGCCAAAGCTCTCTATGCCCTTGACAATCTTTGGGATGGTTTAGGCGCTCTTACGGTGGTGTATCCGCAGGTCAAATATCTGTTTGGAAAGATGACAATGTACCCGAGCTACATACGTGAATGCCGCAATATGATTCTATACTTTCTGAACAAGCATTTTCCTGATCCTGACCATCTTGTGGCTCCGATAGAGCCGCTCCCCACAGGCATTGATGAGGAAGAGATGAAACGCATATTTGTAGGCGATTCATTTAAAGAGGATTATAAGATTCTTAACAAGGCGATAAGGGATCATGGTATAAATATTCCGCCCTTGGTAAATGCTTACATGAGTTTGTCGCCGTCAATGAGGATGTTTGGCACGGCTATCAACCGTGAATTCGGCGATGTCGAGGAGACCGGTATTTTCTTTGCCATTTCCGATATATTTGAAGAGAAGAAGGATCGTCATATAGGCACTTATCATGCCATTAATCAAAATTTATGCTAAGGGCGCTTTTTATAAGTGCCATTATCTTTGTGGCAAGTGTGCCCCGGCTTTGGGCTGAACTTCCCGTGGCGGTCACCGGTTCGCTGTCGATTAATGCGGGTTCCGGTGAGTTTGCTCCTTTCTATTTGATGTCCAATAATTTCGGAGTATTCACCCAGCCATATTCTGTTCTTGCGCGCGCATCGGCGATAAAGCCGGTTGATTTTGGCAGCCGGTTCAGTTTCGGCTTCGGAGCGGATGTGATAGGCGGATATTTCTCATCGAGAAAATATGAGCGCTATTCAGTCGACAAAGGGGAGGCGGTGATGATTGCCCGTCGTCCGTCGGCAGTGAGAATACAACAGCTTTACGGCGAAGTGAAATATCGCTCGCTGTTCCTTACGGCAGGAGTCAAGGAAGTGGGCTCGGCAATGCTCAATGACCGTCTTTCAAGCGGCGACCTCACGTGGAGCGCCAATAGCCGCCCTATGCCGGGGGTAAGAGCCGGATTTCACGGATTTGAGGACATACCCTTTACAAATGGCTGGGTTCAGGTCAACGGCGAGCTCTTTTATGGCAGACCAGCCGACAATCATTGGCTTGAAGACCGCTATAACTATGAGAATTATTATGTGACCACCGGAAGGTGGATTAATTATAAGCGTATATATTTCCGCACCAATCCGCAACAGCCGTTTCATGTGACTGTAGGTATGCAGGCGGCAGCGCAATTCGGCGGCACGCAGCGTAATTATAATGATGGCGTCCCGGTCGACGAATCAAAGGCATCTTTGGATTTTATGGATTTCGTGGATATGCTCATTCCGCGGCAAGGCGACGATTTCTGGACCGGCAACCACCTTGGCAGTTGGGACCTGAAGGCTACGGTGAGGCTCAAAGATGGCTCAACGCTGATGGCATATTTGCAGTCGCCGTGGGAGGATGGCTCAGGTATCGGGAAAATGAACGGTTTCGACGGGCTGTGGGGCGTGGAATACCGCCGTCCCGGACGCGGCATAGTTACAGGAGCCGTGGTGGAGTATCTTGATTTCACTAATCAGTCAGGTCCGCTTCACTGGGATCCGGATGATTTCCCCGGCACCACTATAACCGACTGGGCTACCGGTGCCGACGATTACTATAATCATTACTTTTATAACGGCTATGCCTGCTACGGACTCTCGCAAGGGTCGCCTTTTATGACATCGCCCATCTACAACCGTGACGGATATATGCGATTTGTTGACAACAAAGTGCGTGGATTTCATGTGGCGGTCGAGGGGTGTGTGGCTCGCGATGTCGATTATCGCGCCATGCTCTCTTATCGACAGGCATGGGGTTCGGGCTATATCCCGCGCGTCGCGAAGGTTCATGACTTCTCGGCTATGGTCGAAGCGTCGTGGCTTGTGCCCACCGTGAAGGGGCTTTCACTGAAAGGATCGGCGGCGGTTGACCGTGGAGATATATTCGGTAATAATTTCGGAGTTTCGCTGACTCTGTCTTATAATGGAGAGTTTACATTATGGAAACGATAAAGCCTATCATATTGCTGCTTGTGGCAGGAATATCAGCCGTGTTCATAGGCTGCACGCATAACGATGGTGATATAGGGGATTATTTCGGCACCTGGAAACTTGAAGAGATCTCGGTCGACGGGATTGAGGATGCCGGATATGGAAAGGATATTTTCTGGCAGTTTCAGTCGACGGTGTTCTGTATGCGGAAAGTATATGAAAACCATAGCCAGGAAAACCGCTGGGGCACATGGTATCAGGATTCCGGCTCTCTTTACGTGGATTTCAGCCACAGGGAGGATGGAGAGGATGAAACAGGCAAGTATTCGCCCTTTCCGGTGACACGTCTGGCTGCCGGCTTGAACCGTCTTGAAATAATGCACCTCTCGAAGAGATCGATGAGGCTGGAGTTTGTGGATGCTGATGGCGCTGTTTACCGATATGAGCTTAAAAAATGGAAATGAGCGGAGGCTCACTTCATTTTTGGTCTCTTTTTAACTTGGATTGCTATAGATAATTGTTTATTTTTGTAGTAAATATACTTGTTAGATGGAGGATTCGTTAAAGCTATCGATTGAGCAGAAATTGCAGCAACGTCTTTCTCCGCTTCAGGTCAAGTTTGGGAAGATGCTTGAAATGAACGGACCGGAAGTGGAGGATGAGGTGCAACGGGCTCTTGACGACAATCCGGCTCTTGAAGCTGTGGATTCTGCAATGGAATCGCAGGATGAGCCATTTACTGAAACCGCGGCTGAAATCCAAGATGCCGATTACCGCGATGAGGAGGAGATCCCGTTCTATCAGCCCGGGAGCAACCGTGGCGAAAGCCGCGATAATCCTATCGAGGTGATGACCGCCGACACTTCAGCCACGCTGTATGACGTGCTCTCGGAGCAGCTTGCAGGATATGACCTTTCTGACCGCCGGAAGCTTATCGCGCGTTACATCATAGGAAATCTTGACGACAACGGCTACATGACCCGCAGCGTTGCGTCGATGGGGTATGACATCGAGGAGCACACCGGAGAATATGTAAGCGCCGACGAAGTGAGGAGTGTGCTTGACATCGTGCGTTCGTTTGAACCTGCCGGCATCGCGGCGGTGGATCTGCGCGACTGCCTTTTGCTGCAACTTCATCGAAAGAAGAAAACAGTGGCGGTACTGACTGCCACCGAGATCATAACTCACTATTTTGATTATTTTTCACGTAAGCATTATGACCGTCTTGCGGCGGCTCTCGGCATAAGTGACGTTGAACTGAAAGATGCGATAGCGTTGATCACGTCGTTGAACCCCAAGCCCGCGGCAGCGCTTGCCGGCGATGTGGCTGACGACCGCACCCGCCACATTGTGCCTGATTTCACCGTGGAAGTGGAGGAGGGTGTCATAACTCTCACCCTGGTCAATAACATCCCGGAATTGCAGATAGAGCGCAGTTTCAGTGAAACCGAAGCCAGGGTGGATAAGGATAACGCGGCTGCGCTTTTCATAAAGCAGAAGCGTGATGAGGCGACTGAATTCATCAAGGTGATCAGAATGCGTCAGGAGACTCTCTATAATGTGATGAGAGCCATAGTGGGAATTCAGAAGGAATTCTTCATGAACGGTGACGATGAAACCATGATTCATCCAATGATATTGAAGGATATAGCCAAAATCACGGGATATGACCTGTCGGTGATTTCTCGCGCCACCGCCGGTAAATATGTGGCTACGTCCTACGGCATATATCCGCTCAAGCACTTTTTCAACGAGCGCCCCAAGGATGACGATGATGCGTCGACTCATGAGATAGTCGGGGTGCTGAAAGAGATTATAGCCTCTGAGGACAAGCGTAAGCCGTTGAGCGATGAGGCTCTCACCTCGCAGATAGCGAGCCGCGGTTATGACATAGCCCGCCGCACTGTGGCTAAATACAGAGAGAAACTCGGTATTCCGGTTGCGAGGTTGAGAAAAGAGATATAAACAATTGAAATTCTATGTCGTTTTAATGATATGAATAAAGCAGCCCATATATTTTCATGGATTTTGAGTCCTATATTGGTGCCTACCTACGGGGTTATCCTGTCGCTGTGGGTCACTGTACTTTGCGTGCTCCCTCTCGGGGTGAGATGGAATGTGGTGATTATGACCTCGCTCATCACCGCATTTTTGCCGGCATTGGCAATCTTTTTGCTTTATAAGTTTAAGGCGATAAGTGATCCCGGCCTAAACAACAGGGGAGAGCGCTACGTGCCTTACGGCATCACCTGTGTGTGCTATATATTGGCGACATGGTATCTGGTGCGTATCCACGCCCCTCAATGGATGTGGATGTTCATGGTAGGCGCTGCCACAGCCACGCTGGTGTGTGTCACTGTCAATGTGTGGTGGAAAATCAGCGCGCACATGGCTGCGCTCGGGGGACTTGTAGGGCTTATGTTCCGCATAATGACCGATGGGCTCGGGATAGTGCCCATGTGGGGCGTGACCACCTGTGGCATACTGCTGCTCGGCATTTTGGGCACATCGAGGCTGCTGCTCGAGCGTCACACCTTCTGGCAGGTTATCGCCGGAACTGCGGTGGGATTTGCTTCAGTATATTTGCTTACATAATTTTTTTAACACAACAATAAATGAAACCAATCGTCAGCATTATCATGGGCAGCACTTCCGATCTGCCTGTAATGGGCAAGGCTGCCCAGCTTCTCGATGATTTCGAGATTCCGTTTGAAATAAATGCGTTGTCGGCTCACCGCACTCCTTCGCAGGTGGAGGAATTTGCCAAAGGAGCTTCGGCTCGTGGACTGAAGGTGATTATAGCAGCCGCCGGAATGGCAGCCGCGTTGCCGGGTGTGATTGCCGCCAATACCACGCTGCCTGTGATAGGAGTGCCTATCGCATCGACACTTCAGGGGGTTGACGCTTTGCTCTCCATCGTTCAGATGCCTCCGGGCATTCCGGTCGCAACAGTGGGCATCAACGGCGGTTTGAATGCGGCTATGCTTGCTGTGGAGATGCTTGCGTTGAGTGATGAGAAAGTGGCTGAGAAACTTGCCGCTTATAAGGCGTCGCTTGCCGGCAAGATCGTGAAGGCTAATGCCGAACTTGCGGAAATAAAATATAAGTTTAAAACTAATTGACGGTTCGTAATGTCAGTATTTGACTATGCTCGCCGGACTTCCAGAGCGGTGAATATCGGAGGTGTGCCGTTGGGTGGCGATAACCCCATTCGTCTCCAGTCGATGACCAACACGTCGACACTCGACACTGCCGGATCGGTGGAGCAGACCGTTCGCATCGCTTCAGCCGGCGCTGACTATGTGAGGCTCACCGCCCAGGGTGTGCGTGAAGCGCAGAATATAGGCGTGATAAGGCAGGCGCTGCGTGACCGTGGCGTCACCACGCCGCTTGTGGCTGATATACATTTCAATCCGAGAGCGGCGTTTGCTGCTGCCGAAGTCACCGACAAGGTGCGCATAAATCCGGGAAATTTTGTCGATCCGGGACGCACGTTCAAGAAGCTTGAATACACCGATGAGGAGTATGCCGCCGAGTTGAAGCGCATCGAGGAGGCTTTCACGCCATTTCTCGATTTGTGCAAGGCTCATGGAACGGCAATACGCATAGGGGTGAATCACGGGTCGTTGAGTGACCGCATAATGAGCCGTTACGGCGACACTCCCGCCGGCATGGTGGAGAGTGCCATGGAATTCTTGCGCGTAGCCGTGAAACATGGATTTTTCGATATAGTCATATCGATTAAAGCGAGCAATGTCACGGTTATGGTCGAGACAGTGCGCCGTCTTGTGGCGGCGATGGAATCGGAAAACATGGATTTCCCTCTTCACCTCGGTGTCACGGAAGCCGGCGACGGTGAGGATGGCAGAGTCAAAAGCGCTGTTGGGATAGGTGCGTTGCTGTCGCAAGGAATAGGCGACACTATAAGGGTGTCGCTCAGCGAGGCGCCGGAAAATGAGATTCCAGTGGCTGAGGCTCTGGTCGAATATATATCACGTCGTGCCGGTGCTCCGTCTATCCCCGGAGAGTATTACCCCGGGTTTAACAGCGTGATGCCTGAAGCGAGGATGTCGTTAAAGTCGGGCAGCATAGGCGGCGGGCAGATGCCTGCGGTCATAGCTCCGGGCGAGATGACGCTTTCCGACTATGTGGAGGCTGACGCCATGACTCCGGTTGATGAGGTCAAAGAACGGCTGAAAGATAAGCCCGGAAGCGTGATTGTGGTGACCACATCTCATGAAAACCGCTCGGGGGCAATCATGGCTATGATCCATGCGTTGACTGCCGCAGGGATAAATAATCCCGTTATTCCGTGTATCGACTATGGCGATGCCGGTTTTGACGCTGTGGCGTTGATGGCTGCCGTTGATTTCGGCGCGATATTGCTCAACGGTTTCCGTGACGGTATCTGGATAAAAGCATCGGCTTTGACCGGAGATGAGCTATTGCGACTGAGCCTTGGCATTCTTCAGGCTGCACGGTTAAGGATAAGCAAGACTGAGTATATCGCGTGTCCAGGTTGCGGACGCACGCTCTTTGACTTGCAATCCACGCTTAAAGCCGTAAAGGAGGCGACATCCCACCTGAAAGGGCTTAAAATAGGCGTGATGGGGTGTATTGTCAATGGACCGGGAGAGATGGCTGACGCTGACTACGGCTATGTAGGAGCGGCGGCAGGAAATATCAGCCTGTATAAAGGCAAGGTGTGTGTGGAGAAGAACATCCCTCAGGCTGAGGCGATACCGCATCTCGTCAAGCTGATAAAAGATTCAGGCGACTGGCAGGAACCGTAGAGCGGATTATATTGCCGCTACATATATATAACAGGACCGTACAGGCTATTTTGCCGCGACGGTCCTGTTTTTCCATATTGCCCATATAACTCCGACTGAGGCGGCGAGGCTTATAATGCAGATTATGATGCTTCCGGCGGTGTTGCCGTCACCAAGGTGATTGAGGTCGGTGCCGCAGTTGAGGTTGCGGTTTAGGAGCCAGAAATTGAGTACGACAAGTGAATTGTTGAGCGCATGGGCAAACATTGAGAGGCGCAGTGAGCCGCTCCACACCACAAGGTAGCCGAAATATGCGCCCATAAGGAGGCGAGGAAAGAAGCCGAAGAATTGCAGGTGGACGGCGCTGAATATGAATGCCGCCGACCATATTGCAAGGTGCTTGTTGCCGAATTTCGATTGCAGCAGCCGTTGAAGCGCTCCGCGGAAGAAAAGCTCCTCGGCGATGCCGGTCAATACTCCCACAATAAGTATGGCAGCGATGAGATCCCACACAGTGCTTCCTCCCATGATCTGCTGCACCATGGCTTGCGCGGCGTTCTCGCTGTCGCGAAGCACGCTTTCAAGTCCTGACCATGACGCGGGAAGGTGGATTGACTCGTTCCAGGCGACAAGGCGGTTCATAGCGGGAATCGACACTATGGCGCTGACGGTGGTCAATGCTGTCATTTTGACGGATGGAGTGGTATCGATGCAAATGTATCTCCAGGGTGTAGTGCTGGCTATGATTACTGTCAGTACAACCGGAAGTATGAATACCGCAAGATCCTGCACGACAATCATCCAGCGCAGAGAAGCGGTGGATTCCGAACCAATGAAGCCCATGATGAGCGAACCGGCAACAGTGAGCAGCACCCACCAGCACACCAGCAGGAATAATCCTTTGCCCGCACTGATTCTAAGGTTGGACTCAAGCATGATCAGTTGAATTTTTTTCGATGGAATGTGAAGCCTCGTCCCAGATATTTTTCTCTCACGGTGGGATTCTCGGCAAGTTCTTCCGAAGTGCCTTGGAACAGGATCTTTCCTTCGAAAAGCAGATATGCGCGGTCGGTGATAGAGAGTGTTTCCGGGGCGTTGTGGTCGGTGATGAGGATGCCGATGTTCTTTTCTTTAAGACGGTACACCACCTCCTGTATATCCTCCACGGCTATAGGGTCGACTCCGGCAAACGGTTCGTCGAGCATGATGAATTTCGGGTTGATGGCGAGGCATCGTGCGATTTCGGTGCGTCGGCGTTCACCTCCCGACAGTCGGTCGCCGAGGTTTTTCCTCACTTTATGGAGGTTGAACTCGGAAATGAGGCTTTCGAGCTTTTCTTTTTGATATTCCTTGGACGTGTTGGTCATCTCAAGAACGGCACGGATATTGTCTTCCACACTCAGTTTTCTGAACACTGACGCTTCCTGCGCAAGGTAGCCGATACCATTTTGGGCACGTTTGTATACGGGATATTTCGTGATGTTGAGGTCGTTGAGGAATATTTCCCCCTCGTTGGGCGTGATAAGTCCCACGGTCATGTAGAAAGTGGTGGTCTTTCCGGCTCCGTTAGGTCCTAACAATCCTACTATCTCGCCTTGCTTCACATTGATTGACACATGGTTGACGACTGTTCGCTTGCCATATTTTTTTACAAGGTTTTCAGTACGCAGCACCATGCTTTCATCCATGTGTGCCTCATTTTCCGCGGTCATTGCCGCAGATGGTTCCGGAGTCAAGTTATCTTCGGTATATTCCATTTTATAATTGTTTCGCTTTTCTCAGACGTGCTTCTATGTAGTCGGTCAACAGGTTTATTGCCACTATATTGTTGCCTCCTTGGGGCACAATAAGGTCGGCAAACCGTTTGGATGGCTCGATATATTGCTGGTGCATCGGTTTCAGGATGCCTTCATATCGGTCGATCACCATCTGTGCGGTTCTGCCGCGTTCGATGATGTCACGTGAAATCACGCGTATCAGTCGGTCGTCGGCATCGGCATCGACAAATACCTTCACATCCATGATATTGCGCATCTCAGGCTGCGTCAGCACGAGAATACCCTCGACAATCACCACATCACGCGGCTCCACGAGCACTGTCTCTTTCTGACGTGTGCAGGTGAGATAGCTGTAGGTGGGCATCTGTATGCTACGCCCCTCTTTCAGATCTTCAAGATGCTTGCGCAGCAGCGACCATTCGATGGCGGCAGGTTCATCGAAATTTATGTTGCACCGCTCTTCCACCGGAACGTGGCTCGAGTCTTTGTAATAGGAATCCTGCGGCAGAACAGCCACCTCTCCGGCGGGCAGACTGTTGATAATCTTGTTTACAACAGTTGTTTTCCCTGATCCCGTACCTCCGGCAATACCGATAATTAGCATATAGCAGTCAATGTTTATTTCGCTTAAGAGTAACTTATAACTCACAAAGTAAGTAAAAAAAGATTTTACTACAAAGAAAAATCCTTAACTTTGCGTCATAAAGAAGACTATATGATTATACAATCGTCACTCACTACTTTCGGGCGCTATTGCCTGTTTATGAAACGTGTGTTCTCCATGCCATTGAAATGGGGAGTGTTCGGACGGAAATTTTTGATGGAAATAGGAAAGCTCGGCATTGATTCAATCCCGCTGACGATTGTGATATCAGTGTTTATCGGTGCGGTGATATGCATCCAGATGCAGCTTAACATGACATCACCGATGATGCCTGCTTATTCTACCGGACTTGCTACCCGCGACATCCTGCTGCTTGAATTCAGCTCGGCGGTGCTGTGTCTGATACTGTCTGGAAAAGTAGGTTCAAACATCGCGTCGGAGATCGGCACCATGCGTGTCACCGAGCAGATTGACGCGCTTGAGATAATGGGCATAAACTCGGCTCAGTTTCTGGTGTTGCCCAAGATTCTCGCCTTCATGTTCTTCATTCCGGTGCTTGTGGTGTTTTCAATCGCTACCGGGCTTTTGGGCGGATGGTTCATTGCCGCTTTCACCGACATGATTCCGGTGTCGAGATATATCTACGGCATCCAGACCATGTTTGTCGAGTGGTATGTGTGGTACACCATAATCAAGGCATTGGTGTTTTCGGTCATTATCACTTCCGTAGCCTCTTTCTTCGGCTATTATGTGAAAGGCGGCGCGCTTGAAGTGGGTAAGGCTTCCACCGACGCTGTGGTGGCGAGCTCTATCCTGATACTGTTATTTGACGTAATCCTCACCAAACTGTTGATGCAATGATTGAGGTTAAAGATATTGAGAAATCCTTTGACGGAGTAAAGGTGCTCAAAGGGGTGAGCGCGGTGTTTGAAACAGGTAAAACCAATCTGATAATAGGTCAGAGCGGTTCAGGAAAAACCGTGTTGATGAAGTCGCTTGTGGGGCTTGTGCATCCTGAAAAGGGCGAGATTCTCTACGATGGCAGAAACTTGATGGAGATGGACCGCAATCAGGTTCAGGAGCTTCGCACCGAGATAGGAATGCTTTTTCAGGGGTCGGCGTTGTTCGACTCCGAAACGGTGCTCGGCAATGTGGAGTTTCCGTTGATGATGTACACCAACATGAGTGTTGCTGAGCGTCGCGAACGCGCTCAGTTCTGTCTTGAACGAGTGGGATTGAAGGGGGCTGATGAAAAATATCCCAGCGAGATATCGGGAGGTATGCAGAAACGTGTGGCTATCGCACGTGCAATAGCACTCAACCCTAAATATCTGTTTTGCGATGAGCCCAATTCGGGTCTTGACCCAAAGACATCGATTCTTATAGATGAGCTTCTGAGCGATATCACTCACGAGTATAAGATGACAACGGTCATCAACACTCATGATATGAACTCGGTGCTTGGAATCGGTGAAAATATCGTCTTTATCAACAAGGGCTACCGTGAATGGGTGGGAAACAAGGAGTTGATTTACGAGACGACCAATGAGGCGTTGTCCAATTTCGTATTTGCCACCGACCTCTTCCAGAAAGTGAAAGAATATGTGCTGCACAACGGGCATCGTTGATTTTTCATGGTCAAATAAAAGATAGATGGGACGCAATTGCGTCCCATCTATCTTGATGTATCTTATTCAGATGAAGGAGTGAATTTTTCGCGAGCGAGCACTTGCAGATCCTCGGTGGTGTCGCATTCATCCACGATCTCAACTCCGAGCATGGTCTCAATGACATCCTCCATAGTGACGATGCCGCGCATACATCCATATTCATCGGTTATGACCGAGATGTGCTCCTTGTGTTCAAGCATCTTTTGCCATATATCCGACACCTTGTCAGTCTCTTTGAAGTATAGTATCGGACGCAGTATCTCGTTCACGATAGAGGAGAACTGGTCTTGTGAAAGTTTTTCAAGCACGGTCATTCTTCTTACATATCCAATTATGAACTCTCGTTGATCGTCGTAAACGGGTATGCGTGAATACGGCATGAGGCTCTTGTCGTCGTAGAATTCTTTGAGAGTCATGTCCTTCGGGACCGATGACACTACCACAAACGGGGTCATGATCTCCTTGGCGCTTACGTTGACAAGTTTAAGGAAATTTTGGATGGTTTTATTTTCCGATATGTTGAATACTCCCTCGTTGGCTCCCACATTGACCATGGCGGCGACCTCTTCGCGGCTCACGGTCAGAGGCTGTATTTTGGGAGAGAAGCACTTTGTGAGCAGTTCCGAGAGCCACACCAGCGGATAGGTGATCACAATAAGCACTTTTATGGTTTTTGCTGATGGCATTGCCAGCACTCTCCAGTAGGAAGCGCCGATTGTCTTGGGGATTATTTCAGAAAGGACGAGAATAAGGAGTGTAAGTATCGCCGAGATTATGCCGAAATAGGCTTCGCCAAACACCTTGACGGATTCCGAGCCCACACCGGCGGCGCCGATTGTGTGAGCCACTGTGTTTAGTGTAAGGATAGCCGCTACGGGGCGGTCTACGTTGGTTTTGTATTTCATCAACAAAGGGGCGGTTTTATTCCCTTTTTCCTCCATCATTGATATGAAGGACACCGGAGTGGATAGAAGCACGGCTTCAAGAACCGAGCACATAAAGGAGACTGCAAGCGCTCCGAATAGATATAATAATATTATTGTCATAAGTTAGAATATAGGTGAAAACTGCCGACTGTGGCGATGCGAGTATATTTCGCTTTCGTCCTGCCGGTTGATTGAAGGGGAGAGAGATGAATGGTGTGGACTATACTATTCTATGATTGTGAGGAATTTAATCCATAGATGGGATGTGGAAGTGCCGGGAAGTAGATTACCGCAAGGTTGCATCCGGTTTATGATGCGCAGCGCCGCAGAGTGGGTTTTGTCTTTGCTCTCCGTGATTTTGATGCTGACAGTCTCTTGCGTGGAGGTTTCGACGCATTCTATCTCAGCTTCCTGTTCAAATTCAGATATTTCGGAACAGTCACCATGTATAGGGACAAGAAGCAACGCGGCTAATAAGCATAATATGAATTCAATGTATCGAGCCATTTTTGCGAATATAGTTAAAATTCATATAAAAAACAGTGGGTCTTCTACATTATCCAACAAATTATTATAGCCTATTGTTTCCCTTTCTCTTAAGTGGTTCACGGGCAAAATGTTGAAGCAGGAGGTACATTGAATAGTTAAAAGAGAGAAATTTGTTCTGCGAATCAGAATTATTTACTAATTTTGCATCCTGAATCGGATATTGCATCCGGGTGGAGAAATTTGGCTGCTTGCAACCACTGAAAAAAATGCTAAAACCGCGTTTGGTTTTCCTGTTTTTTTCGCTCCGTCCGTGATAGAATTGCGGTTCGGAGATTTTTATTTTAGGACAATTAAAAAACACAGGGTTTATGAAAAATTATCTTTTTACATCCGAGTCGGTTTCTGAAGGGCATCCCGATAAAGTCGCTGACCAGATTTCTGATGCCGTTCTTGATGAATTTCTTGCCTATGACCCATCATCGAAAGTGGCTTGCGAAACTCTTGTGACCACAGGTCAGGTGGTGATTGCCGGAGAGGTTAAGAGTAACGCTTACGTTGACCTTATGGAGGTGACCCGTGGCGTGATAAATAGGATCGGTTATAACCGCAGCGAGCTGATGTTTGACGGAAACGCCTGTGGCGTGTTTTCCGCTCTGCATGAACAGAGTGCCGACATAAACCGTGGCGTGGAACGCGAAAATGCCGAGGAGCAGGGCGCCGGCGACCAGGGTATGATGTTTGGATATGCTTGCGATGAAACTCCCAATTATATGCCGCTTGCGATTGACCTCAGCCATCTTTTGCTGAGAGAGCTTTCTGAGGTGCGTCGTGAAGGCAAGGTGATGACCTACTTGCGTCCTGACGCCAAGAGCCAGGTGACAATTGAATATACTCCGCAAGGTGAGCCTGTGCGTGTGCACACCATCGTTATTTCCACTCAGCATGACGACTTTATTTCGCCTGAGGAAGCCGGTTCGGTGGAAGAGGCTGACCGCAGAATGCTTGCCAAGATTAAGCAGGATGTGGAGGAGATTTTGCTCCCGAGAGTAAAGGCGAAGCTGTCTGATGGAGTAAAGGCTATGTTTGACGAAAATCTTATACTTCATGTCAACCCCACCGGCAAGTTTGTGATCGGAGGACCTCACGGCGACACCGGTCTCACAGGACGTAAGATTGTGGTGGACACTTACGGAGGTAAGGGCGCTCACGGCGGTGGCGCGTTCTCAGGCAAGGATCCGTCGAAAGTTGACCGCTCGGCGGCATACGCGGCTCGTCACATAGCCAAGAATCTTGTGGCTGCCGGAGTGGCTCGTGAGGCTCTTGTGCAGGTGGCTTACGCTATCGGTGTGGCTGAGCCTGTGAGCCTGTATGTGAACACTCGCGGCACCGCGAAGGTCAACATGAGCGACGGTGAGATTTCTGAGCGCGTGAAAAAGCTGTTTGACATGCGTCCCTACGCTATCGAGAAGCGATTGAAGCTGCGTGCCCCCATCTATCAGGAGACCGCCGCCTACGGTCATGTGGGACGTGAGCCGATGACTGTGACAAAAGTGTTCAATTCCAAGTATGAGGGCAAGAAAGAGATTGAAGTCGAGCTTTTCACTTGGGAAAAACTCGATATGGTCGACGCGATAAAGAAGGAATTCGCATAAATCGCGTGATTAAGAAAAAAAGGGGGGATGATGTGTCAATGGCATATCATCCCCCCTTCTTGTAGTGTCGCCACCTGTGGCGACTATTTTTTTTGACTTCACCCCAAGTGACTGTCGTGTTGATAGGTCGCCACAGGTGGACCTACTGTGTATTCGCGTTGTTAGATTTCCGACAACTCGAGCCAACGCATCTCTTTCTCGTCAAGCAGGCTCTTCACCTCTTCATATCGAGCCGATTTGGCAACGATGTCATCGACTTCTCCACTGTTGAAAGCAGCTTCCAGCTCCTCCTTCTCAGCAGTGAGCTTTTCGATTTCATCCATGAGGCTGTCAAATTCACGCTGTTCTTTAAACGATAATTTGCGTTTGCGGTTCACCTCTTTTTCAGCGGTAGATGTTGATGATGCTTTTGTATCGGTAGCTGTGGATTGCTGGGCTTGCATAGCCGTCCACTCGCGGTAATCGCTGTATCCTCCCGGGAAATCTTTTATTTTGCCGTCCCCTTCAAATACAAACAGATGGTCGACTATGCTGTCAAGGAAGAAGCGGTCGTGGCTTATGACGATAAGACATCCGTTGAATGACCGCAGATAGTCCTCAAGTATTCCGAGGGTCACAATGTCGAGGTCGTTGGTGGGCTCGTCGAGAATCAGGAAGTTGGGCGACCGCATCAGTACCGTGGCGAGATGCAGGCGCGCTCTTTCACCGCCGCTGAGAGTGTGGATATACTTTTGCTGGTCGGCAGGGGAGAAGAGGAAGTGCGACAGGAACTGCATGGGCGAGTATCGCACGTCGCCGTTCACCACAATGTCATCGGCGAGCTCGGTTACAGCGTCGATCACTTTCTTGTTTTCGTCAAAAGCGCTCCCCTCCTGGCTGTAGTAGCCGAATTTCACGGTCTCTCCCACATTCCACTCTCCGGAGTCGGGAGCGATGAGCCCTTGCAGCATTTTGATGAATGTGGACTTTCCCACTCCGTTATGACCTATGATACCGAGTTTTTCGTATCGGGCAAATGTGTAGGTGAAGTCATCCAGAATCACAGTGTCACCGAAACGCTTGTTAACCCCTTCGGCTTCAAATATTTTTGAGCCGATGTAGGATGACTTCACATTGAGACTGATGTTCTCTTCCTGAAGATTCACCTGCGACCGTTTTTTCAGGTCATAGAATGCGTCGATGCGGTATTTTGCTTTTCCGGCACGGGCTTGCGGCTGCCGGCGCATCCATTCCTGCTCTTTACGCAGGGTGTTTTTTACTTTGGCAAGTTCCGATGACATGGCATCGATGCGCTCCTGACGGCGGCGCAGATAGTAGTCATAGTTGCCGGAGTAGGTGAATATCTGCTGGCGGTCGATCTCGATTATCTTGTTGGTCACACGGTCGAGGAAATATCGGTCGTGAGTCACCATGAGCAGTGTGACGCGTGATTTTTTCAGATACCCCTCAATCCATTCTATTGACTCAATGTCAAGGTGGTTGGTCGGCTCATCGAGTATAATAAGCTCAGGATTGCCGAGTATCACTTTGGCAAGAGCCACACGCTTGCGTTGTCCGCCCGATAGGGTAGATATCAATGCCTGTGAATCGGTTATGCCGAGCTGCGACAATTGCCTCACGGCACGGTCGGCATAGTTGGCGTCATGCTCGGTAGTGGCAGTGTGCCCCTCCATCATATACTCCATAATGATTCCTGCCGATCCGAAATCGGGATTCTGGTCAAGGATGCCGGTGCGAAGACCGTTGCGGAACACTATGTTGCCTGAATCGGGGCTCTCTTTGCCAGCGATGATATTGAGAAGAGTGGACTTCCCGGTGCCGTTTTTAGCGATCACCCCGATTTTGTCACCCTCATACACACCAAAAGTCACATCGGAAAACAGGATTCTGTCGCCGTAGCTTTTGGTAAGATTGTCAACTTGTAGAAAACTCGTAGCCATACTGCAAAGTTAACACTTTTCCGGTCAAAGCCCCCGAACTTAATGCCAAAAATAATCTCACACCACACCCACCCCCACGAAGCGATAGCCGAGGTGCAAAGAAAGCCCCATCCCGAACGGGCGTCGAAAATAATGCCGTGCAACGGCAAAATAATTTAAGCTCCGCCACG
>CAJUTE010000030.1 GCA_910589555.1 uncultured Muribaculum sp.
ATAGCCGAGGTGCGGTGTAAGGTGCACTAATGAACGGGCATCGAAGATGTCCGCCGGTCAACACCGCATTGGCTACATCCCATCAAAAATCATTTACCCTCAAAACAATGCAGTTCGCCATTTTACAAAATACCCAAATCGCTGACTATCAACCAACAATCCAACCAATACCCAATTATAGGTATTTCCATACAAACTTAAACTTCCGACCTTTGCAGCACAAAAACAAATTGATTTATGGCTATTTGGAAAAAATATTTAATCGGTATCATCTCCCTCTTAACCATCACTGCAGCTCATGCACAAGACAACACCGGAATGATTTCCGGAAAAGTAATATCCATCGACGGGCAAGCGATTGAATTTGCAACAGTATTACTGAAAGGCACATCCTACTCATCATCAACCAACCAAAAAGGCATATATCACATTTCGGCACCCGCAGGAGAATATACCGCAATATTCTCATCGGTCGGATTCCAAAAATACGAGACCAAAATAAAAATCTCGGCTCACCAACGATCGAAAATGAATGTCAAACTACAACCGGCTACACAACTTGCCGAAGTAATCGTGGTAGCCAATCCATTGAATAAAATCAAGAATTCAGCGTTCAACGCCACTGCAATAAACACCCGCGATCTGGTAAACACCACCAAGACATTAAGCGAAGCCCTAAACAAAGCCCCCGGAATGAAAATCAGGGAAAGCGGCGGCGTAGGATCTGATATGGCAGTGACAATGGATGGTTTCAGCGGAAAACACGTAAAAATATTCATCGACGGAGTTCCGCAGGAAGGTGTGGGAAGTTCGTTCAGCCTCAACAACATACCTGTGAACTTTGCCGAACGGATAGAAATATACCGCGGAGCCGTTCCGGTGGGATTCGGAGCCGACGCCATAGGCGGAGTCATAAACATCGTCACACCGCGACGACACCGGAAATGGTTCATTGACGCATCGTACTCCTACGGATCGTTCAACACCCACAAATCATACATCAATTTCGGACAAACACTCAAAAACGGATTCAAATATGAAATAAACGCTTTTCAGAACTACTCTGACAACGATTACCACATAAACGCCGCAGTGGAAGACTTTGAGACCGGAGCCATCAACCGAAACAATATCCTGCGTCTGAAAAGATTCAATGACACCTATCACAACGAAGCGGCAATCGCAAAAGTGGGCTTTGTCAACAAAAGCTGGACCGATAGGTTCATGATAGGGTTCACCTACTCCAGAATGTACAAAGAAGTGCAGACCGGAGTTCGACAGGACATAGTCTACGGTCAGAAACACCGCCACGGCTACACACTGATGCCGTCATTGGAATATGTGAAACATAATCTCATCACCCCGGGACTTGACCTCTCATTGAGCGCCAACTTCAACCGAAACAACACCACTCAAGTCGACACGGCATCGGTGAAATATAACTGGAAAGGCGAAACCTCACCCCTAAATTCTCCGGGAGAACAGTCCTACCAATATTCTTCGGCTATCAACAACAATTGGTCGGCAGCAGCGACTGTTAATTACAGAATGGGCGAAAAACACACATTCACACTAAATGATGTGTTCAACACATTCAACCGCTCCAACGAGAATCTTCTCACATCTCCCCCATCAAAAGACGGAAGTTCAAAAGTAACCACAAAAAATATAATCGGAATATCCTATCGGTATATGCCCGTGTCTAAATTCAATTTCTCGGCGTTCGTGAAGCACTACCATCAATATGTGTCGGGACCGATAGCGACTTCATCAGCGCAAGATGCTTTCGAAACCGAATCAAGAACAGTCAATAACATCGGTTATGGCGCGGCTGGAACTTGGTTCATGCCATTGGGATTCCAACTTAAAGCATCCTACGAAAAAGCATTCAGGCTACCTACTATCGAAGAAATGTTTGGTGACGAGGACCTCGAAATGGGCGACTCATCGCTAAAACCGGAATCAAGCCACAACTTCAACATCAATTTAAGCTACAATACTCAGTTCGGGAATAACGCCATATATGCCGAAGCGGGACTCATATACCGCGACACTCGCGATTATATTCAACGCAATATCATGGCGCTGAGCGGAGGTAAGTCGGCGGCAACCTACATTAACTATGGAAAAGTGCTGACTAAAGGCATGAGCTTTTCTCTTAGATACAGCTTCTCCAAATGGATGACCCTGGGCGGCAATCTCACATATATGGATGTGCGTGACAATATGCCCACCGCACAAGGAAGCACCGTGTCAAATGTCGCCTACAAGGAAAGAATGCCAAATATGCCATACCTCTTTGCTGATTCCGACATAAGCTTCTACTGGCATGGGCTGGGACGGAAAAACAACTCCCTCACATTCACCTATGACAATCAATTCACCCACAAATTCTGCTACTACGTTGATAATATCGGATCTAAAACTGATGATTACGACGTCCCTGACCAGTTCGCCCACAATCTGACTCTGACCTATGCCATCGGAAATGGCAGGTATAACATATCATTTGAATGCCGCAACTTGACCGATGCCCGGTTGTATGACAATTTCAGCTTGCAGAAAGCCGGCAGGGCATTCTACGGAAAAGTGAGAGTATATTTCGGCAACTAATTTTAGAAAAATTTTTAACTCAATAAAACCAGTATAACTCTATGATTGATTCTATCTCTATTAGAAAAATGGCGATGCTGTGCCTGCCATGCATCGCAATGACAGCGTGCTCCGACAGCAACGACAATCCCGGTTCTGATAACGGGGATGAAAACGTGAATGGAAAATATGTATTCGCCACTACCGTGTCGGCATCTTCCGGAAGCACTCCGGTGTTGCTCACCGGATCATCGTTGGATCAAGGCAACATTTCAACACTGAACAACGGCTTGAAGAACGATGGAGCCACTCAGTGGGTATTCCACAAAAACTACCTCTACGGACTGACCTACAATCAAGGTAATGCCGGAACAACCCACAGCTACATCCTAAATGCAAACGGTGAAATAATTGACCGCAAGGTGGACTACAGCATCACGCGGTTCTCTTCTTACGGAACTTACAATGATGATATCATTACAATGTCAACCGGAAACGGACCCACTCAATTTGCCGATTCAAAGGGATACCTTCCGAAAACACTGCTGATCACATATATCGATGT
The DNA here is from genome assembly GCA_910589555.1 of uncultured Muribaculum sp. GTDB lineage: Bacteria > Bacteroidota > Bacteroidia > Bacteroidales > Muribaculaceae > Muribaculum. The sequence continues at coordinate 3,158 of CAJUTE010000030.1, forward strand.
GATTAATCAGACAACCCGCAAGAATGACACATCGTCAGGAGCATACAGCATGGAAAACTTCCTTGGTAACGGTGAATACGTGACTCTCGCCGGTGCCGAACAAAGCGGAGCAAAGCTATATTGCGGAGTAGTGCCGATGGGACTGAGCCAATACGGCAACGAGTCAGGATCTTGGATACGCCCGGGATTTGAACATCTCCTCCACACTGAATCAGGAGGCTCGGGATCAGGAGCATATAACGCCGGAGAACTTGTAGGCACCCAGTATCCCGACGAATGCTGGATAGCGATATATGACAACGAGAATATGCTGAACCCCACTCTTGCAAAAACCACCAAAATAAGCTCTCCCTGCGGAAGATATCGTTCGCAATATTACCAAAGCGTATGGAAAGCCGACAATGGCGACATCTACGTATTCTCTTCAAGCTATTCAAAGACAATGACCGACCCCTTGCAGCGCACATCACTCCCGGCAGGAGTGTGCAGAATCCCCGCAGGAAAAACGCAGTTTGACGACTACTACTGCAACATCGAGGAGCAGACTCCGGGGAAAAACCGATCATTCATGAGATGCTGGCACGCCGGCGAAAACTACTTCCTGATGCAGATGTATGACCGAAGCCTCACTGAAAAAGGATTCGCAGCAACAGAACTCGCCATTTTCGACGCCACCAACAAAAAGCTCACCTACGTGACAGGGCTTCCTCAAAATGTATCGTCAATCGGAAAAACCGTGTACGCTGAAGACAACTGCGTGTATATCCCGGTAAACGTGGAAAATGAACGCCCCGCAATCTATCGCATAGGCACCGCCGACGCTGTGGCTACAAGAGGCGTAGAGATTGAAGCTGCCGAAATCAACGGATTTGGATACATGACACCGCAAGAATAAAAACATCATGATGAAGTTTTTCAGAAAAATACATCTTTGGCTGTCCATTCCATTCGGATTAATAATAACACTGATATGCTTCTCGGGAGCAATGCTCATATTTGAGCCTGAAATCACAAGAGCGCTACAACACGACGTATATTATGTGGAAAAAGTCAGCGAGCAGCCCATAAAGATGGACAAACTCATGGAAACGGTTAAAGCCTCACTCCCCGACTCGGTATCAATAACCGGAGTGACCGTTTTCAATGACAACAACCGCACCTACCAGGTGAATCTGTCGAAACCTCGACGCGCATCGCTGTTCATCGACCAATATTCCGGCGAAATAACAGGCAAATACCAACGTCCGGGATTCTTCTCAACCATGTTCAAGTTGCACCGGTGGCTATTGGACAGCGCCAATCCACATGGCGACGGAATAAAAATCGGGAAAACCATTGTTGGAATCTCGACACTCGTGTTCGTCATAGCATTGATTTCCGGAGTGGTGATATGGCTGCCGAGAGCAAGAAAAAATTTACGCCACAGCCTGAGCATATCATTCTCGGGAGGATGGAAAAGTTTTTGGAAAGGATTGCACGTGGCAGGAGGAATGTATGCACTGGTATTGGTGCTTGCAATGGCGCTGACAGGACCCACCTGGTCATTCAACTGGTATCGTTCGGCATTCTATGCAGTGTGCGGCGTGGAACACACCCCTCGAAATTTCGGACAAGCCACACAAAAGGCTAAAGACGCCAAGGATGAACCCGCACAAGGCAGACGAGGTGGAGGAAACCGACACAACCGAGACAATAACAGGGAACGCGGCGAACGACATCACGGAAGCCGTCGCTCGGAATTTGCAAGATGGCAGCAAGTGTACGATGAGCTGAAAGACCGCAACCCTGACGCGCCGCAAATAACAATAGCGCCGGAAAGCGCATCGGTATCATTAGGCAACTTCGGCAACGCGCGTGCCGCCAACCAATATTCATTCAACAAGCGCTCCGGAGAGATCTCTCCCCTCGCCATGTATGACGACGCTAACGAAGCCGACAAACTTAGAGGATGGATATACGCGACGCACACCGGAACCTTCGGAGGAGTGTGGACCCGGATTTTGTGGTTGCTCGGCGCTCTGCTCGGCGCGTCATTGCCATTAACCGGATATTACATCTGGATAAAACATCTCATCAAAAACAAGCACAAAGGCTGTGCCGCAGCGCCCCACAGCCACCCCGCCAAATCATAGGGGTCAACCCCACCATAAATAGGGGGCACCCCCTCGAACAAGGGGGTCAACCCACCATCAAAAATAAAGCCGGTCACAGGACTCAAATCACTGTAACCGGCTTATATTATGGTCTTTCCAACAATAAATCACAATCCAATTCAAAAAAATCTCTGCCTAAGAGATATCTTATGATTGTAAGTGATTGATTCTAAATGACATTTATTATGGTATTAATTTAATTCCGAAACAAATAATTTAATTGTCAGGCACTTCACTTTCACAAAATGGATTGAATTATGATATAAGTGCCTTTTTATTTGTTAAATACGCTCATTTTTTATAATTTTGCGACTTGAAAAGTATCTCTTAGGCAGAGTTACCTGTGCTTTTCTCTATGGGAAACGCCGTTGACATACCTTCTGATTGTTCATGTTTAAGCAAAGCATGGGGAAGAGAAATTATGCCTGACCGACAGAGCGTTTTTGCTGAGGGCATCGCCAATAAACTCACTGATAACAAGCCTGTTGACACATTGTCGTTCTGTGATTTTGTCGTAATAAAGCTCTCTGAAACATTGGCAGGAAGCGATGAGGCGCACGCACTGCAATCTTTCATTGAATCAGCAGCAAAAAATGCCAATAAGCCACTATCTGTCAGCGACATAAATCTTTGGATTGCTGAGATGACAGCACAAAACATTCCGCATAGCCGTCGGATAAGAAATTTCACGATTCTCCATTCAGTCTATCGCGAATATGCGAAACGGAGCAACATAGCCGACAGCGATCCATTCGTCAATGCCGGCAACGCTATAAAGCTAAAAATCAACAAGAAAGACTACGCCACAGCGTTTTCTAATGCAAAAATTCTTGACAGCTATATATCGCGTCTGGTGGAAGTGTCAAAGACGCGTCCCGCAATTGCCGCATTTCTGTATATGCTCTATTCTGCAAACGGCAACATGGAGCAAGCAATCTATCTAAAGCTCAGCAGCACAGCCTGCAACATTCAGCAAATCAATGAACTGATAAACAGCTTGCACCCCCATCACCGACAGAAATACGCATTTAAATTCGACCAAAGCCAAAAACGCGCTCCGCAACTTCTGCGTGAGTGTCGCGCTGACCTCGAATTCACTCTCCGCAATATCGGCATGACATTTCCCAACGGATTTTCCGGCGACAGTATAGTCTCTATCTGGATTGCAAAAGCCTTACAATCAAGCATAACGCTTTCTGAAATAAGATCAGCAATCAAGCATATCCCCGCCGAATTTTCCTACCTCTCACTCATTGAACCCACAGTCATGACCGAGCCGGGGCGTGACGCAATCTTGCAGAGTGTGGCTGACACAATCATTAACACGACACCATCGTGGCACGTAATGAAATTACGCAAAGGGATCACTCCCGACGCTGTGGAAGCCGCCATAAAGAGCTCTATACCTCACGTAATCAACACAATTACATTCTTCTACCCCACATATAAAAAAGCCCATAAAGAGAACAGGAAAATCATGTTTGAAGCAGTGCCTTATCTACCTGATATACTGTTTTTCAAGGTGCGCACCGACAAAATTCCACTCATTTTCCGACATATAGGCGACATTGCGTGGTGTTATCGCCAAACAAACTCATCATCAAGCCCTTACACAACAATTCCAATAGCCGAGATGGAGATGTTTCAGAAGGCTGTCGAGCAATTTACCTCCGACATAAATGTAGAGCTGACCGAACGCGCGCCACTCGGAATAGGGAAAAAAGTGAGAATAACCTCAGGAATGATGGAAGGGATGGAAACCGTCATTTACGACTTCAAGAATTCATCATCCGACCAAGAGCCCGGAAGTCGAGTGTGCTGCCTCAGGCTCTCAGATAATTCCCACATAATGTGGCGAGTAGACATAGAAGAGAAGTATCTTGAACCGATAGAATAATGCCCGACGCAATTCAAAATATCGCACTGCCTCCCGCATCGTCGGTGGACTACACTGACGCCGACCGGATTCTATCCTACTCTCGATGCTTGATCGCCAGTTTAAGTTCATCCGGAGAGGTGGAATACCCCACTCCAATGGCGCCGTGTGCACAACAGCATATAAAACAGGGCATTACCTGGCTCCATGAAGTAGAGAAACATCTGTCAGCACTGCCGATTGGCTCCATCCTGCCGATACTCGAAATGTATGATTTCCTTCGTCTGATCTGTCTGGCAAAACCGGCGCCCCAAAAACTGATCCAGAAATGGTGGGAAAAAGCATTCGACGCCTACCGTAATGGCGACGACAGTGTCGCAGAATCACATCTGATGTGTCAGCTTCAACGGCTTATGACCGCTGAACCCTCAGCCATCACTCTGCCTCAACTGGAATGGTACTGCGGGAAAGTAGCATCGTGGTGCGACCATCTAAGCCACGCCGACTCCTTCAGCAATGAAAGCAGCGACGAAAACCACCGCCGCCTCACCATCCTACTCTCCGAAGACCTGTATATGCTTCTGGGTAACCGCGAAGCCGCCACAAAACGCCGCTGGCGTCACACCCTCGCCGAAGCAGACAACGCACCCAACAGCCTTTTTGCGACAAACGGACTGATACATCGGAATTGAACTTTATATTACTGATAATTTGTTTTAATTAGAAAAATCAGTATATTTGCAACTATAACAACGGAATAAATCATGTGTCCAACAGCTTATCTTTCAAAGCAGATAGTGAATCTCGGTACGCGCTCCTACCGCCAAAGGATGGAAGCGGAATCGAGCATGAACTATCGTGTGACACAACTTGCACGTCTTAACCGCGATCTTGACAATTTCTACGAGCAGCTCTATCAGCAATATCCCTCGGTAACCGCTTCCGATTACAAGGTGTTCAGTTCCCAGCTCAAGATAATGCTTTCGACTGTGAAAGCTCTCTACGACGTGTGCCGCAAAATGCCTCGCGACCTCGGATTCGCTCATGAGACCGACAAACTTGGCATGAACTACTCAGCACTATACGAGATAAAGCACGATATAGAAAATTTCCGTCTTCCGACCGAAAAACGTCATGCCGATGTTTCCGCACTCCTTGCCGAGGCTGGCAAATCACTTCTAAAAGTGAGATAATGATTGTTTTCAAAGCCATCACAACATTTGACAACCACCTGAAAGCGCTACTTAAAGTAAAGCGCGGCGTGTATGGCGGAGTGACGGCAGAGCTTAAAAACGAATTTAAAGAAGCCACAATCGAAGAGATACGCGCAAATCGCGACCTCATTCTTGCTGACGACAAAATGTCGGTCATAAAACTTAGACTCCCTGACAAAAAACAACGATTGTCGAAAAAAGACGGGTATCGGCTGATATATCTCGTTTCGAAAACTGAAGAAAAAGTAGTATTTCTGGATATCTACCCGAAAAACGGGCCTATGCAGCAACTCACCATCAGCGATAATCACCTGAAGCAACTGCTTCAGGAATTCATCGCCGAAACCAACAGCAACCTCTTGAAAGACTATCCGATAGAGTGAAAATGAAATCACCCTATCGAAACCCGATTTCAAATTAAGAACATCATAATTTTTTAGCGAGTATGACCAAATCAGTCATACTCCTTCATTCCATGCTATTCGAAAATAGCGAAGCCGCCACAAAACGTCGCTGGCGCCACACCCTCAGATATTGAGTTAATTCAGTCCATGACTTCTACATCAGAAAACAACAAACGCATCGCTAAAAACACGATTTTACTATACTTCCGCATGGGAATAACCATGGCGGTGCAACTTTACACCTCTCGTGTAGTATTAGATGTACTCGGGATAGAAGATTATGGCATTTGGTCTCTTGTTGCAACTTTAGTAGTATCAATATCATTCTTTACCGGACCACTTCTTTCCTCTACTCAACGATTTATTAGTTATGAAATTGGGAAAGGTAATGAAAATAGGGTTCAAATAATCTTTTCTCAAAGCATGATTCTATTCCTAATATTTAGCGTCATACTAGCGATTATTTTTGAGACTTTAGGATTATGGCTCCTTAACACCAAGCTTTCGATTCCCCCAGAAAAAGTAAGAATAACGAATATTGTATATCAACTTGCGGTGTTGACTTTCATTGTGACACTTATTAGAATGTCTTATGACGCATTAATTATCGCTTATGAAAAGATGCTTTTTTATGCATACATTTGCCTAATCGATGTTGGTCTAAAACTTGGAATCGTATATGTTCTGTACTTAAAACCTCAAATACCGACACTCATACTCTACGGAATACTAATGTTTCTTGTTTCAGTAATAATAACTCTAATATATAAAATATACTGCAATCATTTTTATCGTAATTCAAAAATTAAATTTAAAATAAACCGTCCGATTATAAAAGAAATGGCATCATTCTCAGGATGGAGCCTTATGGGTGCTTTTGCTGTAATGACAGCAAATCAAGGTGTAAGTATGGTTCTCAATGTATTTTATGGCGTAACAATAAACGCCACCATGGGAATAACAAATCAAATTGGCAATGCTGTAAATCAGTTTGCCACAAATTTCCAAGTTGCATTTCAACCACAAATTGTAAAGCTATACTCTCAGCAAGATTTAAAAAATCTTTACCTATTAATATATCGCACCAGTCGAATGTCTTTTTTATTATTATTCGCCATTGCATATCCAATAATATCAAATATCAATGAAATACTCCTTATATGGTTAGGAAAAGATGTCCCCATACTTACTTCTGAGTTTTGTATTTGGTTAATAATTTCTCTTCTTATTGATTGTATATCAGCACCATTATGGATAGCTATTCAAGCCGTTGGGCGGATTCGTAATTACCAGATAATTATAAGTAGCATCATATTGCTCAATATTTTAGTATCATATATTCTTTTGTATAAAGGTCTACCTCCAGTAACAGTAATGATTCTTAAATGCGCAGTAAGCATACTCTGTCTTACAACAAGACTGCAATTCTGCAAGAAACAAATAAATTTTTCATTTGTGGAATATCTAAAAAAAGTATTATCCCCGATAATACTGACAGTATTGAGCAGCTTAGTAATTATCTTCCCATTTACAAATCTCACAATATCCAATACTCTTGCTAAATTAATATTTCATTTAGCCCTATTTCTATTTGCCTATATTCCTGCCGTTTACATATTTGGAATAAAATCATCAGAGAGGATAGCAATAAAACATTTTATTAGAGCAAAAATACATCAGAAACAAACTACAAATGAAAATTGAAGAGAAAATTAAGTTCCTTAAAGCCAAAATATCCCAACAGTTACAACATTTAATCGGTAAAAAATGCATTTTGATAGATTTACCTTACTATGATAATCTTGGAGATGTGTTAATCTGGCAAGGAGAATTAGATTTCTTAAAATCAATAGACACTTCAGTGTTGCAATCTTCTTCTTCGGGGACGTTTTTATATCCCAAATTAACTGACGATACGTCCATACTCTTACATGGTGGGGGAAATTTTGGAGACCTATACAGAAATTTTCAAGATTTTCGTCTTAGCGTAATTAAAGCATACCCTAAAAATCGAATCATAATGTTCCCCCAGTCTGTATGGTATAATGATAAATCGTTGATAAGAAAAGATGCTGAGATTATTTCTCAACACTCAGACTTATACCTCTGTGCCAGAGATAAATGGAGCTATGATTTTCTAATTTCAAATTTCCCTAAATGCAAAATCCTACTTGTCCCAGATATGGCTTTCTATGTAAACGATAATTTCTTAGCACATTATCGCAATTACAATACAGGAAAATCACTGCATTTCAAAAGGATTGATAAAGAATCGGTATTTTTCAACAATGCGAATGATGAGAATAAAAGTGACTACGGAGATTGGCCAAAATACGGAGATCGCACAATTGGATTCAACCTTATGAGTTATGGGAGCGTATTAATTAATAAAACCAAATCACTAATTTTTATTCCTAACGTTATTGCAACATTTATTGACGCCTATGCGAACAAATACTGGCGTAATAGTAGGTTAAAACTGGCAGCATCATATATTGCTCAATATGACACTATAACTACAGATCGGCTACATGCAATGATTTTATCTCTTTTGCTCCATAAATCAGTCGAATTTAAGGATAATTATACAGGCAAATTAAAAGCCTATTATGAGACGTGGCTTTCTGATTTAGACTGCATAAAACCAGCCAATAACTAATAATAAATCATGATTTCATTAATTACGGCAACTTTAGGGAGAACTGAGCCAATAAAATTTTTATTGGAGTCACTATCCAGACAAACATACAAAGATTTCGAGCTATTGATTATAGATCAGAATCAACATTATAAAGTAAGAGAAATAATAAACACCCACGGTGCCGGGCTTAAAATCAAATATATACGCAACTCACAAAAAGGACTATCATTAAACCGAAACATCGGACTCAATCACTCAAAAGGCGAAATTATTGGATTTCCAGATGATGACTGTTACTATGCTCCGAATGTTTTGGAAAACATTGTAAATGCATTTAATAAAAATATTGATATTTCTTTTTGTGCAACAAATTGGTATGACAGCATTATAAAAGGTCAACCTGCAAGATGTTTTATCGAGGATACAATCACAAAAAAAGACGTCTATAAAAAATGTATATCTTTCAATGTATTCATTCGACATAAATGGAATATACGATTTGACGAAAAACTAGGTGTCGGTGCTCAATTTGGAGCAGGAGAAGAGACAGATTATCTCTATTCTCTAATAACAGAATCGGGGTTAAACGGCTATTTCATTTCTTCTGGTGGCGTATTTCATCCTGTTGAAACAAATCGCAACGAGACTAAAATATACAACTATGCAGTTGGGCAAGGTGCTGTATGGAAAAAAGATCTCATATTTAGAAATAATTGGAGATCAATTATAGATGGAATAACAACATCGATTCGATACCTATTATCCGGTTTGAAACACAGAAATTTCACGCTAGCAAGAATAACAATTTCTGGATTTTATAAAGGATTCTGCAATTATCATCTTGACAAATGAAGATATTATTTGATATTATATCTCTCCAGAACTACCATAATGGAGGAGAAGAATATGTAAGAGCCATTCTTCACGATTTATTAAAAAAGACAGGAATTGAATTAATTGGAGTATATGATTCAAATTTCACTTTTCTAGATAATGACTACGAATGGCTAAGTTCCATTATGAAATTGGAGGATATCAGGAAATCTAATATTTCTGATATCGTCAATCGCGAAAATATCGATATGTTTTTTATTGGAATCGGGCAGAGATATGCCTCATATAATCTTGAAGGAATTAAATGCCAAACAATTTGTGTAATCCATGATATCGGAGATATCGAATATTCGACAAATAAAATCCATTATCTATTCAATAAATCAATTAAATCATTTATTAATCTTGTGGTAGATTACTGGGCACAAAAGTGGAATAAGTCATTCTCAAGCCGCATTCGTAAACCATACGGAAACCTTATCAAATTTATACTTAAATCAAATGTAGAGATAATAACAGTATCGAAATATACCGCAAATTCATTATACTATTATTTTCCACAGTTAAAAGATAAATATATCAAAATTTTTTATCCTCCAATTAAAAAATATTCTCTAAAACAAAAAATTGAAGATAAGACTTTATCTGAATTCTTAGAGGATTCTCGACCTTATCTTTTATTCTTAAATTACAATCGTTTAAACAAAAACGGACAGATTATATTTAAGGTTTTTAGGCGTTTAAAAATGGACAACTCTGATTTTCGTCTAATCGTTACTGGAGCGAAGCACACTACCGTAAAAAATGACATACTGTATTTGAAATATGTCTCAACAAGTGATATTGAAAATCTTTATCAGAGAGCTTGGGCTCTACTATACCCTTCTTATACAGAAGGCTTTGGATATCCGCCGATAGAAGCGATGAAATATAGCACTCCAGTTATTGTTTCAAATGTTTGTTCCATGCCTGAAATATTAGGAAAAGCACCTCTATATTTCTCTCCATTTTATGAAAATGAGTTGTATAATTGCATAAAACAGCTGATTGCAAATTATGATATGTACTCAAAAAAGGCGTTCGAGAAGGTTCGAGAAATAGAAATATTACAAAATTATGGGACTACAGAACTAATAAGCTTAATCTGTCAGAATAAATGATTTATTATAAAAATATGGGGCAAAATAATTTTTTGGCAAATCCATTTTCTTTATATGGAATTACCTGGTCTTTTGTCTTATTAATATATCAATTAGGATGGAGTCATTTAGTTCCAAATTTATCTCGTGGATATATAATTTTTCTATCTTCAACGATTTGTATCTCATTCATATTGGGTTACATATTCTATAGTAAGAAAATCTTTACATACAAACCATTATCTGTAATCCCATTCGATTATCTTAAAAAATGTAGTGTCATATTATACATTCTATTTATATTAGAAATAATTTGTGCTCGAGAAATTCCATTCATATCTTACTTATTAGGCAATAGAGAGAATGACTATACCGATTTTGGGCTACCATTTGTACATGTGATATTAAATGGAGGTTTAACCGTAGGGGCATTATTTTCTTATTATGGATATATTTCGATAAATAATACTCGCCGAAAATGCATCAAATATTTAGTCATTTTTTGTATTCCATTTCTTCTTATGTTCAATCGTGGCGGCATGATGTTCTGTTTTTTAGGATGCCTTCTTATATATCTCATGAAAATAAAGAATCTAAAAAAAATCATTATTAAAATATCAATCCTTTTACTGCTCGTTTTATATATATTTGGTCTTTTGGGTAATTTACGAACTGATGTTGGAGATGCAAAAAACTTACTATTAGAATTTGGACAAGCTACAGATTCTTTTAAAGAATCTGGAATTCCTCCAGAATTTTTTTGGTCATATATATATATAGCCACGCCATTAGCCAACTCTCAAAATATGGTTAATGTGGATAACAGAATGGAACCCAGTCTAAAAGCATACCGGGATTTTACTTGTTTCGAGCTTTTACCTGAATTGATCGCAAAGCGAATAAGCACCGACACGATGCATCGACAAGAAAAAGATTTAATATTTGATTCATTTAATGTATGTTCAGTTTATGGGCGAACTTATAAATATTTAGGCTGGTGGGGACCAATATTTATGTACGTATTCTGGATATTTTGGGTAATAGTCACAATTGGGCTAATCCCTAAAAAATCCCCATTTTACGTTCCTGCAATTGCATCTGTAAACTTGATTACGATTATGAATTTATTTGACAATATGTTTGTGTTCATGGGACTTATAACAGTCCCATTTATTTTTATCATTTTAAGTGTTTTTTTTAAACATGGCTCCAAAAATTTTAGTGGTTTGTGTAATATACAATGAAAAGCTACAGGAAACAATAACTTATAAAAGTCTCCTTATTCATTGTGAAAATATTTTTATTATAGACAATTCTCCGATTCCTTTTAATCCATCCAGTTATTTGCAAAAGGGATGGACATACCAGAACCATCCTGAAAATATCGGTCTTTCAAAAGCCTATAACGAAGCGGCTAAATTTGCATATGATAATGGCTATGATTGGATACTTTTATGCGATCAAGACACTTATTTTCCATCTAATGCATTACAATATTACATTGACGCCATCAAGAATAACCCAACTGTCAATTTATTTTGTCCAAGAGTAAAATTAGATACAGGAGAATATATGTCCCCTACTCCGATTAAGAACTATTTAACATCTTTATCAGATAGATCTATTTTTGGAGAGTTTTCTTTATCAAAATTCTGTGTAATTAATAGCGGGATGTTGATAAATGTCAGTGCATTTATTTCTGTTGGCGGTTATAATGATTTGGTTTGGCTCGATTTTTCAGACATTCAATTTATCGAACGATTCAAGAATAAATATAAGAATGCGTATGCATTAAGTATAGAGTGCATCCAATCGTTTAGTAATAAGGACACTGATTTTGAAAAAAAGCTCAAGCGTTTTACTATATTTTGTCAATCAATTAAAAATTTTATTCCTACAGAAAAGTGGAAAAAACTTTGGATTTTAATTGTGGTTTTAAGACGAGCCACTTCATTATCCGTACAAAATAAAACAACAAAACCGTTTTCTATTTTCTATAAAAATTATCTGCAATGATTTCCGTATGTATGGCAACTTATAACGGCGAGAAATTTCTCCGTGAACAAGTTGATTCCATTCTTGCTCAATTAACGACTGAAGATGAATTAGTCGTGTCGGATGATGGCTCTACTGATAAAACTATTGGGATTTTAGAGTCATACAATGATTCAAGGATTAAAATATTTCATAATCAAAACAATCATGGGGTCAATGGCAACTTTGAAAATGCACTTCGCCATGCCACTGGTGATTATATATTTCTTTCGGATCAAGATGATGTATGGTTGCCGAATAAAGTAACCACATGTAAAAATGCTTTAGCAACCGCCGATTGTATCATTCATGATTGCATATTAGTTGATTCAAATCTAAACACAATCAATCCATCATTTTTTTTATACCATAATTCAAAAGAAGGATTTTGGAGAAATTTATATCGAAATTCATATGTAGGATGCTGTATGGCATTTAAAAAGCATATCCTTGATACAGTACTTCCTTATCCAAATGAGATTCCGGTATTTCAAGAGGGATGGATTGCATCAATAGCTGCATGGAAATGGAATGTGAGATTTATTGAAGATAAATGTATCTTATTTCGACGCCATAATTTAAATGAATCCACAACCGGAACCAAAAGTAAATTGTCTATTTCTCGCAAAATATATAACAGAATAAAGCTATTATACCTAGTATTATTTCGAATTTATGCTAATAAATAATATCTCAAATAACTATTCAATTGGGCATAAAATAAAGCTCGGATTATATTATGCTTTAACAATTATCCAATATCCAACCCAAAGAATTATTCGCCGCCCATTCAACATAAGAGGCAAAAATATGATTAATTTAGGACATCGCCTAACTACGGGTATCAATTGCAGATTGGAAGCTTTTATTGCTGATGGTGATAAGTCTATCAAAATGAAGTTCGGAAAAAACATTCAACTTAATGACTATGTACATATATCTGCAATTCATTCAGTTGAAATTGGAGACGATGTTCTGATGGCATCTCACGTATACATTTCTGATAATTCTCATGGAAGTTACTCAGGGGACGAGAATGATACTGATCCAACCATCCCACCAATTAAACGAAGTTATTATGTGGCACCAGTAAAAATAGGCAATAGAGTTTGGTTGGGAGAAGGTGTCATAGTAATGCCCGGCGTAACCATTGGAGATGGAGCAATAATTGGTGCTCATTCTGTTGTAAATAAAAGCATTCCGTCTAATTGCATCGCCGTTGGTGCACCTGCCAAAATAGTAAAACAATGGAACAATACAACCAATAGATGGGAAAAAATATGATTACCGCATCGATAGTAGCTTTTCACACTAACCATAGGGATTTGTCTCGTCTGTTAGACTGTGTTATGAGATCATCAATTGAAACATTGTATATAATTGACAATTCTACTAATGATGAACTCCGAGACTTTGTAAAAGGAAACCCAAGGATTCAATACATTCATAGCCTGAATCTCGGATATGGCAGCGGGCACAATGTGGCGATAAAGAAATCAATTGAAGCTAACGCCGATTATCACGCGGTGCTTAATCCCGATATATATTGGGATGGAAATGTGATTGAAGAGCTTGAGCATTTTATGGATGCGACTCCTGGTGCAGGACTGGCAATGCCTAAAATTATTTATCCCAACGGCGAAACACAATTCTTGTGCAAGCTGCTCCCTACCCCAATGGACTTAATCGGCAGACGGTTCATTCCCGTCAAGTCTTACCAGGACAAGCATGACCATAATTATGAGTTGCATTGGACAGGATATGACAAAATAATGGAAGTTCCATCGCTTTCGGGATGCTTCATGTTCATGCGTGTTTCGGTATTGAGGGAAATCGGCGGCGGATTTGATGAGCGTTATTTCATGTATGCTGAAGACCTCGACTTGTGCCGACGCATCGGTGAGGTTTCCAAAACCATGTTTTTCCCAAAGGTTTCTGTCGTACACGAATATGAAAAAGGCTCTTATAAGAACAAGAAATTATTGAAGTATCATATCACATCAGTTATTAAATACTTCAATAAATGGGGCTGGCTCTTCGATAGCAAGCGTAAAGAAAAGAACCAATATTGCATAAATTCTTTAAAATAATTTTCTGAACATCCAATCTCCGTTCACGCCAAAAACATATAACCCGTGTACTTACAGCATACAAATAATTTCAAAATCGAGTTTTATTCGAAGAGTGTCAGGGTTGCTTCATCACTATTGATGCTGTTCACGGGCAGGTGGAGAGCCTCGAGGAAGCGTTTGACGGTGGCGGGGTCGCCGGTATATTTTCCGTGGTCCTCGCTTAGCTTGCAGGTTTCGCAGTAGAATGGCCACGATTCGGTTATCTTTACGGCAAGCAGCTTCACTACTATGTTCATGGGCTTGATGTGGGGAAAATCGTTGGTGAAATGGGTGCCGATGCCGAACGACGGCTGGCATTTTCCGGTGGCATAGCGATGGATGTTGATCGCCTCGTCGACATTGAGCCCGTTGCTGAACACAATCTGTTTTGTGGCGGGATCTATGTTCAGTGAGCGGTATTTTTCGACTATCATGTCAAGCTCGTGATAGTTGTCGCCGCTGTCCACTCTCAGCCCTTTAAACATATTTGCGTAGTCTTCCGAGAAGTTAAGGCTGAATATGCGCCAGCCGTAAGTGTCATAAAGGAATGTGCCCAACGCTCCACGGTAGGTCTTTGCCCATATCTTCATCGCCAGATAATTAGCCATCTGCGGTCCATACATTCCTGCGATGGCACATATCAGTTCATGTGCCATTGTGCCGATGGGGGTAAGGTCATATTTCATGGCGAAATACACGTTGCTTGTGCCCACGAAGCTGCCGGGTCCGGAAATGCGGTCCCGGCATTTTTTCATTGCCGACACTACGGTGTCCTGTGCGGCAAACGAGGCTCGGCGTCTTGTGCCGAAGTCGCTGAACACACATCCTGCCTCTATAAGCCGCAGAGCTTTGTCGTAGGACCGCTCATAGTAGGCGTCATAATCAAGCGATGATGCTTTGCCGGTCATCATGTAATAAAGTTCCGAGATAATGGCGAGCACTTTGACTTCGAGCATTATGGTGTCGCTCCACGCTCCTTCAAACTCTACGCTGAGGTGTCCTGCTTCGTCCTGCGACACTTTCACCCAGCGGCTGTCATAGCGGAATCCCTTCAGGAAGCTATAGAACCAAGCCGGGATGTAGTAACACCGGCGTTTCATGAAGTCAATCTCTTCATCGGTTATCACCACATTTTCGAGCATCGATATCTGACGGCGTAATTCGTCGGCAAATCCCTGAGGATAGATGGTGTCGGCACGATCGATGAACTTGTATTTCACCTGTGTGCGCGGGTAGTTTTCAATCACGGCGCAACACATGGTAAATTTATACAGGTCGTCGTCAGTAAAGTGGGTGATTATCTGTCGCATGATATTTCAAGTTTTGATATTATTTCATTCAGGCGCTTTCCTCCGTCAAGCGAGGGGCAGAAGCGGAGCAATACATTAAATTTCGCAGCGCCGAATATCTCTATTCCGTCAAGAAGCGTATCGGCGACACACACATCTCCTGCTATGCCGCAAATGTCAATCTGTCCGATATCCCCGGCGGTTATCATCTCGGCTATTTCCGCCAAGGCATTTTCGTTTTTGAATATCGAGTATTCCTCTCTGTCGTGCCGCTCACCTTTATGAAGAAATGCCATTTTTCCCTTAAATCGGCTGAGAGCGTCCATCACAGGCTGCCACACCGCCGCTCCTATCGAATCATGCACGCAATGCGCGGGCCACTCTCCTCCACGGTTTTTAAACGACAAGTGGTCAAACGGATGACGGTCGGCGGTGACAACGATGTGGGAATACTCATCACGGTTCTCATCAATGTATTGAGCCAAGGAGTCCATCGCCGTGACGGCTCCTGACACAGGAAGAGCTCCACAGATAAAATCCACCTGCGGATCCACAATCATCAACAACTTGTTATATCCCTTCATAATAGCTTTCTACGGCACCCTTGGGTGTAATTTCAGCGCCTTACTATTATAACGAGACTAACGTCATATAAGTTCTCACGGCACCTCGCCGATGTCTCGGCAAAGCGGCGGAGCGTCAGCGAATCGCTCTACTTCAGGAAGTCCTGGCGCATGGGCGAGAATGTGTCGATAAGCACGCCTTCTTCCAGGCACACGCATCCGTGGGCAACGTCAGGGGCTACGTAATAGCCGTCGCCTGCCTCTATTATTTTCCGTTCATCACCGATAGTCAACTCAAACTTTCCGCTCACCACATAGGTCACCTGAGTGTGGTAATGAGTATGGACAGTGCCCACTCCACCCTTTTCAAACTTGACCTTGACCATCATCAGCTGACCATCATACCCCATTATCTGGCGGCTGACGCCATTGCCAACGGTTTCCCATTCCATCTCTTTTTCAATCTGCCAAATGTCGCTTCTTGTTTTCATATAATCATATATTAATTTTGCACATTTATGTATGGCGAAGTTACGAAACGGGATCCAAAATATCAAATTTTAATCCCTGTCCGTGCGGCTTATTCCGAAGAAATACAAAATGGTTTAATCGCCCCACCCTATTTTTACATTTATTTACGATATTGGCAATCTTAAAGTTAAATACACGTTAAATTAACTTTTGCGGCTAAACCGGTCCACTTTTTCAGCGTCTTAGAAGCAAATGAATTTTTAACCATAACCAACAAATAACTCCAGAACAATGAAAAAGAAAATCTTAAGTTTTGCCATCATTTCAATGTCATTACTCTCATTCTCCGCAATGGCGCAAAGCAACAACCCTGAAGCGGCACCCAAAGTAGAAAATGCAAAAGCGAAAAAAGCCAACCGCCCTCAACATAAGAGCATTTTTGACGGGCTCAATCTGACCGATGCTCAAAAATCACAGCTTCAGCAGCTGGATGAAAAATGCAAAGAAACCCACAAAGAACAAGCGCAAGCACTCAGAGAAGAACGACGTCATAATGACTCAATCCGCATGGAGCAACGCCGCGAAGACCAGAAAAAATATCTCGCCGAGGTAAAATCTATCCTTGGACCGGAAAAATACATATCTTTTCTTGAAAATATGTATATAAATGGAAAGATGAACAAGCGTCCGCAAATGGGAAAAATGGCTATGCCACAAAATAAAAATCTCAAAGCGAAAAATAATCGCCGCCACGGTAAAGCCACCGCTTCCAAATCGGCAAAACGCCCTGCAAAACAAGCAAATAAAGTTCAACCGACAACTTCTGCCAACTCATAATTAAAGCATAGGCATTACAATTTTCCATAACTACATTCCGAGCCTCCCCACTGACAAAATCGGCGGGGAGGCTCAATTTTTTAATTATTTTTTGTAATTTTGCGCCATGGTTCACAAAGAGCCATCCATTATGACTGAAAATACATCTATCATAGGCGCGATGCCTGCCAAAGTCCAAAATTACGCTTTCAAAGAAAACTGGAAGAGCACCCAATAATCCATTTTCCTATCACTGCGGCATAAACCACATCCGCATTTTCCAAAAGCCATTCATCATAGGCTGATCATTTTCACTATAATTACTTAATTTCTTTTAATCATTTGACTTATGAACAATCTCCGATTGCTCACAGGGCTGTTTGCTACAATCCTGCTTGCCAACGGGGTGCGGGCGCATGAGCCGATTCCACAGGTTATAACTCTCCCGGACCTGTTTGAAATCGCCGAGGCAAACAGCACGCAACTCCGCCCATCGTTTACAGCTCAGGAAGAGGCTCGCCGAGAAATAAGCGTAGCCCGCAGCAACAGACTCCCTGAAATCAACGCATCACTTTCGTTAAGTTACATCGGCGACGGATTCACCACCGAGCGTAATTTCTCCGACTACCAAAAAGCACCGATACCTCACTTCGGAAGCGGGCTTTCCATAAACCTCAACCAACCGGTTTTCACGGGTGGAGCCATAACTGGCGCCATTGAGATCGCCGAACTCAAAAGCACCGCAGCTCGCTATGCCACTGAACTTCAGCGCGACAATATCAGGTTTCAGCTCACCGGCTTCTACCTTGATATTTATAAATACAATAACCTGCGGCTCGTTGTCGAAAACAACATCTCACAAGCCCGCAAAGTACTTGATGAGATGAACGCGCGCTACCGGGAGGGAGTGGCGTTAAAAAACGACATTACCCGATATGAACTGCTGCTATCAGGGCTTGAGCTTCAGCTTATCAAAATCAACAATATGCTGGAAATTCTCAACAGCAACCTCGTCACCATCGCAGGATTGCCACAAGAGACAGTCATCCTCCCCGATTCCACAATTCTGTCCCGCTCTCTTCCCGTCAACGGCGAAGCATGGTGGCAGGAAGAAGCCGTGGCAAACGCTCCGGCACTGAAACTCGCGCAATCAAGTGTCGACATAAACAGCAAAGCCGAGACAATCGCCCGCAGCGAACGCATGCCCAAAATAGGGCTCCAAGCCGGATGGTCAATCGATGGGCCCATACTCGTGGAAGTACCGCCAATCAATCGAAATCTGAGCTACTGGTTTGTTGGCGTAGGCATAACCTACAACATCTCATCGCTATACAAAAGCAATAAGTCTATAGCGAAGAGCCGCATCGCCACCAGACACGCCGTCGAACAACTTGATGCCACAAGCGAAAACATCAGCCTTGGCGTGACTGCCGATTATATAAAATACCGGGAAGCCTACGAAGAACTGAAAACAAGGCAAAAAGGAGTGGAGCTCGCCGAACGCAACTACAATACAACCTCAACCCGATACTCTGCCGACATGGCGCTGATCACCGATATGCTCGACGCAGCCAACTCCAAACTTGATGCAGAACAGCAGCTCGTCAACGCCCGCATAAATATCATCTATTATTATTACAAACTTCTATTCACAACAGGAAAAATATGAAACACAGCAGCAAAAAAATAATATCCTACGCCATAACCATAGCAGTGATAATCATAGCGGCATTATGGGTCGCAAGCAAGTTCATCCATCTCGGCAACGTCGAGTTTACCGACAATGCGCAGGTTCAACAGCAGATCGTGCCCGTCAACAGCCGAGTGCAAGGCTACATCAAGGAAATAAGGTTCAAAGAATATGAGCCGGTGAAAAAAGGCGACACATTGATCATCATCGATGACGCCGACATGAAATTGCGCGTAGCGCAAGCCTATGCCGACTACCAGAACGCCATCGCCGGCAGAAACGTGACCGACCACAGCATAGGAGTAGCCTCGGCAAATACAGCCGTATCCGACGCTTCCATCGCTGAAGCCAAAGTAGTGATGGAAATGGCTGAAACGGACTTCAACCGCTACACCAAATTATTGGAGCAGGAAGCTGTGACACGTCAGCAATATGATGCGGCAAAAACCGATTACGAAGCTAAAAAAGCTCGCTATGAAATGTTGAAGCGTCAACGCACAGCCTCATCATCGGTCGTGGCTGAGACCCGACAGCGCATAGCCCAGAACGATGCCGGAATTGAACTTGCCCAAGCCATGCTCGAAACCGCCAGGCTAAATCTGTCTTACTGTGTGATTAAAGCGCCGTGCGACGGATTCACCTCCCGCAAAGAGATACAGGTGGGACAGCTCGTGCAAGCAGGACAAACCCTCCTCGACATCGTTGACGCCTCTGATGTGTGGGTGACTGCCAACTACAAGGAGACACAGCTCCATCACATAGCTCCGGGAAGCAATGTCGAGATAAAGGTCGATGCAATACCCGGAGTCACTTTCTCAGGAAAAGTAGTTTCCCTGTCAAAAGCCACAGGAGCCTCGCTATCAATCCTCCCGCAGGACAATTCGGCAGGAAATTTCGTCAAAGTAAGACAGCGCATCCCTGTAAGAATCGAATTTTCAAAAGAAAATTCCGCGTATGACATGGCTCGGTTGCGTGCCGGCATGAACGTGGAATGTGAAGTAAAATATTGATATGGCTGATTGGCACGCACCTCAGGGGCCGTTTGACATCCCCGACGTCCCCAATTATATTCCTCGGCGGCTAAAACCGTGGTTGTTCATCTTATTCGTCCTGATTATCCAATTTTCAGGAGGGCTATACCTCGCAGCCGCCTCCGACATGGTTGGCACCACAGCCTTGATGCAGGAAGATATCCTCATGGCAGGATATGCCCAGTTGATAGGAATGTCAATAAATTTCGCCGTCATGTTCCGGCTGAAATTCCGGTATTCCAACCGCGTCGCACTTTCAATATGCTGCATAGCCTTGATCACAGCCAACATAATTTGCGCCCACACATCCTCAGTGCCGGTGCTTGTCACCACCTGCTTTTTTGCCGGATGGTTCAGGATGTGGGCTACATTTGCCTGCAACTCCACTATACAGCTTTGGATCACGCCTGTGCGCGACATGGCTATATTTTTCTGCTACGTCTATATAATAGTCGATGGAGTGATACAGCTCAGCGGAGTCCTCACCGTCTACACCGCGTTCTTCTCACAATGGGAATATATGCACATCCTCATGACCGGATTGCTCGCGTTCATGCTGCTTATGGTACAGATTCTTGTAAAACCGGTCAAAGGACCCATGCAGATTCCGCTTCTTGGAATTGACTGGATCGGAGCCGGACTCTGGAGCGTTGTCATGCTCTGCTTTACATTCATCTGCGTATATGGCAATTTCTACGACTGGTGGGATTCCATGGAAATAACTTATGCTGCGATATTAGGATTTATATGTCTCGGCATAAACCTGTGGAGAGCATCATTCCTTCATCACCCCTACATATCATTCATGGCAATGAAAAATCGCAACGTGATACGCGCTACGTTGGTCTACCTCGTGTTCTTCACGCTCATGGCGACTGAACACGTGTTTGAACACAGCTATGCCGAAGCGATATTAGGATTTGACGAAACCAATCTCATTGACCTGAACTGGTATGTGTTTGCCGGAATTGCAGTAGGAGTTGCAATCACCTACTACACATTCGCTCTTAATAAATGGCGCTACAAGACCATGACTGCCATCGCATTCGCGCTTGCAGTGGTATATCTCGCCTATTTCTACTTCCTCATCGATTATGGAGTGGAAAAGGAGATGCTTTTTATTCCTCTATTCTTCCGTGGAGCAGCCTCGGTCATAATCTCCATCGTATTTCTAACTTCGATTGTGCAAAGCGGACTCCACTTCTTCGTATTCCCGCAAGCACTCACAATCAATGGATTCACCGGAGCTGTCATGGGAGCCACTCTCGGACCGGCAATCATAGGCGAATTCCTGCGTCGTGTCATGGCTAAAAACGCAGCCAACCTAAGCGCCGCGATCACCGACTTCAATCACGACACGACATACATCCCGTTAGAAAACCTCTACGGAATGGTTCAGCAGCAAGCGCTCGTCGTATCCATGAAAGAAATATACGGGTGGCTTCTTATCGTCGCGATCACAGCATTAGTCACGATAATTCTTAGCTACGGCAATCTAAGACCTTTTGCCATATTCCCAAAATGGAAAACCATCCGACGCTCCTTACGCCGCATGGTCACAAAAGAATTGGCAACAGCTCAATAATTATTCCGCACGGGAGTGTGAGGCAATATTTTTTGTCACACACTCCCGCAGCCGGGACAAGAAAGCCATCAGGCTCATTTACTCGTAGCGTATTGATGTTGCAGGATTTATCCTTGCGACTATCTGTCCCGGCACAAGAATCATGAGCCAGCATATAGCGAACACACATATATTAAGCAGCAGTATATGCCACCAGTTCACCTCTACCGGCACATAGTCAAGATAATATGCGTCAGGATCAAGCGGCAGAACCCTGGTATATTTCTGAATAAGCAGAAATGCTATTCCTATCACATCGCCTGTCACCATTCCGGCTATGACAAGCTTCTGAGCCACATAACTGAATATGCGCCTTATCTCGCCATTAGTGGAGCCTAGAGCCTTCAGAATACCGATCATGTTGACCCGCTCCAAAATTATTATGAACAGGCTTGATATCAATGTGAAGCCCGACACAAGAGCCATCAGAACAAGAATCACCACCACATTCGTGTCAAGAAGTTCCAGCCAGTTGAAATACATCATGCCGTTATCGGTGACTGTCGATAACCTGTAGGTGCCTTTCAGCTTGCCGGTATAACAGGCAAGCATCATCTCATTCTGAAGTTTCAGAGCGCTTTCTTCCACTGAAGCATTGCCATTAGTCATCAGTTCCACGCGGCTGCCGGTGTTTTCTCCAACTGAAGCTACCGATTGAGTGAATGGCAGCGAACTGAACACAAACACCTTGTCATAATCCCCAAAGTTGGTATCATACACGGCGGCAACATCCATACGTCGCGCTTTCAACGCTTCGTCGACAAAGAAATAAGCATTCACACGGTCGCCCACTGAAAGCCCGAGCTTGTCAGCTATAATGCGTGACACCACTACTTTATTACGATTTTCCGCATCATTATAGTCAGGCACCTCACCGTCAATCACATTATCCCTCACAAAATCCCAGCCCGATCCGGCACTTATGCCTTTGACTGCTATCGCCTCGAAGGTCGTATCGGTCTTTATTATAGCCGGTTGCTGAATCACAAGCGACGGCGTTTCAAAGTATCCGGTGCCGGCAATTACCTGCTCAAGCTCTTTAGTGAAATCGATATGCTCAGCATCCATGCCCGATTCATAAGATGCAGGATGGATAGACACCTGCGAGTCAAATCCGGTGACCTTATTACGAATCTCCTTCTTAAACCCATACACTATGCTCATCGCCACCATCATAATCATTATCGACAAGGCAATGCCGGCGATAGCGATTATGATGCCGGGCGACATTCCGCGGCGGCTCTCATCGGAAAGACGTAAGCGACGGGCTATGAACAGCTCGTAGTTCATAGAAACATAATGATTTAAAAATCCATCATCAGATAGTTCGTCCCGGATAGGCTTTCAATGCCTCACCAAGCACTTGCATAGCCTTGGCAAGCTCCTCTTTGCAAAGCACATAAGCCATGCGCACTTCATTTTTGCCCATGCCCTCGGTTGTATAGAATCCCGATGCCGGAGCCATGAAAATGGTTTGCCCCTCGTATTCAAAATGTTCGAGACACCATTCACAGAACTTGTCGGCATCATCTACCGGCAGGCGTACCACTGTATAGAATGCACCCATAGGTATCGGCGTGTAGCATCCGGGGATCTTGTTCAACTGGTCAATCAGGAATTTCCTGCGCTCTACATACTCATTGTAAGTCTCAAGCATATATTCCTTAGGAGTGTCAATCGATGCCTCGGCAACAATCTGCCCCAATAATGGAGGACTCAGACGAGCCTGACAGAATTTCATCACATTCTTTTTCAACTCCTCATGCTTTGTGATCAAAGCACCGATGCGAATGCCGCACTCATTATATCGTTTCGACACAGAGTCGATCAACACCACCTGCTCCTCGATTCCGGGAAGATGGAACGCTGAAATGTAAGGAGCGCCTGTGTAACAGAACTCCCTGTACACTTCATCGGAGAACAGGAACAGATCATATTTTTTAACCAGATCTCTGATCTGGAGCATCTCCTTCATCGTGTAGAGATAGCCTGTGGGGTTATTGGGGTTGCAGATAAGAATGCCTTTGGTCTTCGGTGTTATGAGTTTCTCAAATTCCTCAACCGGCGGCAATGAAAATCCATCCTCAATGCTCGAGGGAACCGTGATGATCTTCGCTCCGGCTGAGATGGCAAATGCCATATAATTGGCGTAGGCGGGCTCAGGGACGATTATCTCATCACCCGGATCAAGACAGGCAAGAAACGCAAACAGCACTGCCTCGGAACCTCCGGTGGTCACAATGATATCATCAACATCAACATCGATGTTAAAGCGCTTATAATATTGATGAAGTTTCTGACGCAATGACAGCAACCCCTCCGACGGGCTGTATTCCAGCACCTTCCGGTCAATATGCTTCAACGCATCCAGCCCTTGCTGAGGTGTTGGAACATCGGGCTGACCGATATTCAGGTGATAAACTTTGATGCCTCGCTCTTTTGCGGCGTTAGCCAATGGAACCAAACGCCTGATTGGAGAAGCGGGCATTATTGTTCCCCGTTGAGATACTTTTGTCATACTTCTTTCTTATTTTAATTGCAAATGTAATATTTATTCGCGGAATTCTGCGTAATTTTGTTGAAAATGATTACCCCGATGATGGAAAAACAACTTCTTGTTCTATATAAAACCCTTACAGGACACTCTCCTGCCGAAATAAAAAGAATAGCCGGAGCCGGAAGCAACCGCCGATATTTCAGACTCTGTCCGAATCCCGATATAATAGGAACCATCGGCACTTCTCGGGAAGAAAACGAAGCATTCATATACTTGTGCGAAAACTTCCACAAGAAAGGGTTGCCGGTGCCGGAGATACTTGCCATGACGGTAGACCATAGCTGCTATCTGCAATCGGATCTCGGCGATACGGCTCTGTTTGATTTAATTTCCAAAAGACCCGACAAGTCGGAGTGGAATGAGGATATAACCGCTCTCTTGACAAAGACAATCACTCTTCTACCCAAAATGCAGTGGATTGGCGGCAAAGACCTTGACTATTGCAAATGCTATCCGGTGCCGGAGATGGACCGCCGGTCGGTGATGTGGGATCTCAATTATTTCAAATATTGCTTTCTGAAAGCCACCGGTATCGAATTTCGCGAAGATTTCCTTGAAGATGATTTTGAAAAGTTTGCCGACATTCTTCTCCGAGAAAAAAGCGACACATTCATGTTCCGCGATTTTCAGTCAAGAAATGTGATGATAAAGAACGGCGAACCATATTTCATCGACTTTCAAGGCGGACGTCGCGGACCGTGGCAGTATGACCTCGTTTCATTCCTTTGGCAAGCAAAAGCAGCATTCCCCCCATCACTCCGCGACAAGCTGATTGAATACTATCTCAATGCAGCATCGGAATTTGCCGAAATTGACCGATATAATTTCTTCCACACTCTCCCCTATTTCGTATTGTTCCGCACGCTGCAAGTGCTCGGTGCCTACGGGTTCAGAGGCTACGTGGAGCATAAACCTCACTTTTTGCAAAGCATCCCCGGAGCAATAAGAAATCTCACCGAAATACTCGATCACGGATTCCCCGAGCTGCCCTACCTGAATAGTCTGCTTAAAGAGATGTCGTCGAGGGAACGATTCAATGATCAGCAAGAAAAAACTGATCGTCTTACGGTTAAAGTCGCAAGCTTCGGATATAACCGTCATGGCATACCCACCGACCTGTCGGGCAACGGCGGCGGATTTGTATTTGACTGCCGTGCACTCCACAATCCCGGAAGATATGACCAATATAAGCAGCTCACGGGACTCGATCGCGAAGTTATCGAATTTCTTGAAAACGACGGATCCATATTGCAGTTTCTGAGTGAAGTATATCCCATGGTCGATAATTCGGTAGAAACATATCTCAACCGTGGATTCACAAGCCTGATGGTGAGCTTCGGATGCACCGGCGGGCAACACCGCTCCGTCTATAGCGCCGAGCATCTCGCGGCACATCTGCATGAACGCTTCCCCGATGCAATTATTGAACTCACGCATTTTGAACTTGGCAAAAAACTGATATTGAAATGAAAGCTATGATTTTCGCAGCCGGACTCGGCACACGGCTGCGTCCTATCACCGATTCGGTGCCTAAAGCGCTTGTGCAAGTTGGCGGCATCCCCATGCTGCAACGTGTCATAATGAATCTGAAAAACGCCGGATGCTCTCACATCATAGTCAATGTGCATCATTTCCCCGACATGATCATCGACTTTCTTGCCGCACATGACAATTTCGGAATAGAGATAGTCGTCAGCGACGAACGCCACAAACTGCTTGACACCGGGGGCGGAATAGTGAAAGCCGCTTCGTGGCTTGATGGAAACGAGCCGTTCATAGTACACAATGCCGATATCCTCACCTACTTGGATCTACGCGAACTTTACGACGCCCACTGCAATTCCCGCTCTGACGCAACTCTGCTGGTAAGCAGCCGAAAAACCTCACGCTACCTGCTTTTTGACAACGACATGAAAATGAACGGCTGGATAAACGGCTCTACCGGTGAAGTGAAGCCGGCTGGGACCAATGCCACCGATTTCGAAAAATACGCCTTCAATGGCATCCATGTCTTGTCACCATCAGCTCTTCATGAGTTGACATCGTTTCGAAAAGAGGGCGAAGCCTTCTCGATAATGGACTTCTACATTGACGCCTGCCGGCATCTAAACTTCAACGGATTCCTGCCTGATTCACAATACTCATGGTTTGACATCGGCAAGCCAGCGTCACTCACAGCAGCCGAAACTCACCTCGCCAACTAATAATCCAACTCAACTGAAAAACCATGGATCGACACGCATTCCGAGCCATTTGGCATGACTACAATTCCGGCGTATATTTCGTCACAATGTGCAGCATCAATTAAGCTCTATTATTAAAGTTGATTTTGTCGCAAAAATTTACTAAATTTGCGACAAAATCATTTAGCATTTCGCGGATATTCGTGATAGACAAGATTTGGAGCAACCAATGGAAAGTATTGAGGATAAAATATATAATTCAATAAAAAGGAGAAAGAAAGGTGCAATAATCTTTGCGTCTGACTTCTCACACCTCTATGGCGGCATTGCTGGAAACAAGGCTTTGGAACGGCTTGCCGGTGCAAATAAAATAATCCGGCTATCAAGAGGCATATATTGCCGTCCTCAAATCGACACTGAATTGGGGCTTGGAGTCATATATCCTACGTTGGAGGAAATAGCAGAGGCAATTGCCAAACGGGATAAATCCAGAATCATGCCAACCGGTGATTATGCCCTCAATCGTCTTGGTTTGTCCACACAGGTTCCGATGAATGCAGTCTATTACACTGATGGTGCTCCAAGAAATATAAAAATATACAATGGAAGAGGCATCACCTTTCTTAGGGTTGTTCCCAAACGGCTTGCGTTCAAGAACAAACTTTCAGCGATGCTGACACTCGCATTGCAGGAAATCGGTAAAGGCAATTTGTCGGAAGAGCAGAATAAACGTATCAAGGAATTGCTCACGCAAGTTCCGCAAAATATAATTGCAGAAGATTATCCACTTATGCCCGAATGGATAAGGGCTTTAATAAAACGAAGTTATGCAGAACTTTCTTAAACGGACTGATGTCCAGCGAAAGACTATATATGAGCAGATAGCCCTGAGAGTCGGAATCTCCGACCCTCGTGCCATTGAAAAGGACATGTGGGTAACATCACTGTTGCAGGTAGCGTTCGGGCTTCCATACGCCGACAAATTCGTGTTCAAGGGTGGTTCCTCTCTCAGTAAGGTGTGGAAACTGATTCACCGCTTTTCTGAAGACATTGACCTCGCGATGGATCGTTCGTTATTCGGACTGGATGGAGATTTGACCAAAAAGCAATTGAAGAAATTGAGAAAAGAGTCATCCTTGTTCGTGAAGCAAAAACTCGCGACTGACATTGCCGCATCGTTGCGCGACTATGGCATCGACACGTACTGTGAAGTTATCCCCGAACCTGATGGAGAAGGAGACGGCACATATCCCGAACCCCGGAAAATTCATATCGCATATAAATCCGTGTTTGATAGTGGCGATGGTTATCTTCGTCCCGAGGTCCTTCTTGAAGTTGGTGCCCGCTCACTCTTTGAGCCGACATCAGAAGCCTTTGTCAAGTCCATGATTTCAGAAGACAGCAATATTGAGACCTCTGTTGTTGATAACAAAATCATATGCGCCATTCCGCAAAAGACGTTCTTGGAGAAAGTATTTCTACTTCACGAACTTTTCACTACTGAAATGGGGATGAGAGCAAATAGAAAGTCAAGGCACCTTTATGATTTGGAACACCTTATGGCTCACGAAGAAATCCTGTCAGCAGTGAACGACGCAAAACTGTGGGAAACCATCCGGCATCATCGAGAAGTTTTCACCTCAATCAAAGGGGTGGATTATGCTCCGGACGTGCGTCAGTGCATAGTCCTCATTCCGCCAAAAGAATATGACTCAGAATGGCGTAACGACTACAATGCGATGCAAAAGTCGATGATTTACGGCGATGAGATGTCATACGAAGAATTAATTGCAAGAATAGGACATCTTCAGGATCTTTTCAGAAACGTGTAATTTTCTATCAAAAGACACTTCGCTTTCTGGAGCAATGAAGGAGAATTTTAATACATCTATTGTCCGGATTGATTTCGAGGCTTGGGGAGAGATTTGCGTCCGCCACACAAAATCCAATCACAAAACACAGAAACTCACTTCGCCAACTGTTAAAATCACTGATTCTAAACATTTGTTGAGCGGTTTTATTTTTATCAGTTGTAACTTTGTAAATTGAATAATAAACCCTGAAATTAATATCAATACATCAACCCATGAAGAAGTCTATAACTCTCTTTTTGACATTACTGATTTCAGTATTCCTTATACTTTGTGGATGTTCTTCACATCGCAGGGTTGACGGTTGGTATCCGGTCGCTGACCATCCCGACAATTTGATCATAGGAAAACCGTTGGTGACAGTTAAAGATTTTGGATATGTGGCAATTGTAAGAGATACATTTATCATCGACAACACTCCTGTAAGTATATTTTTGATTCAGGGACAAGTGAAACCGGACAAACGTCAGCAATGGGCAGATGGGACAGAACAGCTAATTGGCAAAAAACTTGGCTTTGTCTATAACGACTCCGTTATAACCGCGCCTCGAATCAATATTCGAATCGAAAGCGGTTCATTTCAAATCAACAGCCCCGACACTATTCTCCTCAAAAACATTTACAATTCAATCCTGCAACAAATTAAATAACATCAACAAGACAACCGATTAAACAGCATGAACATTCTGATTATAGGAGCGACATCAGGCATAGGTCATGAATTATGGCAATATTATTGTGGCAATTACAAGGCTTAAAACGCCGGTAAATCAGGATCCACGCCATCATGCCCAACCCCATGACCATTCCAGTAGGGACGCGATACATCGCAATGTCACTAACTTAAGAAAAGACGAGCCTGTAGTCACTCTAGACACAGGCTC
>CAJUTE010000031.1 GCA_910589555.1 uncultured Muribaculum sp.
TGATTGTGGCGGAACCGTGACGGGATGTCTCTCCCGCAGATTGATACCGTTATGTCGGGCAAAGATAGTGTATGATTGTGTGGGATTTACCCACTTTTTATCCCCGTGGGTGGATTTTTTTTCAACGGGATTGTGGAATGCGGTCTGCAGGACCGTGATAGGTTAGCCCGACATGTAGCGCCAGCGGAATGCCGGGTAATTGTGAACGCACTGTTTTTTTGGAGTTCCGGAGGAACGATACAATTGTGTCGCTCTTACAGAGCTTAATCCAATTTCGAATACATTAACCCAGCATTCCGCTGGCGCTACATACTGACCGCTTCTGTCTTGGGTATTTTTATTGGTTGAAATTGGTGGACGTCTTCGACGCCCGTTTCGTGGTGGTGCCTTTCTCCGCACCTCGGCTTCGCCTCGTGGCGGAGCTATGACTGCATTGCCGTTGCACGGCATTTATGGAGTTCTTCAGGGGGTGTTTTGCAATCTGCATTTAGAGACTCGTTACAAGATGAATCTTTCAGATTCGATTATTTTTTTCGCTTTCCGAGGGTCTCGCTTCGCTCGGCCCTCGGCTACACACTGATGAATCCATTCGGATTCGGATTTTCGGTTCATCGGGTATCTCTGCAAAGCAGAGCGTCTAAAGCCGACAACGCTCCGCTCGGTGCTCGGAAAATTATTTTGCCGGTTCACGGCTATAAGCCTGTGTGTCAGAATAATATTAGGCAATTTTTGAATGATTGAAAGAAAATATCAGACAGAAAATCTATATGAGTATTTTATAGCATGCTCTTTATCCATGATCTTAATTCATCGGTGTGTTTAGGAAATTCTGTGCGGGGGTCAGAATTCGTAGAGGCGTGTGGTGAGGTTGATCATGAATGTGGTGGCGCCTTTGTGGGGTTGTGCCAGGGCTACGCCCACGCGGAACTGCTTCACGTTGAGTCCGGCACATGCCGAGAAACCTGAAAGGAAGCTGCGGGAATAGGTGCTCATGTCGGTGCGGGTCTTGTAGTTATAGCCGATGCCGATATAGAAATTTTCCGACGGAGCATATTCAGCGGCAAAAACAAGATGTCTGAACAGATTGGACGCGAAGCTGTCCTTGGTTTCGGTTTCTGTTGATGAGGAGCCGTCGCCCGGATCTTCGTAGGGGAGGTGCCATTTTGTGAGATTCCATGCGGTGACGGAAAGGCGGAAGGGGGTGGTGCCGAGTCCTTTGGTGATGCCCAAGCGAATGTCGACAGGCAGGCGGTCGTACTTGTCGTTGAAGCGTTTCACCTGGCCGCCGAGGTTTGCGACAACCGCCGACAGAGAGAGGTCGGACTCTGCATCGAAATAGTTTATGCCGAGGTCGGTGGCGATGGCAAATGCCGAATAGGAGTCATAGGCTGAGTAGATGCCCTTTAGTGTTATGCCGCCGCGCAGGCGGTCGGTGATGTCGTGGCTGTAGGTGGCTGACACATACATGTCCTTGGGGCTGAAGGTGCCGTTGACGGCTCCGGTTTCATCGGCTGACTTTATCTCGCCGTAGCCGAAATACTGCACTCCCACAGCCCAT
Source organism: uncultured Muribaculum sp. (assembly GCA_910589555.1). Lineage (GTDB taxonomy): Bacteria > Bacteroidota > Bacteroidia > Bacteroidales > Muribaculaceae > Muribaculum. Next base: position 1,559 of record CAJUTE010000031.1, read on the forward strand.
GCCGAACGGTCGGTTGCCGCCATTCCGAAGCGTGCACCGGCGAAATCGGCTGTGCCTATGTAGCGCATATAGTTAAGTGACAATTGCTTTTCCACCTCAGGACCCAGGAGTGCCGGATTCTGTTCGGTCATCCCAAGTTCGTCGTCGATCACCGATATGTTGACTCCCCCCAGCCCGTAGACGTGGCTTGACACCGGAATGTTGAGAAAGTTGTATGCCGTGGAGCCGTCAACGCTCCAAAGGGCTGGCGGGCACAAGGCGGCTATGATGGAAATGATGGTGAGAAAACGCAATTTCATAACTCTAAGTTAACGATTGCGTGGCTCTCCTTATTGCGTAGCAGCGTCATTTTTCGGTAGGGCGGGGTTTCACAAATGATTACACAAACAAGGTTAAACAATTGCAAAAAAAATGTAACCGCTTGTTTTTATCGTGGGAGGGATTTATATTTGCAACCGTTAAACGTGCTTCAATATGAACAATAACTTTAAAATCATCACAATATCCTTAATCTTTTCCTGCATAGCTCTGGCGGGTTCTGCCCAGATGAGACGAATCAAGGCACACACTACCGCCCAAACCCTTGCAATGACCGACAACAGCCGTTGCCTACAGGAGTTTACGGTGGAAATCATTGAAGCTTATGAAAGTGAATCGGTTGATGTGCCCCCGATGTTTCCCGGAGGACAAAATGCATTGCTGCGTTATATAAATTCATCCCGGCGCTATCCTGCCGATGCCTATAACAGGGGAGTGCAGGGAAAAGTGCTCTGCGCCTTTGTGGTGCAGCCCGATGGGAGCGTGACCCACATCAATGTGCTGCGCAGTGTCGATCCGTCGCTTGACCGCGAGGCTGTGAGGGTGCTCAGCACAATGCCTAACTGGCACGCGGGCAGGATCGGCGAGGATGCCGTGCCGGTTTATTGCATCATGCCGGTGCAATTCCGTCTCTGAATATTTTCGTTTTAATCGGGAAATTAGTATATTCGCATATTCATTCAAAAATAAACTTTGTTATGGCAAATAAAAGAGACCTGAAAAAAGTGATCAGAGCCGTGTGTGGCGACATCGCAAGCGAGTGTATATTGGCGCGTCATTTCGTTCCCGATATTGATTCTGAAAAAATGATGGCTATCGTGCTTGAGGTAGCCGATCTCCAGTGCAACACTTTGGAGAATGTTTCGTTTTCTTTCGACAAGAGCGAACGCAGCTTCGACAACGCCCACCTCTATCATGAGGAGCGCAGAAAGTATTTCAAAAAGGGATATGGCAAGCTTCGCGCCGACTTCGACGCCGCAGTGGTGGCTATCGTCAACAAGATGAACGCCGCTCTTCCTGAAAAGCAGAAGGAGCTTAACAAGTCGAAATAATAACATCATAGTATATCGCAACTGACGATAAAGCACATTTTACTGAATAGAAATGCTTTTGTCAAAATGGATACTTAAGATAATCGGGTGGAAGGTTGAAATAACCACACCCGATTATCCTAAATGCCTCATCTGTGTGGCTCCTCACACCTCCAACTGGGATTTTATACTTGGCGAGCTTGCCTATACGTCGATAGGGCGGAAGGCGGGTTTTCTGATGAAAGAGGCATGGTTTGTGTGGCCGCTTGGATGTTTTTTCCGTGCCATAGGTGGGATTCCTGTGCCAAAGAAGCGCGGAGCCTCGCTCTCCCATGAAATCGTTGAGAAGTTCAAGCACAGCGACCGTCTTGTGCTCGCCATCACCCCTGAAGGTACACGGAGCGCCAATGCCAAATGGCGCCACGGTTTTCTGCACATAGCGATGGAAGCCGACGTGCCGTTGCTTCTTGGCGCCCTTGATTTTAAAACTAAGACGATTGAAATAAAGACCCGCTTTGAGCCTACGGGCGATGTAGAAGCCGACATAAGGTCAATAAAACGCTTCTACAGCAGGTTTACCGCGAAATATCCTGAAAAATTTTCCACTGCCGATGAGTGACATTCTTAAAGTAGCCGCCGTTCAGCTTGATATAGCGTGGGGCGATAGTGAGGAAAATCTGCGCCGTGCCGCTGCGGCTATTGATTCGTTGCCGGCGGGGGTCGATGTGATCATGTTGCCCGAAATGTTTTCCACAGGATTCATCTGCGATCCACAGGAGGCATTGGCGAGCGGTGAACGCATGGACGGCAGGGTGCTCAATACACTCCGGAAGTGGGCGCGTGATTATAGCTCGGCGATTTGTGGCTCTCTGATAGTGAAAGTTGACGACAGGGTGTTTAACCGTGGATTTTTCATCGAGCCTTCGGGCGATGAATATTTCTATGACAAGCACCATCTGTTTTCGTTCAGCGGCGAGGATCAGGCGTATTCGCGCGGAGAGTCGGCGGTGCCTGTGTTCCGCTACCGGGGTTGGAACATAGCTATGGCGGTGTGCTTTGATCTGCGTTTCCCGGCGTGGTTGCGCAACCGTCACGGGGAGTATGACCTGCTTCTTATCATGGCAAACTGGCCCGACAGCCGGGCGTATGCCTGGAAACATCTTCTCATAGCGCGTGCCATCGAGAATCAGGCTTACGTCGCCGGATGTAACCGAGGCGGAAGCGACCGCTTCGGCGAATACTCCGGCACATCGATGATCATAGACCCCAAAGGGCAGCCTGTGCATGAGGCTGTCGACGGTTCGGTTGTGCTTGCTGATTTGTCGCGAAGCTCCTTGCAGGCTTTCCGTGAGAAATTCCCGGTCTACATGGAAGGAGATGATTTCATAATCAGCTGACCTCACTTTTTGCGTTGCCGGTTGTTATAAAGTTATAACAACTCAAAATGCAAAAGATTATGGAAATTACAGTTAACAACAAGCCGATTACGGTTCCTGACTACACATCGCTATCCGGCGCCCTCGATATTGCCGGAATTGATCCTGACAACACTTCGACCGCTGTCAATGGCAATGTGGTGGACCTTGTGGATCGCGATGCCACCATTCTTAAGGCTGGCGATCAAGTGCAGGTGATAGAGCCGTTTTCGCGAACATAAAGATTCGTAATGATACAATTTTATACCACACCGTCCGGTCGCTTCAGCATGGTTGATGAGGTGGCGGCAGTCATTGACGGCGGATGCCGTTGGATTAATCTGTGTGACGCTTCCCGCAACCGCGAAGCGCTGTCGGAGATAATGTCGGTGTGCCGGCAGAGCGACGCGTTTCTCGTGATCGATGATGACATAGAGCTTGTCAAGGAGTTGAGAGTGCATGGAGTGAGACTGACCTCCTCGGCAATCTCGCCGCGTCAGGCGAGGGAGCAGCTCGGCCCTCACGCCATAATAGGGGTAGCCGTGAGCACCGTAGGCGAGATCGCAAGCCTCAAGGGCGCCGACGTGGATTATGTGACCGTTGATGTCACGGCTTTAAGTGCGGTGGCTCCTGCGGCGGCATCCCTGCAGATGCCGGTGGTGGCTACCGGCGAAGTCACCCTGGAGAACATGGAGCAACTGATTGGCAGCGGAGCGCAAGGACTCGGCTTCTCGGAATCGGTGGTGAACGCTCCTGATCCTAAGGAATATATGAAGACGGTGATGGCGAAAGTGGCTCGATAGTATTCCGGGGAAAAGACGGGGTGTAGGAAATACGGATAATTCTTTGTAAATTTGCATTAATACTAACTTTAAATGCAAAATATTATGAAGAGTGACCCTAAGGAGTGTCTTTATTGCACCAATAATGATACCCTCCACAACTTGATGATTGAAATCGCGCCGTTGAGCGTGTCAAGAGTATTTCTGTTCAAAGAGCAGACCTATCGCGGACGTTGCCTCGTGGCTTACAACGGTCATGTCAATGACCTTTTTGAGCTGACTCCCGAAGAACGCAACGCATTCATGGACGATGTGACACGCGTGACACGTGCGATGGACAAGGTGTTTCATCCGGAAAAGATCAATTATGGCGCCTATAGCGACAAATTGTCGCATCTTCACTTCCATCTGGCGCCCAAATATGTGGATGGTCCCGACTATGGAGGCGTGTTCCGCATGAATCCGGGCGAGGTGTATCTCACCGATGCCGAATATCAGGAGATGGTCGACGCGATGCGTGCCGCCCTGTAAAAGCGCCATAGTGCCTTACATAGGTATGGCACACTCCCAGACAAAGTAAAAACAACCACAACCGCCCGCGATGATGCTTCTGCTCACCGCGGGCGGTTGCCTTATGACAGCAACCGCCACTTAATCCAGGATTTTTTGTCGAATGATAAATATCGAAGCACATTTGAATATGGCAGAATTAAATATATACTGCCATTGATGCCGTGGAACACCGTGATATTCAGCGTGTGGAAGTTAGGTCCCGATGACCTAATTGCAGATCTTAACACTTTCGGTCTCATATTCGAGACCTTGTGTATTCGCGACTTGAGAACGTATAGTGAGGCTCTCAATTGTGGTGTATATCATTATCGCGATAAATGGTATAGTCCCTGGGGTTCTTTTCCATTGCAGTTTTCTATTTCTGTAAAGAAACAAAGATTTCAGCGCTTACACAGGTTTTTTACTATGTGCCAAAGTTGTTTATTGATAAAATAAAAAAATAGCTGAAAATCAAATGATTAACAGCTATTTGTGGTGCCCAGAACAGGACTCGAACCTGCACGCCTCGCAGCACTCGCACCTGAAACGAGCGCGTCTACCATTCCGCCACCTGGGCTTTGTGAGTGCAAAGATAGTATTTCTTTTAGGCTTTTACAAATAAATCTTGCATTCTGTGTGAAAAAATAGCTTAAGATGCCTTCTGCGGAGTTCTATGGCGATGGCAATGAAATAAAAAAAACGTGGCGATGAGGGAAATTATTGGCATCGTTGTTCCGTTATTTTATAAGGCTAAAATTAGAAAGTGATTATGGTCGTGAAATGCAGGTTTATCCCCAAGGGAATATGCGTGAACCTCTTTGGTTCATATTGGGCTCGTGACATCTCATGGATAGACAAATACGTCATCAACCATGAGCGTATCCACACTGCCCAGCAGCGTGAATTGCTTTTTGTGCCGTTCTACATTCTATATGTGATTGAGTGGTTGGTGAGGCTTGTGCAGTTCCGTAATCGGCATGATGCCTACATGAATATCTCATTCGAGCGCGAAGCCTATGCCAACGGTGACAATTTGGATTATCTGCCAAATCGAAAATTATTTGCATGGCGGCATTATTTGCGATGAAGCGGCGGGGCTTAATGTTGGTTTATTTACAGATTGTGTCAGTCTATTGACGAACTTTTTCCGGGCATAATGTCAGGCGGAAATATTTCGTTATCTTTGTCGGCTATTTGATGTGGTCAGCTTAAATTAAAAGATTGTTTCACGAACATTATCGCCTGCAATCGGGTTATTAATAGTTGTCACATCACATTACTTAATGCTTAAATGCAATTTAAAACATGATCTGTAGAAAATTATTTTGGATGCCAATGGCTGCGATGCTGCTTGCCACGACTGGAATTTCTTGCAAAAAGAGTGTAACGACGTTGCCCGTCGTTTCAACTGAGCTTGTGCAGCGTGATGAGGTCGAAATCTACGGAGAATACGTGGGAAGAGTTCGAGCCCATAAATCGGTAGAAGTGCGGGCGCGTGTTGAGGGCTATCTCGAAAAGATGCTGTTTGAAGAGGGCACTCAGGTCAAAAAGAATCAGGTGCTTTTCATCATCAATCCCGATCAATATAAGGCGAAAGCCGACAAGGCGCGCGCTCAGTTGAAGAAAGATGAGGCGCAGGCTATGAAGGCCCAACGCGACCTTGAGCGCATACGTCCTCTCTACGCGCAGAATGCCGCGAGCCAGTTGGACCTTGACAATGCCGTTGCCGCTTATGAGACTGCCGCCGCTTCGGTGGCGATGAGCAAGGCCGATCTTGCCCAGGCTGAGATGGAGCTCGGGTTCACGACAGTGAGGGCGCCGATATCAGGGCACATCAGTGAGAGCCAGGTCGATCTTGGCACACTCGTAGGTCCAGGGGCGAAGTCTCTTCTTGCCACGATTGTGGAGAGCGATACCGTGAGGATCGATTTCAGCATGACAGCTCTTGACTATCTGAAAAGCAAGGAGCGTAATGTGGATCTCGGGCAGCAGGACAAATCTCGTTCATGGCAGCCGTATGTCACCATAACTCTTGCCGACAATACTGTATATCTGCATAAAGGAATGGTGGATTTTGCCGAGCCGGAGGTTGACCCCAAGACGGGTACGTTTTCTGTAAGAGCTCAGATGCCCAACCCCGAGCGCGAAATATTGCCCGGGCAGTTCACTAAAGTAAAGGTGTTGCTCGACGTGAGAGAAGATGCCACCGTGGTTCCCACCAAAGCCATTATCATAGAGAAAGGCGGAGCCTATATTTATGTGATGCGCAATGATTCCACTGTGGAGAAGCGTTTTATCGAACTTGGTCCTGAGCTTGAAAACCGTATGGTGGTCGAACGCGGACTAATGCCGGGTGAGGAAATCGTGACCGAGGGCTTCCATAAGCTCTCTCCGGGAATGAAAGTAAGGGTTGAGGCTGTGTCGAAAGAAATCGAACCTGCCGATTCAACTGCAACCGTAAAATGACAATTGAGCCCAATTTATGAAAGTTAGTTTTTTTATTGACCGTCCGGTATTCTCAATCGTCATCTCCATTCTGATTGTGATTGTCGGGCTTATAGGGCTGATGATGCTGCCCATCGACCAGTATCCGCGCATTACGCCGCCGGTGGTTAAGATAAGCGCGTCCTATCCCGGCGCGAGCGCGTTGACCGTTTCCCAGGCTGTTGCCACTCCGATAGAACAGGAGCTGAACGGCACACCGGGAATGCTTTATATGGAATCGTCGAGCTCAAATTCGGGAGGATTTTCGGCAACAGTCACTTTCGACATCTCTTCCAATCCCGACCTTTCGGCTGTCGAGGTGCAGAACCGTGTGAAGCTCGCCGAAAGCCGTCTGCCTGCCGAAGTGGTGCAGAACGGCATTTCGGTGGAGAAGCAGGCGTCGAGCCAGTTGCTCACTATATGTCTGCGTTCCGACGATGAAAAATTTGATGAAATCTATCTGAGCAATTTCGCCACGCTCAATGTGGTCGATCTCTTGCGGCGTGTGCCCGGAGTGGGGCGTGTTGCCAACATCGGATCACGTTATTATGCGATGCAAATATGGGTGCAGCCCGACAAGCTCGCCAATCTGGGCATCACTGTAGCCGACCTTCAGAAGTCGTTGAAGGATCAGAACCGTGAGTCGGCGGCGGGAGTGCTCGGTCAGCAGCCCGTGAAGGGGATTGATGTCACTATTCCCATCACTACCCAGGGGCGACTGTCGTCAGTGTCGCAATTTGAAGATATAGTCGTCAGGGCTAATCCCGATGGCTCCATAATACGTTTGCGCGACGTTGCGCGCATCTCGCTCGAAGCGCAGTCCTACAATACCGAGAGCGGCATCAACGGCGCCAATGCTGCGGTGCTTGCCGTCTATATGCTTCCGGGCGCCAATGCCATGGAGGTGGCTGAAAATGTCAAGGAGGCGATGAAGGAGATCAGCCGCACTTTCCCGCAAGGTGTCAGCTACGATATGCCATTCGACATGACCACTTACATCTCCGAATCCATCCACGAGGTTTATAAGACGCTGTTCGAAGCTCTGTTCCTTGTGCTTGTGGTGGTGTTCCTGTCGCTCCAGAGCTGGCGAGCCACGGTTATTCCGCTTGTGGCAGTGCCTATCTCATTGATTGGTACATTCGGAGTCATGCTTGCTTTGGGATTCTCCCTCAATATGCTCACCCTTCTTGGACTCGTGCTTGCCATCGGTATTGTGGTTGATGATGCCATTGTGGTGGTGGAAAATGTCGAGCGAGTCATGGAAGAGGAGCATCTGCCCCCCTATGCTGCCACTAAAAAGGCTATGCAGGGTCTTGCGAGTCCCATCATCGCTACTTCGCTTGTGCTTGCCGCCGTGTTTGTTCCGGTAAGTTTCCTCGGAGGCATCACCGGTCAGCTCTACCGTCAGTTCACCGTCACTATCGTGGTCTCGGTGCTGCTCTCCACTGTGGTGGCTCTCACGCTTAGCCCTGTGATGTGCTCCATGATACTGCGTCCTCAGTCAGAAGGGAAAAAGAATCGGGTATTCTCCTCGATCAATAAATGGATAGCTCGCGGCAATAAGGAATACGTGTCGTTGATAAGTGTCACGCTGCGTCACAAGAAATCCATTATCGGGGCTTTTCTGGCGATGATAGCGCTCATATTTGTCATTAACCGCTTCATGCCTTCGAGCTTCCTTCCTGTGGAGGATCAAGGCTACTTTACCGTAGAGCTTGAGCTTCCGAAAGGCGCGACGCTTGAGCGCACACGCGAAATCACCGAGCGTGCCGTAGGTTATCTGATGGCAAACCCGGCGGTGAAATATGTGCAGAGCGTGGCAGGAAGCAGCGGACAGATAGGCAGCAGCCAGGAGCGAAGCCTGCTCACCGTGATTCTGAAACCCTGGGAAGAGCGTGACGACGAGACCATCGACGATATTATGGCGCTCGTGAGGAAAGATCTCTCGGAATATCCCGAGTGCAAAGTGTATCTGTCGAAACCTCCGGTAATACCGGGGCTCGGCTCATCGGGCGGTTTTGAGATGCAGCTTGAGGCTCGTGGCGACGCGACTCTCGCCGACCTTCAGGCAGCCGCTGACACATTGATCGCCTATGCATCCAAGAGCAAGGCTATCACCGGGCTCTCCACTTCGCTCCAGAGCGACATTCCGCAGCTCTATTTCGATGTGGACCGTGACAAGGTGATGTTCTCGGGAGTTCCGCTTGCCGATGTGTTCTCCACGATGAAGGCATATACCGGATCGGTCTACGTGAATGACTTCAATATGTTCAACCGCATATACCGTGTCTATATACAGGCTGAATCCAACTACCGCGAACATCGCGAGAATATAAATATGTTTTATGTGCGTGGCAATAACAATGCCATGATTCCTCTCACATCGCTCGGCACGGCATCCTACACCACCGGTCCGGGCAATATCAAGAGATTCAATATGTTCAACAGCGCGGTGATAAGGGGAGAGGCGGCGAAAGGCTATAGCAGCGGCGACGCGATGGCAACAGTCGAGAAAATAGCCCGCGACAAGCTCCCTGACAACATCAGTGTGGAATGGAGCGGACTGTCGTTCCAGGAGAAAGCTGCCGGTGGCAAAAACGGTCTTGTGCTTGCGTTGGTATTCCTGTTTGTGTTCCTGTTCCTTGCCGCTCTCTATGAGAGCTGGACAGTGCCTATCGCGGTGCTTCTCTCGCTTCCCGTTGCGGTGTTTGGCGCTTATCTTGGCGAGTGGGTGTTCGGCTTGGAAAACGATGTCTATTTCCAGATCGGTCTTGTGATGCTCATGGGTATGGCAGCAAAAAATGCCATCCTTATAGTGGAGTTTGCCAAGGAAAAGGTCGATCAGGGAGTTGATGCCTTTGACGCGGCTGTCTATGCGGCGAAGCTCCGTTTCCGCCCCATCCTCATGACCTCGCTTGCGTTCATTCTCGGAATGCTTCCTATGGTGATTGCGTCAGGTCCGGGGTCGGCAAGCCGCCGCGCCATCGGTACCGGTGTCTTCACCGGCATGATTTTCGCCGTTGGGGTTGGCATCATTCTTGTGCCGTTTTTCTTTGTGTTGATTTACCGGGTTAAGGATCGTATTCGAAACCGTAAAAAAGTACAGAACGTATGAAAAAGAGTATAGCCGTCATCTCAGCATTGCTGATTCTCATGAGTTCATGCAAGCTGGGGCAGAAATATGTGAAACCTGAGCTGTCGGTGCCTGAGTCATTCGGCGATTTTGCCGGAACCGACACATTCTCCATTGCTGACATGAAATGGTGGGAAGTGTTTCCCGACACCGTTCTTCATTCCCTCATAGCCAAAGCGATAGAGAACAATAAGGATCTCAAGATCGCCGATGAGCGCATAGCCGAGCTCGCCGCTCGCAAGCGTGTGGATAAAGCGGCGTTATTCCCGGTGGTCACCGGCGAAGCCTATGGACAGCGCGAGACTCTCAATTACGGAGGTGACGCGTTTAAAAGCGATCCTGAATTCGGGCTTAAGGCGTCGATTTCATGGGAGATTGACCTGTGGGGCAATCTGCGGTGGGCAAATGACCGTGCCGGGGCATTGCTGCTTGAAAGCGTGAACAGTAAGAGGGCGTTGACAGTGAGTCTTGTGGCACAGGTGGCGCAATCCTACTTTGAGCTCGTGGCTCTTGACAATGAGCTACGCATCGTGAAGCAGACCCTGAACGCTCGAAAAGAGAGCGTAAGGCTCGCCAAGCTGAGGTTTGAAGGCGGATTGACCTCCGAGACATCCTATCAACAGGCAGAGGTGGAGCTTGCCAGAACCGCAACAAGAGTGCCGGTGATTGAGCGCAACATAGCGGTGATGGAAAATGAGATCGCTTTCCTTATCGGGGAATACACTGCCGATGTGCGACGCGCGCTTTCGCTTTCCAATCCCGAGCTTCCCGACACGCTTCCGGTGGGCATTCCGTCGATGTTGCTTGAACGCCGTCCCGATGTAAGGGCGGCTGAGCAAAGCCTTATTGCGGCAAACGCAGCGGTGGGTGTCGCCTATACCAATCGATTCCCCCGGCTCACTCTCACCGGCAGGGGAGGGTTGGAGAGCGAGGAGCTGAGCGATTTTTTGAAATCTCCGATGTCATTTCTCGGCGGCTCGCTTCTCGGTCCCATATTTGACATGGGGCGTCGTCAAGGCGCTTACCGTGCCCAGCAGGCGGCTTACCGCCAGGCTGAGGCATCCTATGAAAAGTGCGTTCTAACGGCTTTCAAGGAGGTGCGCAACGCCATTGTCGATTATGGAAAGATGAATGAGATATTCACTTCGATCAAGCGGCTTGAAAGCTCGGCGAAGACCAACCTTGAGCTTGCTCAGCTCCAGTACATCAACGGAGTCATCAGCTATCTTGACGTGCTTGATGCGCAGAGAAGCTATTTTGATGCCCGTGTGAGTCTCAGCAACGCCATGCGCGACAAGCATCTTGTGATAATCCGTCTGTACAAATCGCTTGGCGGAGGTTGGTAGCCACAAGAGCTTACCTATATAAATAAATGTGGGGCTCGTCGTCCATGGGCGGCTGAAAACCCTTAAGAAATCTATCAAGCATCTCGTCGGTCACTATTGCCGCTTCGCGTCCCGGAGCGGCATTGCGCCGATGCAGCCTTTCGCGCAGAGTGGCTGTGTCGGCGTTGCAATATACTAAGGTGTAGCTTGCGCCCGCTCTGTCGAGGAGTTCTCTGTATTCATCGCGTTTCGACCGCTTGCACAGCGTGGCGTCGACCACGGCTTTGCATCCACACGCTATTGTTTCATTCAAGCGAGCCGTCAGCAGTTCTTGAGCCTTGCGGCTGTAGATCATGAATTCGTCGGGAGAGAAATCGCCAAACTCATCCCACATTATTCCGTCCAGCGACAGATGGGCGAATCCATGCCCTGCGAGTTCCCTGGCAAGTGTCGTTTTCCCCGATCCCGAGACGCCGCACAGAAGCACAACGTCGCAGCCTGTCAACTTATCAATGATATTGTCCTTTTCCATTGTTTTTTTGATGACTTCTTAGTCTATTTTTCAAGTGCTAAAGTTACTAATCTTTAGCTTGCCGCGCAACTCGATTAGCATCAATGAAAATGGTTGTTTTTTCTTAAATTAGGTTATGGTTATATAGATTTAGTTAAAAAGTTAATCTTTTAATGTTTTTTTGAATTACACAATAATTTACTTATATTTGCACATTATTTGTTAATTAGCATTAATGCATCGTTTTAATAGAGTTTAGGACGGATTAAAAGTGCAATATATGTTAGCCTTAAAAGTAAAACAGTGTAAATAATAAATAAATCTAAACCAATCAAAAATGAAGAAGATTAATCATTATTCCTTCGTGGCAGGTGTCGGTTTGGCATTGTGTGCCGGATTGTGGTCATGTAAGGATGACGATCTCGCTTCCGATTCTCATTACAAACCCCCGGTTTTCTTGAAAGGCAATGCTTACGAAGTGTTGTCCAAGGAGGCTGACTACAGCATTTTCCTGAGGGGTATCGAGCTGTCGGATTACCGAGAGATTGTGGATGGAAAGAGTATCTTGACTGTGGTGGCTCCAAACAATGATGCTTTCCAGAAATTTCTGGCATCGAAAGGTTGCCAGACGATTGATGATCTCGATGCTCAGGATCATGCTTATCTTAACAAATTGATAGGCTATCACCTGATGTATTACGCCTTCAATTGGGACAAGATGGTAAACTTCCGTCCTACCAATGGTGATGGTGCTTCCGAGGAACAGATGGGTGTTATGGCTGGCTACTATTACAAGCACCGCACTCATTGCGCTGACCCGATTGTTGAGGCGAGAGTGAAGCTCACTCCTCATGCGAGCAGCGATACTCTCATTAAGATATACCATAACGAGCGTTATATGCCGGTGTTGTCCAACAAGCTCTTCGAGACCAAGGGGATTGACGCCGCTTATAACTACAACTATTTCTTCCCTGACACAGAATGGAAGAGTGCCGGCGCCGCTAATGGAACTTTCAACATCGCCAATGCGAAAGTTCTTGACGAAAGCAACGTGGTGACCGACAACGGTTATCTTTATCATGTTGACCATGTCATTGACCCGCTCAACACCATCTATGATGAGTTGAAGAATAACCCCAACTATTCGAAGTTCCTCGCCATCTACGATTCATATTCTGAATATGAGCTTGCCGATGACGAGACTTGTACTTCGCTCGGTTACCAAGTGTATCTTCACGGTCATGGCTCTCTTCCCGATATCGCATGGGAGTGGCCTGTTAAATCATGGTCGGCTGTGTCATCACTTGAACGTCTCGGTTATAATGTGTTTGCTCCAACAAATACTGCGATCGACAATTTCTTCAACAATTTCTGGACAGCCCAGGGTGGTTACAACACCGTTGATGACCTTGACCCGCTCATCCTCCAGTATTTTGTGATGCAGTCATTCTCCGACGAGTCATTCATCGTGTTCCCCGAAGAGATCAAGAGGGGAGAGGTGCAGACTGTATACGGAACACCTATTAATATAGATCCTGATCAGGTGACCGACCGCAAGCTTTGCTGCAACGGCGCGCTCTACGGTATGGACCGCATGGAAATGCCCGCGATTTTCTCATCAGTAGTGGGTCCGGCATTCTCAAGCACCGATCACATCGCTTATCTTTACTGTCTTGACGCTTCATCATCATTGTTGTCGCTTGCGTCAAAGAACACTTCATTCGTGACTTTGATGCCGAGCAACGATCAGTTGTACAATACTGAACCTGCCATACGTCTTTACTCGACTACTCTCGGCAAGGAGCTTCAGCAGTACAGCAGCGATGCCGGCGACTTCGTGACAATGAGCAGCGGAGCGATGAAAGAGATCACCGATATGCACGTGGCTCAGAACGTGGAGGAACTTGTGTCAACAGGCACTCAGGTTGTTTCTACCAATGCCGCATATAACTACTGGTTTGTGAAGGATGGCAAGATTACCACCAACTCACTCTTCAACCAGCAGCTTGAACCCGCATATACAGGCGATCCGTTTGTGGCTCTTCACCGCATCACCAACAACGGCAAAGAATGGGACAACGGTAATTCTTACACTTACGATGCTCACGCTATCTTCGAGAAGAACAGCGGCGACGGTCTCGGACACCGTCTTGCGGTATGTAATGACAAGAACTATCCTTACTATATGTTTGCCCAGCTTCTTAAGAAAGCAGGACTTTTAAGCGCTACCGAAATCTCTGCAACGATCTGCCCCAGCGGCAGCCGCTTCATTGCATTTGCTCCCACCAACCAGACTATTATCGACAATCTCGCCAATATCCCCGGTTGTTCAAAGCTTACCGTGACCAACGGAACGATTTCGAGCAATAACTTGAGCGCTACTGACAAAGCATCTCTTGCCAAGTATTTGTCACAGTATTTTGTCAACTCGCTCATGAACTCGTTCACCGACTATCCTTATATAGGTTCAACCTGCAAAGGTGAATTCTACAGCGCCGGCTCCAACAAGCTGCGCATCTCTGACACCGGTTCTTCTTTGAACGTAGGTTTTGTCGGTTCAACAACAACTGCCAACGTGATCGCTGACTACGATTATCTGCCTTTCGCGTTCAACGACGGATGTTTGCAATTCATAGATGGCATACTGCAATGATTAAACAGATAGAACATGAACACCTTAAATAGCAAATATAGAAAAATCTTTCTGCTGATCCTGATTGCTTTAGTTTCAGCCGGCTTTGATGCCTCGGCTCAGAAGAAAGTCATCTCGGGTTGCGTATATGAAGAAACCGAATTCGGTCCCGAACCGATTATCGGCGCCAACGTAGTGCTTGTGAACCGACAAGGGCGATATATCAAGGGTGCGGTGACCGACGTAGACGGTAACTATACTCTTGAAGTTCCCGGCGACGCAGGCAAGCTCAAAGTGAAAGCCTCATTCGTGGGTCTTGAAACCAAGGAAGTGGAATATGCAGGACAGACCACCCTTGACTTCACACTTAAGTCTTCAACCACTCTTACCGAGGTCGTTGTGACCGGTCAGGCAAGAGACAACATGGGTGTGAGCCGCCGCTTGCAAACCTCTTCAATTCAAAAACTTGAAGTGTCGGAGCTTGTGGAGCAGAGCCCTGTAAGCTCAATCGAAGAGGCTATCCAGGGTCAGATCTCAGGTCTTGACATCAGTATCGGTGGTGACCCGGGTGCAAAGAACAATATCCAGATCCGTGGTATCAGCTCGCTTGACGACAATGCCGAGCCGCTTATCGTGGTCGACGGTGTGCCTTACACTTCCGACATTTCCGATAACTTCAGCTTCAGCACCGCTTCAGCCGAAGACTTCGGAGCCCTCCTTAACATCGCTCCTACCAACATCGAGAGCATCGAGGTGCTCAAAGATGCTTCAGCTACAGCGATCTACGGTTCTAATGGTGCCAATGGTGTGATCATCATCAACACCAAGCGTGGTGAAAGAGGTAAAACTCAGTTCTCATTCTCTACCAAGTTCACTATCAAGAAAGAGCCCGAATCAATTCCGTTGCTTAACGGTTCGCAGTACACCGCCCTCATGCAGGACGCTCTTTGGAACGCAGCCAACGCCAAGGGTATCGGTAGCGCTCTTAATGAAATGAATATGCTCTTCAACTCTGATGAGATCAACTACAACCGTGATTATAAGTATTATGATGAGTACAACTGCGACACTGACTGGCTCAGCGCCCTCAAGCAGGATGCATTCATCATTGACAACAACTTCTCGATGAGCGGTGGTGGTGAAAAAGCTACCTATCGTTTATCTCTTAACCAATATAGCGAGGATGGTACCACCCGCGGTACTGGACTTAAGCGTTTGCAGGCTCAGTTCAAGATCACTTACAACTTTACCGACCGCCTGCGCGTGCACACTGACTTCGTGTTCACCAACACCAACAAGAAGGCTAACGTGCTTGAGAACGCCCGTGCTATGGCTATGCAGAAGATGCCTAACCTCAGCCCCTACTGGATTGACGACGTGACCGGCGAGGCTACCGACCGCTACTTCACTCAGGAAGAGGACTTCCAGGGTGCGTTCACCGGCATCAAGGACAACAAGGGACAAGGCAACTTCAACCCCATCGCTTTGGTTAACCGCGGTCATTACAAGACCAATCTTCGTGAAGAGAAGATGACCATCCGTCTTGACTATGACTTCCCCTTCAATTTGCGTTTCTCAGGTTGGGTATCACTCAACATGAAGACCAACAAGTACAAGCAGTTCCTTCCTCAGGAAGCTACCGGCGTGCTTTGGACCAGCTCTTTCGCCAACCGTTCTACCGATGCTGTTGACGATGCATTCACTCTCCAGTCAGAGGCTAAGTTGCTTTACAATAATACTTTCAAAGAAAAGCATAACATTGTTGCAACCGCTCTGTTCCGTACTTATCAGAGCCAGTCGTTCAAGCAGTCAAGCATGACTTACGGCAACGCTTCAACTAACCTTTCTGACCCGGTAGTCGGCAGCGTTGTTGCCGGTCTCGGTTCAAGCAATGGTGAGAGCCGCTCGGTGTCATTGGTTGCTCAGGCAGTCTACGCTTACGACGAGCGTTACTCTCTTAAGGGTTCTATCACATACGAAGGTAACTCCGCAATGGGTTCTCGCAACCGTTTCGGTTCATATCCCGCATTCGGTTTCGCATGGAACATCGACCGTGAGCATTTCCTCCGTGACAACTCATCTTGGTCTTGGCTTGATGAAGCTAAGTTCCGTGTGGGTCTCGGATGGTCAGGTAAGGCTCCTTCAGGTGGCGCCCGCTACTTCGGCGCTTACTCTTCACTCGGACAGTATGTAGAGAATCAGGCTGTAGCTCCTAACCGTATGCAGCTTGACAAACTTAAATGGCAGACTACCCGCGAACTTGACTTCGGTCTTGATATCGGCTTGTGGAACAAGTTGAACATTACATTTGACTACTACGAGAAGCGCACAAGCGACCTTCTTCTTAAGGACACCGCGCTCCCCTCGACCACCGGTTACGACAAGATCGCATGGCTTAACTCAGGAGTGCTCACCAACAAGGGTGTCGAGCTTCGCTTTGACTGGCAGGTATTTGGCAACAAGACTTGCAACCTCTCTATCAACGCCAACGTGAGCCGCAACGTCAACAAGGTTGAAGAGCTCCCCGTCACCTACAATCAGGAGCAGTACAGCTTCAAGAACGGTGAATATGCTCTCCGCATTGTCGAGGGCGCTCCTGTCGGCGCATTCTACGGCTACCGCTACAAAGGCGTTTATCAGAACACCGCTGAAACTTACGCACGCGACGCCCAGGGCAACGTGATGTACAACCATCAGGGTCAGCCCATCGTGATGTACAACGGCAACACTCAGGTATATCCCGGTGACGCCCGCTACGAGGACATTAACCACGACGGTGTGATCAACGAGAACGATATCGTTTATCTCGGCAACGCCAACCCGAAATTTGTGGGTGGTGGTGGTTTCAAGTTCAAATATAAGGACTTCATGCTCACCACATTCTTCTACGGACGTTTCGGACAGAAGGTTATCAACTCGGCTCGTATCGACCTCGAAAGCATGTATGGCACCAAGAACCAGAGTACCGCAGTGCTCCGCCGCTGGCGTGCCGAAGGTGACGACACCGATATCCCGCGCGCTCTTTATGGAATGGGTTACAACTACCTCGGTTCTGACCGCTTCGTTGAGGATGCTACATTCATCCGCTTGAAGACTTTGAGCTTGAGCTATAATGTGCCCAAGAAATTCCTGGAGAAACTTGGTATCGGCATCACCCGTGCCAACCTCTTCGCAACCGGTTACGACCTCTTCACCTGGACAAGCTATAAAGGACAGGATCCTGAAGTGAGTCTGCCGACTGCTACCAAGCTTGTGAAGGATAATTCACAGACCCCGGTATCTAAACGATTTGCTTTTGGTCTGACAATTAATTTCTGATAATATGTTAAAGAAGATATTATATTCATTAGTGGCGGTTTCATTTATGACTTGCGCCACGTCATGCAACGATTGGCTCGACCTAAAGCCGAACAACGAGCAGATCACCGATGACTATTGGAAATCCAAGGAGGATGTTCAGTCGGTGGTGATGTCGGGTTACTATTATATGCGTCAGTGCGTGCCTAATTTCATCAAGTGGGGCGAGCTGCGTGGTGGAGTGTTCTATTCAAGCGACAGCGGCGAAAGCAAGCTGCAGGACTTCAATATGACTCCGAGCCACAATCTTTGCAAATATGCCGATGTTTATAAAGTGATCAATGCTGCCAACTCAGTGTTGAAATATGCTCCCGGCGTATGTTCAATCGATGACACCTACGCTGAATCCATGATGATGTCGCATCTTTGCGAGGCTTATTTCATGAGAGCTTACTGCTATCTTATTCTTGTTAAGAACTATGGCAGCGTGCCTTTGATCCTTGAGCCTTATGTGGATGATACCGAATCATTTGATATCGCCAAGTCTACCGAAGCTCAGATCATCGAGCAGATCAAGGCTGACGTTATGACCGCTCTCAACACTGATGCCGCTAAAGGCACCTACGAAGTTGAGTGGGAAACAAAAGGCCGCGCTACCAAGTGGGCGCTTTACGCTCTCATGGCTGACGCTTGCCTCTGGAGCGAGGATTATGAAACTTGCAAGGAGTATTGCAACAAGATTCTCAATGCTACCGACAGCTTCCGTCCCGTGTTCATTACAGCCGGAACCCAGTGGTATGATATGTTCTGCTTCGGAAACTCCAATGAGAGTATCTTTGAGTTGAACTGGAACTATAACACAGCACAGGAGACCAACAATTTTGCTTCGCTCTGGTCACAGGATGCTTCATCTAAATTCCGTTTCTCATCTTCCGCTATCAGAAAGATGCAGGAAGAGGTGAGCACTGCAGTGGCAAACGGCGCTACTGTTGAAGGTCGTGTGGGCAGAATGCTTCTCGCTTCTTGCATCCCCGCCGGAGGTAATGCCGCTTATGCTGTTGCATCCACTTTCTATATGTGGAAATATGCCGGAACTGAGATTCAGGACCCCGAAGGTGGTAAGCGCGTTCATCAGGATGCCAACTTCATCATCTACCGTGTGTCGGAAATCATGATGATGCTTGCTCAGGCTGAGACCATGACAGGCAACATCCAGGAAGCTGTCAAGCAGGTGAACCGCATCCGCAACCGTGCCGGAATCGGTAACTTCCAGGGTATTGATGAAGATGATGCAGGCGCTATCGCCAACATCGACGAGCAGACCATGCTTGAGGAGATTCTCGACCAGAAAGCTATGGAATTTATCGGCGAGGCTAAACGCTGGTATGATGTGCTTTGGTTTGGACGTATCGCCAACAATAAGTACCGCGATTCTTTCGTGAGACTTGTGCTTGACGGCAACCAGACCACCAATCTTTCTTGGGTGACTTCAGTGCTTGCCGACAAGAACTCGTGGTATATGCCCATCCCGCAGGTTGACATCGACCACAATGTCTTGCTTGAACAGAATCCTTATTATTCATCTAACAAGTAATCCCGGGAAATCATGAAAACGAAAAATTTGCTTAAAGCTCTTTTTACTGTTGCCTTGATGGCGACCACCCTCGCTTCATGCGACTCGGATGTGTTTAACATCAATGCCGACCCTTTCAAAGGTCAGAAATATAAAGATGATCTCACTTCGCCTATCTCGATCTATCTTGAAGGCGAGGCTGATTTCACCGAGTATGTGAAGGCTCTCCGCTATTCCGAGACCTTCAACGCTCTCAACCAGTCTACTTCAGGTGTGAGCTTCACGGCTCTCGTGCCTAACAACGAGGCGATGCGTGATTTCTACAATCGCCGCGGCGTTGACTCTCTTGAGGCGCTCACTCCTGAATATGTGAAAGAGTTTGTGCTCTACCACACTTTGAACGACTCAATCGCAGCCGATCAGTTTGTGACCAAAAGCAGTGTCACCAATCTCTCGGGTGAAACTTTGAACATCACCATCGATGCTGAAAATTCGGGCGAGGCTCTTATCGGTCCCGAAGGACGAATCGTGGAGATGGGCATCAGCGCCTACAACGGCAAGATTTATGTGCTGTCAAGCGCGCTCACTCCTCTTGTGGAAACTGTTTATGACCGTGTGGTTGAAAGCGGCACAAGCTCCATCATGCTTGAAGCGATTGAAGTTTCCGGCTGGAAGAAGGATCTTCAGACTATCGCCGACACTATCATCGAGAACGGTTTCAAGAGGGTGGTAAATCGTTATTACACTTTCCTCAATGTGACCGATGCCACATTCAGCAACGCGGGAATCAATAATCTCGCTGATCTCCGCGCCAAGTTGAGCGAACGCAACGACCGCGACATTACTTCCGACAGCCTTCTGCGTGAATATGTGTCTTACCACGTCATGAACGCTCCTTACGGTATCGCCGATTTCGGTGAAGCTGAGGGCGAGGATATCGCCACCAAGCTTATCGGCACCATGGCTACCAACCAGACCATGATGCTGGCTATCAATCCTGCCGCTACCGTAGCTGCCGAAAAGTACACCTTCAATCACCTTGACGAGAGCGCCCGATTCATGATGAATGTGTCGGATGTACGCGCCAAGAACGGTTATATGCACACCATCGACTCATGGCTTCCTGTATGGGAACCTGATCAGACTGAAGTTGTGTGGGACCTTGCCGACTATGCTGAGATCCGCGCGCTCATGGGAGGTTCTGAGTACTTTCAGCCTGCTGAGCCGGTAGTCAAAGAGACAAGCATCATGATCGACAAAGCCGGTTGCTTCACCTATGCGATGGGCGACGGTGGCACAAAGAACACCAGCTACAGCGCAATCACTTATGTGACAACCAAGAGCTACCGACTGATGGCTCCGCTTGCAGGTCAATATTCAACCGCAGTCAACAATGACCGCGTGGTGTTTAACCTCGGTTATATGGGATCGGTAGAGATGAAGACTCCCACCATCGTGAAGGGTAAGTATCGTGTAGAGATTTCGATCGGCTATCTGAGCACCCATTCGTTCATGCGTACCCAGAGCGACGGCAACGGCGGTCTGATCAAGGTGTCGTTTGACGATGATCCTGCCGCTACAGGATTCAGCGCTCCTTACACCACCGTGACAAATGCATATCTTACCGGCGGTATTTTCACTACCCAGCTCTTCGAAGAGGTTGAGTTCAACGAAACTACAAGCCATAATTTCAAGATGATCATCATGGACCCGGCGGCAAGCTCCAACAGAAGCTTCAGCATCCAGATTGACTGCATACGTTTCATCCCAATCCAGTAACTGATCTCATTTTAGAATTGCAATGATAAAGAATAATATACATTCGCGCCTGTCTCGCTTCGCTCTTGCAGCCGCATTGACTCCGCTGTTGATGCCGGTTGCGGTGAGCTGTGACTCGCTCGAAGATGACGACCATTACGGCGATTCATCAACAAAGATTGACAACTCCGAGTTGACAATCGTAAAGTCAACCAGCGAGGATTATATAAAGAGCCGCGCCGACCTTTCGTCGATCAACTCCCTCTTTGCCGACAACGGCATCTATAAGGAGCTTGAGGAGAAAGGACAGCTAAGCACCATTCTCGTGGTGACCAACGACAATTATACCGCTCCCACCGGCGATACTGACGACATTGTCTATGCCACACGCTCTCATGTGAGCGATATGTCGGTTTCTCCTGCCAACCTTCATAACGGCGACCGCCTCATGATGTGGCACGGAAAGTACACCAACGTCACTATCGACGAGCAGGGACAGCAGGGTCAGATCGTGGACCACATCTCCTTTAACAACGGTATTGTGAAGGAAGTTGTTCAGACTTCCAACGGATATATCTATGTGATTTCCGAGATGATCGAGACTCCGACCTCTCTTTCCGACTTCATCAACTCTCTTGGCGATGAATATTCAATCTTCAAGGAGCTTGTGTTGAGCAGCGGTGGCAAGGAGTTCGACAAGGCTAATTCTAAGCCTATCGGTGTGAGCCCCGACGGAAACACACTGTATGACTCGGTGTTCATCTACACCAACGCTCACTTCGACAATGTTAACTTCGACATGAATTCCGAGTCGTTGACAGCCACCATGCTTCTTCCTTCCGACGACGTGATCAACGAGGCTATGAACGATGCTAAAGCCCGTCTGCGCAGCTGGGGACTCACCCGTGCCGACAGCGTGCTTAAGAATTGGATTCTCGACGTGTCGTTCTTCAACAAGCGATTGACTGCTGCCGATCTTTCAACTCCGGCACAGGCATCGGAGGATCCCGCGTCCAAGGACATCAACAGTATCTTCTCCAAGCAGTGGCGTCCCGGCGCTCACACTCTTGCCGCCGGCGAGCCCATCGAGCTTTCAAACGGTATCGTATATCCGTTGACCAAGCTCCACATTCCTACCAACGTGTTGATCTACCGTCTTAAGGACTGGTTCTTCCGCTATGAAAGCTGCTCCGATCAGGAAAAGGCTGACTACTATAAGATGTCCAACATGGTATTCGGTGAATGTAAGACTGATGTTGCCGCATGGACTCCGCTTGCTGGTGTATGGCCTGAAATTGAAGACCGTTCACTCATCCTGAAGGTGGGTGACGATGGCGAAGGTTCTCCCTTCTACCTCGATTTCACTCCCGTCATGAGCAATGAGGACGGCACAATTTCCGTCTACAACGTGCCCCCGGGCAGCTACCGTCTTGCTTTCGGTTCAAAGCAGAACCAGAATCTCACCATCCGCGCTCACGTGCTTGTCAATGGAACTATCGTGGCAAGTTCAGCCGGAAACATCGAGCTTGGTTCTTCTACCACCTATCACTATGACCGTGGCGGTTCGCTTAACAACCGTTATCCGGAAGGCTATGATCCTGCGGTGGTGACAGCATTGGGCGGCAGCAAAGCGTCCAACTATGACACTGACGGCGGTCTCCTTATCGAGGAGGTGACTATCCCTGATCTCAAAGGCGACGGCTCGGCAACTCCTATCACCATCCGTATCGAGGCAGATAGCTGGAGAGAGCAAACCTCTTTCACTCTTGCTCACTGGTGTCTTCGTCCAACAGTTAACAACTACTAAGAAACACTTGACAATATTATGAATATAAATATCAAAAGGATTGCCCTTTGCTTGAGCTTGCCATTGGCGCTTGCAGCAAGTGGCTTTGCCCAGAAACTTGTCGGCAAGGTTACAGATACGGCAAATCAACCCGTAAAGGATGTCGTGATCACATGCTCCGGATGTGAGACCGTCCGCACAGGCGATGACGGTGTATTCACTCTTGAAGGTGTGAAGAGCGGCGCCACAGTCAATTTTGTTCGCGAGGGTTTCTATCCTCAGGCTCACATCTTGAGATCGTCAACCAATGACAACCGTCTCTTGAAGATTCACATGGTGGAGACCGACCGCAGCCGTTACAATGAAACGGCTGTGCTCCCCACCGGAAAGCAGGAGAATAACATCAATGTGGCAGGCACCGAAAACCTTAACCGCAAGGACTTCGCTGCCGGTTCACTCTCGGTGGACCGTGCCATCAAAGGTAACTTCACCGGTCTTAACGTGATCAACAAGGGCGGTATGCCCGGTGAAGGTTCTTACCTTCAGATGCGTGGTGTGAAGTCGCTCGTTGCCGACAATGCTCCCCTTATCGTGGTAAACGGCGTGCCTTATATGCCCGACGTAAACAACAGCTCCATGGTCATGGGCTATTCACCCTCAGTGTTCAAGGCGTTCAACAATCAGGACATCCGCAACATCACCGTTGTGAAGGGCGCTGAAGCCGCAATGTACGGTTCGATGGGTTCTAACGGTGTCATCATGGTTGAAACCGACCAGGCTACTTCAACCGATGTCAACACCCGCATCTCTTTCTCGGCAGTGTATGGCTACAACTGGAACGACAGCCGCATCCCCATGATGAACTCTTCTCAGTACAAGAGCTATCTCTCCGACATGGGTCTCACTTACTATGACAATCAGGAGCTCTTCTTCAAGGACTTCTCATTCCTTACCGATCCTAACGCCAACAAGGCTTATCTCTACGGATATAACACCGACTGGCAGGATCAGATCTACCGCAACAGCAATACCGCCGACTTCCTCTTCCGCGTGGAGGGTGGTGACAACATCGCCAAGTATAACATCTCACTCGGATACCTCGGTGACAACGGTACGCTGAAGAACACCAACTTTGACCGCTACAATGCTCAGGTCAACGCCTCAGTGCTCGTCAGCCGCCAGGTTGAGATCCAGGCTAACATCAACGCCGCTTACCTCAAGGGCAAATTCCAGGATCAGAGCCTTTCTCAGGAGATTTCTCCGCTTATCTCCGCTTACCGCCGCTCACCGCTGTTGAGCCCGTATGCGAGCGATATGTATGGTAATCTCATCAACAGCTACTCCAACTACTGGTATGGCGCCATTGAAAACAAGGATTTCATCGCCACCAACCCCCTTGCTGTTGTCAACAAGCTTGAAAGCACCGGTCGCCAGTATGACATGAACTCAAAATTGCAATTGATCTATCGTCCTATCCAGGATCTTACTTTCAATGCCATTTTCTCAATGTTCTACAACTACAACCAGGAGTCGACATTCATTCCCGGTAAGACCAACAATGACATCGCTCCTCTGTTCGACCAGTATGGCGAGGCTGAGAACTCGGTTCGCACCGGTACTCACCACACTTTCAATATGTACTACGCGTTCAACGGTAACTACCGTCTTGCCATCAACCGTCTGCACCGTCTTAACTTCCTTGCCGGTGTTCAAGTGTTGACCACTGAAAGCGAGTATGACGCTGCCTACGGACGCAACACCAACAATGACTTCTACCAGACCCTTGGCGACTCGCAGACACTCGGACGCTATTTCGCCGGTTACAACAACGCATGGAACTGGTTGAACGTGTTCGCTCATGTTGACTATAACTACGCCAACCTTGTCAAGCTCGGTTTCACCGGATCTTGGGACGGCGCGTCAAGCATCGGTAAGGACGCTGACCGCATGTCGTTCTACCCCGCAGGTGAGGCTACATTGATGTTGAAGCAATTCGGTCCCATCCAGATGACTGACTTCATCAACAAACTCAATGTCTATGCCAACTATGGAGTGACCGGTAACAGCCGCTACAGCAGCAAGCTCGGTAAGTATTACTACACTTCTACTCCTTATCAGACTATCGCCGGTATCGTCCGCGCCAATGTGCCCAACACCAAGCTGAAAGCTGAGAATGACTACACTCTCAACGTGGGCTTGGAGACTGCTCTATGGAACAACCGTGTGTCACTCGGCGCAGGCTACTACAACATCGATGCCAAGAACGTGTTGATGACCGGTGTGCGTTCATCAGTGCTCGGCACAAGTACATATTATAACAACGACGCTCGCATCGAGTCGAAAGGTTTCGAGGCAAGCATCACCCTCAACCCGATTCAGACTCGTGACTTCCGTTGGATGATCGGTGGTAACATCACTACCGTCAAGAACACCGTTAAGTCGCTCGGTTCACTCAACCAGTTGGTGAACACTCTTGAGGACGGTGCCGAGATCATCACCCGCGTTGGCGAGGATCCGTTCGCATTCTACGGCTACAAGACCGACGGTGTCTTCTCAACAACTGCCGAAGCTGAAGCTGCCGGTCTTTCCAACCGCAGCGGCATGAAGTATGTTGCCGGTGATATGCGCTATGTCGATGTGAACGGCGACAAGGTTATCAACAATGCCGACAAGCAGGTGCTCGGAAGCGCTACCCCCGATTTCTTCGGTAACATCTTCACCGCATTCGAATACCGCAACTTCGCTCTTGAGGCAACATTCGCTTATTCTGTGGGCAACAAGGCTTACAACGCCGTGCGCCGCATCACTGAATCAGGTAAGGATTTCGCCAACCAGTCAACCGCTCTCATGCGCCGCTGGTCAATGGAAGGTCAGGTGACCGACATCCCTCGCGCCGTTTACGGTGACAAGGTCGGCAACAACGACTTCTCTGACCGCTGGATTGAAGATGCTTCTTACATCAAGCTTCGTGAAATCACATTGAGCTACACCTGGAACAAGCCCATCTTCCACTTCATCCAAGGCGGTACTCTCTATGTGACCGGCGAAAACCTTTTCAGCATCTCCAAGTATCTTGGTCTTGATCCCGAGTTCTCTTACTCCAACAGCGCTATCTATCAAGGCGTGGACTACGGCAAAATCGGTGCTCCGCGTTCGGTGAAAGTTGGTGTGAACCTCAAGTTCTAATTCTTAAACATCAAGTGAAATGAAAAAAATCATATATTGTCTCTCGCTCCTGTTGTCGGCAATGACTATGACATCATGCTCCGATTTCTTCGATCCGGACACCGACGACGAGCTTAACGGTGAGGACTACATCAGCTCCGACACCGAGATGTATACCGGCTTCCTCGGTATAATGACCAAGCTGCAGGCTATCGGCGACAAGCAGATTCTGTTGACCGAGACCCGTGGTGAGCTGGTGGAAGTGTCTGATATGTCGACCCCCGATCTTATCTCTATCTATAATTATGATACAGATCTCGAGGGCAACCCCTATGCCAATCCTGCCGGATATTACGAGGTGATCATTGCTTGCAATGATTACCTCTCCAAGATGAAGGAATACCGCAATGAGCCGGGTGTGGATGAGGAGATCTGGAAAGACCTCGTTTCCTCAACAGTCCGCATCAAAGCGTGGACCTACAAGACCATCGTCGAGATCTATGGCGAGGCTGTGTGGTTTGACGAGCCTGTTACCAAGCTCACCGAACTTACTCCCGAAAACGGCTTCGTGTTCATGGAGCTTCCCGGTATCATCGATAAGTGTCTTGAATTGATGGACAATGGCTATGACGGCGTTCCATCTACCCGCACTATCGACTGGATCAAGTGGCTCGATCCTGACAAGGTGACCGACGTGGCAAACTCAAGCTATCGTAAATGGAACTACATGGTTCCTCCTTACGAAGGTGTTTATGCCGAACTTTGTCTCTGGAAAGGCGCGGCTATCGAGTCGTTGTCTCCCAATGCTGCCGTTTCCAATCCCTCGGCTACCGTATACTATCAGAAAGCTGCCGATGTGATGCTCAACATTCTCACATGGTATGCTGACTTGAAATACAAAGGTGAGCAGACCGACCCCAACTCTTCTGTTTACTGGTTGCCTTCAGCAGCTACTCCCGGTCAGTATAAGAATTTCTATGACTACGATCAGCCATTCGCCCGCGAGTGTGCCGCAGCTATCATCTATGATTATACCAATAATCAGACCAACACTCTGCTTAAGCACTTCTCCAACGAGTATCCCAACGAGTATCTTCTCCGTCCTAATCAAAAGGCTATGGAGAACTACCTTGCCGATACCAACGATGGCGACGCGCGCTACAAGGCTACATTCGGTAAGAGCAGCGGTGCCTCTTATATCTCTAAATTCCGTCCCGTAGGCAGCTCACGCCGCCCCAATCCTTATCAGGACGATGTTCACATCTATATCTACCGTGCCACCCAGTATCACATGATGCTTGCCGAGGCTCTCAACCACCTGAAACGCTTCACCGCAATGAACGGTGTGTTTAACAACGGTGTGAACAAGGAGATTTATAAGGAAGGCGATCCTGAATGGATAGGATTCTCACGCAACTGGACTTCTGATGCCGAGTGGGGAACACGCCGCTATCCGTCGATGGGTATTCGTTGCTGCTACGGCGCTCCCGCCCGCACTAAAGTTGTCCTCACACTTGTAGGAACTACTGAGCACGACGCGATGAAGGCTAATGACTTGCAGATTCTTGACGAGTCAATGCTCGAATTCGCTTGCGAAGGCAAGGTATATGCCATGATGAACCGTATGGCTCTCCGTTACGGCGACCTCAACATCATCGCTGACCGCGTGGCTCCAAAATACGAGTCTGCCGGTAAGGATGGTGAAATCCGTGGCAAAATCCTTGACGGTGGCAACTGGGTACACTATGACCTTCGATTGATGGACACCGATAATTCCGATTCTCAGGAATAATCCTATACACTTAAAAAAAGTAACAACGGTATTGCGGCATCGCCGCAATACCGATATTACTTTTTTTTACGCCCTTAAATTCCTTAAAGTCTTTAACGACTTTAAAGTCCTTAATACCATTTAAACTGAAAATTTGGAAAAAATAATAAAAAAATTGTATATTTGCCACCGCGATTTGTGTATATTCGCAAAGTTTGATGTAGGCAAAAATGTTTAATACCATTTTATTTTTTCACTTTAAATAAACCATGCTAATGAAAAAGTTTTTAACTCTTGCATTGGGTGCTGTTGCATTCTGTGCTTCGGTTACTGCCGACGCTCAGGAACGCAAATATTGGGATTTTACCAAGCCCCTTAGTGCTGAGACAGTTGCTAATCTGAAAGCCGATGCCGCCAACTGGACTATCGGTGCCAAACCGCAGGAATTCCAAAATGAGGCGGGAGAGCAAGCCGGATGGTGTAATGCCGCTAAAATCACCGAGACAACCGCATTTATTGCAAACGGTGTTGAAATGCCTGAGTTCTCAGGATTGAAGGTTACCGCCAACGGATTCACCGGTTCTGATAACCTCCGTATCGGTATCCAGACCGAGACACTTCGTAACCACGTAGGAGAAGGTGGTGGTGAGTATCTTCCCGCCAACGCCAACCGTCTCCGTCTTGGCAAGGACAAAATGGAACTTGTGCTTCCGGCATTGAAAGCCGGTCAAACTGTGACCATCAATTATTCTTCAGCAAAGCCTGCAGCTAATGACACCGGTCGCTATCTTTCAAGTGAGCAGATGACTGCTATTGACGGTGTTCCCGGCGGGGGCGCTGCGAGCGACTATGTGTCATACACTCGTTACGAAATCACATTCCAGGTGAATGATAACATCACTGAGCCTACTGAAATTATAGTAAGACAGAATGGTGCCGGTTGCGACATCTATTCTATCTCTATCGATGGAGGCACTGATGTTGAAGAAGCTAAGAAGGTGGCTTTCGTCGGCAGCGCTGAGGATCTGCTGATGTCAGCTCTGGATGCATCTCGTCTTGATATAAATCTCATCGGTGCTGATGATGAAGTTTCTCTTGCCGATCTTCAGGCTTATGAGGCTGTGATTGTGTCAAACACTGTAGCCGCTGACGCCAAAATTGTTCCGGTGCTCAAGAGTGCTATCGCTCACCAGCCTATGGTTAACTTCAACGCCGCTCTTTATGAGGCATGGGGTCTTGGCAAGGCTATTGTGTCAGATGCTCAGGGCGTGACATTAACCGACGGTTTTGCTGCCGATGAGACATTCGCTTCTATCGCTAATGGTGAAGCTCTTCTCATGGACGGAATGCTTTCTACAATCGAGCTCGGCGACTATTTCGCAAAAGATGCCGTGGTTGCAACTATCGACGGCAAGGTGGCTATCCACCGTCATAACGCAGGTCGTAACACATATATCAATGTGCCGATGGATGCAGCTTGTATTCCCACATTTGATGGACCTAACGCAATGTTCACAGAACTCGCTGTCTATGCAGCTTCAACCAAGAGAGAGGTTGTTGCCGCTACCGCTCCTAAAATCGAGCAGAAGAATGGCGATATGGAAACTACAGTTACCATCACCGCTGCCAATGGCGCTGTGATCCACTACACTCTTGACGGTACTGAGCCTACCGCAGCAAGCCCCGTCTACACTGAGCCTCTCGTGCTTACCGAGGCTAAGACCGTTAAGGCGATGGTTGAGCTCGACGGCTATTTCGACAGCCCTGTCGCTTCTGCTGAAGTCATCATCATGAGCAAGGTGGCTACTCCCACTTTCGACATGGTTAAGGATGAAAACTCCACTACCGTGACTATCGAATGTGCTACTCCCGGCACGCTGATTTTCTACAGCTACCGTGAATTCACTGACACTATTAAGGCTCAGCTCTATGAAGGTCCGATCACTCTTTCTCAGGAGCCGACCCCCATCTATGCTATGGCTGCCGCTGAGAACTGCGTGCTCTCTGACCTCGCTTCTGACTATGTGGCAATCAAGAGCTTGAACAAGAACACTATCCGCATGGATACCGTGTCACACTTCTCTGCTCATCAGGATGCATGGCTCCCCGCAGGCGAGAAATGCGCTTACTATGTATGGGGTCAGAAGAAAGGCTGGTCTTATTATTCAACTGAAATTGACCATTACGAAGATGGCGTAGACGCCGACAACAATCCTGTACAGGTTCCTGTCTACAAGCCCGATCCCGCAGCAGTGAAAGAACACATCCCCAATGCTGCCAACGGCACTGAAAATGACTGGCGTTTCGTATCGGCAGGACAGGCTCTGTGTCTTGAAGCCGGAACCGGTGATGACGGTGTAGGTTTCCCGTCTGATATCGATGGCAAAGGAAAAGGTCGTTATGCTGATACCGCCGAGGATCTTATCGGTGGATTGTCTACTAAATACTTCATTGGAACAAAGGGCACTCTAAGCGGTGAGCCGTTGACTGCTGCTATTGAATCAGTGAAAGCATTCCCCGCTCCGTTTGACGTCGTTGTTTACACCGGCAACGGTAAGGGTGGCAACAAGTCTGCCGAACTCCAGATTTCTACCGATGGCAAGACCTGGACAAAAGCTGCCGACCTGAAGGTATCGACCTATAAGCGCTACCTCAAGAAGAACCGCGTGTCTATTGACGATGCAGGCAACTATTATGTTCGTGTTGCAAATATGAGCAATGACATGAACGTAGGCGACATCTACATCCTCAACAACGGTGAGGTTTCACAGAAGTACGATGCGGAATCAGGCATCGAGGATGTTGAAGTGGCAGAAGTTGAAGTTGTACGCACCGAAATCTACAACATCAGCGGTATGCTTATGCCGGAAATGATCCAAGGCATCAACATCGTTCGCACTTACTACTCCGACGGTTCAGTTAAGACCACCAAGGTCCTCAACCGTTAATCCACACCCATAAAGGGCCTCCGCCCTTGGACAGCGCCATGGCTCCCATGGCGCTGTCTTTTTATAGATGATTCTTTCAGAATCAGAATAACCCTAATCTCGCAACCCGGGGTCTCGCCTTTGGCTCGGCCCCGGGCTACCAAAAGACGAATCCTCCGGATTCAGCCCAATGCTATTAACTTAAGATTTTCATTTGAGACTTTTGCAAAAATGAAGAT
>CAJUTE010000032.1 GCA_910589555.1 uncultured Muribaculum sp.
CCGACCGACAACGACAGCGGAAGCAGATGGAGTCGCCCGAAATATATTTCGCTAAGTTTCAGGAAATGATCTGGAAGACTGCTTGAAATTGGCTCCCGTGCACAGGCCACCAACACGAAGCTGCTATCGTTGCCGGCGGGGATTCCGTATTTCAACTTTTAACCCCGACAGTATTACTATATACTTTATTACTATATACTTTCGGTTTATGTCTTTTTGGGGGAATTTTCGGATAGGATAATAAAAAAAAATACTCGTCATCACGACGAATAATCTTTTTACCTTAAATCTAATACCATGAAAAACTGTTACAAAGGTACGGATTAAATTTAATTTACCAAAAATATGTGCTTAAAAATTTCAATAGTTAACTCTTTTTAACAGTTGGGCATTTTTGTGAGTGTTATGAAAACAATTTAAACCCATGTAGACGTTATAACTAAACGAATAATTCCGTACCTTTGTCGGTCAAATCAAAGGATCAAATATAACAATTATAACTAAAATTTTATGAAAGTACGTATTCCGGTTATTCTCGGTGTGATTTCAGTTCTGACACTTTCAAGTTGTGTGAGCTCTAAGAAGTACGCTCAACTTCAAGACCGTTATGATTCTCTGAGCAAGGATTATAACCAGTCACAGTTGGACCTTACGGAGTGTAATGCCACAAGCCGCAATCTTCAGGAGCGTCTTGATGATGCCCGCAGTCAGGCTGATGACCTCAAAAAAGGTTACGCCGATTTGAAAAACTCGCTTGACCAGAGCCTCCGTCAGAGTGCGCAGGGTAGTATCAATATCTCAAAACTTGTGGATGAGATAAACGCGTCAAATCAGTATATCAAGCAGCTTGTTGACGCAAAGTCTAAGTCAGATTCGCTGAACATGGTGTTGACCAATAATCTGACTCGCTCACTCACACGCGACGAGCTCCGTGAAGTTGACATCAAGGTGTTGAAGGGTGTGGTTTATATTTCGCTTGCCGACAATATGCTTTTCCGCTCGGGAAGCTATGAAATAAACAGCCGTGCTATGGAGACTTTGAGCAAAATAGCGAAAATCATAACTGACTATGGCGATTATGATGTGCTTGTGGAGGGCAACACCGATACTGTGCCCATCTCTCAGACTAATATCCGCAACAATTGGGACCTTTCGGCTCTTCGTGCATCATCAGTGGTGCAAGTGTTGCAGAATGATTTCGGTGTGAATCCGCAGCGTCTAACAGCCGGCGGACGTGGAGAGTATAATCCTATCGCCGACAACACCACCGACCTTGGTCGTCAGCGCAACCGCCGCACCGAGATTATCATAACTCCGAAGCTTGACCAGTTCATGGAATTGATTGACAAAGCCCCGGAATCTGATTCGTCAGCACATTAATGACATTCCCGACTGGAGTTATAAACAACTACCAAATATTGCAGCCGGACACTATGAGCATGATGCTTGAGTGTCCGGCTGCTTTTTTAGGATGCTGTGCCTTTTTGACACAGCATCTCTTGTCTTGCAATTATCTGCCGACAGTGATTATCGAGCCTGAAGAATGTGCCGTCATCGCCGGGGCATATTGGCTTTGAAGCGTTGCTACACCGGCTGAATAGACACCGGCATTGTTCACGTTAAGCTCGTAGCTGAGCCTGTAGGTGCCTTTGGGTAGATGGTTCACAAATATGTTGGTCGATGCGTCGCGGTTCTCGCGGTAGAAGCAGATCCCTTCCGAGAATATCGGAGACGGGAGTTGTTCCACCGGCTCGAAGCAGGCGCCGCGGTCATCGGTTATCACCACATAATCCATGTCGCGCTTGGTTTCGATGGTTATATTCACTTGAATCACATCGCCCACCGTCATTGAATCGGCTGCTACCCATTTTATTCCGGTCGAATCGGTCACTTTTTTGAATAGCTGCTTGTTGATAGCCACATCTTCACATCCGCTCGCCTTTATCTCGGAAATTTCACTCTTATATTGAATGAATATGGCTCCCCACGATGGAATTGAATCGTGGGACGACACAGCAAGAGTGCCTTTCGATGGATGGAGCGCTGAGATGTCGGTGCGCGCATATCCGAGTCGCGAATCGGTCTCGTTAAGCTTGATAGCCTTTCTGCCTATCTTTATTTCGGGGAGACTCGATTTTTTCACCCATGAAGATCCGCAGGAAAGAATTGAATAGATGGCATCGGTTGTTGCCACTGAGCTGCCCCAGTCCTTTGACTCCTTTTGCAGAATGAGCCATTGACGTATCAGGTCGATATCCTCCGACGACTGATTTACGGTGGTGAATGCCTCAAGAGCCAGTGACGTGGCT
The DNA here is from genome assembly GCA_910589555.1 of uncultured Muribaculum sp. GTDB lineage: Bacteria > Bacteroidota > Bacteroidia > Bacteroidales > Muribaculaceae > Muribaculum. The sequence goes on from CAJUTE010000032.1 coordinate 2,310, forward strand.
GTGATTTTGCCCATAGACCATGCGGTCATGTTGTCAAGAGAAGGCCACCACATCCCTTTTTCGGGAGATGTGATCGCATATTCCTTCAATGAGGCTATGATCTCCTGAGCGGTGGCTTTTTCATTGTGATTGTGCAGAACAATCGCGGCGATTGCCTTCATCGGAATATCATAGTTTTTCCAGTCCTTACGCACGGCTGCGATAGTGTTGCTGATGATGCCTCGCGCTCCTGATGGAACGGCGATCGATGAGTAATAATCACGGGTTATAAGATAATCGAGTGCTGTCGCTTTTGGATTTTCTTTCAGAGTCCGTGCCGCCTCGCGGTCAAGATATCCCACGGCTCTTGTTTCCATATTGGTGAGTTTCGCGTTGTTGGGACCGAAACCCAGTTGGCGCGCTCGTCCAAGATTGCTGAGTATGTTAAGTGTGATCCAATGCGACGGCTCTTTATATTGCTCGGTCCATGCCCATCCTCCGCCTGCGCATTCGAGCGACGACAGGCGCTTGATTGCCGAAGAATAGGTTGATTCTATTTCTGATTTGTCAAACAATAATGCAAGCCGTGCCATACGCTCGGTCTGGTTCTTCGCGTCCATCACCCAGGGTGTCGCATTCAGCAGCATTGTTTTCAGATCGCTGTTTTTGCTTAACATCGAGGTGAGGGTGGAATCTTCGGGATTGGCAGTCCATTCTTTTAAAGCAGCCGCAATCTCCTTATCCTTCGAAACGATTCCTTCGGCAACCGCAGCCGAGAATATTGCCGCGCTCTGCGACAGTGCGTCGGTATTGTCGTCTTTGCGTAAGCCTGGCAGAGCCGTCACCACATACCATACCGGATTGTTGCAGTATTGCAATGTCACGGTGGCGTCCTTATTGATTTCGGGCAGCTTCAGGTCAAACTTGTTTTCGGTAGCCGGAATGTAGAAAGGTGTCGTGTCGATCACCGGAGCCACTGAGGATAGTATAGGAAGCAGGCTCTGCTCGCCGTCGGCATAGCTGCCCATGGATGACTTTATGCGGTAGCCAAGCATCGCATCGTCGACAGGTGCGGTGACGTCGGTGTTTATGGTTGCTGATTTTCCGGCGGCAATGGTGTCGGAGTAGTTTACGCGGTCAATTATCTCTCCGGTGACAGGATTGAATATTTCTACCGAAGTCATTACGGTTTGATCTGTTTCGGAATTGTTCATGACCATGGCGCTGACGATCGCTTTGTCACCGGCGCGCAGGAATCTCGGAAGATTGGGTTGGACCATCACCGGTTTTGAGGAGATTATCTCACGTGATAGTGACGATGTCAGCATATCGGAGGTGAACGCCAGAGCGCATAGATGCCAGGTGGTATTGGCATTGGGCGCGGTGAACGAGAATTCCAGCGTGCCATCCTCTCCGGTTGTGAGTGACGGCTCGAAGAACGCAAGCGGCATTTCAGCTGGGCGATACTGGAAGTCGTCATTTACAGGTGCCTGTGCTGCCGCTCCGGCATCAGCCATCGGTGCTTCAGCTTCCATTTCCACAGCATCCTCGGCGACTTCATCTCTTACTCCATTCAGAGCCTCCTTTTTGTACATCATGTCGCTCGCTCCTGAAGCGTACAGCCTTGCCGAAGTTGTGCGCACGGTGTTGAGTATCTCTTCAAGATAATACGGGCGGTTCCAGTGTTGTATTTCCGGAGAGAGCAGATTCCGGCATTTCAGCTGCCGCGAGCCTTTGCCTGAAAGGTAGCTTGTCGTGTTGCCGAAGTGTGACGGTGTTGCGATGCGGAATCGGTTCATTCCGGTGTTTATCCGCATCAATTGCATAGAATATGGCAATAGCTCATCCAGCGCTTTGCAATACATATCGAGCATTACAGCTGTGCGTGTGCCGTTGCCTGCGCGGTCAGCCACCTTCAGGGTCCATCTCTCTTTTTCTCCGGGAACAATTTTGTCGCGGAAAGATTCTATGGAAAGGTCGATGCTTTTTATTGACTCATCGTGGATCACATTGACTGAATGCAACGATGAAAGGTAGTTGTTGACAGCGTATAGTGTGATTGTCGCTTCATCAATTCCTTCGGGCAGTTCGTAATCGAAGTGATGCATTCCCGGCTTTACCTCGACCCATTTCTGTTCAAGAAGAGAGTCACGTGAGGCTATGGCGCACAGTATGTGGCAGGCTTCCGCCCTTGTTCCATAGAGTACGGAGACTTTGCGTGACGATATCACATATCTGTTTTCGGGTAGCCATATCGGCTCTTTGGTTGCCGGCGGAAGCGCGTCGTCCGGACGGTATATGTTGATTCCCTTTGCGGTATATGGCTTGGCAAGCGATGAATCGAGTGTGAAGAAGGTGATGTCATAAGTTCCTGATGGAACATCGTCAAGATTGACTGACAGCGCTTTGTCGTTCACTCTGCCCGATGCGATGGTGTCATTGTCTTTGATGATTGAGTAGATTACGGGGTTGTTGACCGGCTTGCCCATGAGATCGGTGAGTTCAACGGAGAATCTGAACGGTTTTGACGCGTCAATATTCTTGGGCACTGATGCATTTAGCAGATAGGGGGTTCCGAGGGAGAACGCTCTTGTTGCCGACCGGTTTTCTCCTGACGGCGATGTGGCGGTGAATTCCGCTTCATACATTCCTCCTTCGATGGGCGATGACGAAAGCAGCTCCGAGGGGAATGTGACCGAGAATTTTCCGTCGGATGAGGTGGCTGTTTCTGTCGAATAGAATGATTTTTGAATCGACCGCATCCACCATGAATATTTAATTCCGCTGAGATTCACGGCAACGCTGCAATCTCCGAGCGGGAATCCGGAATAGCTTTTTGCTGTTCCGTCAATGGTCACATCTCCTTTTGAGGGGTAGTCGCGACGCACATCGGTTATCTCCACCGAGTAAGTGGGGAGCTTGTAGTCCGACACCATGAAATTTTTGGAGCCATAGGTTGATGGCTTTCCGGCTGAGTCGATGTGGCGGAACTGTATGGAGTAATATCCGGTGAGACCCTCTTGGGGTATTTTGAATTCACCGCGGACTCTCCCGAAATCATCGGTCATGCAAATCACGGTGTCAATCAGCTCATAGTTGGCGCTCCGGAGGGTGGCTTCGATTTTGATCAACGGCACTGTTTCAGTCACGTTGTTGACGCTGCGTTGTACCACCGCGCTCCATTGCACCGTGTCGCCGGGATGGTAAAGCGCAAGATCGGTGAATGCGGTTATGTCATAGACGGGTTTGGTCGATAATGGCGAGGAGTTTAATATATAGGTGTCGCCGGAACGGTCATTGCCTGATGTGGCATACATGAAATTGCCTTTTAGCGTGATTGGCGTGATGCCGTCGGCTGTTGCCGGCAGTTTCCCGGCAACCACGTTTCTGTTGCCTGTTACAATGAATTTGACATCATTTACTGCAGGGGCTCCGGTAAGAGGATTTGTGGCGTATCCCCACGTCTTTCCGGCAAATGTGGCTGTAGTGGCAGTGAGATTCGTGCATTGAGTGACCTCGTAATATCCCGGTACGGGTGATGTGCCGTTGATTACCGGCACTATGGCATAGGTTCCGGGCTCGTCCAATGTCAGAAACTCTTCGCAGGTTTTGAAGAAAGGAGCTTTTCCCGTGAAGCTGCGGTTCAGGCGTTTCATCGGCGTCCTTCCATTCACTTTTGCCGAATGGGAGGAGTAGGGCACCTTGTAGACTTGCAATTCATACTTTGGCGTGTTGAAAGCCTTTACGGTTATTTTCATTTTCGTTCCCGGAACAATGGTGCGGGGGAATGAGAGCTCAATATAGGGGGTTGTGATGGTGGCAAGCGAATTTTTGATGCAGTTGACGCGGAAATATCCGGCATGAGCCGATGCGTATGCCGACAGGGTCTTGAAATATTTTTCGGTTGCTGTGGAGTCGGTGGGTTCAGGACGTTCAAGTTCTATAAGCGCTTCGCCTGAATATGGCGATGACTTGTAGCGGTCATAGAGCGCATACAGCAGATCGGTCCTTTTTGATTCTTGCGGTTCGGTGTCCCCGTCCTGGAAAATATTGGAGGAGATGAAGTTGATGCGGTTGATGTCGGTGATTATGAATGGAGCGGCATCATTTTCATGGAATACCAGCAGGTCACGATACAGATCCAATATGCGTCGGGCTACAGGATCTTGATAATTGAACGAGAGCTTTGTGTAAAAATCGTAGCGGCACAGCAGATTTATGGAAAAATCATGTTGCATGGGCGACAGCCGGTTAAGCAGCTTTATGGCTTTTGTTGCCACAAAATCATAGAGCGTGGGATAGAAGGCGAGAGTTTGGCTGTCGGTCTTGATTGAACGCGGATATTTCGTCAGTTTTGTGGCTTTAAGAGCATCAGGCGACGTTAATGCTGAGTCAATGAGTGAACTGATTTTCAGTTTGAACTGGTCGCCGCTCCATAACAGAAAGTCCTCAGGCGCATCGTTTTCCGGCAGTTCGCGGCGATCATATTTGTAGCGTGCCGATGTGTAGATGTCGGAGTAGATGTCGGCGAGAAGAATATTGAGAATAGCCGAGGTGGACGCGTCGGTGGCGGTTGCCGTTTCGGCTATAAGTTTAAGGGGTTGTGAGACGCTGTCGCGGTCGATTGAAGCTACGGATAGCTCGTAGGCGACGAGTGAATTGACGATTCGGTCGCCGTCATTGTCGAGCATCGCTTTCTTGTAGTCGGCGATAGCCTCTGCTTTCACTTTCTTGGGGAAGGCGAAGTCAGGTTGCTTTGGTAGGTTTTGTGCGTTCATTACAAGTGAATAGAGAATAGTAAATGCTATAAATAATTTTTTCATGACGTGATGGGGTGTGGTGTAAAACAAAAACAGATACCTCCCGGTGGAAAGTATCTGTATGAGAGGATTGTGTTGAGATGGCTACGCGTTGCAGTTGCCACAGGGGACAGATGCCGTCTTGGGACGCTTGGGGGCTGTCTTCGCCTTGTTGTGGTGGCGCATAAGCTGACGCGTGAATTTTTTCTCGGATTTAGGGAGCAGATACATCTGTTTGGGTGTGAGAATCTGCTTGAACCGTTGATAGTATTCAGCCTCTATTTTAGCCTCTTTGGCTTTTAATTCCAACAACGCTTCGGCTCCTTTTTCATATTCAACGTCTGATACCTCGGTTTTGCTCTTGTCAATCTTGTTTTCAAGAGCTCGTGTATCGTCATTCAATTTCATTATCTTCCGTGTCATCTCCGAGTAAACAGGAAAAAACTTGGCTTGCTGTTCTTTTGTGAGTCCAAGCTCTTTTGTCATGAATTCCTGTTTATATTGACGCAATTCCTTGAACCACTTGTCGCGGTTATCGGCGGCGTGCAAGCTCATTGTAGAGACTAAGAGCATGAGCAGTGAGAGAATCGTGAATCGTCTCATAAATATCATAATTGTTGAAAACTCGTAAGTGTAACGCCATCGTTATACATATCTTCAAGCAGGTCATATTGGTCGACCTCGTTGGATATGTAGGAGTCAAAGAATTGGTCGTTGGAGAAACCTTCCGCCAGTATGGGATTGTCTTCCATGGACGGGTTGCCTACGCGTCCGCTTATGTCGTTGAACAACCACATCATTAACCACACGCCGCTGAACATCGCCGCGAGATAAATATACGGACGCACGCGTTGCCACACGCTGCGAGGCAATACTTTCCCGCTCGATTCGACCGGCTTTTCAGGTAGGCGAGACATCATTTCTGCCGAAAAATCAGCGAAATAGTGTTCCGGAACCGTCATTCCCGAGCGACGGCCTATCCGATCCAGTATATCTTGTTTTTCCTTCATTATTGATGCTTTTTATAGTTGTTTCAATTCTTTGACTTAATCACGGCTCATAGGTTTAATCATTCTCGGCAAAAAATTGTTCAATTTTTTTTGCGGCGATGTGATAGGATGCCTTTAATGCTCCGACTGAAGTGCCGAGTATCTCCGACATATCCTCATATTTCATCTCATCGTAGTAACGCATATTGAACACGATACGCTGCTTCTCGGGGAGAGTAGCTATGGCTTTCCTCAGCTTGAGGGCGAGTTCGTCGCCGTCGACAAACGTGTCTGACTCTATAAGGTCCACAAGATGCGACTCTTCGTCATCGAGTGACAGGTGGAGGCGTTTTCTCTCACGGGCAAGGTGGGAGATGCTTTCGTTGATTGCTATTTTGTAAAGCCATGTCGACAACTTGGCGTCGCCACGGAAATTCTCGATTGAACTCCATGCTTTCATAAATGTATTTTGGAGCAAATCGTTGGCATCGTCATGGTTTTCAACCATGCGTCTTATTTGCCAATATAACGGCTCGCTATAGCGTTGGATGACTTCGCCAAACGCTTCGCGGCAGGTGGAACTGTCGCGAAGCCGTTCTATGAGTTTAGGGTCATCTTTTATCGTTTCGGTGCTCATTAATATATTGGCGTGGTTTGTTTCTGATGCCAAATTTACTTAATTGCCGTGAATTAACAAAAGCTAATGAATATTATTCACTTTCATTAAGAATTGGACCCGGTCGTGGGTTGGGTTCCTGTCGCTCCCGACTCTTCGTTGGTGGTGCCGGTGACATCGTCCAGCGCATTGCTCTTGAAGAGCGGTTGTGGCATTCCGTAGATTTTCTGCGGATCCTGTGAGGTGACAAATCCTTCGAGGATTGTGTCGCGTCCCGATGCAGCCTGGTAAGCGATGAGCTGGAACGGTATCATCATAGCCGAGATGTGCTCGAAGATGGTGTCCATCATAGCCTCGTAAGGCAGCCAGGATGATGTGGAGGTGAAACAGTAAATCTGAAGTGGAACGCCGTTTTCGGTCTGCTGCAGCGTTGACACGAAGCAAGTGTCATCGTGCGACACGTAAGGTGATGCGTCAAGCCACATCCTCACATAGGCTCGGAACAGTCCGAGGTTGGTGTCGATGGTGCCGTCGACGAGTCCTTCTGAATTGTTCACGTCCTCGACTTTGCCTGCGGCTTTCTGTGCCAACTTCTTGGTGATGTATTCATCCATGAATGGCACTTTTCTTAACGATTCCAGCATCTCGGGAGTTGTCGGCAGGATACTGTCATAGTCTATCACATAGCTGCGCTGTATGCGGCGGGTGTTGCTCAATTGCATTGAACGGTAGTTGGTGAAACTTCCGCTGACGAGGCTGTAGGGGGGCACGCTCGTGGTGGTCTTGTCCCAATTGAGCACTTTGACCGCTGTGAGCGACACCTCGATCACGGTGCCATTGGCGTCGGTGCCGTTGATTTTGATCCAGTCGCCCACATGGAGACTGTCGTTCTCGGAGAGCTGCACGCCGGCAACAAGCCCGAGGATGCTGTCTTTGAATATCAACATCAACACTGCGGCAAAGGCTCCAAGTCCGGCAAGAAGCGATCCTGGCGATTTGTTGACGATGATAGCCACCGCGATGATCAGGATGACCATCCATATAATGCCTTTGATGAGCTGTATGAGTCCGTTGAGAGGTAGATGCTTGGTGTTTCGCTGAGCGTCGATGTGCTTCCAGATAGCGCTTACGAGCGCGGTCAGAGCCACTCCGGTCACATAGATCACATACAGCAGTGTGAGTTTAGTGAGAAGCCCCGCCACCTGTGTGTGGGTTTCAACGAGTGTCACCTGTATAAGGATGAGGAAGGTGAGTGCGGGAATCATCCTGCACAATTTGGTGAAAAAGAATTCTCCGGTCAGGTAACTGTAAAGATCGCTTGACAGCTTTTTGCCAAACCGCCTGAGCAGTCCGAGTATGATCCATTTGGTGATGTAACCCACCACCATGGATATAGCCAGCACTACAATGGCATATACCCAGGTTTCGGCAACTTTGTTGCCTGAAAGTCCTACAAACCCTAATATCCAGTCGGATATGTCGAGCAGATATGTCGCCACGGTGTAAGTCGTGTCGTGTGCGTCAGGCGCGAATTTTTGCAATGCTATGTCCGCCTGTGAAGAGGACTGGGCTGGTGAAATAGACATCGGGATATTAAACATAATGCAATGAGATTAAATATACTTTATAAGATGACAAATTAGGGCGTCGAATTGTTCGGTTGCAATTCACTACATATAGGGATTGTGGATAAGACTCCTCTGTATTAATTTTGCGCTGTTATGAAGAGTTTAGGTTTAGCAGTTGTTCTCAGTGCATTTTCCGGGGCGGCTTTAGCTGATGAAGCGCCCGATACCACCCTCACATTGAATGAAGTGTCGGTGACCGCTATAAAAGGGGCGCCGACAATCGACAGGATGCCTGTGGCGTCGACAGTCGTCACAGCGCCGCTGATTGAGAGTCTGAATATAAAGACAATAAAAAATATGAGCGAGGTGTCGCCCAATTTTTACGTGCCTGATTATGGCTCACGCATGACATCCACCATCTACGTGAGGGGGATGGGGGCGAGGATCGACCAGCCGGTAGTGGGATTCAATGTTGATAACGTGCCATTCCTTAATAAGGACGGATATGACTTCGACATTGAGGATATCGACCGGATAGAGGTGTTGCGAGGACCGCAAAGCACTCTGTACGGACGCAACACCATGGGCGGCTTGGTCAATGTGTACACGCTCTCGCCCATGAAATATCAGGGCTTGAGATCCATGCTGGAGTACGGGACTGCCAACAGCTTCCGCGCGTCGGTGGGATATTATGATAAACTCTCTTCGCGGTTCGCCATGGCTGTGACCGGTTTTTATGGAAGAAGCGACGGATATTTCACTAATAAATATAATGGCAGCGACTGCGGAAAGGAGCAACAGGCTGCCGCGCGCTGGAAAACTGTGTGGTATCCGGCTGCTAATCTCAAGATCGAAAATGCCGCTTCTTTTTCATGGTCGGAGCAGAGCGGTTACCCCTACGAGAATATTGACCGTGGTGAAATAAACTATAACGATACCTGCTTTTACCGTCGCACGGGAGTGACCGACGGGCTTACTGTCAAGTTGAATCTTGGGAATGTGGAGCTGTCGAGCATTACGAGCTTCCAGTATGTCGATGACAATATGACTCTCGACCAGGACTTCCTGCCGCTATCTTATTTTACGCTGACTCAGAAACGCCATGAATGGGCGTTGACTCAGGATTTCATCGGCAAAGGAACAGCCGGAGCCTATAGCTGGCTTGCGGGATTGTTTGGATTCTATAAGAAAACGCGCATGGAGGCGCCGGTGACATTCAAGAAGGATGGCATCGACAATCTGATATTGGATAACGCCAACAAGGGAATGAATCCCATGGGCATGATGCTGTCATGCGATGACGACGAGATAAGGCTCGGCAGCCGTTTCCGTAATCCGGTATGGGGGGTGGCGGTGTATCACCAGAGCTCTTATCGAGCCGGAGCCTGGGACTTTTCGGCAGGGATCAGGCTTGACGTGGAGAAAAACACATTAAAATACTATAGCGACTGCGAGACGGCGTTCACCGTGTCGAGGAAAATGGGGGATACCTGGGTGCCGGTTAGGGAGGATATAGCGGTCGACTTGAAGGACAATGACAAGCTGAGCGACACATTTGTGGAAGTGCTCCCCAAGGTGTCGGTGACCTACAATATTCCCTCGCTTCCGGCTTCCAACGTGTATATGTCGGTGGCGCGAGGATATAAGAGCGGAGGCTACAATACTCAAATGTTCAGCGATGTGCTCCAGCAGAAGCTGATGAGCGCGATGGGCACGCCTGAAAAATATGATGCCGAAAAAATCATGTCATATAAGCCGGAATACAGCTGGAATTATGAGGTGGGTGCCCACTTGTTATTGCTCGACGGCAAGCTCAGAGGGCAGGCGGCGCTATTCTACATCGATTGCCGCGACCAGCAGCTGACATCTTTCCCCGACGGACTCACCACCGGACGAATCATGGCAAATGCGGGCAAAACACGTAGCTATGGTGCCGAGCTGTCAATGAGTTATTCGCCCGTTGACCGGTGGGATCTAAATGTTGCATACGGTTACACAAATGCAAAATTCGTTAAATATGACGATGGTGTTGAAAATTATAAGGGAAAATATATTCCATATTCGCCGAAAAACACTATTTTTGCAAACGTAAAATATACGCAGCCCGTCAAAGGATGGGTGAACGAGGTGAAATTTGATGTGAATTGTCGCGGAGCCGGCGATATAATGTGGAATGAATCCAACACCGTAAAGCAACCGTTTTACGCCACTCTTGGAGCTTCTGTCACGGCTGTCCACAATGATTGCTCTCTCACGGTGTGGGGAGAAAATCTTACCGATGCGCAATATGACACATTTTATTTCGTTAGTATTGGGAACGCTTTTCTGCAGAAAGGAAAACCGATGCGTGCGGGAGTTACCCTGCGTATGAATTTTTAAATTAATAACTGAATAAAAGTAAATGAAAATGCTTAAATATTTATCTTTTGCCGCTCTGTCGATGTTCTTTATGACATCGTGTGACAGTGGAGGATCCAACACTCAGGAATTTTCCATGAGCATGCTTTTCTATGCGACTTCTGCATCAGGCGAGGCATATTCAATAGGCGATGCTGAGTTCCATCTTGACTATTCAAATGCGGCTGATTGCAGCATTACCGCCAACAAACTGTTGGTTCCGGGAATGGGCAATACCACATCGGTCAAATATGATAACTTGGTGCTGTCAGGCACAAACTCCGGTTTCAAGCTTTCAAGCAGCTCTCAGGCAACAACTAAGCTCGTTTGCGGAATTGACGGCCCTTGGATGAACACCACTTTCACCGCAAAAGATGCGAATACCGATATTTTGGCTATGAACCGCGCTCAGGTATTCTACAGCATCACCAACTCTGTAGCTCCCGACGGAGAGACTGTCACCACATCACAGGCTGATAAGAATCTTTTCCAGATACAGATTAATGAGGCTGATATCAACACCGCTAACCGAAGCATCAACTTCTTGATGGCTAACGCCGAATTCAAGAGTGGCGATGATGCTGTGGTTGAGGATGTTGCCACCAAGAATATTAAATTCAAGATCGTGGGCGATCGCCTGCAATTCTCTGCCACTGAATTGCCGGTGTATAAGAGAGTTTCAGATCAGGAAGCCTTGAGCGCCTACAAGATTTTGAATCTTTCCGGAACAGGAAAAGTGGGCGGAGATTACTCAGTGTCATTCGTGTGGCGCGAGATTGACAAAGACGGAAATACTGCTGACTATCAAGTTCAGACAACTCTTAAGAATGTTCTGTCATCGACCTCGACCGGCGGTAACACAAACAATAATTAAAAAACTGGTTAAAAACAAGATATTCTCTTTCCTCGTATTTTTTCATAGGATTGATTGCAGTGCGGTACACCGTGAGGTGTGCCGTGCTCGTTTTATATAGTGCCGTTTGATAATCAGCGATTCTTTTTGCTTATATAAAATCTGTAAATTTTGACAGGTATATTTAGGCGTTCTGAAAAAAATTGGTATATTTGCAGAAGATTTGAGAAAAAATCAGTGCAATGTTGCATAGTAATGCAGCTTTACAAGAATAGATAACAAAATTTATGGTATCACTAATCTTTGGTATTCAGAACTCTACGCTCGCTGTTGTAGCGGCATTGACCGGTGTGGCCCTTGTCGCTTTGGCATTGATTGTAGCGGGACTTATTTCTCCGAAGTCCTACAATCCCCAGAAGGGCGAGGCGTATGAGTGCGGTATTCCTACGCGAGGAGCAAGTATGGCACAGTTTAAGGTCGGATATTACCTTTACGCCATTTTGTTCCTGATGTTTGATGTAGAGACGGTATTCCTCTATCCGTGGGCTGTCAATGTCCGTTCATTAGGCGTTGACGGCTTATTGTGTATAGCGGTGTTTTTTGGAATTTTAGTGCTGGGCTTGTGCTATGCCTGGCGGAAAGGAGCTCTTGAATGGAAGTAACAGCTCAAGGAATGCCGTATTCCGAATGGAAAGACAATGAGTATATTGAATCATTGGTGAAGGAGTTGAAAGACAATGGCACGAATGTCATCGTCGGCACTCTTGACAATGTAATCAACTGGGGGCGCAGTAACTCTTTATGGCCGCTCACATTCGCAACCAGTTGCTGCGGTATTGAGTTTATATCGCTTGGAGCGGCGCGCTACGACATGGCGCGCTTTGGCTGGGAAGTGGCTCGCGCCTCACCACGCCAGGCCGACTTCATGATGGTTGCCGGAACTATCGTTCATCGCATGGCTCCGGTGGTTCGTCGCCTTTACGATCAGCTTGCCGAGCCTAAATACGTCATCGCGTGTGGCGGTTGCGCCATTTCAGGCGGTCCTTTCAAAAATTCATACCATGTGGTTAAAGGAGTTGAGGAGATTATTCCGGTCGATGTTTATGTGCCCGGCTGCCCTCCGCGTCCTGAGGCTATGATATACGGTATCATGCAATTGTCACGCAAGGTGAAGGTAGAGAAATTTTTCGGAGGTGTGAACCGTCAGGAAAAGCGTGCTGAATTTTTGGCTGCGCATCCTGAAGAGGACCTCAATAACAATAACTAAACAGAATTAACGCTCCAGTATATAAATATGGCAAATGTTAAGGAAAAGATAGCCTCATTGTTCCCTGATGCAGTATTTGAGGATGGGGAGTGGTTGACGGTGAGTATCTCCGACAGCAAGTGGCACAGCCTTGCCAAGACGCTGAAAGAGGATCCGGAACTGCACTTTGATTATCTCGTGGCACTGATCGGTATGGATTGGACCGAGACTCTCGGGTGTATGTACTATTTCACATCGACCGTGCATGACACTCATGTGTCGGTGAAAGTCGCTACCGACGACCGCGAAAATCCCATGCTCCACTCTATTTCCGACCTTTGGGCGGTGGCTAATCTTTATGAGCGTGAGGTCTATGACTATTTCGGGATCAAGTTCATCAACCATCCCGATATGCGACGTCTGTTCTTGAGAAACGATTGGGTGGGATATCCTTTGCGTAAGGACTACGACGATTCTCCCAACATCAATCCTGTGCGCCTCGACCATGAAGCGGTGGAGGACACTACCGTGAGCTACGTTGAAGAACCCGACGGAAGTATAGTAAAAAAAGAACTTACAATATTCAAGCCTGAGGATTTCGTGGTAAACATCGGTCCTCAGCACCCCGCCACTCACGGTGTGTTGCGTTTCCGCACAGCCGTGGACGGAGAGACTATAAAGAAAATTGACCTGTACCTTGGTTATATACACCGTGGTATTGAAAAACTTGGTGAAGGGCTTGGTTATCCGCAAAACCTGCATTTCACCGACCGTCTTGACTATCTTTCCGCTCAGCAGAACCGTCATTGCCTCTGCCTTTGCATCGAAAAGGCTCTTGGAATCGAGGTGCCGCGCCGCGCGCAAGTTATACGTGTGCTCATGGATGAGTTGATGCGTATATCATCCCACCTCCTGTTCATGGGAACATTCTGTATGGACTTGGGTGCAACCACAATGTTGTTCTACACTCTTCGCGAGCGCGAGACGATATTGAACATCTTTGAGAAGACCTGCGGCGCTCGCATGACTTTCAACTACAACTGCATCGGCGGCGTAATGGAGGATCTTGACGCTGACTTTGTGAAGGATGTGAAGCACTTGCTCGAAATAATGCCTAAGGCTATCAAGGAGTACAACACCGTGTTCACCGGCAACGTCATCGCTCACAACCGTATGGTGGGTGTCGGTAAGCTCTCCAAGGACGATGCGATATCCTATGGCGTCACCGGTCCTGCCGGACGTGCTTCGGGATGGGCGTGCGACGTGCGCAAGACCACTCCCTACGGCATATACAATGAGCTTGAATTTGACGAAGTGGTGCTCGAAGAGGGCGACTGCATGGCTCGATTCATAGCACGTGTCGAGGAGATCAAGCAGTCTTGCCGCATCATAGAGCAGCTTATCGATAAGATTCCTGAAGGCGACATCTGCGCTAAGGTGCCTAAGGTGATCAAGCTCCCCGAAGGACACTGGTTCCAGCAGGTGGAAGCAAGCCGCGGCGCTTTTGGTGTCTACATCGAAAGCCGTGGCGCCAACACTCCGTGGCGTGTTAAATACAACTCGCCGTGCATGAATCTTGCCGGAGTGGTGGATCACATCACACGTGGCGGCAAAATCGCCGATTTGATAACTATTGGAGGTACGCTCGACTATGTCGTGCCTGATATTGACAGATAATAAACCAATAAACCGATATGTACGATTTATCAAAAGGAGCCGACTGGCTCAATCAATGGCTTAACGGTTTTTGCGCACCCTGGCTGACAGTGGTGATCGAGTGTGTGCTGATAGGAGTTGTGCTCCTGTTGGCTTACGCGCTTTTAGCATTGTTCTACATCTACTTTGAGCGAAAAGTCTGCGCTGCGTTCCAGTGCCGCCTTGGACCTAACCGTGTGGGACCCGCCGGAATCTTCCAGAGTGTAGCCGATATGTTCAAGATACTTATCAAGGAGTTGATCTCCTTGAAGTATACCGACAAGTTCCTGTTTGCTCTCGCCCCCTATCTTGTGATCATCGCTTCGATGCTGTGTTTCGCTGTTCTGCCGTGGGGCAACGGTCTTCAGGTGATAGACTTCAACATTGGAATCTTCTTCCTTGTTGCCGTTTCTTCAATAGGAGTGCTTGGTATATTGCTCGCCGGATGGTCAAGTAACAATAAGTTCACTTTGATCGGTGCGTTGCGTTCAGGCGCGCAGATGATCAGCTACGAGCTTTCAATAGGCTTGTCTGTTATCACGATGGTGGCATTCGCAGGCTCAATGTCGATCACCGACATCTGCATGGCGCAGAAGGATATGTGGTTCATAGTGTCGGGCCACATCCCCGCTATCATTGCTTTCATTATCTATATCATAGCCGGTACAGCCGAGACCAACCGTGGTCCGTTTGACCTTCCTGAGGCAGAGAGTGAGCTTACTGCCGGTTATCACACCGAGTATTCCGGTATCCACTTCGGATTCTTCTATCTCGCTGAGTATTTGAATCTGTTCATTGTTGCCGGGGTGGCTTCGCTGCTGTTCTTCGGCGGCTGGATGCCTCTTCATATTCCCGGTTGGGATGCGTTCAATCATGTGATGGACTACATCCCCTCTGTGATATGGTTCATTGCTAAGGCTGTAGTGCTCTCATTTGTAATCATTTGGTTCAAGTGGACATTCCCGCGTCTTCGCATCGACCAGCTCCTTAGCCTTGAATGGAAGTATCTTCTTCCTATAAATTTAGCCAACCTTGTGCTGATGGTAATTGTTATCTGTTACGGATTGCATTTCTAAAAGCACTCAATTAATAATTCTAATATCTGATTCTCGACAAGATGAGCGATAAATTCGGAAAAGTAAGTCAGGTCATCGGCCCGGTAGTCGACGTGACTTTCGAGGGCAAGGATAACGTCATCCCGCCTATTTACACGGCTCTTAAAGTTGACCGCCCCGACGGTCAGGAACTAATCCTTGAGGTGGAGCAGCATATCGGTGAAGACACTGTGCGCTGTGTCGCCATGGAGAGTACCGACGGTATCCGCCGCGGGCTCACCGTTGAAAACCTCGGACGCCCTATCGCGGTGCCCACTGGTGAGCAGGTGAAAGGTCGTCTGCTTAATGTAGTAGGCGAGGCTATCGACCACCTGCCTGAACTTAAACGTGACGATTTACGCCCCATCCATCAGCCGGCGCCGGCATTCGATGACTTGACTATCGGAACGGAGATTCTTTTCACCGGTATCAAAGTGATCGACCTGCTTGAGCCATATAGCAAGGGTGGTAAAATCGGTTTGTTCGGTGGTGCCGGTGTAGGCAAAACCGTGCTCATCATGGAGTTGATCAATAATATCGCCAAAGGACATAACGGATTCTCGGTGTTCACAGGTGTAGGTGAGCGTACACGTGAGGGTAATGACTTGCTTCGTGAGATGATCGAGAGCGGCGTAATGAAATATGGCGACAAGTTCCGTGAAGGAATGGACAAGGGCGAATGGAACCTTGCCGATGTAAACATGGAAGAGGTGGCAAACTCTCAGGCGACACTCGTGTTCGGTCAGATGAATGAGCCCCCGGGCGCTCGTCTGCGTGTGGCGCTTTCCGGTCTTACAGTAGCCGAGCAGTTCCGCGATCAGGATGGCGGCGGTAAGGAGATTCTTCTGTTTATCGACAATATCTTCCGCTTCACCCAGGCAGGTTCTGAGGTGTCGGCGTTGTTGGGACGTATGCCTTCGGCGGTGGGATATCAGCCTACGCTGGCATCGGAAATGGGTGCCCTTCAGGAACGAATCACATCAACCAAGCAGGGATCAATCACATCAGTCCAGGCTATCTACGTGCCTGCCGACGACTTGACCGACCCCGCTCCGGCTACCACTTTCAGCTTCTTGGACGCTACCACAGTGTTGAGCCGTAAGATTGCCGAGCTTGGTATCTATCCGGCGGTTGACCCGTTGGAATCCACTTCGCGAATTCTTGACCCGCACATCATAGGCGAGGAGCATTATCAGACAGCTCAGGCTGTGAAACAGCTTCTCCAGAAGTACAACGAGCTTCAGGACATCATCGCCATCCTTGGTGTCGACGAGCTTTCTGACGAGGACAAGCTTGTGGTTGCCCGCGCGCGTCGCGCTCAGCGCTTCCTCTCGCAGCCGTTCTTTGTTGCCGAGCAGTTCACCGGTCTTCCCGGCGTGATGGTGCCTTTGAGCGAGACTATCCGTGGCTTCAAGATGATTCTCAGCGGAGAGATGGATGAGTATCCCGAACAGGCATTCCTCAACGTAGGCACAATCGACGAGGCTATCGCCAAGGGTAAGAAGATGCTCGCTGAAGTAAAATGATAAAGTAAAAACTCTATGATACTAAAAATAATATCGGCTGAAAACATAATGTTTCAGGGACAGGTCGACAGTGTGTCGCTGCCGGGAGCTGAAGGAACCTTCATGGTGCTTCCCCATCACGCCTCATTGATTTCCACCCTTGTGAAGGGTAATGTGGTTTATGAACATGACGGAAAGAGGGGAGAGGTCTCTGTCGAAGGGGGACTCGTTGATGTCGATAAAGATGTGGTATCAGTGTGTATTTATTAATATGAGACGTTTAATATTTTTGCTGACAATCATGTGTGCGGTGATCCTTTCACCGGCACGCGTGCACGCTTCCGCTTCCGGCGACGGCAAAGAGGTGTCTCCGAAGGAGATTATCTTCGAGCACCTTGGCGACGGTTATGGATGGGAAGTGCCATTCAGCCATGACCTCCGCATTCCGCTGCCGGTTATTGTGCGTGATTACGAAGGACATTGGCACATTTTCAGTTCCGCGCGTATTCAGCATGGAGCTGAGTATGACGGATTCCGTCTTGGCGGAAAGGATAGCAAGTGGCACAATAAAATTGTCGGCGAGCGTCCCGAGATGATCGACGGCAAGGAGGAGATGGTTGAATACCGACCCATCGACCTGTCGATCACCAAAAATGTGCTGGCTCTGTTTATCACCATCCTGCTGGTGTCATGGATGATACTACAAGTGGCGATGTGGTATAAGAAAGCCGGCTATAAGGCTCCGCGCAAATTCACAGGCGCCATCGAGGCGCTTATCATATTCGTGTATGATGGAGTGGTTAAGCCTACTCTTGGGGTGAAGGCTCCGAGATTCGCGCCTTATCTTCTCACTGTGTTTTTCTTCATCCTGGTCATGAATCTTCT
The DNA here is from genome assembly GCA_910589555.1 of uncultured Muribaculum sp. Taxonomy (GTDB): domain Bacteria; phylum Bacteroidota; class Bacteroidia; order Bacteroidales; family Muribaculaceae; genus Muribaculum. Next base: position 19,936 of record CAJUTE010000032.1, read on the forward strand.
GGGGCTTATCGTAATATTCCCCGGTGGAGCCAACTTGACAGGAAACATAGCGGTGACATTGGTGTTGTCGTTGATCACATTCTTCATCGTCAACCTCTTTGGCACGAAACATTACTGGAAGGATATCTTCTGGCCCGATGTTCCGCTGTGGCTCAAATTCCCGATTCCAATCATGCCGGTGATTGAGATATTCGGTGTGTTCACGAAGCCGGCAGCTCTCACTATCCGTCTTTTCGCCAATATGATGGGTGGTCACATAATAGTGATTGTTCTCACATTGCTGATATTCATTCTTGCGGCTCTCGGTCCTGCCGTGACAGGAATGACAACGGTAGTGTCAGTGCTATTCTCGATATTCATGCTTCTCATTGATGTGCTCGTGAGCTTTATCCAGGCTTACGTGTTCACCATGCTCTCCACACTTTTCATCTCCCTCGCCCAGGAAGAGGGTCATCATGAAAAGCATGAGGAAAGCGGAGAGGCTTCAGTTGAACAAATTAAAACAAAATAAAATTCTTAAACTTTAAATTTAAATTATTATGTTAGCAATGATTTTAGCCGCAATCGACGGCCTGTTAGGTATTGGTGCATGTCTTGGTGCAGCTGTAGCAGCTATCGGAGCTGGTATCGGTATCGGTAAGATTGGCGCTTCAGCCATGGAAGCTATCGCACGTCAGCCTGAAGCTACCGGAGATATCCGTAGTAACATGATTGTTATTGCTGCTCTTGTGGAAGGTGTCGCTCTTTTCGCAGTGGTAGTGTGTCTTCTTGCTTTCTTCCTCTAATCTCCAGCATTCCTTATGGAACTTTTCACGCCTGAATTGGGCTTGGTTTTCTGGATGTTTATCGCTTTTGCGATACTGTTTCTGGTACTCGCCAAGTGGGGTTGGCCTGCGATCATGAAGATGATTGAAGGTCGAGCTGACCTCATCGACAAGGGTGTGGAGTATGCTCAAAGCGCACAGGAGCAACTGAATCACGCCCGCGAAGAGGCTGAGAAATATATTGATGAAGCGCGTAAGCAGCAAGCGGAAATGCTCCGCGAAGCTGACCGCATGAAAACACAGATTATCGAGGAAGCCCGTGCCGAAGCCTCAAAAGAGGCTAAAAAGCAGATGGATGCAGCCAAGATCTCTATTGAGCAGGCTCGCAAGGAAGCTGAATTGCAGTTCCGCGACGAGGTAAGCTCATTTGCTCTTGAAATCGCCGCAAAGGTTGTCAGAAAGCAACTGGACGATGAAAAAGCTCAGAGCCGATTGGTGAATTCTCTGTTGGACGAAATCGAAAATAAAAACTAAACGCAATGGATCAAGGTCTTGTCCCAAATCGTTACGCTAAAGCGCTCTATAAGTTTGCCACTGAAAAAGGGCAGGCTCAGAGAGTATATGAACTTATGAAGCATTTGGCTGCCACATTTGCCGGGGAGCAGAATCTCCAGCAAGTCATTGCCAATCCTTTTGTGCCGGTCGAAGATAAGACTAAGCTGCTCATTACAGCCGCTTGTGCCGATAGTAAAACCGACACTTGTTTTGTCGATTTTCTCCGCTTACTCCAAGATAATAACCGCATAGATCTTATCAGGCAGATGGCTTTGTCCTACGAGACATTGTATCGCCGCGAGAATAACATCTATAAAGTTAATATTGTAACTGCGGCACAATTGCCCGCTGATGAGATTAAGCGTCTTCATGACCTCGTGGAAAAGCATCTTAACGGTGCTTCCATGGAGTTTACTCAATCGATTGACCCGGACTTGATAGGTGGTTTTGTGATCAACATCAATTCCGAGCGTCTCGACGCTTCTGTAAGCAATGAATTAAAACAATTGCGTCTTCAACTTTTAAGCAACTAACACAAAGTAATGATTAACCCAAGCGAAATATCGGAAGTATTAAAACAACAGCTCGAAAGCGTCAACAAGAAGGTGAGCTTCGAGGAGGTTGGAACGGTTCTCGAAGTAGGTGACGGTGTGGCTCACGTATATGGGCTTGAAAACGTCCTCTCTAATGAGCTTGTCGAGTTTGAAAATGGTGTGAAAGGCGTTGCGATGAACCTTGAGGAGAGCAACGTCGGTGTCATTTTGCTTAACAACATTGATCGCGTGACTGAAAATATGACTGTACGCCGCACTGGAGAGATTGCTTCTATTCCTGTGGGCGAAGGTCTCTTGGGTCGTGTCATAAATGTGTTGGGTGAACCTATCGACGGTGCTGGTCCTATCACCGGAGAGCTTTTCAGAATGCCATTGGAGCGCAAGGCTCCCGGAGTGATTTTCCGCCAACCGGTAAAGCAGCCGCTCCAGACAGGTATAAAGGCTGTCGATTCAATGGTGCCTATAGGCCGTGGTCAGCGTGAGCTCATCATCGGCGACCGACAGATCGGTAAAACCGCCATTGCGATTGACACCATCATCAATCAACGCAAAAATTATGAAGAGGGCAAACCGGTGTATTGCATCTATGTGGCAATAGGTCAGAAAGCCTCTTCAGTGGCTGCCATCGTGCAAACCTTGCGCGAGCATGGCGCCCTCGACTATACGGTGGTTGTCGCCGCCAACGCCTCTGACTCGGCGTCAATGCGCTACTATTCTCCTTTTGCCGGAGTTGCGATCGGAGAGTATTTCCGCGACACCGGCCGCGACGCGCTCATCGTATATGACGACTTGTCGAAGCAAGCCGTGTCATATCGTGAGATCTCACTTATCCTGAAGCGTCCTTCAGGTCGTGAGGCATATCCCGGCGACATCTTCTATCTGCATTCACGTCTGTTGGAGCGTGCCGCAAAGATTATCGACAATCAGGAAGTTGCCGCTTCAATGAATGACCTTCCTGAAGTTTTGAAGGACAAGGTGAAGGGTGGTGGTTCGCTTACCGCGCTTCCTATCATCGAGACTCAGGCGGGCGACGTGTCGGCTTACATCCCGACCAATGTGATCTCTATCACCGACGGTCAGATATTCCTTGAGACAGCCCTGTTCAACCGAGGCATCCGTCCCGCTATCAATGTGGGTATCTCAGTGTCACGTGTGGGTGGTAACGCTCAGATTAAGTCAATGAAAAAGGTTGCCGGAACATTGAAAATCGACCAGGCTCAGTTCCGTGAGCTTGAATCGTTCACCAAGTTCGGCGGTGATATCGACCCTGTGACCGCGCGTGTCATAGACAAAGGTCGTAAGAACGAGCAGCTGCTCATCCAGCCTCAGTACAGCCCGATGGCGGTTGAGGACGAGGTGGCTGTGATCTTCTGCGGTACTCAGGGATTGCTTGGCAATGTGCCCCTTGACAAAGTCGCTGAATTTGAAAAGCTGTTCCTGCAACTGCTTCATGCAAAATATCAGAGCGATGTCCTGGATGTGATAAAAAGCGGTCAGCTCACTGATGATGTCACTTCCAAACTTAAGGAAGCGGCAAGTGAAATTGCAAGTCGATACAAATAAAAAGAAAACAGAAAGATGGCTACATTACGCGAGTTGAAAGGACGAATCGGATCGGTCAAGTCTTCCGAGAAGATTACCGGAGCGATGAAGATGATATCCTCGGCAAAGATGCACAAGGCTGAACAGTCGTTGCGCAAGCTGTTGCCATTTCGAGCTCAGATTCAAACAATCATAGGTAACCTTTTGTCGGCTGATGCCGAATTTTCTTCCCCTCTGACTGAGAGTCGCGAAGTGAAGCACATCGCAATCGTGGTGTTTGGCTCTGACGACGGACTTTGCGGAGCATATAATATCAATATCTTTAAAGGCCTGCTGCTTTCGCTCAACGGCTATAGAGAGAAATATGGCGAAAATGTCGATTTCACGCTATACCCCGTGGGCATGAAGATGTTTAAGGCTGTGAGTAAACTTGCCGGGGCGCATATCAAGGTTATCCGCCCCGGCAACGTAAGCTCAAAGAGCGACGGAAAGGCTGTGAAGGACTTCACGTTTGAGCTGCGTCAGCAGTATCTTGACGGCATAATCGATATGCTTGCCATTGTGTACATGAGCTATAAGAGCGTGAGCAAGCAGGTGCTTCGCACCGAGCAGCTGCTCCCTATAGTTCCTGATACGCTTACCGACAACGATGTCAAGGTGCTGTGCCGTCCCTACATCTTTGAGCCGGATCCAAACACTATTTTCAATTCGGTGCTGCCCCTGTTCATCCTGTCGGTGATGCAGGAGGTGTTTACCGAAAACCGCGCCTCAGAGCAGGCTGCGAGAGTAATGGCTATGCAAAGCGCCAATGACAATGCCAAGAAGCTCATGGAACAACTTCAGCTTGAATACAACAAGCTGCGTCAGCAAGCGATCACTTCAGAGCTCCTTGATATTCTTGGCGGTCAGGTAAAGTAAACTAATTCTAACTTCAACACAATAAAGCCGAATATAAAAGAAAATATGGGCAGTGTAAAAGATTATTTCTCATCGCTTGGTAGCGGTATTGTAAGCCTTGTAAAAGGCATGGGTGTGACAGGAAAAGAATTTCTTACCCCCAAGGTGACTGAAGAGTATCCCGATCATCGCGACACTATTCAGTATGCCGCTCCGCGTTTCCGCGCCAAGCTTCAGTTCATCTACGAATCCGATGGTCGCAACAGGTGCATCGCTTGCGGTATCTGTCAGCGTAATTGTCCTAACGGAACTATTTCCATCACAACTAAAATGGTAGATCTTCCCGACGGGAAGAAAAAACGTAAACTCGACAAGTATATGTATGACCTGGGCTCATGCACGTTCTGCGAACTGTGTGTGCGCACTTGTCCGCAGGATGCTATTGAGTTCAGTAATGATTTTGAGCAGGCGGTGTTCACGCGCTCGAAGCTTGTGGAACAGTTGAATTTCTTGCCGGAACAGCCTGATGATCCGGCGCCGAAGCCTGAAGGTTATGTGGCTCCGGGAGCTTAATAAAGAGAAGAATAAAATTTAATTAAATATATGGAATCAGTAGGAAGTATTGTTATGTATGGGATAATCGCAGCCGCGATTGTCATCTTCTCGATACTTACTGTCACCACACGCCGCATATTGCGTGCCGCAACTTATCTGCTTTTCGTGCTTTTTGCCACAGCCGGGCTTTATTTCAAGCTCGACTATGAATTTCTTGGAGCTGTGCAGATTGCGGTTTACGCCGGCGGTATTGTCGTGTTGTTTGTGTTCTCTATCTTGCTCACAAGCAAACCGGGTGACAATAGTGCGAGTCTTACTTCAAAGAAAAAATTAATTGGTTTCGCAGCGTCAATTCTGTCGCTCGTTGTTGCCGGCTACGCTCTGTTGAGCCGTCCGGAGTTCTGGAGTGCTGTCACCAAGCCTTTTGAACTTGATATGACGATGCATCGTCTTGGCGAGATTCTGCTTGGAACAGAAAAGTATCAGTATCTGTTGCCGTTTGAAGCCGTCAGTGTGTTATTGCTCGCATGTATAATCGGAGGCGTCGTTGTCGCCCGTAAGCGTTGATTTTGGTTATGGACAAATTATCAATGATGCTCTATCTTATTCCCGCGCTGATTATGTTCTGCTGTGGGGTTTACGGCTTCATCACCCGTAAGAATATGATTGCGATGCTTATTTCGCTCGAATTGATGCTTAATGCAGTCGATATCAACTTTGTCGTGTTCAACCGTTTCCTTTATCCGGGACAGTTGGAGGGCATGATGTTCACTTTATTTGCGATTGCCATCGCTGCGGCTGAGACCGCGCTTGCGATTGCCATCATCGTCAACATCTTCCGCGTGGCACGCAATATCGATGTGCGCGATCTCATTAAAATGAAATTTTAACGGCTATGGTTACAATGTCTATATTCATACTCTGTATTCCATTGTTCATGTTCCTGTTGCTCGGACTGACAGGCATGAAGATGAGTCACAGACTTGCCGGAATACTCGGATGCTGCGGCATGGGTGTCACTTTGGTGCTTGCCTACTCTGTAGCTTTCAACTATTTTTTCAGCGGTGACCCCTTGTTCATCAATGCTGCCGGTGAACGTCTTCAGCATTTGCTGTGGAATGAAACATGGTTGCAGTTCACTGACAAGCTTGAGATAAAGCTCGGATTCCTGTTGGATCCAATCTCGGCTATGATGCTCGTGGTGATCACCACAATCTCATTTATGGTGCATCTCTACAGCATGGGCTATATGCGCGACCACCATGGAGTGTTTGAACACGGATTCCAGCGTTTCTACGCATTCCTCTCGTTGTTCAGCTTCTCAATGCTCGGTCTTGTGGTGGCTACCAACATTTTCCAGATGTATATCTTCTGGGAGCTTGTGGGTGCATCGTCCTATCTGTTGATCGGATTCTACTATACCAAGCCTTCGGCGGTGTCAGCTTCCAAGAAAGCGTTTATCGTGACACGTTTTGCCGACCTCGGCTTCCTCATCGGTATATTGATTCTTTCATTCTATACCGGAACATTCAACTTCACCGAGCTTACTTCTGTGCCGGTTGAAGGGCTGAAAGATGTGTTCCAGGTGAGCTCGCTCACTGCCGAGGGCGTGAAGAATGTGTTTGCCACCAGCGCCGCTCCTATGTTCATGGGCGCGTCGGTGATGACATGGGCTCTTGTATTGATCTTCATGGGCGGTATGGGTAAGTCAGCCATGTTGCCGTTGCATATATGGTTGCCCGACGCGATGGAGGGTCCCACCCCTGTGTCAGCTCTTATCCACGCAGCTACAATGGTGGTAGCCGGTGTATATCTTGTGGCACGTCTGTTCCCGCTCTATCTCATGGAGATCACTTCGCTTGAGATTATCACTGTGGTAGGCGCGTTGACCGCTCTCTATGCCGCGATGGTTGCCTGCACGCAGATCGACATCAAGCGCGTTCTCGCGTTCTCCACCATTTCGCAGATTGCGTTTATGATGGTTTCGCTTGGTGTGGCTCGTCCTGAGTTCCATCACGGAATAGGTTACATGGCTGGAATGTTCCACTTGTTCACTCATGCCATGTTCAAGGCGTTGCTCTTCCTCTGTGCCGGAGCTCTTATCCATGCCATCGGATCAAATGATTATACAGCGATGCACGGTCTCCGCAAATATATGCCCATCACTCACATCAGCTTCCTTATCGGCTGTCTTGCCATTGCCGGTATCATACCGTTTGCCGGATTCTTCTCCAAGGATGAGATCCTCACGGCTTGCTTCGGCAACTCGATGTTGTGGTATGTGTGGATGTCGGCAGTTGCCGGTTTGACCGCGTTCTATATGTTCCGCCTCTATTATCTCATATTCTGGTGGAAGGAACACAAGATTCCTGAAGGACATCATGCTCCTCACGATCAGGCTTGGACCATGACATTGCCGTTGGTTATCCTTTCGGTTATCTCATGTGTTGCCGGATTTGTGCCGTTTGGAAATCTCGTTACATGGAACGGTCACCCGATGTTTGACCATGTATCGTTCTTCACCAACCTTGAGCACCTTAATTGGTCGGTAGCAGCGGTGTCGCTTGCCGTGGCTATCATCGCCATCGCCATCGCCACAGTGATGTATCGCAAGGAGAATCCGCTTCCTGCCAAGTTCAAGAATGCCATGCCCGCGCTTTGGAACTGGTGTTTCCACCGTTTTTATTGGGACGAGCTTTATATGTTCATCACTCACAAGATTATTTTCAACGGCATCTGCAAGCCTATCGCATGGTTTGACCGTCACATTATCGATGGAACGATGGATATGTTTGCCACCGTTACGCAGAAAACATCTTCGGCAATCAAGGGACTTCAGTCGGGAAATGTTCAGATGTATGTCTGGCTCTATCTTGTGGGAGCGCTTGTCATGGCATCGATCGTTTGGCTATGTCTTCTGTAATAATTAAGATGCAAATAAAATATAGTAATTATGATATTCTCTAACATACTGATATATTTCGTAGTCATCCCGTTGGTGATGCTCGGATTGCTCTTCCTCTGCAGAGACATGAAGCAGATACGCACGGTAGCTGTTGTCGGTTCATCGGCATTGGTTGCGCTGTCAATCTATCTTACCGTTGATTTCCTCCAGCTTCGCGCGGCAGGTGTCAATGACATCATGCTCTATACCGGATCATGGATGTGGTTCCGTCCTCTCAACATTCATCTTGCAGTGGGTGTGGACGGCATCTCGGTAGTGATGTTGCTTCTGTCGGCAATAATTGTATTTGCCGGTTCTTTTGCCTCTTGGAAAATAACTCCGCTACCCAAGGACTTTTTCCTTTGGCTCATCCTTCTCTCGACAGGTGTGTTCGGATTCTTCATTTCGATCGACCTTTTCACCATGTTCATGTTCTATGAGGTGGCGTTGATCCCGATGTATCTTCTCATCGGTCTTTGGGGCACCGGTCGCAAGGAGTATTCCGCAATGAAGCTCACATTGATGCTTATGGGCGGTTCGGCATTCCTGATGCTCGGCATCCTCGGCATCTATTACCATTCAGCTCCTGAAGGCGGACAGTTGACAATGAATCTTCTCGAGATCAGAGCCAACGACGCCATTGACCATAACTGGCAGTACTTCCTGTTCCCGATGACATTTGTGGGATTCGGAGTGCTTGGCGCTATGTTCCCGTTCCACACATGGAGTCCTGACGGTCATGCTTCGGCACCTACCGCCGTGTCAATGCTCCATGCGGGAGTGTTGATGAAGCTCGGTGGTTACGGATGTTTCCGTGTGGCTATTTATCTGATGCCTTTCGCGGCAAATGAACTTGCCTGGATATTCTTGATTCTTACCGGTATCTCGGTTGTTTACGGTGCTTTCAGCGCTTGTGTTCAGACCGACTTGAAGTATATTAATGCTTATTCATCGGTGAGCCACTGCGGACTTGTGCTTTTCGCAATCCTCATGCTCAACACTACCGCAATGACCGGTGCCGTGATGCAGATGCTATCCCACGGTCTAATGACAGCATTGTTCTTCGCCCTGATCGGTATGATCTACGGACGTACCCACACCCGTGACATCCGCATGATGGGTGGACTTATGAAGATCATGCCGTTCCTTGCCGTGTGCTACGTGATCGCCGGTATGGCATCTCTCGGTCTTCCCGGTCTTTCAGGTTTCGTAGCCGAAATGACGATTTTTGTGGGATCATTCCAGCACGCCGATATGTTCCACCGTGTGTTTACAATCGTTGCCTGCTGTTCAATCGTGATCACCGCAGTGTATATTCTCCGTGTTGTCGGCAAGCTGCTCTTCGGTCCGGTTTATGATGAACATCATCTGTCGCTGACCGACGCAACATGGTGGGAACGTCTTTCGACCATCACCTTGATTGTGTGTGTCGCTGCTATCGGTTGCTTCCCGAACTTCTTCAGTGACCTTATCCACAATGCGACACTACCTATTATTGACGCTTTGACTAAATAAGATATAAGATATGGATTATTCACAGTTTTTGGTAATGCATCAAGAGATTGGACTCCTTGTACTAATCTTATTGGTCTTCCTTTATGATACATTCAGCAACACCACAGCCACCAAGGGGGTGTCTTATCTCACAGTGTGTGGCTTTGCGGTGGTGACTTTGCTCGGATTCGTTCAGCCGTGGTTTGGAGAGACTACTTCCGCTTTCGGGGGTATGTATGCCACCTCTCCGGTCATGGGTTCGATAAAGAATATACTTAATATCGGTGTGCTCATCGTGCTCATTCAGGCGATGCAGTGGGCCGACGGGGAATATATGCGTATACGTCGCGGTGAATTTTATGAATTGCTTCTCATCACATTGCTTGGAATGTATTTCATGATTTCCGCACGTCATTTCCTTCTGTTCATCATCGGTCTTGAGACAGCTTCACTTCCTCTTGCCGCTCTTGTGGCATTTGACAAGAAGCATTATGAGAGCCATGAGGCAGCAGCCAAGTATATCCTTACCGCCGTGTTCTCCTCTGCGATTTTCATGATGGGATTGAGCTTTGTCTACGGACTTGCCGGCACATTGTATTTTGCCGATATCGCAGCTTCCATGGCTGACGGCGGCGCTCTTCTGATTGTGGCAATTGCATTTGTGATCGCGGGTATGGGCTTCAAGTTGTCGCTTGTTCCGTTCCACTTGTGGACTGCCGATGTTTATCAGGGCGCACCCACTTCGGTCACTTCTTATCTGTCGGTAATATCCAAGGGCGCTGCGGCATTTTCATTCTTCGTGATAATGGTGCAGGTGTTCGGCCCGTTCTACGGTAAGATATGGGAATGGATGCTCTACGGATTGATAATCCTTACCATCACAGTCGGAAACTTGTTTGCTCTTCGTCAGAAGAACCTTAAACGCTTCCTCGCTTTCTCGTCAATTTCACAAGCCGGTTATATCATGCTTGGCGTTGTTGCCGGAAGCGCGCTCGGACTTGGATCGTTGATGTTCTATATTCTGGTCTACATCTTCTCCAACCTTGCTGCATTTGGTGTGATTCAAGCAGTGGAGAACAAGACCGGAAAGGTGGATATGGATTCTTACAATAATCTTTACTCCACCAATCCCAAGCTTGCGTTCACGATGATGCTCGCCATGTTCTCACTTGCCGGTATTCCTCCGTTTGCAGGATTCTTCAGCAAGTTCTTCATATTCTCGGCGGCTGTTCAGCCCGGCACTTCGGCACTTTACATTCTGGTGCTTATCGCATTGATCAATACCATAGTTTCGCTCTACTATTATCTGTTGGTAGTAAAGGCTATGTTTATTAAGAATCAGGAGCCGTGTGTCATTGGCAACTTTACTTCAGCTCTCTCTGAAAGGGTGGGCATGACGGTGTGTGTTGCCGGTATCATTTTGGTGGGATTGGCAAGTTGCATTTACGACTTCCTTATCCAGGCATCAAAAGTTTTCCCGGAATATGTATTTACGATTTTTGCTAACTAAGCAATAGGTCCTACAATAGATAAAGGCGCTACCTTTTTGGGTGGCGCCTTTTTTATTACTTATTATTGCTGTCCGATAAAATTAGATGATAATTGGGGTAATAAATCCGGATGGATCGAGCTAAGTGCCGCCAGGCACAGGTCCGTCACTATCCCCGACTGAGCGAGCGAAGTCGGGGGCACGGGCGCAACACCCACCACGAGCCCCGGACGGAGCGAGTCTGTTGAAGGAATGTAGGCTATCCGGTGTTGATTGGTGGACGTCTTCGACGCCCGTTTCGTGGTGGTACCTTTCTCCGCACCTCGGCTTCGCCTCGTGGCGGAGCTTAAATTATTTTGCCGTTGCACGGCATTCTTATTTCAGGGGCACTCTTTGCAGAGTGCGTTCGGTGGGTGGGGCTTTCCGGGCACAGGTCGCCTGCGGCTCCCTGTACCGCGGTTAACCATAGGCATTGCCTTTCAGGCATTTGTCTGCGGTTTTGTTATGCAAGTGTATGTCATGACAGGCTCGTCGCTCTGCGACTCGTTTTTTTGGGGTGTGTCGCCCCCGACTTCGCCGGCTCAGTCGGGGATAGAGACGGACTCGTGCCTAGCGGCGCTTAGTTCGGTGGAGCTTAGGATGTTAGCGGACGTCTTCGACGCCCGTTTCTTGGTGGTGCCTTTCTCCGCGCCTCGGCTTCGCCTCGTGGCGGAGCTTAAATTATTTTGCCGTTTCACGGCATTCTTATTTCAGGGGCACTCTTTGCAGAGTGCGTTTGTGGTTGGGGCTTTCCGGGCACAGGTCGCCTGCGGCTCCCTGTACCGCGGTTAACCATAGGCATTGCCTTTCAGGCATTTGTCTGCGGTTTTGTTATGCAAGTGTATGTCATGACAGGCTCGTCGCTCCGCGACTCGTTTTTTGGGGTTGTGCCGCCCCCGACTTCGCCGGCTCAGTCGGGGATAGAGACGGACTCGTGCCTGGTGGCACTTAGGTTGGTGGTTTCTGTGGGACTGGCGGCACTTAGCATGGTGAGGTTTAGGTTGTTGGGGCAGCGAAGATAAAAAATTGGGGAGTTTCAGTTTCACAACTAAAGCTCCCCCGGAAAAATTAGTGAATGTTGATTGTGCGATATCTTAAACTATAACTTTCATTGAATTTACGTCATACATTGGGCGGTTGGCAGATTCTTTCTG
>CAJUTE010000033.1 GCA_910589555.1 uncultured Muribaculum sp.
TTTTTCAAACCACCAAACTTTTTTGGGGAAATTTTTGTTTTCACTTTTAAGACCGTTGCCCGGAGGCGTTGTTTCTCAAAAGCGAGTGCAAAGGTAGAGACTTTCCGCGAAACCTCCAAATATTTTTGCGACTTTTTTGATGGCTTTTTGAAAGAAAATTTAAGTTTAACTGAGAATCAGGGAATTAAATGAGGGCGTTAAGGTCATTAAAGTCGTTAAGGTCTTTAAGGGCGTTAAGGAATTGAGAATTGAGAATGGGGAATTGAGAATGGGGGTTGGGGAGCGAACTAAGATTTGGTGGGGGTGTTATATATTATATTAGTATATTTAAGTTTTGAAGATGATGAAGTTTAGATTTTTGATGTGCTTTATTGCTTTTTTAGCAATATGCGGGGTGGAAAAAGCCGATGCATGCTCACGCGTGCTTTATGTGGGTGATACGACAAACACTGTTAATGACAGTGTGCTCAGGATAGTGGGGCGCTCTCTTGACTGGAAGACCCCTATCCCTACTAATGTGTATGTGTATCCTCGTGGCATGAAGAAGGTGAGCGATAATAAGCCGGGAGCCATTGAATGGGTGTCGAAATATGGAGCCGTATACGCAGTGAGCTATGACGGCGGTATCACCGAGGGCATGAATGAAAAGGGACTTGTGATAAATGGTCTGTTTTGCAAGGGGACAGTTTATGCCAATGCCGAGACTGAGGGACGTCCGCCGATGTCGATGGCAGTGTTTGTGGGGTGGCTGCTTGACCTTAACGCGACCACACCTGAGGTGGTGAAGGTGCTGAAAGAGCAAAATTTCAATATTTCGGGCGCCACATTTGACGGAGGAACCGTGTCGGCACTTCACTGGGGCATCACCGACGCCCAGGGACGCTCGGCGATCCTGGAATTTGACCACGGCAAAATCAACATTTATGAGGGTCAGGACATCCCTATGCTCACCAATGACCCGCAATATCCTGCGATGACAGCAATCAATGATTACTGGAAAAAGGTGAACGGCGTGAATTTTATGCCCGGAACTGTAAAGAGTCCAGACCGATTCGTGAGAGGCGACTTTTTCCAGCATCATGTTGAGAAGACCAACGACGCCGATCTGGGCCTCGCCATCACCCGAAGCATCATGATGAATGTGTCGGTCCCCTATCTTTATGCCATAGAGACCGAGCCTAACGTGTCATCAACGCAGTGGCGCACTTACGCCAATATCCGTGACCGCCTCTACTACTTTGATCTGGTCACTAATCTTGGCACATATTATATAGACCTGAAAAAGTGTGATTTGCGTCCGGGGGCTTCAGTGATGAAACTTGACAACAGCAAATCCAAGGATTTCATAGGCGACGTGACATCAAAACTGGAAAAGCACGCTCCTTTCACACCAATGTTCTGATTTTAATGAAAATTTTTGTCTATCTTTGCAAAATAAAGCTATAAGACAATCATTATATGGGACTGCGCAAATTGCTGTGCATTTTGTCACTGATACTCACAATGCTGCCGGTAACCTCGGTATATGCCGAGGGTACTGACAGCATTTCTGCCTCAAAGTTTCAGTATAAATCCCAATATTGGTTCAACCAATTGATAGAAAACGGCTTCCGCATCAACGATCCGGGCGTGAACTATCCGAAATTTCCACGGTTTCTGCTCAAAATCTACAATTGGGGCGACAAAACTTTCAATTCTTACGACAAGGAATATGTGGTGGGCACCGGGAAAAACTGGAAGCTGACCGGAAAAAACTATAACTGGCTTGAAAGCTACGCCATGTTTTTCACCAGCCACACCGACATAAGAATGAACAGCGACCCCTACAGCGACATCGGAGCCCACATAGGCTTCATGGCAGTGAGCGTAGGGTATACGTTCAAAGCCGACGAGTTGTTTGGCAAGCCCAAGAACACCCGAAGCCATTACGAATACGGATTCACTTGCAGCCGCCTCGCCGCCAATGTGGCTTACACCAAAACCTCGGGAGGTGTGAAGATCACCAAGTTCGGCGATTATGATCTGCCTCATTCGTTCAGCTTCAACGGCGTGCGGCAAAAGACCTTCAGCCTTGACGCATATTACTTTTTCAACAACAAAAAATATTCCCAGGCTGCAGCTTACTGCTATTCAAAGTATCAGCTCAAGAGCGCCGGCTCCATGATAGCCGGCTTCAACTACGGGACACAAAGCATCAATCTCGACTTCACCAAGCTACCCCTTGAGATGATGGAGTGGATGCCGGGCGACTATAGCTACTACAATTTCCACTACACCGAATACAGCTTGACGCTCGGGTATGCGTATAACTGGGTTCTGCATCCCCGCCGCTGGCTCGTCAACGTGACAGCGCTACCATCGGTGGGCTACAAGCACTCATACGAGGACTCGACCGACGGAAAAAAAGATATGTTTGCCTTGGCGCCTCGGGTAATGCTTGGGGTGGTGTATAACCACAAGAATCTTTTCGCATCGCTTAACGGACGATTTGACGGCCACCTTCACTTCGGCGACGGTTACACATTCTTCAACTCGATAGAATCATTTTCGCTCAATGTGGGCATGAGATTCTGACAAACTCACCTGCCTGCGGGGTGTGTTTTTGGGGCGCAACGATATTTTGAAAGCCTCATATTGCCACTAATTAATAAAATTCAGTAAATTTGTGGCAATAAACGATTACAATGGATAAAAATAAGAAGACATTACTTGGCGTTATCGCCTCGATCGCAGTCATGCTCATTGTGGCAGTGGCATATTTCTACCCCGATATTTTCGAAGGCAACGAACTGCGTCAACATGACACACTTCAAGGCAAGGCGATCAGCCAGGAGGTGAACAGCTATCAAGATGAAACCGGCGAACAGTCGATGTGGACCAACTCCCTTTTCGGGGGAATGCCGACGTTCCAGATCACACCGTCATACAGCTCAGGAAAGCTTATCACCTTTGCCGCCGACCTTTACCACCTGTGGCTTCCGTCGCCGGTGAGCCTGCTGTTCATCATGATGGCAGGATTTTTCATATTGCTGTTGACCATGCGCGTGAAATGGTATCTCGCCCTCCCCGGCGCCATCGCCTACGGCTTCTCCTCCTACTTCATCATCATCATCGGCGCCGGCCATATATGGAAATTCATAACACTCGCCTATATACCGCCCACGATAGCCGGCATGGTGCTGTGTTACAGAGGCAAATATCTTGCCGGCGGAGCCTTGGCGGCATTCTTCGCCATGCTTCAGATAGCGGGCAACCATATCCAGATGTCATATTACTTCCTGATGGTGGTGATTGGATTTGCGGCAGCTTACGGAGTGATCCTTCTGCGCGAAAAGAAGGGGAGCCAGTGGCTAAAAGCGACAGGCACCCTCGCCGGCGCCGCCATTCTCGCGATACTCGCCAACAGCCCCAATCTCTATAATACCTACGAGTATTCCAAGGAAACCATGAGAGGACGCCACAGCGAGCTTTCGCAAGGTGGCACAAACTCGGGAGTGACTTCAGGCGGAGGACTTAACAAAGATTATATCACCGCATGGAGCTACGGCAAAAGCGAGACATTCAGCCTGCTGATACCCAATGTGAAGGGCGGCGCCACGATAAAGCCGGAAAAAGGGGGCACCAAACTGATGTCGCTCGGCGATACAGACGCCGCCAACGACCTCGTGAGCGAGGGAAAGATTCCGGCAGAATTCAAAGGCTATCTCGACCAGATGCCTCAATATTTCGGCGACCAACCGATGACCAACGGCCCCGTGTATATAGGCGCCTTATTCATGGCATTGTTCATCCTCGGATGCATCATAGTGAAAGGTCCGATGAAATGGATGCTGCTGATAGTGACATTGCTGTCAATAGCCTTGTCATGGGGTCATAACATGATGTGGCTCACCGACATAATGATTGATTATGTGCCGATGTACAACAAGTTCCGCACGGTGGCGAGCATACTTGTGGTTGCCGAATTCACAATACCGCTTCTCGGCATCCTCGCCCTTAAGCAGCTTATCGACGACCGCGCCAACTGGCGCTCCTACCGCAAGGCGCTCGGAATATCATTCGGAGTGTGCATGGCAATATGCGCCCTCGGCATCATCCAGCCGTCGATATTCGGATCATATCTGAGCGAACAAGAGCATAACGCTTATGTGGCGTCGGGCATGGCGCAGCAGGTGCCTCAGCTATTTTCAGCTATCGAAAATGTGAGAATGTCGATGGTGTCATCAGATGCCTTGCGCAGCTTCATATTCCTGGGACTTGGCTGCGGACTGCTCGTACTGATGTTCAAGGGCACAATAAACCGCAACACATTCTGCGTGCTGTTTACGGTAATAGTGATCGCCGATATGTTCAGCGTGAACAAGCGCTACCTGAACACCGACAGCTTTGTCGCCGCAAGCCCAGTCGCCAACGACGCGTTCACCATGACCAACGCCGACCGCAGCATCCTCGCCGACACAGCCATGAACTACCGCGTGATGAACATACCCCGTTTCTCAGAAGCCGCGCCGTCCTACTATCATAAGACGATCGGAGGATATCACGCCGCAAAACTTACCCGCTATCAGGACATGATCGACCGCCATCTGGGTAATTTCCTGAGCCAGTCGCCCACGCAAGCCGACATGAACGTGCTCAATATGCTTAACGCGAAATATATCGTGACGGGGGATGACCAGGTGTTCACAAACCCCGACGCGCTCGGCAACGCATGGCTTATCGACAAACTCGTCTATGCCTCAAACCCCGATGCTGAAATGGCAGCCCTTGACACCATCAATCCCGCCACAACAGCAGTGAGCGACAACAAATTCAAGGATGTGCTCGGAGCTCTTGCCACCAACAAAGCCGCGGGCGACACCATCTATGAGACCACCTACGCCCCCAACCGCCTGACCTACCACGGCAGAAGCGCCAAAGGCGGCGTGGCGGTATTCTCAGAAATCTATTTCCCCTGGGGCTGGCAAGCCACCATCAACGGCGAGCCGGCAGAAATAGGACGTGTGGACTACATACTTCGCGCCCTAAAGGTGCCCGCAGGAGAATGGGACATAACCATGACATTTGACCCTAAATCAACCCATACGGCAACAACGATAGCCACTATCGCGATTGTGATCATCTATCTTCTTGTGATACTGGCTATAGTATGTGCGATAAGACCATTGAAACAACCGCAAAAGAATGAAAACACTTAAACGCTTACTGACATCTTTCAACCGCTACAAACGCAGCAAGGGATTCGGCGTTCATTCGCCATTTGCCTTTTATCTCATACTCAACGTGTTGCGCGAGCGTCTCCCCTATTATGCCTACGCTAATATCGAGCTTCGCCGCAACATGGCGCTCAACCTGTCGGCTCGCATATCACGGCACCGCAGGGTGATCTCGATAAAAAACGCCAAGATGCTGTTCAGGATCGCCTGCTACTTCAACCCCCAAAGCATCATGCAGATAGGGACCACCTACGGAGTGTCGACCACCGCCATCCTGGATGTGTCGAGCCGCTCACAGCTTGTGATATGCCCCGGAAGCGAGACCTGCACGCCCATCTACAAGAAAGTGACCCACAGATATGGCGAGCGCATCATCCACACCTCCGACATCGAGGAAGCCATAAACGCATACGACACACTCTCGAAAAACGAATGCAAATTCATACTGGTGAACTCGATAGACTCAGACAGCGATTCAGCCACAATATACCGCTACGTGATGGAAGCGCTCGACGAAGGAGCCACAGTAATATTCAGAAATATACTGAAGCCCACACGAGTGTCGGCGCTGAACACCAAGGTCAACGAAAATCTGGATCACGGAATGACATTCTCCAATGGAAAAATATCGATAGTGGTGGGGCGCAAAAATCTTCCACGCCAAAGTTTCAGTCTCTGGTTTTAGCAGCAATGCCACGCAGCATAGACGACATTTCGAAGGTGGTCGACTCATATCACGCCTATCTCCTGCTGGAAAAAGGGCTTGCCGACAACACCCGAATCTCATACGACGAAGACGTGATGAAGTTTCTGAGATTTCTGAAAGGGGAATCTCTGACCCTCCGCGACACGACCCCGGAGGTGCTGCACGCATTTCTCGCCGGACTGCATGACTGCCACATCTCCCCCAGGACACAAGCCCGCATAATTTCAGGGCTAAAATCATTTTTCAAGTTTCTGAAAATAGAGGGGTATATGGATGAAAATCCATCCCTGTTGCTACAGTCGCCACGACTTGGACGGCATCTGCCCGACGTGCTCACAATAAAAGAGATCGACGAGATGATATCCTGCATCAATATGTCGGCTGCCGAAGGGCAACGCAACCGAGCGATCATCGAAACTCTTTATGGCTGCGGCCTACGAGTGAGCGAACTGGTGAATCTCGACCTCGCCCACGTGTTTCTTGACGAGAAATATGTGATAGTCAAGGGCAAAGGGAGCAAGGAGCGAATGGTGCCGATGTCAGATGTGTCGGTCGAAGAGATCCGCGCTTATCTGCCCGACCGCTCACGGCTTGACATAAAACCCGGCGAGGAAAACATCCTGTTTCTCAACCGCAGGGGCAGGCGACTGTCGCGTGTGATGATATTCTATATCATAAAAGACCTGTGTGAGCTCGCGGGAATACGCAAGAGCATCAGCCCCCACACATTGCGCCATTCATTTGCATCGCATCTTCTCGAAGGGGGCGCCAACCTGCGAGCCATCCAGCAGATGCTCGGGCATGAATCAATAGCAACGACCGAGATATATCTGCACATCGACCGCCGTGCATTGCGTCAGGAAATATTGGAACATCATCCCCGCAACAATCCCCCTCGAGAAGCATAGAGAAATGATAACCCACACAGGGAATTGTGTATATCATTTTTTTTCTATATCTTTGTCGCCCAATTAAAAACCATATAATCTATTATAGTCATGACTAAAAGTAGAATATACACTACCACAGGCGACACAGGCGCCACTTCACTTGTGGGTGGAGTCCGTGTAAAGAAAACCGATATCCGCATCGAAGCTTATGGCTCAGTGGATGAACTTAACGCCAACATAGGCGTGCTGGTCGCCATCCCCAATCTGCAGCCCGAGTTTGTGAAACTGCTTATCCGCATACAGAACAAACTCTTTAACATCGGATCATATCTTGCCACCCCCAATCCGGAAAACGCCATCACACAGTGCAAAGGACTTTCATACGAAGATATCGAAAAAATCGAACACTGCATAGATGAAATGGACGCTCAACTTCCGAGACTTGAGACATTTGTGCTCCCCGGAGGAACTCACCGCAGCGCCGTGGCACACGTGTGCCGCACAATGTGCCGCCGTTGCGAACGCCGCATAGTAGCACTCGCCGACACCACCTATGTGGATCCTAATGTATTGAAGTTTGTGAACCGACTTAGCGATTTCTTGTTTGTATTTGCACGTTTTAACAATGTTGCCAACCAAACAGATGAAATATTGTGGGACAAAAATTGTTAGTATAAGAAACAAACAATAATCTAAAACTAAGTCTATATATTATGTACTGGACACTGGAACTCGCATCTAAACTCGAAGATGCACCTTGGCCCGCAACCAAAGAAGAACTGATCGACTACGCAATGCGTTCAGGCGCCCCGCTTGAAGTGATTGAAAACCTCCAGGAAATGGAGGACGAGGGGGAAACATACGAATGCATCGAGGACATCTGGCCCGACTACCCCTCCAAAGAAGACTTCTTCTTCAACGAAGAGGAATACTAAGCCAATTTTAGGCATAAGTAAAAGATAATCAATCGGATGAATCACTTGAGGTTGTTCATCCGATTGTTTTTTTACTACATATAATGGGCTGATGCCGCTTTACTGTCTATCTGAGATAAATACTGTAATGCTTTTACTTATAAAAAATCTCGAATATAATATTTTTAATGAGTTGATTCCCCAATTTATACTATCTTTGTAATTTAAACAAGATGGCTGAAGGTCAATAATACGAAATTGATTTTTAATAGTTTAGATTATGTTGCAATATAACATACCGGGATTGCCGCTCTCTTATGATTTGGAGACGAAGGCGGTATTGAAGCAGCTCAACAATGCAAACCGAGCATTGGCTGAGTTGAAAGGTGTTGCCTTAACCATCCCGAATGAGAATATTCTTGTCAGCACACTGACTTTGCAGGAAGCAAAGGATAGTTCGGAAGTGGAAAATATTGTGACCACACAAGATGATCTCTACCAAGGAGCCGCAGCCTCCCTTTCTGAATATGCGATAAATGCTGCTACTAAAGAGGTGCTGAATTACAGAGAGGCCCTGCAACATGGCTTTCATCTCGTAAAAGATAAAGGTGTGCTGACATCATCTGTAATAAAGGAAATTCAAAAGATGCTTGAACACAATTCTGCTGGATTCCGCAGTGTACCCGGTACATCCTTGAAACGCTCTGATGGAAAAACGGTATATACTCCACCTCAGGATAAGCAGACCATTCTCAATTTAATGGATAATCTTGAGATCTTTATCAATGACGATAGAGTTTCTGAACTTGATCCACTCATTAAGTTGGCGATTATTCATCATCAGTTTGAAAGCATTCATCCTTTTTATGATGGTAATGGGAGAACGGGAAGAATTATCTGTGTGCTTTATCTTGTGCTTACTGGGCGTCTTGATCTGCCCATTCTGTATCTCAGCCGATACATCACCCACAATAAGGGTGAATATTATAGGCTCATTCAAGCTATTCGCGATAAAAATGAGGATAACGCAGCTGAATGGGAAGCCTGGATTCTGTTCATGCTACAAGGGATTGAGGAGACTGCAATTGAGACAACCCGATTGGTTAAGGGCATCTCAAAGTTGATGGCTGATTTCAAGTCCGTACTTAGGCCTAAGTTCGGAAAACTATATCGCCATGAGTTGCTGAACAACCTCTTTTTCCACCCTTACACGAAAGTTGAGTTTTTAGAGAAGGAAATGATGGTAAGCCGTGCTACAGCCACAAGATATCTCAACGAATTGTGTGGAACTGGATTGATTGAGAAAATAAAAGTCAGTCGCTCTCATTATTACATGAATCTTCCTCTCATTGAAATGTTTACTCGAGTGTCGGGAAAAACTGTCGATTCTAATTCGACCTTCACGGTTGAATCTATTTCTGAAAACGCCCCCACACTTCTCAAATACAGTGATTCTTGAGAATAATCGAATTAAAGGTTCTCAATTTTTGTGATTTTTGAGAAGTATTCTAGATATAGTGTTCACAAAACCCCAAATCGTGAACAGTAATATAGGTTTGCTGTTCACAAAACAGCCGATTGTGAACAGCAATTCATGCACGTAGTCAAATTATAAAAACATTGGCAACGCCGTTTGTTCAGTTGTCAAGAAATACTTGACAGTTCATAAAATTCCCGGCTTTCATTCATCGGAATCTTGCACTTCCCTCCCTCAACCGCCGACTGAGCATGACAGCCATCAGCCGCCTCCTCGGCGACGGCAGTACCGACATAACCGAAAAAGTCTACCCCAAATTCCTCCCACGGACCCTCACCGCCGAAGTCGAACGCCCCGGATATGTCTACCTCCCCGAGGAACTGGAATAATTTGGATAATCAGAATATTGATAGTAAATTTGAAGACAAACACTACATTTCCAAATAATGGAGCACAAACGAAAAAACATCAAAGACATAGAGGTTATCACAAATTGTGACAACCTTGACGCAACTCCAATAGAGAATAGGATCTTTACAGTTCGCGGCCACCAGATAATGGTTGACAGAGATTTAGCAGAACTGTATGGTGTTGATACTCGTTCACTTAATCAAGCCGTCAAACGAAATATCGATCGTTTCCCCGAAAGTTTCCGATTCCAAATTTCAGATGAAGAGAAAACGGAACTGGTCGCAAATTGTGACCGGTTCAAGACAACTATAAAATTCTCCCCCGCCAATCCATATGTTTTCACAGAGCAAGGAGTGGCTATGCTGTCTGCTGTGTTGAAGAGCGAGACGGCAATTCATACAATCATCCGCATCATTGAAAGACCTCGGCAAAAAGCTATTCGCATTCTCCATGATGGATGTTACGACCGGCTCCGAACTACTCTCAAAGCTATAGCCGCCACTGACGGCAAGGACATCTGTAAGCAGTTGTTTAAGCGGAGTGCAACGCATTAAACGGATTAAAGAGGGTTGCTATCTGGAATGAATCGGTCAATAATTCAGTAGGCTATTGCAATGTAAATGATTTACTATCAATGTATAGGTGTCACATGGAGCATTCGCTGCCGGAGCCGGATTGCTTTTGCCATCTGACAACCAGACTGTAGAGCGGCACTATAAGCCACTGAATTTAAGCTTGTTTATACGGCTGAATCCCGCTGAATGATTGCGGTGTCAGCGAATATGTGTTAAAAAAAATTAAATACGTTGTGCCTTTAGCTGGTATACAGTATTTTTGTAATGCAAATCCTCCACCCGGCTGGAGGACGGAAGGCTACATTATAATTGCAATTCAGCTCGTGCTGAAAGTAATGGGACGGCTCTCCTTCCATAATAACAAACAAGAAAACATTCATGTTGTTTCCCGTCTGCAACATTTAATCCAAGGCATTAACGATTGCTATGGGCGAAATGTGCAGCTATGGGAAATACCCACGTCAAAATATCTATAGTCGTGTCGGCATCTCACGAAGTCGACAAAGTCGGATATGTCTTTATCTGAATAGTAATCTGTAAATAGGGGTCAGTAGATAGCTTAACCGAACACCATCAAGAGGGCTTCTGATATCAATATCCAAAACAAACAAACGAAAATATGAGAATCAAAATTCTATTATTATCAACAATTATTTCCGTCTTACCTGTAGTTGCTCGAGATTTTGATTATACCTACGAAGGGCAGACGATCACCTACACAGTTATAAGTGAATACTACAAAACGGTAGAAACAAAATCAAGACTTTATGATTTCGATCATAAAATCAGTGGAACTTTGGTTTTGCCATCAAACCCCATCTGTGATGGAGTTGAATACACACTGACACAAATAGGCGATAATTCATTCCATGACAGTGCCGACCTAACCTCTGTCACCATACCAAACTCAGTGACATTAATCGATGTCAAGGCTTTCTCAGGTTGCTCCGGTCTAAAATCATTAACAATTCCTAATTCAGTGACAACAATAGAAGGGTACGCCTTCGAAGGCTGCTCCGGTCTTACATCATTGACAATTCCTAATTCGGTGACAACAATAGGCGATCACGCCTTCACCCGCTGTACCAATCTTACATCGTTGACTATTCCAAGTTCAGTTACTACAGTCGGTTGGTACGCCTTTAAAGATTGCTCATCACTAAAACAACTGACACTGGAAGACGGCTCAGAATATCTAAGATTAAATTCGTATGACTTCAAAGATAATCCTATTGAAAAATTTTACCTTGGAAGAAATTTGTCATATAATATAGAAAAAACGGGGCAGTACAATTATTCAAAAACATTAACCGAACTCACCATCGGTAATTCCGTAACTTCAATACATGAATGGTCATTCTCCGGCTGCTCCGGATTGACTTCGTTAACTATCCCAAATTCAGTGGAAGCAATTTATTCCAACGCTTTCAAAGGCTGCACCGGTCTTACATCATTGACAATTCCAAGTTCAGTTACCTTAATTGACAAAGCAGCTTTCTCAAGTTGCTCATCGCTCAAACAGCTAACGCTTATGGATGGTTCTGTATCTCTTAACTTGGATGCTTCGGCTTTAAAAGATAGCCCTATTGAAAAATTATATCTCGGCAGAAACATCTCGAATGAAAATTCAGCGTTTCAAGAAACAAAAACATTAACCGAACTCACCATCGGTAATTCTGTGACTTCAATTTACCGTGAAGCTTTCGTCGGTTGTTCCTCTCTCAAACATCTAACACTTGCAGATGGCTCTGAAAACCTGAAATTTGGTGGATACAGCTTCAAAGACAGCCCAATAGAAAAATTGTACCTTGGCAGAAATATTCAGTTCGAATCTTCTCCATTTGCATTCGAAAAAACATTAGCAGAGCTTACAGTTAGCAATTCCGTAACTTCATTCTGTAATTGGACTTTTGGGAACTGTACTGCCCTGACATCAGTGAAATACTATTGCACAAATACCATATCTCATGAATCCTGGTCTATGTCCGGTTTGCCAATGACTCTTGGGGTGAATTTGCTACCGAACGCTGATGGCACATTCAAAAACATATCCAAATCAGCTCTGACATACTTCCAAAATATACAAGGGGAAATTAATGGCAAAAGATATCCGATTCTAATCGCACCGGAACCTCTAGAGGTGAAAAATACAATTGAAGGTGAAAATGGGATTTATCTTGTGGATTCCGAAGCAGAAATCAAATTATATCTCAAAAACGATAATCAATGCAAGGTGACACATTGCGGAAAAGATGTGACGGAATCTTTCGCTAAAGGACAGTCATTCACCATCATCCCAAATGCAAATTGGCATTTAAACGAGTTTCACGTCTATGGAGATGCAACTGATAATGTCAAGTATCGTAAAGTGAATATGACTGCAGCAGGAAATCTTTTGAATCAAATCGGGATAAGCAACATTGATGAAATAGAGACTTTAAAAATATGTGGAGACATAAATGGAACAGACATTCTGACAATTAACCGTATGTACAAACTTAGATATCTCGACTTATCAGATGCCAATATCATAGAAGGAGGAATGGAGTATTGCACCGGCACCAAGACACAACAAAATATAGTTGGTGTGAATTTTTTCAAAGATATAGCGCTTGAGGTATTTATTTGTCCTAATACGGCAACACAGATAAATCGGCTTGGTTGCAGCAGTTCGATCAATACTATAGAAATAGGTGCAAATATAACATCAATCCAGAATGGCGCATTCTCAGATTGTATTGGTATGACATCAATAATTATTCCGAATTCAGTCATGTCAATCGGAGATAGCGCTTTTAAAGGCTGCACGAATTTGGTATCGCTGACTATTCCCAATTCCGTGACCGCAATTGGTGACAATGCTTTTGAAGACTGCAAAAGTTTGACATCTGCAATTATCCCGAATTCTGTGACCACAATCAGCAATGATGCCTTCTTTGGCTGCACTGCTCTTACGTCAGTGAATATCCCGAATTCTGTTGTCTCAATCGGCAATGATGCCTTCTTTGGCTGCACTGCTCTTACGTCAGTGAATATCCCGAATTCTGTTGTCTCAATCGGCAATGATGCCTTCTTTGGCTGCACCGGTCTTACATCGCTGATCATCCCCAATTCCGTGACTTCAATCGGAGATGGAGCATTCGCCAAATGCATTTCACTTAAAAATTTGCGGATTGAAGATGGGACAGAAACACTCACCATATATGGCAATCCAGTCAGCGCCAGTGCCGTTTTCGATTCTTGTCCGATAGAAAGTTTTTATCTTGGTCGTAATTTCAAAGGTAAGCCAAGTTGGACTTACGGAATAAGTACAAAAACATTGAAAACACTCACCATCGGCAATTCGGTGACATCAATAGAAGCAGAAGCTTTCTCAGGTTGCTCCAGCATCACATCGTTGACTATCCCTAATTCCGTAAAAACGATTGGAAAATCAGCCTTCTCTGACTGCTCCGGAATCATCTCGCTGACTATCTCCAATTCAGCGACATCAATTGGTGATAGAGCCTTTTCCGGCTGCAATAGCCTCGCCAAAGTATATTCTCTCAATACTGTACCTCCGTCAATTTTGTCTTATACCTTTGATGACAGCACTGAAGCCACAGCCAAACTATTGGTTCCCAAAGGATCGCTGAGTTCATATTGGCTTGCATCAGGTTGGAAAGAATGGAAAAATTTATCAGACGATCTTTTCTGCCTTGAGTCAATCCCGACTGCTACATACGGTGACGAAGAAATAAATCTCTCGAAATATGCACCCGACGGGGAAGTCCTGTCTTACGAAACATCAGACGATGACGTTATTGAAATCAACGGATCAATGATGCGTATTATCGGAGCAGGTTCTGCAACTGTCAGAGCCATGCTCCCCGAAAATGGAGCAACTACTGAAATTATCGGTCAAAGCCGTAAATTCACTGTAGTCCCCACCGACCTTGAGATAACAGTAGCCGACATCACTATTGAAGCAGGCCAGCCATTGCCCGACTTAATTCTTGTCGCAAATGGGCTTGTCTATGACGATACGCTGTCCGACATCGAACATCTGCCTGAACCTATTTGCGAAGTTGATGAAAATTCAATGACTGGCGAATATCCGGTGACATTTACAGAAGGATACGACCGGAATTATAGGATTAGCACAAAAGATGCTAAAGTCACTGTTGTCAAGGCATCATCCATTGACGGTATCAATGTCGATGAAAACATAATCGTGGAAGTATTCAACCTTGCAGGAATGCAACTATACTGCGGTCCAAAATCAGAACTGAGGCTCGACCGCGGAATCTACATAGTCCGTCAAGGCAAACTGACAACAAAAGTATATGTGAAATAAACAAGTTGCAACATGATTTACAGCAACAAATAAACATTCTTTAAAACAAATTATTGCTGTCCGATAAAACTTAATAATGACAAAAACACATGGCTCGGCCGCTGATTACAGGCGGTCGAGTTTCGTTTTTCTCAATGACAAGCCCCATCAGTCAAAAAGTGATGGTTGTGGAGGTGCCCCGGATGCTGATTCAAGAATGGATTCCCAGTGTCCGTGATCCCCAATGGTTGTCTTTTCCTCGTATATTCTTTATTGACACCGAAACGACCAATCCTTCAAACAAAGATAGATAAGATGTGAATTTTGGTCGTGGTCTTGCAGAATCGGGATTTTTTGCATAATTTCGCAGCATGATGAGAAAACATACGTGAAAATACTTAGAGTTTAGAGACTCGATGAGTCCTCTCAAAAATCAATGATTAAATGACTGACAGCCTGTGCTGTGCACCTACGGCAGGCTTGAAGTCAATGAGCACATTGACATTTTGGGCGGACATCAGGAGGGACGATTCCTCCATCATATAAGTAGCATCGATTGCAGCCACACCACCGGTCCGCAGTGGCATCGCAATCGATATTTTTTATTCTCTAAACTCTAAAAATGTATGAAAACAAATCTCAAACTCAACTCCAACACCCCTCTCCGGGCTCTCGCATCCAAAGCCCGCAAAGCAGCAGCCATCGCTGTCGCTGAACGTATTGAAAAATCTTGCGGCACAAAGAAACGCACCGTCAGAGAGATTCCGGAAATCGACCGCGATATCCGCAGCATCTTTCTTGCTCTCAACTCACGCACCGCAGAAAACATCACTGCGGTATTGGATAAACCGGCACAAAGTTCGTCGTGCAAGTGGATAATCCACATCTACGACCGGTCAGATCTCTGCCGTCAAAAAGAGGAAGAAGCCTCTTACCGCGAACTCAGAAACAACGGCTCTGACCGCGCGCATCTTGTAAAACCGTATCGTGCGAAACCGACCGTGACCTACGCTTTCTACCCCAAGGCTTCCGACAATGCTAAACTTGGATCAGTAGCGATATATGGTGAAAATGCCGACTCTCGCCGAAAGCTGATACTTAAGCTCGGCACATTATTCGGACATCGTGTCATAAGCGCCAACATCGAGATGGGACGCCGACCATTTGTCGACGTGAAGCTCCGGTCATAATCCTCGCAAAATCTAAAAGTGGGCTGCCGTTCTCCGGTAGCCCACTTCCCACTATCAATAAAAATCCCTATACTACTTCAATGTTTTATTGCATCAACGACTGGAGATGATTGAAGAAATCATCGTTCTCTCCGGTGGTTCTCCTCACAATGACCCCATCCGGCGATATGATGAACATGGTGGGAAATGAACCGATACCGTACACTTTGGTTATATCATTATTTTCCGAATCGTTCAGCAGATTGACCCAATTCATTCCGGTGCGATTGACTGCGGCACGCCACGCATCATCGGTGTCACTGCACGCCACCGACACTATTTCCAACCCCTTGTCCTTGTACCGGGCATATTGCTCTTTTATACGCGGAATGCTTTTAAGGCACGGCACACACCAAGAGCCCCAAAAGTCAAGAATCACAGTCTTCCCTCGCAGCGAGCTGAGCGTGAATGTCTCGCCGTTTATATCTTTCAGTGTGAAATCAGGCGCTTGGGCACCCTCGGAACAACGGTCGGCATTGCGTTTAGCCACCAACGGGGCATTATGCTTGTTAAAGAAATAGTCATAATAACCGTGCAGCACACTCTTTGCCTGTTCGCTAAGCAATGAATCAACCTCAAGAATGCCGCTGCCCAGATCACAGGCGATGAACGCAGCTCCCACCTCATCGGGATTGGCGACTATATAGTTTTTCACCCGCTCACAAAAAGCGCTGTCGGTCATAGCTCCCATTTTTGAGCCTACAGCTTCCTGCGCGCTCCGGATGCTGACATATTCAGGAGCGCCGCCTATGGAGTGTCCGTTCTGCGTCACCGTCACTACCATGGGGCAATCAGGAATAGCAATCACACGAACAGGCAGAGCGTCACGTGTCTCGTTTGCCGATTCAAAATTCGCTACAATAAGATTTGTCGCATCTGAAGGAACATCAAACACAGCCTGACCATCCACCACCGCAGCGCTTTTATTGACAATGTTGTCAGGCTTCAGGAAATTGACCACAATAATCTTGGCGCTGTCGGCTGTAATTCCGTCGAGTTTAAACGAGACATGGCAATTTCCGCCGTATGCGGAAATCGCCGATGCCATCGCACAAGCCAAAATCAACCTATTTAGTTTCATTTTTGTCTTTCGGTGAACTCATTATTACTTGGATACGGTTGTTCTGATTGAGCATATTTGCAGCAAACTCCTGCACATCCTTTGCCGTGATTCCGGCAAGTGTGTCCTCATATCCCTCATCGAGATTCACGCCGGTGAACCATTCCTGATTATGGATATACAGCCAGTATTGATTGACGGTGCGGTTGGAGTCGAGAGTCTTGCGCATATATTCCTTGACTTTTGCCAGATTCTCCTCGTCAGGTCCGTTTGCCACCATATTTTCAAGCCCCTCCTTAACCAGATTCACGGCAAGGTCTTTCTTGTCTGGATTAGTGGTAAAACGCACCCTCAGCTCTGAGGTGGATGCCGGATAAATATGCGCTTGCCCGCCACATCCCACTGAATAAGCCGCGCCGGCATCCTCGCGTATAGTCTTCGTGTAAACTATGTTCATCACCTGACCGAGAATGCTGCTCAGAAGATAATTCTTAAGATTATAATCCGTGTCGGCAGTATATATCAGCGAAATATTAGCTGTGGGATTCTCCTGTTCATGCTCGAAATATGTTTCATAGACACCCTTCCGGCACACCTTTATCGGCTTGCAATCCTCCTTTCTGCCAAGAGCCGGAAGCGATGCAAGATATTTCTCGATATAAGGAGTCACAGCCTTCTCATCCACGTCGCCAATGAAATAGAAATTGAAATCTCCGGCATCGGCAAAGCGGGTCTTATAAAGATCAAGCAATGTGCTGTATTCAATATTGTTATACTCATCGGAGGTCACATCGGCGGTATATCCGTTGTGTCCGTACTGAGCGAACGCCAACGCCTCGCCGTAGGCATACATCGGCTTCCCCTTGCTGCCCTCTGTCGAATGAGCCAACTTGCCGGTCAAAGCCTTGAACGCCTGCGGGTCGTTGTTGGGATACAGGAACGCAGCATGAACCATCTCAAGCATTTTACCCACATCGCCGGTTACCGATGATCCCTGTATGCTCTCGATGTTGTCACCGAATCCCACCTGAATGCCGGCATTAACGCCTGCATTATATTTCTGCAATTGAGACCATGTCAAATTGCCCAATCCCATCACGCCAAGACTCGTATTGAGCAAGCTGCCATACTTGTACATCTCCTCGGGAAACAGCGACATACCGCCACGCGACAACGCGCTCAACAGCACCTTGTCCTTTTCAAAATCAGTCTTGTGTATTATCACCGTGGCTCCGTTCGACAGTGTCAGCGTCACCATGCCTGTGGCTTTATCCACAGTGCGGTTCACTATCTTTCCCGGCACAGGCTCCTGCGGAAGCAATGTCAATCCCGCCATCACATCCTTGTAAGGGGTCAGCTCCTTTTTGCTCTGCTCGGCATACCACCGCAGTATATCATCCTTAGTAGGAGTCTGCACTGTATCATTTTCCGCTCCGCCGTAAACGAACACCATGTTTTCACCATTGTCAGCGAAATAGGAACGCAACCGCGCGTTAAGATCGTCGACTGAAAGTTTATCAAACACCCGGTTATAAAGTTTGTACTTGTATTCGATGTCAGGCATGGGATCATTGTCAAGGAAATTACGCACATAGTCATTGACAAACTGGGTGCTGTAGCGCTTGTCCTTCTTTCTGTACATACTTTCCACCGAGCTTCTCATCTCAGCTTTTGAACGTGCCCACTCCTCCTCGGTAAACCCATATCTGCGCAACCGGTTCAGTTCATCAAATGCGGCACGGCAACCGCGTTCAAAATCACCCTTACGATTTTTAGTGGTGACATTAAAAGCAAACGCATCCTTTGTATTTGCCAGAAAATAACCACG
The DNA here is from genome assembly GCA_910589555.1 of uncultured Muribaculum sp. Lineage (GTDB taxonomy): Bacteria > Bacteroidota > Bacteroidia > Bacteroidales > Muribaculaceae > Muribaculum. The sequence goes on from CAJUTE010000033.1 coordinate 18,622, forward strand.
GTTTTTACCGGTACACCAGTCAAACGGCGCATTCTCAGTCTGTGTGATTTCGGAAGTGCGCATGTGCAGCAGATAGTCCACCTGCCCGTCAAGAATCGAATTGATGAAGCTCTCTTCAGTGTCCCTCATGTCGCGTGGGGTGGCATCATGCTTAAAATACACGGTGAGCATCGGCGACGAAAACTCCTTGTCGGTGCCTATAAACACGATCGGCTCCTTATTGTCAGGCACAGGATAGTACACCCTTTCAGCCGCATCGGCAGGAGCTGCCGGAATATCAGCGAAAATGCTCTTGATCTTTTTCTCGATCTCCTTCACATTCACGTCACCCACCACCACGATACCTTGCAAGTCGGGGCGATACCACTTCTCATAGTAATCACGCAACACCTGAGGCTTGAAGCTGTTCACAATCTCCATGCTGCCTATAGGCATACAGTCGGCATATTTGCTGCCCTCCATGATGACCGGCATCTGCCGTGTCGAAAAGCGTTGGTTCGCGCTGTTGCGCGCGCGCCATTCTTCAGTTATCACTCCACGCTCATTGTCAATCTCCACGGGATCAAGTGTAATATCGTTGCTCCAGTCATGGAGAATCCACAGACACGAGTCGATGGCACCGGGTGTTTTCACCGGAACATTGTCAATATTGTACACAGTCTCGTCGACTGCGGTATAGGCATTAAGATCCTCGCCAAATTTCACACCTATGCTCTCAAGATAGGAGCGCAGACTTGTGCCGGGAAAATGCTTGGTGCCGTTGAAGCACATGTGCTCCAAGAAATGGGCGAGTCCGCGCTGATTTTCCTCCTCTTGGATCGAGCCCACTTTCTGTGCTATATAAAAATAGGCAAGCCCTTTCGGTTCTTCATTATGCTTGATGTAATAAGTAAGCCCGTTGGGCAATCGTCCCTTGCATACCGATTTATCATCCGGTATTCTCACAACATTCTCCTGTGCAGACACTCCCACGACATTTATCGCGACAAACAGCACTGCTACAAAGTTAATAAAACAATGTTTCATAAATGGTTTTTATTATATTACTCGGTTTATCTCCATTACAATCAGAATACCATGCCCAAGTCCTCGATTATCTTTTTCAGAATATCATATTTCTGCAGCACGATAGGATAATCGGCATATTGGGTCTTGAATTCAGCTTCAGTCATCGAGAACAACACATTGGTATAGTCCTCAAGGTCATAATTCTTTGCCTTGAAGTTGTAGATATAGAAGCCGTTGCCGTTACCATAACTGTAGGCCGACAGGAATCCCACGTCATACATTGTGGGATGTAACGCAATAAATGCCTCAGCCTCTTCATACATGGCATAGGTGCTATAATAAGGCTCACAGAACGAGTAGAATTTTTCAAATACACTCTGGTCCATATTGCCTATCGCTTTCACCACAATCGATTTCAGAATATCGCTACGCATGGTTTGCTTCTGTTCCAATGTCATTGATCCGATTCCTGACATAGCGATTGCCGAGCATCGCCATCCCGAATAAATGACGGGGTTGTCGGGCACCATTGAACCGTAAATCATCTCCTCATGATTGATTTTATCCACCAAGAGGAACGAGAACGGACGCAACGGCGCGCCAAGCGACGGAAGTATCATCTCATCAAGAAATTTCACGCCTTGCGACTTATCGGCATCCGACGTAAGATAGTCAAACCCTATAGTCTCTGTGTTAGGGTTCATATTGACATTCATTCCGTAGCCTATATCCACAAGCTTCAGATCATAATATGGATTGCCGTCGGCATCAACACCCTTCAGCTCCTTGCGGAGTGTGTCATTGAACAGCACATATATCTTATTTCGGCTGAAGAAGTCGGCTTGCAGTTGAAGATCAGCCGCCGATGATCCGTAAGTGTTCTCAAAATAGCATTCCTCGGGATTGCGAGGCTTTATATCATCTTCATCGCCACAGGAAGTCAGAGCCACAGAGGCGATCATAGCGATTGCAAATATCTTTTTCATTGATGGTCTATGCTTGATGGATTAATAATTAATTGTTTCGACAGCGTTTCTCGCCGGACGAGGATTATTTGTCATTCCGATATTGAATGTTATAACCTCACGTGGCACAGGCAGGGTAAGAGCCTGATCGCCCGGAGTCAGCTCAAACCATTTGGTCTGCTTCGGAACGGCAACATAAGTCCACACCTCATAGCTGTATTCGGTCTCCCAGGTTGTGTAGCTGTGGCGTATAGTCTTTGTGAACGGACGGCGTTCATTAATTGAATATCTACGCAAGTCAAACCACCTGTGTCCTTCAAGGCACAGCTCCCTCGCGCGCTCTTCGCGGATATAGTCGATAAGCGCGTCACCCGAAAGTGTCACATCGGTGTAACCGGCAGCTTCAATTCGGTTTCTGCGAAGAGTATTGAGATAATTTCTCGCCTCGCTGTCCTTGCCGCTAAGAGCACACGCCTCGGCAGCGTTAAGATACAACTCGGCAGTGCGGAACAGATAATTTGCCGACAAGGATTTACGTTCAAAATCAGTTCCTGAATCTACGCCACCCTTCACATATTCCGGATATTTGCCTGTCTCATTATATTTTATGAAATAGGTCTTGCGCAAATCGGCATCATCATCGTAGAGCCCGTACAGATAGTCGCTCACCCCGAATCCCTTATGTAAATCGCTTATACTGTATCGGAGTGCTCCATTGCCCATGTCAAAGATTATCTCATTCAGATCGGTATCAAGGAAATATGCCGTAGGCATCGCATTCAGGTTTTGCAGGTCCGCCTTGCGTTCGAGAACTTTCTCGGCATAGCTGACACAATTGTCATAATCCTGCATATAAAGATACACTCGGCTCAAAAGAAGACGTGCGGCATTTTGGTCGGCATGGTAAAATGATTTCCGGGTGGTGCCTTCAAGAAGCTCTTCTGCCCTCTTTAGATCAGAGATTACCTGCGAGTACACCTCGGCTACGGTATTGCGTGAATATATCTTATCCTCGATGAATTCCGACACCTTTATGGGCACGGCAAGATCAGCGGCAGCCGTCGAGGGATTATATGGAGCGCCATAAAGATTGACCAAGGCGAAATAATAGGCTCCGCGCAGGAAAAATGCCTCGCCCTTGATGCGGTTCTTCTCAAGCGCGTCATTAGGCTTATCTGCCGACTGCTTGTCGATATCGGCAATGACCATGCTGGCTATATTGATGCGGTAATAAAGGTTTTGCCAATCGAAGTCCTCCTTGCGTATCTCTACTCCGTCAGGATCAATGCCCACCTGCTGCTGCCAGGTATAGTATCCGTAATATTTCTCGGGAACTGACCACAACTGGCTGCTTGTTGTCGGCGTCGTGATATTTTCCTGAACCTCATCGCCCATAAGATGAACGTATGGGAAAGCCCAAGTCTCGTCAGTGTAATTCTGACCTAAATGAGCCAATCTGTTCTTGGGGAGATAGCAGTCACCCAACAGCAGTTCGTCGAGGTCTTCGTAGCCCTTGATATATGCAGTGTCCTGCGAATACTCTTCAAGAAAATCGGAGCATCCGGGCAACACGAGCGCAGCCAATAATATGTATATATAATTTTTCATAATAACCTTTATGTTTAATCTTTAATGAGGAATCCTTTAGAATGATATATCCAGTCCCATAGTGAATGAAGGACGGTCGGTCAACTGCACTTCCGAGAATCCGCCCTGCTGAGGTGTCTGCCCTTTCAACCGTGAAGAACAGAATGTGTGCAGATTATTGGCGGTACAGTTCAATGCAAGTCTTGACAATCGCAATTTATTTGTCAGCACGGTCGGAAATTCGTAAGTGAGCGAAATCATGGCGATTTTAAGATAGTCGCCGCTCACCACGCGCTGGTTGCCATAATTGTACATCGACCATGTGTCGGAACCTACAGCCGGGAAATTACCCAGTCCTGTAGACCATGGGAATCCGGGGTTTCCGAGAGCCGGGATATCGGTCACTTTCTCATCGCCAGGATAACGCCAGTGATTGACAAACTCACGGTTCACATTGTTTGCCGGGTCAAATGATGAATTGTAGAGCTTCAACAGGCGCACTTTCGATCCAAGACTATAGTTCAGCAACAGATTCAGACGCCAGTTTTTATAGGTGAACGTGTTGTTGATGCTGCCGGATACAGTGGGTTCGCGCGAGCCGCTCTTTTCAAGTATCGAGGTATAGAATTCATACTTTGTCAATCCGGTGAGTTCATCCTGCCTGTCCTCCATTGTGTCGAATATAGCGGAGCCGTCAGTGGGATCAAGTCCCTTGAACTTGTAAGAGTAGAATGTTCCTATCGGAGACCCCTCGATCAGGGCGGTACCGTTCAGGAAGTTTTCAAGCTCATATTGCTCCTGACCGGGCAAAGTCTTGACTTTATTGAAGATTTTCGACACCGATGTCGACAATATCCAGTTGAAATCGCGGATTCTCACCGGAACTGCTGTGATGCCGGCGCTATAACCATAGTTGGTTATGTCGCCCGAATTGACCACATACTGTGTGACACCGTTCACGCTCGAAATATCTTTCAAGAGGAAAGCATCGCTTGTCTTCTTATGGAACACGCTTCCCTCAAATTGCAACCTGCGGTTGAGCAGCGAGAATTCAAGACCCGCATTAAAGGAGCTTGTCTTTTCCCAGCGAAGTTTAGGATTGGGATATACGGCAAGGTTTGACACCAACTCTCCATAAAGAGTATCCATCGGTTTCTGCTGTATGATCATCTGCGGTGATTGATTTTCAAGCATATTACCTTGGTAACCGTAAGAGAACTTAAGCATCACGACGTCAATCCACTCATGGCGCAGGAACGGATGCTCGGAAATATTATAGTTAGCCGACACACTCCATATAGGGAGCAGCTTGTCGTTGCTGCGGTCACCGAATTTGTTGGAACCGTCGACGCGGGCATTGGCATTCACGGTGAACAGGTCGCGGAAATTATACGACACAGTGGCGTAGGCTGAAAGCAAGTTAGTGCGGTTGTCGGTAATAGTCGGGAAGTTTGTCTCCAGCCATTTTGCATACTCCGGATAGTCTTTAAATTCAATCGGAGAGAACTGCTTTCCACGGTCTTTGTAGTAGCCGCGCTCTACACTGAGGTTGGCGTCATACTGGGTTGAATTCATCTCAAAACCCACGCTTGCCGAAATATTGTGGTGGTTGGTGCTTCCTATGTATTTGTTGAAATCAAGCTGAGCGCGCACCATGTAGCTGTTGCTGCGCACATTGTTGGTGGTGAGCTCGCCGCCAAAAGGAAGCGATGACGTGGAATTGGTACCGGTCGGCGGATTCACACCATATTCGCTTGTTCGCAATATCGCCACATGATTACTCTTTTCTCCCCACCACTGTTCCATATTGGTATAGGACGACTGGATGTTTCCTATCACAGAAGCCTTCAGCCAATCATTGAAGCGGGCATTGACGATGGCGCTCACGTTCAATGACTGCGACTTCTGCTTGTTGGAACTGTTGGCAATCTCGTTGAGCACATTATAGTTATAGGAATTGATGGGCGTAGAACCCTTCTTGTAGTAGTACAATTCCCCGTCCTCGTCATAAGCCGGTATGGCACGGCTCGTATTGTAGGCGTAATTAAGCGGATTGATCTCATCCATCACATAGTCACGGTTATTGACATTGCCGAGGATGTTGAGCTGCACCGAGAAGATGCGGCTGAGATTGGCATCGAGCTTCATTGACGCAGTATAGCGTTTATTGCTGTTGCCACGTATCACGTCCTCCTCATTGGTATATCCCAACGATGCGTAGTACCGCATATTGCTGTTTCCGCCCGACAGGCTGGCGGTATGTGATGTCGAGACTGCATCGCGGGTAAGGATGTCAAACCAATCGGTATTGGAGCGTTCAAGTCTCTGGGTCTCGCCCACAAATGTGGCATAATCTATTTCTCCTTGATAATACTGCTTGAGCAATCCCTCATAGCCTATCATATTGGTGTTCTGACCAAAACGATAACCGCTGTTAAATAGGTCACGCGAGAAATCAATGCGTTCCTGCGAATTCATGAGGTTTATCTTGCTGTCGGTGTAACGCGGACGGAGCTTATAGGTCACCTGCCCGCTATATCTCACTACAGCCTTTCCTTCATGACCCTTCTTGGTGGTGATGACAATCACGCCGTTGGCGGCTTTCGCTCCATAGAGAGCTGTTGCCGATGCGTCTTTCAACACATCGATGCGGTCGATATCCTGCGGATTGATGCCGGAGATGGCATTACCGATGCGGTTCACATAGTCAGGATTATTCAATTCCTCAGGACTCACATTGACAGGATCCTGAAGCACAATGCCGTCAACCACCCAAAGCGGTTCGCGGTTACCGATAAGAGTGGATGTTCCTCGTATTCTCAGACGCGGCACTGTTCCCACCTCGCCGGAATTGGACGAGAACATGAGGTCGGGGATGCGTCCTTCAAGCATGGCATCAATGCTTGTGGCATCAGGGCGGTATATATCCTCAGCTTTTACCGATGTGATGGCGCTGGTGAGCTTTCGGCGGTCAATAGTCTGATAACCGGTCACCACCACGTCATCAAGAGTGTTTTCATCATCAGCCATCACTATATGGAGCGGCTTTCCGGTCCATCGTGCCGTGGATTTTTTCATTCCTATATAAGAAAATACCAATTTTCCCGCATCACCCGCAGGAAGCATGATTCGGAACTTTCCATCGGTGTCGGTGGCGGCGCCGTACTTTCCGTCGGGGGTCATGACAGTGACACCCACAAGCGGGCTGCCCTCGCTGTCCGACACCTCACCGGTGGCAATCGAGCCACCTGACAATGCAATATGGCTGTCGGCACGATTGCCGGCAAAAATAGTGATGAACTCCTTGTCGATCTCAAATGTGAGCGGTGTGGACTTAAAGATCTCTTTAAGCGCATCCTTCACCGGCTTATCCTTGATGTCGCAAGTGACACGGTAAGGTCTCACCTCATCATGAGAGAACGATAGTTTATAATCAGTTTGCGCCTCAACCTTTCCAAGCGCCTCAATCATGGGCGCATTGTTGAGCTTGACAGTAATTTTTCCTTTTGAGGCGGCAAACACTAAGGCAGGCGTCATCAACAAGCATAACATAGCAATAACTCTGCCTAACCATCTCAGGACACCCTCAAGGCAATCCTGCTTTCCAATTTTCTGGTAGGTTTCCATAACAAATATTAATGATCGTTTACTTAAAAACGATTTATTAAATTTTTAGGGCACCTCTTTTTGCGTATTTTTAATAAAAATTGGAAATTTTCGACAGATTGTTAGCAATAATCAATAATTACCGACACTCGTCTATCACTATTTTATCATCAACAAACTTCACGTCAAGATAGCTGAACTTGTTGAGACGCTTGACCACCTCACGCACATCTTCGTTGCGTCCCGACACAAAATGAAGCCTGTAGCTCATCAAGGAGCGTGAGTTAAGAACAACATTCACATTATACCATCTTCCGAGCTCCACCATCATGTCGGCGAGAGGCTCGTTCTCAAAATAGAAATAACCGTCGCGCCAATATTCGAATGCCTTCATATCAACCGACGACACCACCATCTTCCCGTCGACCGAGGTTACATCCTCGCCGGGATTAAGGATGACCGACGACCGGTCTACAAGATTTTCCACCTGGACACTGCCTTCAATAAGCGACACTTTGAGATCGGCGCGCGTATAGGCTCTCACGTCAAATTCAGTGCCGAGAGCCGTGGTGCAATAGTCACTTGACACCACCATGAACGGATGATCGGCATCCTTAGCCACGTCAAAGTAAGCTTCACCTTCAAGGTTCACGGTGCGGCGGTCGCCGGTGAAACGCGCAGGGAAACGCAGTGAACTTTCGGGACTCAACAGCACATTGGTGCCATCGGCAAGAATAATCTCCATTGTTTTGCCCTGAGGGGTAGTGACTATGCACTCCTCTGATGCCACAGCTTTCTGTAGCCGCATATCAAGGATCTCGGCCGCACCTTCACCATCGATGACGGCGCTGACAGGATTGGACACAAATGCGTCATCGACGCTCACTGCCGATTCCGATTTTTCACGATGTCCGAAGAGAATTTCACTCGGATGGTTTATGGCTGAATATAGCACTATCTCATCCTCATTCGCAACCGCCTCAGGCGTGGCGGCGAAATATCCAATCGACAATAACAGCAGGAGGGTTGCCGCGATGCCGATCCCTATGCCGCCGAAAATGCCGTAAAGCATCCGCTTTCTGCTTGAATGATGGCTTCCGGAAGTGTTGCGCGCCGACAATTTTCCCAACGTGAGCTGCAACTCCTGCTCGACATCCACCTTTCGGGAATTCCCGCATCGTAGAGCGCACTCGGTGTCGTGGAGCTGACGCAACGCCTCACGCAGCTCCACATCATCGCATATCGATCCTGTGTCGCCATCCTCAAGATGTTGCAACAGCCTCTCAAAGAGTTGTTCTTCACGATTGTTCAGTTCATTATCCATAGCGCATATATAAGATATACGTTAATGATCGCCTGGGCGGGCATCATTATCGCCATCTTTTTTAGTAAAATTTTTTCTTATGAAGGCAAGCCCCTTTACAATGTGCTGCTTCACACCGCTTGGAGTTATATCCAGCAATTGCGCGACCTCCTTATACGTTTTCTCATGAATATAGCATTGTTCCATCACAAAACGGGTGCGCATGGGGAGCCGCTCGATCAATGCGTTGACCCGGTGCAGACGTTCATCGCAATTGTCTATATCGATCTCCTCTTTTTCGTCAAGCAGCAAAGCCATACGCATGACATAATCATTCTTGACGCTGATGTGGCGAAGAATGTCGAGACAGCGGTTGCGAAGAATCACAAACAGATATGATTCAGCCGCCTTGGCATCTTCAAAATCACATGAATCCCACAACTTGACAAAGGAATCGCTGACAGCATCCCGGGCAAGCTCCTCATCACCGACAACGTAGACGGCATAGCGAAGCAACTTCACGTAGTTGTTCCGGAACAGCGTCTCAAACATTGATTTTCGGTGATCGGCATTCATTGACACAATGCTTTGAATATGATTGCAAATTTAAGAAATATATCTCACAAACTCATAAACCCCGATATAGGTTCAACCAAAATAATTGGCGTTTTTCAACAAAGTTATATAAATTTGCATCGGCTGTCGGAATTAGACTTCCGCAAAGCATCACAATAATACCACTCTTATTACCATCAGATGGCTAACAGACATATAATAGGGCTGCACTGGAAGCTCTTTTTTCCGCTCGTAGGATTATCGTGGCTGATAATAGGCATAACAATAGCCTATTTCGTGGCTCACGAAGAACAACGCCTAAAGGAGAATCTCGGAAACCGCTTGATAAACGTAAACAGCACCGTCATTGAGGCATACCGCAAGGGCGCTGACCTGCAAAACACGGTGGAGTTCATAAAGCTTTTCACCAACAGAACCACGCTCGACCCTCTGCGCATAACCGTGTATGACAGCAACGGAACAATGGTAGCCGACAACGCCGAAGCCACCATACACATCTATGACGGCAACGGAAACATTATCCCGGAATTGAAAGGGCTCTGGAATAACCCCGATGAAATTTCCACGCATGACATCGAACTGGACGGAGCCAAATTCATGATAAGCTCAAAATCAAGCCCCGACGGACTGATACACTCTTTTGCGGCATTGCCTTACAAAGGCGAGGTCCATGAATTTCTGAGCGTCGACCCCATGATATGGATAGTGGTGATAGCGCTGGGCATAATCTCCTCGCTGCTCGCCTACTTAGGGTCAAGGGAGCTGAGCCGCAACATATACGCCCTGCGCGACTTCGCAAATGCCATCTCGTCAGACAAAATGCCCGACAGCATCGACCTGAAATATTTCTCCAAAGACGAACTCGGCGAAGTATCAATCAAGCTGCTGTCGCTCTACCGCGACAAGCTCAATGCCGAGCATGAGAAGCTGCATCATGAACAGCAGATAGCCATGAACGTGAGCCATGAGCTAAACACTCCCGTAGGCATCATAAAGGGGTATCTCGACACCATTCTCGCCGATCAGAATATGCCTGAGGAGACGAAACGCAAGTTCCTGATGCGTGTGCAGCAGAACACCAACCGCCTCGCCACTCTGGTCAACGACATAAACATGGTCATGAGACTGCAAGACAACGGATCAGGCATAGAATTGACAAGGATAAACTTCCATGACATCGCTGCAAAGCTATGCGACGACATAAAAGCGGGACAAATATCCAAAAACATCAAATTTGAATTCGATGTGCCCGATCCTTGCTATGTGATAGCCCACGAGTCGCTCATCATGAACGCAATGCTCAATCTGATAAACAACTCCGTGAAACACTCCGATGGAACCATCATCACACTGCGATATATTCGCGAAGAGAACGGACGCGCCTTCTTCTCATTCTCCGACAATGGAATAGGCGTGGAGGAGGAGCATCTGAACCGGCTCTTCGACCTGTTTTACCGCGTCGACACCGGCAGGGCACGTAAAAACGGAGGCTCCGGATTGGGATTGCCGTTGGTGAAAAGAGTGATCAGCGCCATGAATGGCGAGATAACCGTAAGAAACCAGGAAACGGGAGGACTGGAATTCATATTCAGCCTGCCCACAACAAAGAAGAGCGCATAGCGGCACTGAAAACAATCCGCCCGACCCAACTATTGCCCTCGCTGAAATGTTTCTCAATCAAAAAAAGACTGTAGACTATGGACAAGAACAACGACAAAGAAATAGTGGCTCAATTTGAAGAGAAAGTGCGTACCGACCTCATCAACTTCCTGCAAAAGAAGGAGGCGCTCGATCCCCATGTGCCCGAATGTCCCGACGTAGAGGAGAAGTGGGGCGAAATAGCCCGCGCATATATGCCCGATGGAGTGCGTGAATTTCAGAACTATCCGGTGGTATCGCTCGGATGGATGATGTTCATCGGCATGACGATGGCATTCTATTGGGACACCGACTGGGAAAAATACTCCACCCGGAAAAACCTCTACGCAGAGATTCGCGACAAGCGCGGCTACGACAATATGGATGAAGCCGTAGTGGAGGATATACTTCGCTACGAAGGTGAGGCAGCTGAAAAAATAACCGAACTGGTGGCTGAGTGCGCCTCACGTGTATTCTCGCTCCTCAACCACGAGCACATCGAGCCCGGAACCGAAGCCGCCCTCGGATGCTACATCGCCGCCCTCCACCAGCTCTATCTCGCCGGAATGGCGATGGAACTGAACGCCCTCGGCTATCACATGACCCCGATTCAGCAGAATTAAAAATATGCGGATATGGCAATGCTCTTGTCGGTGAGAACCGCAAGAGTACTGCTGTAAGCCGGTGCTTCAGAATCACCCAATTGTAGTGACGCACGGCTCGTGCGTCATAATACCATTCGCTGATATTCAATTCGTTATGGCGGACGCTCGAACCGAACGTCCCTACAATTACGGATAAAATCTTTTTTTTGTAACACCCGCTTAGATATGTAAAGGAGGGTGTGGCTGTCCGGAGCCCTCGGAGCGTAGGGGGAATGAATGCGTATCCCCGAAACCGGTAGTGACGGCAGCTTCGTGTTGGTGG
>CAJUTE010000034.1 GCA_910589555.1 uncultured Muribaculum sp.
TGGTCCTTTAATCAATGTGCACAGACCACCAACACGAAGCTGCCGTCACTACCGGTTTCGGGGATACGCATTCATTCCCCTTACGCTCCCAGGGCACCCGACGGTCCGCCCTTCTTCACATACCTAAGCCTTAAGACAAATAAGGATTGCGGCAGTACTCTTGCGGTTCACTCCGGCAAGAGCATTGCCATATCCGAATGATTCATAGCCATACCCCAAAGACGAATCTACGACAGCTTTTCCCGTGTTTCTTGGTGTTTCGTGGGATTTGCCGATATAAAAAGGGCAGAAGTAGTGCCGGTGACGGTCACATCCTTCTGCCTGTTTATTTGTGCTTTTTATTTAGGTGTGCTGTTTATTTGCGGTCCTGTGCCTTTTCGAGCTGGTGGCTCACCGCTTCGATGGCGAGGTCGACAGCTTCTTCAAATGTATCGGCTACTTTGCCGGCAAATACGTCGTCCTTCTGCGGAATGGCGATCTTTATAGTCGCTTCCTTGTTCATTGCCGTTTCGGGCTTGATGACGTTGAGTGTTACGGTCACTGTTGATATATTTTCGTTTCGGCGCGCGAGCCTGTTTACTTTCTTGACGATAAAATCCTGAAGTTTCTCTGTTGCGTCAAAGTGGATGGCTTTAATGTTAATGTCCATGGTCTCCTCCTTTTTTTGCGGCACGTGGATGTGCCAGTTCGTAATTATGTTTTAGTTCTCGGTATGTTATATGGGTGTACACCTGAGTCGTGGCAAGCGACTGATGACCCAATAACTGTTGTACTGAATATAGGTCGGCGCCGTTGTTGAGCATATCGGTGGCAAATGAATGCCTGAGCACGTGAGGGCTCTGCCGGGCGGCGACGGTGCGTCCTGCAAGCGTGTTGTGGACTACTTTATAGATGAGATCGCGGTAAAGCGGCTCGCCCGACTCTCTGACGAAGAATTCATCGGCAGGGGGTGGGGGTACTGTGTTGTCGCGTAGTTCTCTGTATAGCGTAATCATTTCTGAAAGTTCGTCACCAAAAGGAATAATTCTTTCTTTATTACGCTTTCCGAGCACTTTTAGTTCACCTTTTTCGGTGTCGACCGCAGCGTCAAGGAGCCCCATCAGCTCCGATGCCCGCATACCGGTGGTGTATAGCATTAATACTATCAGCCTGTTGCGAGTTTGTGTGAAGTCGTTGCGGTCAAATTCTTCATTCAATATATCATTGGTTTCATCCTGACGCACAAACACAGGCAGCGGTTTGTCGGCTTTTGCCAGTTCAAGTTCGGCAGCCGGATTGGAGTGAGCTCCGTGTCTCACCATAAGGTATCGGAAGAATGAACGCAATGCTTGGATTTTGCGGCGTATTGTGCGAGGCGAGTCGCCTGATTTGGCAAGTGCAGCCACCCACAGGCGCAAATCTCCCGGCTGCACATCGAAAGGATGCAGAGATTGCGGCTTGCCGCCTGTGGCAAAGTCAATCCACTGCTCAAGGTCACGTTTATATGCAGAAACGGTGTGAGTTGAAAGATTCAGCTCACACCGTATATATGTCAAAAAAGAGTCTAACATAAGCTATTCGTAAACGATGACATTACGAATATAGCTCTTTTTTTCGTTAAATGCAAATAAAAAGGAGGGTCTTTTCAGATTAATCCTCGACTAAGCGAAGTTTTTGCACGTAAACAGCCTTCATCATCTTCTTGCGGTTAGTGATGCTGGGCTTTTCAAATGCCTGACGGCTACGCAGTTCCTTTACGATACCGGTCTTTTCAAACTTTCTTTTGAATTTCTTGAGAGCTTTCTCGATGTTTTCGCCTTCTTTTACTTGTACGATGATCATTTTTGTATTTTTGTTTTTGTTTGTTTTTTAGTTTTAATTTAGCGGGACAAAATTACATATAGTTTTCCATTTGGCAAAATATTTTTTGATAAAGTCACGCTAATTAAGTAGTTATTTTGATTCTTTCTCTACTTCTTTCTCTGCAACGCCTGCAAGTTCGGGGTCAATCATGATGCGTCCGCAGTATTCACACACGATTACTTTCTTGTGCATTTTGATTTCCATTTGCTTTTGCGGTGGGATGCGGTTGAAGCAGCCGCCACACGCGTCGCGCTGGATGTAGACGATTCCGAGACCGTTGCGGGCATTGTCGCGGATGCGTTTGAATGCCTTGAGTGTGCGCTCGTCGATGCGCGGCTCGATGCTCTTGGCTTGAATGCGGAGACGTTCTTCGTCCTGACGGGTTTCTGACACGATTTCATCGAGCTCTGACTTCTTGTCGGCAAGAATGTGCTCGCTGTCGGCAAGACGGCTTTCGGTGTTGACGATGTCATTGTTGCGTGAGTCGATCGCGCGGGCATACTCGTTGAGGCGCTTTTCGCTCAATTGGATTTCAAGAGTCTGGAATTCAATTTCTTTGGAGAGAAGATCATATTCCTTGTTGTTTCTCACATCATCGAGCTGCTGCTTGTAGCGCGCGATTTTGTTTTGAGAATCATTGATTTTTTCTTTTTCAGAAGCGATGCGCTTGTGAAATTCATCAATTTCCTGACGGTAGTTCTGTATGCGAGTGTGCAATCCTTCGATATTGTCCTCGAGGTCTTTCACCTCAAGAGGCAGTTCGCCGCGTATGGTTTTGATGCGGTCAATCTCTGAGAGGATTGTCTGTAGCTCGTAGAGCGATTTCAATCGTTGCTCCACTGATAGAACTTCGTTCTTGGTCTTGTCTGTAGCCATATTACTTACAAGTAATTTATCGGATTTTTTTCTTTTTCGGAATAATAGAGTGCAAAGTTAGGAAAAATTTTGCTAACTATGTGATAAAAAATATCTTTTGTGCATTTTTCGCTCTCATAATGCCCTATGTCGATAAGGAATATCTTGGAGGCGAAATCGACAAAATCGTGGTAACGCACGTCGGATGTGACATAGGCTTGCGCCCCGGAAGCTATTGCTTCTTGAATGAATGAGCCGCCTGAGCCGCCGCACAGTGCTATACGGGTGAGCTTCCCTTCGGGGGGTGTGGTGCAACGCACTATAGGCGAATTGCAGGCTTTTTTCACACGCTCGATGAGCTGTGGCACAGTGACGCCTTGGGCGAAATTTCCTATGGCTCCTGAACCTGAGCCGGGCGCTTGCGGCTGTGGTATGAGCGGAGATATGTCGCTCAGTCCAAGCATTTCGGCAAATACGCGGTTCACGCCTTCGGGAGCATTGTCAAGATTGGTGTGGGCTGAGTAGACGGCGATATCGTTTTTGATGGCGGCTATTGCCGCTTCCTGCTGGATGGTGGCGCCGATGAGCTGTTTCACCCCTTTGAAGAAAAGCGGATGATGGGAAATGATGAGGTTGCACCCTTTTTCGCGTGCTTCCTCGACTACGGCGGGAGTGACGTCCACACATAGCAATGCCCCGCGGCACTCGGCTGCGGCGTTGCCAATCTGTAGTCCGGCGTTGTCATACCCCTCCTGAAGGTCAAGAGGGGCGACACGCTCTAATGCGGCAATTATGTCGCTTATAATCATTTTTCTGACAGATCTATTTTAAGGGCAAGCTCATCGAGCTGCTTGTCGTCAAGTGGCGCCGGAGCTTCAAGCATCACATCCCTGCCTGAATTGTTTTTCGGGAAGGCGATGCAGTCGCGGATGCTGTCGAGACCTGCGAAGAGTGACACCCAGCGGTCGAGTCCGTAGGCGAGACCTCCGTGAGGGGGCGCTCCGAATTTGAATGCGTTCATAAGGAAGCCAAACTGCTCTTGGGCGCGTTCAGGAGTGAATCCGAGTATCTCAAACATCTTTGCCTGAAGAGCGCTGTCGTGGATACGGATTGAGCCGCCTCCCACTTCTACACCGTTCACAACCATGTCGTAAGCATCGGCGCGCACGGCTTCAGGATTGGTGTCGAGCAAGGGGATATCTTCTTCCTTCGGGTGGGTGAACGGATGGTGCATTGCCATGAGGCGCTGCTCCTCCTCGCTCCATTCAAACATGGGGAAGTCTACCACCCACAGACACGCGAATTTGTTCTTGTCGCGCAGCCCGAGCTGACGTCCCATCTCAAGACGCAATTCGCACAGCTGCTTGCGGGTCTTCATCACATCGTCGCCCGAGAGGATGAGGATGAGGTCGCCGGGATTGGCGTTGAACGCCTGCTTCATCTGCTGAAGCACCTCCTGGCTGTAGAATTTGTCTACGCTCGACTTTACGTTGCCGTCGGCTTCAACGCGGGCATATACCATGCCCTTGGCACCGATTTGCGGGCGTTTCACGTATTCAGTGAGCTGGTCAAGCTGCTTGCGTGTATAGGTTGCTGCTCCGGGAGCGCAGATGCCGCCTATGTAGGCTGCATTGTCGAATACTCCGAATCCGTGACCCTTCATGATGTCCATAAGCTCCACGAATTCCATGCCGAAGCGCAGGTCGGGCTTGTCGCTGCCGTAATATTTCATAGCGTCAGCCCAAGGCATTCTGATGAACGGCTCGGTGAGTTCCACGCCGCGCAGCTCCTTGAACAGATGTTTTGCCATGCCTTCAAACAGGTTGATGATGTCATCCTGCTCCACGAAACTCATCTCGCAGTCAATCTGAGTGAACTCAGGCTGGCGGTCGGCGCGAAGGTCCTCGTCGCGGAAACATTTCACAATCTGGAAATAGCGATCCATGCCCGATACCATCAGCAACTGCTTGAGAGTCTGGGGTGACTGAGGCAGTGCATAGAACTGACCCGGGTTCATGCGGGAGGGGACAACGAAGTCGCGAGCGCCCTCGGGAGTGGAACCCACAAGCATCGGAGTTTCTATTTCAAGGAAACCTTTGGAGTCAAGATAGCGGCGGACTTCCATTGTCATCTTGTGGCGCAGCTCGAGGTTTTTCCTCACGCTGTTGCGGCGCAAGTCGAGATAACGGAATTTCATGCGCAGGTCGTCGCCTCCGTCAGTGTCATCTTCGATAGTGAAGGGGGGCACTTCCGACGCGTTGAGCACGTTGAGTGTCTCAGCGATGATTTCAATCTCGCCGGTGGGGATGTTCGGGTTTTTGTTGGAGCGCTCGGCTACCGTTCCCGATATCTGTATTACGTATTCACGACCAAGATGGTTTGCCGCCTCACAAAGAGCGGCGTCAGTCTCGTTGTTGAAAACGACTTGAGTTATGCCATAGCGGTCACGGACATCCACAAATGTCATTCCGCCCATCTTACGGGCACGTTGAACCCATCCGGCAAGCGTCACTTTGCTGCCGGCGTCATTGAGGCGGAGTTCTCCGCAGGTTTTGGTCCTATACATATATTATCCTTTATAACTTAATCGTTGGTTTTTCGTGATATTCTTGTTAAGCCTTGTTGGCGCGCTTGCGTTCGATTTCATCAAGGATGATCTTGCGCAGACGCAAATGATGTGGGGTCACCTCCACATATTCATCCTCCTTGATGTATTCAAGAGCTTCTTCGAGGCTGAACACTACCGGGGGGATGATGCGAGCCTTGTCGTCAGCTCCTGACGCACGCATATTGGTGAGCTTCTTGGATTTGGTGACGTTGACCACGATATCGTTGTCCTTGGCGTTTTCGCCCACCACCTGTCCGGCGTAGACCTCCTCCTGAGGGAAGATGAAGAAGCGTCCGCGATCCTGGAGCTTGTCGATGGCGTAAGCGTAGGCGGTGCCGGCTTCCATGGCTATCAGTGAGCCATTGGTGCGGCGTTCGATGTCGCCTTTCCAGGGTTGGTATTCGAGGAAGCGGTGAGCCATGATAGCCTCTCCAGCCGAGCCAGTCAATACGTTGTTGCGGAGTCCTATGATGCCGCGTGACGGTATGTTGAACTCGATGTGGATACGGTCGTTCTGAGTGGTCATTGACACCATTTCACCCTTGCGGCGTGTCACCATGTCGATGATCTTGCTGGAGTATTCCTCCGGCACATTGATTGTGAGCAACTCGATGGGCTCGCATTTCACTCCGTCAATCTCTTTTATGATCACCTGAGGTTGTCCCACTTGCAGCTCATAGCCTTCGCGGCGCATGGTTTCGATGAGCACTGACAGGTGGAGCACACCGCGGCCGAACACAGTCCACACGTCTTCGTGGTCGGCTTTGCTCACGCGCAGTGCGAGGTTCTTGTCGAGCTCTTTGGTAAGACGGTCCGAGATGTGGCGTGAAGTGACAAACTTTCCGTCTCTGCCGAAGAACGGCGAGTCGTTGATGGTGAATGTCATTGACATGGTAGGCTCGTCGATGGCTATGCGCGGCAGCGGCTCTGGATTGTTGAAGTCGGCAACGGTGTCGCCGATTTCGAATCCTTCAATGCCCACAAGCGCGCAGATGTCGCCTGAGCTTACTTCGCTCACCTTCTTTCTGCCCATACCCTCAAATGTGTGCAGCTCCTTGATGCGTTGACGTGAAATGGTGCCGTCCTTTTTGCACAGCGCTATCTCCATGCCTTCGCGCAGTGTGCCGCGATGAACGCGTCCCACGGCGATACGTCCCACGTAGTTGGAGTAGTCGAGTGATGTGATGAGCATCTGAGCGTCACCTTCGAGAGTGGTGGGGGCGGGGATATATTTGATGATGGCGTCGAGAGCGGCGTTGATATTGTCGGTAGGCTTTTGCCAGTCGGTCGACATCCAGCCTTGCTTGGCTGAACCGTAGACGGTGGGGAAATCGAGCTGGTCCTCGGTTGCGTCAAGATTGAACATGAGGTCAAACACCATTTCCTGCACTTCATCGGGACGGCAGTTGGGCTTGTCGACTTTGTTGACTACAACCACCGGCTTCAATCCCATCTGTATGGCTTTCTGAAGCACGAAACGGGTCTGAGGCATCGGTCCCTCGAATGCGTCAACCAGCAGCAGACATCCGTCGGCCATGTTGAGCACACGTTCCACTTCGCCGCCGAAGTCGGCGTGTCCCGGGGTGTCAATGATGTTTATCTTGCAACCGTTATAGTTTATCGATACGTTTTTTGACAAGATAGTTATGCCGCGCTCTCGCTCAAGGTCATTGTTGTCAAGTATTAATTCTCCGGTGTTCTGATTCTCGCGGAACAGGTTTCCGGCAAGCAACATTTTGTCGACAAGCGTGGTTTTACCGTGGTCGACGTGAGCGATAATCGCTATATTTCTGATGTTCTGCATAACTTATTTCAATTTCGACTGCAAAATTACTATGTTATTAAACATAAACCAAATTTTTTTCTTACTACAATTCAGTTTGATGCGTTGAATAGCGTCAAGAATGTATCTGACGTATGTCGTAGGGGGTTTCCTGATATACGAAATAGTTGAGCCAGTTGCTGAAGAGCAGATTGGCGTGACTGCGCCAACGCACCACCGGACCCTCCTCGGGATTATTGTTCCGGTAGTAGTGTGCCGGAATCTCGGGGTTCATGCCTTTGGCGAGGTCGCGGTGATATTCAAAGTCAAGTGTCCCGGGTGAATATTCCGAGTGTCCTGTGATGAAAAATTCCCTTCCGTTGCGCGCCATCACCATATACACGCCGCTTTCGTCGCTCTCTGAGAGGATCTGTAGTCCCGGCACACGGTTGATATCAGATGCGGAAACGGCGCTGAACCGGCTGTGTGGCACGAAGAATTCATCGTCGAAGCCGCGGAATATAGGATTCTTGCGGTCATTGATGCGGTGGGGGAACACTCCCGATATCTTCCGGTCGAGCACAATCTTGTCGATGCCGTAATGGTGGTATAAACCGGCGAATGCCGCCCAGCATATATATAATGTGGAGGTGACATGGGTGCGTGCCCAGTCAAATATCTCCTGCAACTCTGACCAATAGTCGACCTCTTCAAATCTCACCTTCTCCACCGGAGCGCCGGTGATGATGAAGCCGTCATAGTTCTGGTCGCGTATGTCGTCAAATGTCTTGTAGAATTCTTCGATATGCTCACGGGGAGTGTTTCGTGACACGTGTGACGAGGTGTCGATCAGGTCCAGCTCTATTTGCAACGGTGTGTTGGAGATAAGTCTGAGCAGATCGGTCTCGGTCATTATTTTCAGCGGCATGAGATTGAGGATGCCTATTCGCAGCGGACGTATGTCCTGCGATGATGCCCTCTGCTCATCGATCACGAAAATATTTTCTTCGCGAAGTGTTTCGACTGCGGGTAATGAAACTGGAACTCTTACAGGCATGGTTTATCGTTTATTAGAAGTGATAATTGAATTCAGGAGCGTCAACCCCTCTTTCCTCCCGGCATTGACGCGGTCGGGGAAGTGCGCATCGCTGCTCACGATGACAGGCACTCCTGATGCTGTCAGTCTCGGCAGGAAGCACTCTTTTGGGAACAGGCGAGAAGCCGTGTGCCATGCTTTGGTGTTAAGCTCGGCTATGAGGTTGCGGTTTATGACAAGGTCTATAGCTTCATTGACGCGGCTGCGGTACCATGCCTCTTCCTCTATGCCGGGTGAGAAGCATGAGGCGTTGTAGCCTATTTTGTCCAGATGCCCCACTATGTCAAATCCTCCGGCATCGATCATGGCGCAAAGGTTGTCATAATAAGCGTTGACCACATAGCGGATGTCATTGTCAAAATACAGCTCCATTTTCTTGATGAAAGATTCCGGCTTTCCGTCGACATCGACGAAATCATCGCCGCCGGGAACGAAATGCACTGATCCTATCCTGTAGTCGAGCTGAAGGTCATGGAAATAGCTGTTAGCCGGTCCCCATTCCGGGCAGAGATAGTCAATCTCCATTCCGGCATACAGGTTTATGCGGTCGCCATAGATGTCGCGGAGCCTCTGCACCTCATTCAGATATGCATCCGTGTCGTCGCGTTTCATATTGCACGGCGATTCGATGGGTATGGGCGAGTGAGGAGAGAATCCCCAATGCCGGAATCCTTCGCCGATGGCGGCGTTGACCATTGTCTCCATCGGCGCGCGCCCGTCGCAAAACTGGGTGTGGCTATGGAAATTGTAGTTGTCGGTTTCTGAAACTATCTTTAATATGTCAATCATTATTCAATCACCTCTTAATCTTCGATTATTGCGGCGTTTTGTGTGAACGCCACTTTCTTCATGAACAATCCTGCCGATAAAGCGGTCACTATAAGCCCTGCCGCTACTGAGACGGTGTGGTCTATGCCGAACCCTTCAGGAGCGAACAGGATGTAGGTGGTGCACACGCAAGTCATGAACATTGCCGGAAGCATGGTGATCCAGTAAGCAAGGCGGCGTTGAGCAAGATAAACAGTGCAAGCCCAAAGGGTGAACACGGCAAGAGTCTGGTTGCACCATGCGAAATATCGCCACAGTATGTTGAAGTCGAGTTGCATGATGATGAAGGTCAACACGAAGATGGGTATTGACACGGCAAGACGTCTTACGATGGTTTTCTGCTCAAGGTTCATGAAGTCGGCAGCGATGAGACGGGCGCTTCTCAGCGCGGTGTCGCCGCTGGTGATAGGGGCTGCTATAACGCCGAGTATGGCGAGCGCTCCGCCGAATGTGCCAAGCCACTCAAGGGAGATGTTGTGCACGAGCCCACCAGCGCCTCCGTTTTCGGCGAGATAGGTTCCGAGATTCTCATAGCCGCCGGTGAATGCGATTGCTGCGGCAGCCCAAATGAGCGCCACGATGCCTTCAGTGACCATGGCTCCGTAGAACACCGGGCGGGCAAGTTTTTCATTCTTCAGGCATCGCGCCATCATAGGCGACTGTGTGGCATGGAATCCTGAGATCGCGCCACACGCGATGGACACAAACATCATGGGGAACAGCGGCATCGTGTCGGCAGTGTCGCTGCGGTTGTACAGACCCTGTGTGATTCCGTCGGGGATTGTCACGTCGGAAAATATAAGCACGCCCATTATTCCTGCAGCCATGAAAAGCAGAGCAAATCCGAATATCGGGTAAAGATTGCCTATGAGTTTGTCGATAGGCAGCAGTGTGGCAAGGATATAGTAAATGAATATGGCGGCTATCCAGAAAGTGGCATCCATCCATTCAGGCGTCATTCCGGCTATGAGTCCGGCGGGGGTGAGAACGAACACCGCGCCGACAAGCACCATGAGCATCAGGGAGAAGCCTCTCATGAGCTGCTTTACGCCATTGCCGAGTTGCGAGCCTACTATTTCGGGTAGAGAAGCTCCACCCATGCGTATTGATATTTCGCCCGACAAGAAGTCGTGCACGGCTCCGGCAAATATGGTTCCGAGCACAATCCAGAGGAAAGCTGCGGGACCATACATTATGCCCATTATCGCGCCGAAGATGGGTCCGAGTCCGGCTATGTTGAGGAATTGTATCAAAAACACTTTCCAGGTGGGCAGGGGCAGATAGTCAATCCCATCCTGTTTGGTATAGCACGGCATCTCCCGCTTCGGGTTGCATCCTATTACGCGTTCAACAAGCAAGCCGTAGAAAAAATATCCTGATATCAATACGGCTAAAGCTATTAAAAAAGTAGTCATTTAAAAATGATAATGATATTGGTGTAACTAAACAAAACTCTTAATTTTCCTGCGATATTACGGCATTGGCTTTTTGCTTCAGGATGCCGCGGTCAGTGTCAAGTTTTTGTTCAAGATTTTTTATTGTGTCGATTAATGACCTGTCGCCGTTGCGATATTTTGTCCTGAGCTTAAGGAGTGTTTCCTCATTAGCCTTAAACTCTTCCACGGCATCAAGATATTCCTCCATCAGGGCTTTGGCTCTTGTGCTGCGGAAGTCGCTCATGCGGGTGTACACTCTGCCGCCGGGAAGAGCGAATGCAAACTCCTTTTTCTTGGAATTGCGGTTTAGCTCTATGCGGTCGATTTTTTGCAGAATTTCGGCATAGTCTTTGCCATCCTCCCATGTGGAGCGGTAGTCAGTTATACGGGCTTTGTCCACAAGATTGTCGTCGTCGGCGTCATAATTCTTTCTCAGGTCTGACGGGATGAACTTGTAGATGGTGATGGAATCTTCCATCTGGTTGCGGTCGGTAGCCCACCATCCCACACCGGTGATTTCGTCAATGGCGAGCATATAGTCGTCGTAGGGCGAGTTGTAGGGCATACCTATGTTTTGCGGCTGAAGGAAGCTGTTCTCCTCCTTACGCGATATAAAAATATCATAACCGCCTATTGAACCGTCGCCGTTATTGGCATAGTACAGCGTGACACCGTCGGGCATCAGAAACGGGAAATTGTTGTCGCCGGAAATGTTGATTGCGTCATCCAGGATGTGGGCTTTCTCCCATGAGCCGTCAAACAGCTTGTTGGATTCCATGATCAGATACTCATCATTGTCCGATGGCGCCGCCCACAGCATCACCGATTGTGTTTCCGGCATGAACACGGTGGTGGGGTCGGCGTAGTCGCAGTCATCCGGCAATATGTCGACTGAATTTATCGAGCCTGCGCCCGGTGAGAGACGGTATATTTTGAAAAATTCCTCACGGTCCACCGCCACGCTGTCGATTATGACTATCTTTTCCACGCGGTCGAGCATATTTCCGGCGAGACGGACTCTACGGCGCAGGTCGGCGATCTCATCGGGCATGGACTTCTTGGCTTTCTTCAGCGCGGCTTCATATAAGTCGATATATTCGTCGGCTCCGTCAAAGTCATATTTCTGGAATGCTATTTCGGCAAGATAACGCGGCGCTTCAATCACCCCTTTGGAGTGAGCGAATTTCAATCGTGGAATCGCCTCGTCGTGCCTGCCTGCCTGCATGAGGCACACACCCACCCATTGGTTGAGCGATGCGTCCTTAGGTTTCCTCTTTATTTCCTCAAGGAATGTGGGCAATGCTCCTTCGAAATCTCCTGCGCGATACATCTCGCGCGCCTCATTGAGGGTTACGGCTGATGCGGAAGGCGCCGCAAGCAACAGGGCGGCAACCATTGCCGCCAATATGAAAATATTTTTGGATGACATAAATGTACATTTTAATGCTCAAATATACACATTTTCCATGATATGGCAAAATCGGGGAAAATTTGGCAAGGGGAAATTTGATTAATCGCTTTAAAATACTATCTTTGTCAATTATAATGTATTACTGAATATAATGAGATTTTATCGGATTTTAATATCGGCGGCAATAGCAGCGCTGTCGGGATTGGGGCTGAATGCCGTCAAGCCGATTGAGACCGGCGTGAATGAATACATAGCTCTGCTGGAGGCCACCGGACGACAGATGTTTGCGTTTGACGTGAGCGAGTTTTCCGATTCCGCGAGGACTGTGATGATTGAGCTGAGGGAGTATGCCGGCGACACTCTTGCCGCCAAGACTGTTAAGTTTCCTGTAAAGTCGGTTGAATACCGTGATGTTGACGATATGATAATGTCGGGCTTCGATGCCGATGATTTCGAGGATGCCGATAAGGGTATATTCCGCACATTGAAGCAGATAAATGTGGGGTTCAGCTGTGCTCCGGGGGATAGCTTGGCAACTATAGTCATCGATATTCCGGAGGTGATGACCGCGCCTGTAGTCCGCAAGCTGCGTCCGGTGACAAATGAAGAGGGTAAGCCGCAGTATTTTTATGCGCCGTTTGCGTGCATGGATTTTGGTGATGCGAAATCGGGGGTGTTCACTCCGCTTGCCGTGCTTGCTTCCGGGTGGTTTGACCCGAAAATAAATCGGTTGCGCGCCTGCGGTAACGGTAATTCGGTCACCAAAGAGTCTCCTCATTATTTTGTGGTGGGGATAAGTGTGAAAAACCGACAGCGTTAAGCGGCTATGTGAAATTTTTTTAACATGACATCCTACTTTTTCCCCGGAAAAGCGTTATATAGACTGTAAGGAAACCAAATATTAACATTTTTAATAAAAAACAACATGAAACCATTACACGTAGTATTATCAGTTATCGGAGGCGCGATTGCCGGTGCCGCAGTAGGATTGCTATTAGCCCCTGAAAAAGGTGAAGATACTCGCGCTAACATTGCACGACTCGTTAAAGAGAAATTCCCCCAGTTGAAACACAGCAAGATTGAGGAAATTGTTGACGAGATTCAGGAATCACTCGAAGATTAATCATATTCATCATAAAACTTAAATACTATGAGCGATAGTTTAGGACTGATTTCCGCATTTTTAGGCGGAGCGGTAGTCGGCGCTACTGCGGCGATTCTTTTTGCCCCGGAGAAGGGTGAGGACTTGCGTGAGCGCATTTGCAAGATACTCCGTAAGAACGGTGTCGTGTGCTCAGAGCAGGATGTAGACGCTCTTGTGGCGCGTCTTACCAAGGAACTTGATGAAGAATAAAAAGAACAATTGAAGGTGTGTCAAAACACCGGAACAAACTTTTTTGACGGTAGGGACGCGCGCAGTCGTGCGTCCTTATTTTCAAAATGCGCCGATGCACATGAGGTGAGGCGTGTTTTTGTGGCTGATGTTTTTGAATTTCCTTTTGATACATAGGCATATATGGGTGTACAAAACGATGATTTACGGTCGTCAATATCTAACATGAAGATATGGGGGAAGCTCTATCTTGAGAATCTGAAGCTTCTTTCCATCGAAAAGAGCACGGTGCTTTTCGGGCACGCCGCCCTTGCCGGGGTGCTTGCAGTGCTTTCAATAATAGCGTTTTTCTTTATTTCGCTTGCGCTTGTGTTTTTGTTGGCGCAGGTGCTCCCCCTTATGTGGAGCTTTTTGATAATGGGCGGCGTGTATATCATTGCCGGGGTCGTTGCGGTGATTTTCCGCAATACGCTGTTTATAAATCCTATATGCCGGTTTATGACACGGCTCTTCCTTGCTCCGCCGCCAGAATATATAACCCGTACTGAAGAAGAAAAGAAGCTATGAAAGAGAAAAATCCAGTTGTAGTGCCCGACGACGGTCTTGAGAAATGGAAAGGTTATACGCTCGCTGACTTGCGCTACCAGCGTGCCATCAATCATGTGAGAATGGAGATGGAACGTGAGCGGCTCGCCAACAGCATGACGCGTCTTAACGATATGAAGAGCAAATTCACGTTGCCCGGCAACGGATTGCTCCAGAAGGTGTTTGCCGGTTTCTCGATATTCGACTATGCTTTGCTTGCCATAACTACGGGAAAGCAGATAAGGAAAGTGTACCGGTTTTTCAAAAAATAATATTGGTGTACGGTCAACACCGTATTGCCTACATTCCTTCAGCAGACTCGCCCCGTCCGGGGCTCGTGATGGAGGAGTGTTGTGCCATCCCCCGGCTTCGCTTTGCTCAGCCGAGGATATAAACAGACCCGTACCTGTCGGCACTTAGCTCGATCCATCCGGATTTATTACCCAAATTATTATCTAATTTTATCGGACATCATAAAAAATAAGAGCTTGTTTAAACCAAACAAGCTCTTAGTGGCTATTATATAGGCGGTTATTTTGATAATTTCTCGGCGAGATACGTTGCCGTATAGCCTTTGCCGGCTGCCACAATCTCTTCCGGAGTGCCCTCGGCTACGAGTGTTCCGCCGGCTTCGCCGCCTTCCGGTCCTATATCGATGACGTGGTCGGCGCATTTTATCACATCCATGTTGTGCTCGATTATAATGACTGTGTGCCCCATGTCGATAAGGCGTTTGAAGGAGTCCATGAGGGTGTTGATGTCATTGAAATGGAGTCCGGTGGTGGGTTCGTCAAATATGAACATGGTGGGCTCCGGTTTCTCCATGGCAAGGAAATAGGCGAGCTTCACGCGTTGGTTCTCTCCGCCCGAGAGGGTGGATGAGGATTGTCCCAACTTTATGTAGCCAAGTCCCACATCTTTCAGCGGTTGGAGTCGGCGCACAATCTTTTTCTCCTGATTGCCGGTGCCTTCCGCGAAAAATTCGATGGCTTGGTTGACAGTCATGTTAAGAACATCGTTGATGTTCATTCCGCGATACTTTATGTCGAGCACTTCCTGCTTGTAGCGCTCGCCGTGGCAAGCCTCGCAGGGGATTACGATATCAGCCATGAACTGCATTTCGATTGTTATGGTTCCTTCGCCTTTGCACTCTTCACATCGTCCACCTTCGGAGTTGAATGAGAAGTATCCAGCCGAAAAGCCCATCTGCTTTGCCGATTGCTGTTCGGCAAAGAGTTTGCGAACTTCGTCAAATGCTTTCAGGTAGGTGGCGGGATTGCTTCGTGTGGACTTGCCAATGGGATTCTGGTCCACGAATTCGATTGCCGAGATGCGTTTCAGGTCGCCGGAAAGGGATTTGTGTATGCCGGGAGCATCACCCGCTTCGCCAAGATGGCGCAGCATAGCTTTGTACAGGATGTCGCGCACAAGGGTTGACTTGCCTGAGCCGCTGACTCCGGTCACCACAGTCATGACTCCGAGGGGGAATTTCACATCGATGTTTTTTAGATTGTGCTCGCGCGCGCCTTTCACCTCGATGAAATCCCTCCATTTTCTGCGATGGTTGGGGACGGGAATCTCCAATTCATGATTGAGGTATTTCACCGTGTAGGAGTCAGAGGCTTTCTGCAAGTGAGCCACATCTCCCTGATATATTATGTTTCCGCCGTGACGGCCTGCGTCGGGGCCCACGTCGATAAGATAGTCGCAAGCGTTCATGATCTCCTCGTCATGTTCCACCACCACCACGGTGTTGCCGAGCCCTTGCAGCTTGCGCAGCACCTCGATGAGTTTGTGGGTGTCGCGTGAATGGAGTCCTATGCTCGGCTCGTCAAGTATGTAGAGTGATCCCACCAGGCTGCTGCCGAGTGAGGTGGCGAGGTTTATGCGCTGACTTTCGCCTCCCGACAGCGTTGATGAGAGTCGGTCAAGTGTGAGGTAGCCGAGTCCTACGTCGCAGAGGAAGCCTATGCGGTTGTTGATTTCGACAAGCAGGCGTGAGGCTATTTTCTGCTCGGTTTCGTTCACGTTCAATTCCTCAAACCATTGTTTCAGGTCTTTTACCGGCATCTTTACGATGTCGGTGATTGTTTTTCCGGCGATTTTCACGTAGGAAGCATCGGGCTGAAGCCGGCTGCCGTGACATTCAGGGCAGGTGGTTTTTCCCCGGTATCGCGCGAGCATCACGCGGTACTGGATTTTATATTGATTGGATTCTACCATTTTGAAGAATCCGTCGATGCCCTTGAAAGCACCTTTTCCGTGCCACAGGATGTCGAGTTCCTTTTCCGAGAGGTCGCAGTAGGGGCGATGCACCGGAAAACCAAGAGATGGCGCCATTCTGATTAATTCCTGCTTCCATTCGCTCATCTTGTCGCCGCGCCAGCACACTACGGCGTCGTCATAGACGGAGCGTGTCTTATCGGGCACGATGAGGTCGGGGTCGAGCCCTATGACTTTGCCGAATCCCTCGCAACGCTTGCACGCTCCGTAAGGATTGTTGAAGTTGAACATAAGGTCGCCGGGTTCGCGGAATGTCATGCCGTCGGCTTCAAAGCGTTTTGAGAAGTCGTGGCGGTGTATGTGTCGGTTCTCATCCCACACGAGGACGCTCATGTGGTCAAGACCCTCGAAAAATGCTGTTTCCGCCGAGTCGGCAAGCCGGCTCATCTCATCGCCGTCGGGTTGCAGCGACAGTCGGTCGATGAGCAGATCATATCCGGTGGCGTCATCGGGGAGCTCCTTGTCGGCAAGGAGTTCTTCGATTTCAAAAAATTCGCCATTCTTCACGAGGCGTGAATAGCCTTCTTTGAGATATATCTCCAGTTGCTGGGGGAATTTTCGACCTTCGGGGAGCGTGATGGGGCTTACCACTGCCGCTCTTGTGCCGGAAGGGTAGGCTGCCGCGAGTGCAGTGACATCCTCGATGGTGTGTTTTTTGACCTCTTCACCCGATATGGGGGAATATGTTCTGCCGATGCGTCCGAAAAGCAGACGCAGGTAGTCATATATCTCGGTGGAAGTTCCCACGGTGGAGCGCGGGTTGCGAGTGCTCACTTTCTGCTCTATGGCTATTGCGGGTGGCAACCCCTTTATGAAGTCGACTTCAGGTTTCGCCATTTTGCCTAAAAACTGACGTGCGTAGGCGGATAGGCTCTCCACATAGCGGCGTTGTCCTTCGGCGTAGAGAGTGTCGAAGGCAAGCGACGATTTGCCTGATCCCGACACGCCGGTGATGACGACCAGCTTGTTGCTCGGAATCTCGATGTCAATATTTTTCAGGTTGTTTACGCGTGCTCCTTTTACAAGTATATTTCTTTCTGCCATAAGCTTCTTTTCGAATGAATGTCGGGGGGATGCCGGTTGTGACAGCCGGCGCTCCTCGAAGTTTGCAACTTGCAAAGTTACGAAATTATCAGCTTATAGTATAGTTAAAGAAACTGATTTGTAAGAGAGGCTTTTTGCGGGTTGGCGCTAACTATTGTTAAAAGGGGCGCGGAGGTTAAACTTTTGAACTTTGCGGGTGGTTATAATGGAAAATTAACTAAATATTGAACGTCATGAAATGTAGCATTCAAACTTTTATTCTCGGAACGCTTGTTGGCGCGTTTGCCGGAATGTATGCAGAGAGATATTCTCGCACAACAATGAAGGGTCGCAAGATTCGTCGTGATATCGATCGCACAGTTCGCAATATCTATGGTGAGGTAGAGCAGGAAATCGGAAAGATTAAGGAAAGAATAGGAAATACAGTCGATAAGGCTGAAGACCTTGTGAAAGACTAACGGAGTTTAGACATATATAATTTTTGTAGGCGGATGTTCCCTTGACGGAATGTCCGCTTTTCTTTTCTTGTGTAAAAGTCACAGGCTCCCGGCGGAATTTCCGCCGGGAGCCTGTGCTGTAATATTAGACTAATTAGACTAATTGGTCTAATAAGTCTAATTGGGCTTATTGGACTGATGGGTTAGTCGAAGATGTGGCGCAAGCGGCTGAATATGCGCTTTTTCACCGAGTCGGTGGCTTGGATGTTGGAGGAATCCTTGAGCGACTCGATAGCCTGCTTCTCTTTTTCGGTGAGATTTTCGGGCACATATACCATGATGTTTACCAGCTCATCGCCGGTGCCGTAGCCTTCAGTCGACGGAAGTCCTTTACCTCGCAGACGTAGCACCTTGCCGGGCTGTGTGCCTGCCGGAATCTTGACACGTGCGCGACCGTTAACGGTGGGGATTTCAACCGATCCTCCGAGTGCGGCAGTCGGGAAGTCGAGCATGAGGTTGTATATCAGGTCGTTTCCGTCGCGTATTAGCTCCGGATCGGGAATCTCCTCGACCACAATCAGCAAATCGCCGTTGACGCCTCCGTGGCGAGCGGCATTTCCTTTTCCTTTAAGAGAGAGGGTCATGCCGTCAGATACGCCTGCCGGGATGGAGAATTCGACTACCTCCTCCTGCTTGACGATGCCCTCGCCGTTGCAGTAGGTACACTTTTGTGTTATGGTCTTGCCCTCTCCGTTACAGTCGGGGCAGGTGGCTGTCGATGACATAGGACCAAGGAATGTCTGCTGCACCTGCTCCACTACACCTGAGCCGTGGCAGCGTGAGCAAGTGGTGAATGCTGTGCCGTCTTTAGCTCCGGTGCCGTTGCAATGCTGGCATTGCACATAGCGAGGTATCTTGAGCTTTTTGGTGACTCCTTCCGATATCTCTTTAAGGGTGAGCTTCACTTTTATGCGCAGGTCGCTGCCCTTGGGCTGGCGACGGCGGCGAGTGCCGCCGGTGCTGCCATATTGACGGAATCCGCCGAAGCTTCCGCCGCCGAATATGTCGCCAAACTGGCTGAAAATGTCCTCCATTGACATTCCGCTCGCATGGAATCCGCCACCTCCGGCACCTCCGCCAAATCCGCTCGGACCCATATTGTGTCCCCACTGGTCATATTTGGCACGTTTGTCGGGGTCGTTGAGCACATCGTATGCCTCAGCGGCTTCCTTGAATTTTTCTTCAGCGGCTTTGTCGCCCGGGTTTTTATCAGGATGATATTTCAACGCGAGTTTCCTGTAGGCTTTTTTGAGCTCTTCAGGTGTTGCGTTTTTTGAAACGCCGAGGACTACGTAATAATCTCTTTTGTTATCCATCGTGAGTTCTTTATTATTGACCAACGACTACTTTGGCATGACGCAATACCTTGTCATGCAGCTTATATCCTTTTTGAACAGTGTCAATGACTTTGCCTTTCTGAGAATCGTCGGCAGCAGGAAATAATGTTACGGCTTCGTGGAATTCGGTGTCGAATTCGGTGCCGGGAGTTGTGTCGAGGGCTTTGACCCCGTTTTGCTCCAGATATTTCACAAGCTTGTTATATATAAGCTCAACGCCTTCTTTTACCGCGTCAACGCTTGATGCATCGTTCATAGCCTGAAGAGAGCGTTCGAAATCGTCGACAATGGGGAGAAGTCCTTTAAGCACGTTCTCTCCGCCATTCTTGATTATCTCGCTTTTCTCTTTCAATGTGCGTTTTCTGAAATTGTCAAAATCAGCCATTAGAAAGAGGTATTCTTTTTTCTCTTTTTCAAGCTTTGCCTTGGTGTCATCAAGTTCCTGTTTCAGCGCGTCGATTTCCGACAATTCCTCATTGGCGAGATCTTTAGCCGCCTCGGCGTCGGCGTTCTCTTCGTCGGCTACGTCGTTAATTTCAACTTCAGGGTCTTCGATATTGATTTTTCCCTCCTGTTGCTTGTCCTGATGATTGTGCTTGTTGCTCATATATGGAAATTTTAATTGTTCAAAATGAAAGCTAATTTATGACAGCAAAAATGTTGCCAAAATTACTCTTTTTGGAAATTACTATTCAATAATGATAACAACCGCCGGGTTATATCGTTCATTTTCATCAGGACAATAATATTTTGCCTGAAAATGTGGCGCAGCCGGGAAATGTTTTTGCCAGTTGTTCTGACAATCTGTCATAGTTGTCACTTTGGAATATTCCGTATACAGCCGCTCCCGATCCGCTCATTGACGCATAGTCGGCGCCGAGCGCATAGAGTTGTTCCTTTACCGATTGTATCGCGGGATGGAGGGGGAAAATGGACTTTTCGAAATCATTGCTTATTTTCCCACGCCATTCTTTGATATCGGCGCTTATCGCAGTCGTGAGGTCGCATTCCGGAATCATGGGGGTCACGCCGCTGTAAGCCTCGCGGGTGGAGACGCTTTCGTGTGGCTTTACGATGGCTATCGTTTTGCCGGAGAGGTCTATGTCGACGGGCGTGAATTCATTGCCTATCCCCTTGGCGAGCATAGGGCGGTTGTAGATGAAAAACGGGCAGTCGGCACCTATTTTTGCTGCGATTTCGGCAAGCTGTCCGTCGGTCATTTCAAGGCTGAACAGCTCGTTGAGTCCTTTTAATGTGAATGCGGCATCGGCGCTTCCTCCACCCAGTCCGGCTCCGTCAGGAATAATCTTGTGGAGGTATATGTCGACCGGCGGCAGGGGAATGACGTCGTTCAACGCTGCGTAGGCTTTCATCACAAGGTTCTTTTCCGGCGGACACTCGACGGCGTTTCCGCTTACCGTGAGCGTGGTTTGCGTCCCTTTAGCCGGTACTATTTCCAGAATATCCTGCCATCCCACCGGGAAAAACAGAGTCTCGAGGTTATGGTAGCCGTCATCACGGCGTGAGGTTATGTATAGTCCTATGTTGATTTTCGCGTTTGGGAAAAGTATCATGGGGTTCACATTTGGGTGTCGACTTATTCTTCTTGCTGGTTTATCTGGATGGCGCGGCGTTGAAGTTTTATGTCGCAGCCGGGGAATCCGTCTTTGACGAGTGTGTTGCACGCCTGAATGTTGTCGAGCGCCTGCGTCAACGTCATTGGCAATACAACTATCTCCACTACTTCGGCTCCGCCTATGATAGCCTCCTTCAGCTCTTTCAGCGAAGGAGCCGTGGTCATGCGGGAATATTCATCGTAGGTGTATTTCGTGAAGGCGGTGTTTGCGCTTATTCCACGGCGGTCAAGCAGATATCCGTCGTTAAGCTCCACCGGAAGCGATGATGCGGAAAGGTCGGATGGCGCGGGATAGGAGATGATCTGTTTCCTGTCGGCTGACAAGGTTATGGGCACATTGTGGATGAAGTCGCCATTGGTTCTGTAGATCACCGCTTTAGGCATCGCTGCTGCCGGGTCGCCTCCGGTGGTGTTTTTCACTATCTGAGGAGGGGCGATTGGAGATTGCGCTTCGGTTGCGGTTTTGGTAGAGCTACAGGCGGCGACACAGAGTGCCGCCGCTGCGATAGCTATGGATGTTATGCTATATGCTTTCATTATCTTTTGATTAGTCGTTTGGTGACTGTTTCACGAGCTGTTGTGATTCTTACAACGTAATGTCCTGCCGGATAGTTTGCCACGTCGATAGAGGCTTCGGTGTGGCATGGATTTACGGCAGTCATGCGCATTCCGCTCAATGAGTATATCTCGATGAGTGAAATTTCATCGGGAGATGTGACGGTGACAATGTCGGTTGCCGGGTTGGGGCTTACTGAAATCTCGGCTTCAGTCACATCGGCAATTCCGGCGACGGCTTCGGTAAGGTTGAACGCTACTTGGTCGCTGCACACGTCATTGCCGAAGAAGAATGCGAGGAAATAATTGCCGGGGGTGCTGTAAGCTCCGGTCAGGGTTATTTCTTGGCTTGAGCCTGCGGCAAGGAACAACTGTTCCGACGAGAGAGCTGTCAATGAATTTACGTTTCCGGAAGTACGCGGGAATATGTACATCATTACCGGAGAACTCAGGTATCCCGCAGTGCAGGTCACAGTGGCGCTCACTGAAATCTGGTTGCACGGCATCTGTGGGATGTTGCCGGCAAGTGTCGCTGTCGGGAATTTGATATTGGTAATTGTTACCGATGTTGCAACCGCAGGGTAAACCGTTACCTTTATTCTGTCGCTGATGTCTCTGCCTGAGTTGTCGGCGAGCACAAGGTCATAAGTTGTCGGGGCGGTCAGCGAGGGTTTGAAATTGCAGAAATCACCGATGCTTTCGAAATCGAGAGGTTCGCTTGACAAGAGGTTGACAATGCCGAGTGTGTCAGAAGCTGCCGCAGTGTTTGTGCCGGGCTTATACAGTTTAGCGGTAATGATGCCGTAATACTCTGATTCTGTCACACTGAGTTTGGCAGAAATCTTGTAGTTGGATTTTTCATATATGGGAGTGAGGAGCTCGACATTGGTAGCCGACAGATGGACAGCTGAGGTGCGGCTGATTGTCACGTTTTTGGTTGTGCAGGTGGCGGTCAGAACCGGATTGGATATGGGAACGAGTATATCGTGCCATGTGGCGGTGGTTAAATCATAGAATGCCGGGGTTATTGTGTATGTGTCGGATGTGGGGAATTGTGTGGCATAGACCGGGTAACTGTTAAGTCCGCTTCCTGGAGAAAACGGCAGCTCAAGCAGTTCGTCGTCAGAGTACGCACATTTCTTGTAGGATGTTTTGCCGGTTGAGACATTTGTCAGCTTCAATCCAAAGTTCATGAAAACTGTGTTGGGCGACATATTGAAGAATCCGCTTCCGAAAGTTATGGTTTCGGTTTTCTGAAACTTTTTGCTTCCGGTTTCGGTGAACATATTGTCAATCACAGTGAATTCTTGTGATGTCACATAATGTGATTTTGCCGGAGCCGGACTCCCTGTGTTCTTTTGGATTCCGAATACAGCGCCTTGATGGAAGTTGTATCCTGAGTTTGAGCCTCCTATGCCTTGTGTTTCCGGAGTGAGCAGGGTGAGCTTGAAATATCCGTCGCTCAAGCCTCCCCAGCCCCAGTTTATGTGGAAATATCCGTTTTCGTATCCGTCGCACACGAATTCGTGTCCCGCTCCGGATGCGGTTGAGCCGTCATATATGACCGGACGTCGAGCGGCAAGCTCGGCGTAGACCATCTCTTCCCATTCCTGAATACCGTAATAGTCCCTCATGAGATATTGAATATTGCCGTCATAATCGAAGTAGTTGATGAGTGCGTGTGCTATGAGGGGAGACGGGGCTCCACTCTCACGGCTGGAATAGTTCATTTCTACGCTGTGTCCGCAGGCGACCATGAGTTTTGCTACGGCTGCATTTTGTGCTGCTGTGTTGCTCGCGTTGTAGATGTCCGACATATTTGCCCAGTCGAAAGTGATCGAGGAGAAATCCATAGTCAGAGTTTTAGTCTCTCCGGCTGAATTTGCCCATTGATAGGAGTTTGAGCCTTTTCCTTTAGCGGGCCAGTTGTGATATTTCATTACCTGAGCCATCGCTGTGGCGACGCAACCGGTCACTGAGCGGCTGTTTCCGTCCATGGGGCAGTCGTTGTTATATGGCGAGCTTTGGTTCCATTGAGTCTTTACCAAGGGGGCTATGGCGGTGCGTTGAGCGGTTGCTCGTGATGAGGGAGATGAGCCACAGGCTATCGCTGCGTCAATCTGCCGTTGATATCCCTCCAGCCATACTCGCATATTATCAGGCATATTGTCGGGGTTGAAGCTGCCGCTATCGGTATATCCTATGAGCGGACTTATGCAATCATCGGCGGATACAATCATGAAACCGTCATTTATGCCGGTATTGAATATGTAGAATTGGTTTATGTTGCTTTCCGATGCGGTATATGCCAGTTGCATCTTCGATGTGCTGACGCGGCTTCCATGAGTGTTTAAGCGCTCCAATGCTTGTTGGGGTGTCAACTGTTCGGCATGGGTGGCTGCCCACACAGATAAAATAAGAGATGATAGGAGTAGATATTTTTTCATACGCATAAAATTATTCTGCAAATTAAACAAAAAACATTCAATTACACTCATAATCCGATTAAAAATAGCCTGTTGAGTGTGGATTAATCAGTTGAAATTTCATTATGAGTGGATTCTCTTGGCGGAAGAATGCGTCTTGTGCATAAAATATTTATAAAAATTCAGTCATATTCGCGGTTTTTTATTAATTTTGCAGCCAATAACGACGAAAACTAAGACAATGAAACTGATTGCTGACAGTGGAAGCACCAAGGTTGAATGGTGCCTGCTTGAAGGAGGTAAGGTGGTGAAGCAGATATTTACTTCCGGCTTCAACGCCCTTATGCTTACTGAAGAGGAGATTTCACAATATCTTGAAGATGAGCTGATATCACAGCTTGGAGAGTTGACTGAGAAGGTGAATGAAGTGTATTTCTATGGAGCCGGTTGCATAGATGAGGAGGTGTGCCGCAATGTGCGTCGCGCCATCCGTCACAACATCAAGGCTGACACAATCGAGGCTCATTCCGACCTGCTCGGCGCGGCTCGCGCGCTTTTCGGCGACCGCGAAGGGATAGCGTGCATTCTCGGCACGGGTTCCAATTCATGCTACTATAACGGACGCGAGATCAAGGACCATGTGAGTCCGCTCGGTTATGTGCTCGGCGATGAGGGGAGCGGCGCGGTGCTGGGCCGTCATCTCATAGGTGATGTGCTGAAAAATCAACTTCCCCGTGAATTGTGCGACAAGTTCATGGATGAATACCGCCTTGAGCGTTCTACCATCATACGCCGTGTGTATAAAGAGCCCTCGGCTAACCGTTTCCTTGCTTCGGTGACACCCTTTCTGCTGAAGAATATTGAGGAGCCGGCGATACACCGTCTTGTGCTCAACGAATTCAAGTCATTCTTTGTGAGAAATGTGGCTCAATATGACCATTACCGCAATCTCCCGGTTAGTTTCGTAGGATCCATAGCCTTCCATTATCAGAATGTGCTTCATGAAGCTGCCGATGCCCTTGATGCGACTATTGACGTCATTATAAAGACCCCGATGGAGGGATTGGTGAAATTCCACAGCTGAATAACTAAACTTTAGTCAACCATATTTGAGCCGTAGGTGTTAATAATGTGATGTGGTTCATTACATTATTATACTTATGGCTCATTCTTTTTATTTCAGATCGAGGATAGGACGCATTTTGATACTGTGCGTTCTTGTGCTGGCAACGGTTCCTGCGGGCTTTGCGCGACAGCGTGTGGGGTTGGTGCTTAGTGGAGGTGGCGCAAAAGGGATAGCTCACATCGGGGTCATAAAGGCACTGGAGGAGAACGGTATTCCTATTGATTATGTCGCCGGCACCTCAATGGGTGCTATCGTCGGTGGATTGTATGCCGCGGGCTATACCCCTGAACAGATGATGGAGCTGCTTGAATCGAAGAGCTTCAGCTACTGGTCGACCGGGCAGATCGATCCCGCGCTCGTGTATTACTATGCCGTTCCCGAGCCCACTCCGCAACTTGCCGGATTCAATCTTAACTTGAGCGACAGTGTGCCGGCGAAAAGCATATTGCCCACAAGTATCATCAATCCGCTTCCCATGAATTTCGCGTTCATGGATCTGTTTGCAAAATACACCGCTCAGTGCGGCGGCAATTTCGATAATCTTTTTGTTCCGTTCAGGTGTGTCACCTCCGATGTCTACAGCAAGCATAAGATTGTGTGTCGGTCAGGGTCGTTTGCCGATGCCATAAGGGCTTCCATGTCATTTCCCATTGTGTTTCGTCCTATCGAGATGGATGGTGTGCTGGTGTATGACGGCGGCATATATGATAATTTCCCGGTGGATGTGATGCATGATGACTTCAATCCCGACATTATGATAGGGGTGAATGTGAGCGGTCCTGACAAGAAGCCTAATCCCGACAACATCATGCAGCAGGTGGAGGATATGATCATACAGAACAATGACTATTCTCTTCCCGAGGAATGGGGCATAAAGATGGATGTGCCGGTGCATCAGTTCGGGCTGCTGGACTTTCCTGCTTGCAGGGAGATAGAGCGCATAGGCTATGAGACAGCCGGGAAAATGATGGACTCGATAAAGTCAAGAGTCACGGCGAGGGTGTCGAGTGAAGATGTCGAGCGGCGCAGGCTGGAATTTGTGAAGCAAACCCCCGTTGTGGAGTTTGATTCGGTGAAGGTGCATGGCGCGTCGGATGCCCAGAATGCCTATATAAAGTATCTGTTCACTAAAGGGCGCAAGGATACGTTTGATCTTGAATCGGCACGCAATTCCTACTATAGGGCTATAACTCCCGGCAAACTTGGCAATCTTGTGCCTCATGCCACTGTCAATGATTCCACAGGGCTGTTCACTCTTGACCTGAAGGCCGATGTGAAGAATGAATATAAGTTCGGAATAGGCGGCTATTTCAGTACCTCCACAACGTCGATGCTGTTTTTGTCGGCAGGTTACAATACTTTCAGTTTCAATTCTATCAGCTCGGCTCTGGATGCGTGGATAGGGCAGAGCTATCTCGCCGCGGCAGTCAATCTGAAAATGATGACACGCACATCTCTGCCCGGTTATATTAAGGCTCAAGGGGTGATTTCCCGCAAGAAGACCAATGACAACGAAAGGATGTTTTATGACGACGACATCACGGCTGTCATAGGGTCGGAGTTGTACGGGCGTTTAGGTTACGGCATGGAGATGGGGCGCAGCGGAAAGCTTGAGTTTGATATCGGTGTGGGAAGAATAAGCAACCGTTTTTTTAACGGGATGAAACTGTCAGACCTTAAACGTGACCGCGGAACCTATATCCCCGGGCAGATAAGGGTGAATTATCAGTACAACACGCTTAACAATACGCATTACGCTACTCAGGGACGGTCGATGAAAGCCACGCTTTTCGGTGTTTACGGAAGGTATTCATTTTTCCCTGAAAATGATGAAGCCCGTGAAATACGGGAGAACCGCGGACTCGTGCAGATGGAGTTCAATTATGAGAATTACTGGAATCTGTCAAAGAAATGGGCTATCGGGTTTGAAAGCAACATAGTCGCTGCGTCAGGCAAGATAGGCGATGACTACGGCAGCGCTATCGTGATGTCGCCGGCATTTCATCCCACCCCCTCCACCTACAACTCTTTCATCACTGATCTGCGGGCGCCGCAATTCGTGACGGTGGGAGTGCAACCCATCTATAATTTCGGCTCGATGTTGCAGTTTCGCGGTGAATTTCATGCCTTCATGCCGTGGAGGCGTCTTGTTCCCACGGCAGCAGACCCACGCACCGGAATCGTAGGGGTAAGATATGGCAACTGGTTCTCCGATCCTGAATTTTTCGGTGAGCTGTCGGCGGTCTATACATTGTCATTCGCCAATCTTGCCGCCTATGCCGATTATTGCACTTCGCCGGGCAATCACTGGAGTTTCGGTATATCGTTGGGCTTGTTCATCGAGGCTCCGAAATTCATGAATTGACACGCATATATATAGCTATAAAGCGAAAGGGCGTTCCATCCCGGGACGCCCTTTCACTGTTTTTGAAGTATTTAATTGTCGTTTTATATTATTAATTTGAGTTTTCCTGTTTCATTTCGGCGATTGATTTCAGAGTCTCGGCATCCATAT
This sequence comes from uncultured Muribaculum sp., assembly GCA_910589555.1. Taxonomy (GTDB): domain Bacteria; phylum Bacteroidota; class Bacteroidia; order Bacteroidales; family Muribaculaceae; genus Muribaculum. The sequence continues at coordinate 27,176 of CAJUTE010000034.1, forward strand.
TCCCTTTTATGAACACTGCCACGACTTTATCTTGTGCAGGTGAGATTACGAGAATCTCAGATAGTCCGTCGCCATGGCGTTTGCCATAGATGTTGATGTTTTTGTTGTCTGATTTCACTTTAGAGAGCAGTTCAAGCTCATTGGCGGCTTCATTGAGCTTTTCATTGACTTCGGCTATGTTTTCAGCATTGTCGCAAGAAAGGATCTCCACGCTGTTCAGCTCCTTAGCCGAGCGTATGAAATTGAGTTCGCTGTCGTTGTCAATGGATTCAAGCGACTTGAGCATCGATTTTGAGACATAGACGTATTCCACATTGGGAATGCTGGCGATTTTTTCAAAATCATTGTTCCGGGCTGAGGCTGAAATGCCGCACAGAAAAATCAGTGCTATTGTTAATATGTGCTTTAATTTAATCATAATTCCGGTTGATTGATTTCTTCATCAAGAATGGCTTCATCGTTTTCCTCGTCGATATCATATTCTGAAAAGTCGATATCTGACAGGGTTGAGTTTATTTCGTTGAGCAGCGCGTCGGTGCTGTTCAGCCCGTCCGACACAAGAAGGAGCGCTTTACGGGTTTCGGCAAACGCTGTTTTTGGATCGGTGACTTCGTAGGGGTTGGGTTCTGAATTCTTTATTATCCATCCTATGCCTGCTATCAGAATGGCGATTGCGGCACAAGCTGCGATTTTGGCTTGTGCTATTGATCGGTGTCGGCGATGTTTGCAATCCAGCCCGGCTATTATCGCATCCAGTTTCTGAGGGAGAGCCGGAGGCATGGCGGGGCGTGACTCTTCAAGAGCGAGTATTATATCGCGGTCGGCGGCTATATCTTCGGGCGCATCCTGCAGCTCTTGAAGCAAAGCTGTCAGCGCGCGCTCGTCGTCGATTGATGAGTCGCCGGCGTAATAAAGCGATATCAGCCGTCTTATTTCGTCGATTTTCGGTGTCATTTTATATTGGTGTATAGTTCTTTAAGTTTTTTTCTTGCACGCGACAAAATCGTGCGTGCGTTGTCATGGGAGATTCCCTTTATTTCAGCTATTTCCGAGAGTGAAATTCCGGAATGGCTTCTCATCAGCAGAATCTCGCGTTGCAGAGGGTCAAGCTTCTCGATCAGCATATTGACGTGCGACAATCTGTCTTTTGCGTCGATAATGTCGGCGATGTCGGCTCTTTCCTCCGGTGTTTCGTGGAGCTCGTCAGTGTCTACCGTTGTCATTGCTTTTGAGTTGATCAAGTCTATCGCGGCATTTCGGGCGGCTCTCATCACGAACGCTTTCGGGCAATCGGCAGCGGCAAGACGGCTACGGCTGACCCACAGTTTGGTCACAGCGTCCTGAACAGCGTCTTGTGCGTCTTCACTGTTCCCTGTCACCGAAAGGGCTATCCGGAACATCGGTTCGTAGTGAGGAAGCACGATATGTCGAAACTCGGTTGCGTCCATTTATTATAAAGACTCCGGTTATCTCATTTTGTGACATAAAAAAAGCTGTTATAAAACAGCTTTTTGATTTTTTTCATTTTTTGCCCCATCGGGATTCCTGCAATTCTTTCATGCGTTGCTCCGATGTGTTGTCGCACGGTTCCCAGAATATTTTCCCTTGGGCGCCGTCAGGCAGAAACTGCTGGCGAACAAAATGTCCGGGATAATCATGGGAGTACTTGTAGTTCTTCCCGTAGTCGAGCTGTTTCATGAGCCCGGTTGGGGCGTTGCGCAGATGCAACGGCACCGGGAGATTGCCGGTCTGGCGCACATATTCGAGAGCCGCGTTGATTGACAAGTAGGCTGAATTGCTTTTAGGCGAAGTGGCAAGATACACGGCGCATTGAGCCAGTGGAATCCTCCCTTCAGGCCAGCCCACTTTGTGGATGGCGTCGAAGGTGGCGTTGGCAAGAAGCAGGGCATTGGGATTGGCGAGCCCTATATCCTCCGACGCGAGTATTACCAACCGGCGGGCTATGAACTCGGGAGCTTCGCCACCCTCGATCATTCTTGCAAGCCAGTATACGGCGGCGTCGGGGTCGCTTCCTCTGATGCTTTTGATGAATGCCGAGATGATGTCGTAGTGCATTTCTCCGTCCTTGTCATAGGCGAGCGGATTCTCTTGAAGACGGTCGGTGATGACCTTGTCGTCGATCACCATCTCTTCGGTTGGCGATGTCGATTGTTCGACAAGGTCAAGGATGTTGAGGAGCTTGCGTGCGTCGCCCCCGGAAAACCGGAACAACGCTTTGGTGCTGTTTACCGTCACTTTCCTCTCCTTCAGGATCGGATCCACGGTCAAGGCTCTGTGAAGCAGCTCGTTCAGGTCGTCCTCATCGAGCGGCTTAAGCACGTAGACCTGCGCTCGCGACAGAAGCGGGCGGATGACTTCAAACGACGGGTTTTCGGTCGTTGCGCCGATCAATGTGATGATTCCGCTCTCGACTGCTCCGAGCAGGCTGTCCTGCTGGGATTTGTTGAACCTGTGGATTTCATCGATGAACAGGATGGGGCGCCCTTTGGAAAACATGCTGCGAGCGTCGGCTTTACACCTGTCGATGACTTCGCGCACCTCCTTGACACCTGAATGTACGGCGCTGAGTGTGTAGA
>CAJUTE010000035.1 GCA_910589555.1 uncultured Muribaculum sp.
ATACCTTAATAACATCATCCATCATTATTTTGTGCAATTTCTTACCGAACCATTGTTAAAGCATGATGGAAATTTTTCACATAGATACATTCGAATGTAATACTATACTTGCATTTGTATGTATTTAATTAAGCTTATGAGCGCATTAACATCCATGTTTATTCCATTGGATAAATTGACACACCTTTGTACCTCGTATTCTTTGAGAATACCGCTTTCGTATATGGTTTTATATTAGCTCTCAATGTAATGGATATAACTCCGAAGAGGTCTATCAATTCGTTTGTACTCATCCAAATGTTCTTGACTGTTGCATCGTGAAAATGTATATCGGTGCAAAAGAATTACCAGAAACGAAACCGGAACGAAGATATTAACGACTTCGCTATATTTACGACTTCAATCGATTAACAAGTATTGCGACTCAATCTGTTACAGCGGTCAAAAAAACTCTCAACGTCAAAATTCAAAGTAACGGAATAGTAACGAAACTTTGTCATTTCTTGGCTTTTGATGGCACTGCAACATCTTGGTAAACACCACTAATCGCTAACAAACAACATTCTTTCTCCATTTCGTGCTCACTTTCGTTTCTTTGTCGTATCTTTGTAATAAAAATAACAACGAATGGCGGTAATAATAAATATAGAGACTTCAACTGACGTCTGTTCAGTCGCATTGACTTTCGACGGTCAAGTCGTGACCAACCGTGAAGATTACCAAGGGCACAACCATGCCACAGTGCTTTCAGGATTCATAAAAGACTGTCTGGAGGAAGCCAAAGACAAAAATCTGAAAATCGACGCTGTCGCCGTGAGCATCGGTCCGGGCAGCTACACCGGATTGCGCATCGGTCTTTCCGAAGCGAAAGGTCTCGCCTATGCGCTCGACGTGCCGCTCATAGGGGTCAGCACACTGGAAGTGATGACTGTAGCAGTGATGTTCAGCGATTTCTTCGACGAGAATGTAATGTTTGCCCCGATGATCGACGCACGACGCATGGAAGTATACACAGGTGTTTATGACTATGCCATGACTCCGTTGAAAGCTCCGGCTCCATTGATACTTGATGAAAATTCTTATCGGGAATACCTTGACAAGGGTCCGGTGATTTTCTTCGGCAACGGATCAGATAAAGCGCGCGAGCTTCTTCAGTCGCATCCTCACGCTAACTTCATCACCGAGATACATCCGCTGGCATCCAACATGATGGCATTATCCGAACGCTCCTTCTTGAAAAAAGAGTTTCTTGATCTTGCCTACTCCACTCCGGAATATCTCAAAGAGTTCCAAGCCACCGTTCCAAAATCCAAATTAGGGCTATGAAAGTCATCGATCTTATCACCGGCAATAAAGGCACCGGATTCTCATTTGAGGTGCTCCCCCCGCTTAAAGGCAAAGGCATCTCGCAATTGTTCAAAAACATTGACGTGCTCCGGGAGTTCAACCCGCTCTACATCAACATCACCACTCACCGAAGCGAGATGGTGTATAAAAACACCCCCGACGGCCTTTATCAGAAAGTGAGCGAGCGAAGCCGTCCGGGCACAGTAGCAGTTGCCGCGGCAATACAGCAGAAATACGGCATCCCGGCAGTGCCGCATCTCATTTGCAGCGGATTCTCCAAAATAGAGACCGAATACGCATTGATCGACCTGAATTTCCTCGGGATAACCAATGTGCTTGTGCTTAGAGGCGACAAGGCAAAGCATGACAGCCGGTTTATTCCCAATGAGAACGGCTATGCCCATGCCTCGCAACTCCAGTCGCAGATCAACGAGTTTAACCGGGGATATTTCATCGACGGCACTAAAATGGACATCATCACCGGCGACACATTCTCTTACGGCGTGGCTGGATATCCCGAGAAACATGAAGAGGCGCCCCACCCCGACATCGACCTTATGTTCCTTAAAGAAAAGGTTGACAACGGAGCTGATTATGTGGTCACTCAAATGTTTTTTGACAATGAAAAATACTATAATTTTGTAAGCCGTTGCCGAGCTGCCGAAATAAATGTGCCCATCATTCCGGGATTGAAGCCTATAACCACGCTCAACCAATTGACAATGCTTCCGAAGGTGTTCCATGTGGATCTCCCGATGGAATTGGCAAAGGAGCTGCTTAAATGCAAAAACGACGAGGAAGCCAAAGAGGTGGGCGTGGAATGGTGTGCCGCGCAAACACGCGACCTCATGTCACACGGAGTGCCAAGCATACATTTTTACTCACTGAACGCTACCAGAAGTGTGGAAAGAGTAGCAAAACTGACATATTAATCTATGAAATTTTCCGATATCCCTGCTCATGAGACGGCTAAAGAACGTATAAGAGCAATGGTCGACGCCGACCGCATTCCCCATGCACTGCTTCTCGAAGGCCCTACAGGTATCGGGAAATTCGCTTTGGCACGCGCCACTGCTCAATATATACACTGCGAGAACCGTCGAAACGGTGACAGTTGCGGCGAATGCCCCTCTTGCCTTCAGCACGCATCATTCAACCACATCGATACCCACTTTGTATTCCCTATCGCAAAGAAAAAAAGCGGATCTCCATCCTTCTGCGACGACTTCATTGAGGAATGGCGCAATTTCTTGACCGACAATCCTTACATGGACTTTCAGCAGTGGATGACCTACCTTGACTCGCCCAAAACACAGCCGCTCATATACGTGGACGAAAGCGATGCTCTTATCCACAAATTAAGCTTCACCACCCACAGCTCAAAATACAAAATCGCATTACTGTGGCTTCCTGAACGACTGCATCCAAGCGCTGCCAACAAGCTTCTGAAACAGATTGAGGAACCGTTTGGCGACACCTTATTCATCATGGTCAGCAACAACTCCAAAGAGATTTTGCCTACCATCTACTCACGAGTGCAGCGCATCGAGCTAAAACGTCTTTCCGATGAAGTTATCGCGCAACAGCTCACATCCGGCTATGCCATCGACCAAGCCGACGCCATGGCGATGGCACATCTTGCAGAGGGCGACATGATCCGAGCTAAAAACTTGCTCAACCAGTCATCGGAAAATCACCACTTCCTGCAATTATTCATGGCTTTGATGCGTCTTGCCTATCAACGTCATGTCAAGGAACTGAAAGAATGGGCAGTAAACATAGCCGCCCTTAACCGAGAAACGGAATTAAGATTTCTGGAATACTGCATGAGGCTCATCAGGGAAAATTTCATAATGAACCTCCATATCCCCACGCTCAATTACATGACAAAAGAAGAAGCGGCATTCGGGGCAAACTTCTCACGCTTCATAAATGAACGAAACGTACTTAAAATCACTGAAGAGCTGAACAATGCGGCAATCGACATAGCCGGCAACGGCAATGCCAAGATTGTACTGTTTGACATGGCGGTAAGGATGATAATACTATTAAAAGCATAATACCCATGGAGCCTTTCTTAAGCAGAATCGCCAAAGCCTACCTCGATGCCGAGAGGAAAGAGATGCTCGACTATTGTTTTGTGTTTCCCAACAAGCGAAGTGTCACCTTCTTCCGCCACTACCTCGAGACACATAACAAAAGCCGCATTCCCCTCATTGAGCCTAAAGCCACCACCATCAGCGATTTCATTTCGGAATTCTCTGATTACATCGAAGCTCCGCGCTATGATGTGCTGTTCACCATGTACGATGAATACCGGAAAATATTCCAAGGGCTGAGCTCCGAATCTACAATGGAAGATTTTGACCGCTTTGTATTCTGGGGTGATATGCTCATCAGCGACTTCAACGATGTGGACAGATACCTTGTCGAGCCTTCCGAATTATTCCGCAATGTGAAGGATCTGCGTGAGATATCGGCTGACTTTCTTTCCGATGAACAGAAAGAGATAATCAGAAAATATTGGGATATAGACTTGGGCGAGTCCAATCCTGAATCGTTTTGGAAGCATCTCACCAAGGAGGGCGAGATGGGCGTCACACGCAACACTTTCATAAAGTTATGGGAGATACTTTTGCCACTGTTCAACGCCACCAAAAACAGCCTTGCCGCCCGGGGGCTCATCATGCCGGGAGCGCAATACCGCGAAGTAGCCGAAAAGCTAAAAAAGGCATCTGCCGGTGACATTCCTTACAAACGAATAATATTCGTGGGGTTCAACGTATTGTCAAGCTCCGAGCTATGTATATTTGAGCGTCTTCACAATCTGGGAATAGCCGATTTCTACTGGGACTTCGACTTTCCCGAACCGCTCCGGAAGCTTTCATCGCCCGCGCGCTTTCTTAAAAACTATGTGAAGCGCTTCCCATCGATCTATGATATAAAGCAGGATTCTGTGCCTGTTCCGGAAATCGAAATAATAGGCGTGCCTTCCAATATAGGACAGGTAAAGCTCATAGGCAAAATGCTTAAACATAAAAGCCTTATAAAATCCTATTCCTCGGTCGACACAGCGATAGTGCTCCCTTCCGAGAGCCTTTTCATTGACCTGCTCCACTCTGTGCCTCCGGAAATAGGGCCTGTCAACATCACCATGGGTTATCCTCTAAAGATGACCTCAATAGCATCATTGATGAGAAATGTGATGTCGATGCACCTCAGAGCAAAAAAAGTGCGCGACCGTTGGTGCTACTTCCATGAAGATGTCACGGCAATACTAAATCATCATCTTGTCAAGCAATTCGCCGAACAAGAGTGCCGGGAGATATGCGACACCATTGCTCGCCAGAGACTTTTCACCATCCCTGCCGACGAAATACGCGAAAAATATCCGTCGCTGAGAGCCATATTCTTCCCCGTCGACGATATGAAAAAGGGGATGCAGGTGTTTGACTATGCATTGAATCTCGCCGATGAACTCCAACAAAAGCTGAAGATCGTTGCCGGCGGCGAAAACGGAGGTGAAATGGAGATCGAGCAGGGATTTCTCATCCGCTACAGGCTATCTATCGAACAGCTCCGCAACGCAGTGCTGAAATACGGCATCATCATGCATGAAAACACGTTCTTCCACATGATTGAACGCGCCGTGTCGGGCGAGAGTGTGAATTTTGTCGGTGAGCCACTGTCAGGATTACAGATCATGGGAGTGCTCGAGACACGCGCCCTTGACTTTGACTACATCATCATGCCGTCAATGAACGAGCGAGTGTTCCCGCGCAAGCACTATACACGCTCATTCATTCCAGGGGTATTGCGCAGAAGCTTCGGACTGTCAACCACTGAATTTCAGGAATTGATATTCGCCTACTATTTCTACCGTCTCATATCACGGGCAAAGAAAGTCACTCTGCTGTATGACGCCCGCACCTCCGGGCTTAAGGGGGGCGAGATGTCACGCTATCTCTACCAGCTCGTGTATCTCTACCCTGCCGATAAACTGAAAGTGAGGCAAGCGTTCTACGATGTCCCGCCTGTAGGCGACAGTAAATTCTTTGAGATCAAAAAGACTCCGGAAATTCTGGAAAAGATAAATTGTTTCCTGTCCGATGCCTCAAGCAAGCGTTATCTCTCCCCATCGGCAATCAATCAATACCTCAGCTGTCCGCTCCAATTTTACTTTGCAAGAGTAGAGCGCATAGCCACCAAGGATGAGATGAACGACTATATGGACGAGAGCATATTCGGAAGCATAGTCCATAAAGTGGCAGAACTGTCATATAAACGCTTTAGGGGTTCCGAGAAAGAGGTTTATATAGATGCCGATGCGCTCGACAGGATAAAAAAAGACCGCACAAGTCTTGAACGCACAGTAACATCCACCATCAACGAGCTATACAACAATCTACGCTCGGAGGGTTCAGAAAGCGAGCCCTACATAAACCTCACCGAACTGCAAGGAGAGGCACACGTGCTGGGACAGATAATAATCGACTTCATCCAGAAACTCTTTGACCGCGAAAAAGAGCAGCCGTTCTATTTCATCGAAGGTGAACAGAGCTTTAAGACCCAGCTCCCGTTAGGCGACGGACGATATTTCAACATCATGGGGTCAATAGACCGTGTGGATCGCATAGTCAATCCGGAAACGGGAGAGAGCCTCACCCGCATCATCGACTACAAGACCGGAAGCGACTCCATCAATGTGAAAGATATCAACCACCTGTTCTGTCCTCCAAGCTCTTCCGACGGACACAACAAAGCGGTGCTCCAACTGTTTCTGTATTGCTTCGCCTACAGCCACCACACCGGAAAGCATGAAGCAATAATGCCAATGATATATCTTTTCCGCAAATTATATGCCGAGCCCATCTCCCCGGTCACAATAGAAGGCTCTCCGCTTACTGACTACCGTGAGTATGCCGAAAAAGTAAGCGAGGAATTGCTTTGCCGCCTGAAGGGATTGTTTGATGCCGATGTGCCATTCGCTCCTCAGCCCCACAGCAGCCACTGCAAATATTGCGAATTCAAATCAGTGTGCGGATTAGCGATTGAGTCACGATGAGCGGATTATACATACACATCCCCTTCTGTGCCACAAAATGCAGCTATTGCGACTTTTATTCGATGCCGCTCAAAAGCTTGTCTACGGCAAATGATTATATCGATGCGGTCATCAACGAATTCCACCTGAGGAAGCATGAGCTATCCGATGCTGTCAACACCGTGTATATAGGAGGAGGAACCCCATCGCAACTGCCTATCGAATCAATTGCCAGGCTGGTCAACAGCCTGGGAGAAGCGGGGGTCGATTTCTCTTCAGTGTCCGAATTTACCATTGAAGCCAATCCGGAAGACATCGACAGCCGGTGGGCACGGGCTATAGCTGCAACAGGTGCCGACAGAGTGAGCATAGGCATACAGTCGTTCAACGATGAAGAATTACGCACAGTAGGCCGCAGGCATGACGCACAACGGGCTATCGACGCGATTGCCGCATTGCGTGACGCAGGAATAACCGAGATAAGCGGCGACCTCATATACGGATTGCCTGCTCAGACCCTCGGCAGCTGGGAAGAATCGCTCAACAAAATCCTTGAGCTCAACTTGCCGCACATCTCAGCCTACTCCCTATCCTACGAACCAGGCACCCGACTTTCGGCAATGCTCAGCGCCGGCAAAATCAAAGCTGTCGACGAGGACACCTCAGTGGCGATGTACAGCAGTCTCATCAAGCGCCTGAGGGAAAACGGCTATATCCATTACGAGATATCCAACTTCTCACTGCCGGGACACGAAGCGCGCCATAACAGCGCATATTGGAATTTCACTCCATATCTCGGACTCGGACCGGGAGCACACAGTTTTGACGGCAAAACACGCCGCAGCAATCCGTGGAATCTTAAAAAATATATCGCGGCGCTGACTGCGATGGAAAGCATCGCCGATGAAGAGACCGAAGATGACGATGACCTTGTGAACGACTATATAATCACAGCGCTCAGGCAAGCCTCCGGAATTGATTTCAACGCCATGTCACGCCGCGTGGGCAGCCGTGCTGTCGACACGCTGCACCGTGCTGCGGCACCCTTTGTCAAAGCCGGCTCGCTCATCGACGACGGCTGCTCGCTGAGATTCACTGAAGAAGCATGGCTCATATCTGACATGGTGCTGCGCGACCTGCTCCAGTGACCATGACAAAGCCTTGGATAAAATTGGCTCTTCGGTCAAATTTTAGTACTTTTGTATAAAACAACATCAATAGAAAAATTTCATTTAAGCCTGATTATGGAAATAGCGATAGGAATAATATTGGGAATAATTTTAGGAGCTGCATTTGTCAAAATCACATCTCGCGGAAAGCTTTCAGAAATTGATTCTCTCTCAAAAGAAAATATACTGCTCACTGAAAGATTAACGGCTAAAGAAAAAGAGGTTTCCTCGCTTAATGAAGAGCGTATGAATCTCATGGCACGCAACAGCGGATTGCAGTCTAAAATAGAAACCCAGGAAAATCTCGCCAATGAATTGAAATCGCAGATTATCACTGAAAGGGAATATGCCAACAAGATAATCGAAACCTCCAACGATCGCATCAAAAAGGAACAGGAACACTCCCTTCTCATGCGACAGGAGAGCGACCGACAGTGGGCACTGAAATTTGAGACCTTGAAAAAGGAGATGCAGGCTCAGGCTACCGAACAGCTTGCAGCCAAGCAAGACTCTCTTCAAGAAGCCAACAAAGTCCAGCTTGACCAACTGCTGAAGCCCATCAAAGAGCAATTTGAGGCATTCAAACGCTCGGTTGAGGAGAGCAAAACCCGAAATGAAGTAAACAAAAAAGAGATTCAGGACACCTTTGAGGCTACTATGAAGCTGTTTCAGCAACATCAGGAAAGCACTATAAGGACATTAAAAGAGCAAACCGAACGCATAGGCAGCGATGCGGCAAATCTCACCCGCGCGCTTAAATCCGAGACAAAGACACAAGGCAACTGGGGAGAGATGGTATTGGAGACGATACTCGAAAACAGCGGGCTGCACAAAAACGAAGAATATTTCGTGCAAGAAAATGTCAAGGATGAGGAAGGAAATAATCTGCGCCCGGATGTGGTGGTGCGATTTCCCGAAGGCCGTTCGGTGGTGATCGACTCAAAAGTGTCACTCACAGCCTATGCCGATGCTGTTTCCGCTGAAGATGACGACTCCCGCGAACGCGCGCTGAAAGAGCACGTAAGAAGTTTGAAGAAGCACGTCGACGAACTTGCCGACAAAAAATATGACCGCCTTGTCAATGATGCCATAGGCTTTGTGCTCATGTTCGTTCCCAACGAAAGCAGCTATATCGCGGCTATGAAACAGCAGCCTGATCTTAGCCGGTATGCCTACCAAAAACGCGTCATCATCATCTCGCCGAGCAATCTGTTAATGTCTTTGCAGCTCGCCTACAACTTATGGCAATATGACCGACAAGGCAAGAACGTGGAGAAAATCGTCAAGACCGCTGCCGATCTCTATGACAAGCTCGTGCTATTTGAAGACAGCTTCATGGATATAGACACACAGATCAACCGCTTGCGCAACACATTTACCGAAGCACGCAACCGTCTATACGTCGGCAAAGGCAATGTCATGACTCGCATGGAATCACTGATGGAACTCGGCGTGACTCCCAAAAAACGGCTTAAAGGCACCGATACTCCTGAGTAAATCGTTTCCTCGCCTCACGAAATCATAGGGCAGGCTCAAAAAAAGGAGCGAGAGCAACCTCAGCCACTCCCGCTCCTATCAAACTAAAAAAACTATAATTCTATTTACCTGCTTTGGGATTCCAGCCATCAGCGCCGCCAAGCACTTTGGCTATCTCATAATCCTTGGTATTCTTCAATTGCTTGCCGAAAGAAGCTCGTTTTGATGCGTTGGCTCCGGCACCACGGCTGCCATATTCAGCATAATTGACAGTTTTCTCTGCTTCTTTCTTACCCCAGTTGTGCCAGCCCTCAGGAGTGATGTGTCCGTCCATAAGGCAATTGATGAACGCAGCCTGCGCGTAGGGACGCCAGGGACGTGAAAGATACACCTTGCTCACTCCGGGATCAGCGGTGATGTTGCAGTCATAGAACACATACCCATAAGGAGTGCCCTCGGGAGTAGAAGGAGCGGTGAGATAACCGTCACGCTTGCTGTGAATGCGACAACCGTCAAACACCGCCGTCGAGGAGCCAAAGATGAAGTCCACAGTACCCTCTATGTAGCAGTTCTCATAATACTGGCGTGAACCCTTGCCATAAGTGTAAAGGGTGTCCTGATTGCCGGTGAAACGGCAATTCTTGAAATGGGCGCGGTCGCCGCTCACAAAGCAAGCCACTGCCTGACCCACCTGACCTGCCGAATTGTCAAACGTGATGTTCTCAGCATAAAAATCAGGTCCATAGATATAGCATGAAGCAGAACCCGATGTGCCCTTCTCCTCTCCGAATTCATTGAGAGTCTTGGCAAAATCATCATAGGTCAACACTGTTCCCTCCTGACCGATAAGCGAGATATTGCGCTTGGTCTCCGGAATCACGATTTTCTCCTTATACACTCCCGGACGCACAAGAATAGTGGTGCGGTTCTTGCGGAAGTCAGGCACAGCATCGATAGCCTCCTGCACGGTGAAGAAATCGCCGCTGCCATCCTTTGCCACCACATAATCATAGTGACGCACGTAAGGAGCGAGTTCGGGAACAGCCTTGGCAATCTCATCGATAGTCAATCCGGCTATCACACGTCCGCCATGCACATTAAGGTGAGTGTTGTCCTCTCTGCCCTTAGGTATAGCCGGCACGGTGTTGGGCTCCACCCACATAAACAAAGCCTTTGAAGCCTCGGGACCCAGTCCTTCCACAAGGTCGTGGGTGATCTTGTTCATGTCGACAAACGGCACATTGAGTTCACGAGCCACATTGCGAGGCGATTCAAGATAAGCCCCGTGGGTGTCGATAAGCTTCATTTCAGCGGTAACAGCCTCTTCTGCCGCATCAGCACGCTTGGCGTCGGGATTGGCATAGAAAGCATCGTCCTGCTTCACTGCCGCGCTCACGGCATTGGCATCGGCAGCCACCCCGAAATTGCGGCGTATGATCGAGTTGAACAGCACCGGCTTGCCACCCTTGGCTCGTGTTTCATTGACAAACTTGCGAAGGTTGTCGTCAAATGTCGAGCCCGGATCAGTGTGGCGGTCAGCCTTAGGCTTCTCATCGTTATGTCCGAACTGGATGAACACATAGTCGCCGGGGCGCACTTTGTCAATGACCTTCTGCCACAGACCTCCGTCAATGAAGCTTTTGCTGCTTCTGCCGTTCTGGGCATGGTTATCGACTACAATCTCTTCCGAAAGGAAGCCGGGAAGCATCTGTCCCCATCCTCGTTCAGGATTTCCGCCGGTGAGCACCTTGTTTGCCATGGTGGAATCACCGATCATAAAAATAGTGGTCTTGTGCTGGTCAGCCTTGAACGCCGTCAACAGCAGAAACAAGCCACAGAATAAGGTTAAATATCGTCTCATGGTTATAAATAATTGATTAGTCAAATTTAGTCATTTTCTCGCAAAACACAAAATTCAGTCACGAGCCACCGCCACCTCTTTAAACAGATAGCGCCGCTCCGCCCCTTCATCGTCAACCAAGCACAATGTGCCGTCGGTCATCACTTCCGAAATCACGGCGTGAAATTTATCGCCGGTCATGGCATCCATATACCGGTTGCCATCCTTACGCCACAACTCTCTGTTATAGTCACGGTGCAGCTCCTCGAGCGAGCCGTCAAGTCGGCGATAGATGCTGTCGACAGCAAGACGCAACACCTCATCCACAGCCACCTCACGGTTGATGAGATTAAACATCGACACCGGATTGGGCGCGTCGCTCACAAACTCGCGTTGGTTCACATTAATACCTATGCCTATGATTGACCGGCTTATCTCACGGTTGGAAATGCTGTGCTCTATCAAAATACCGCATATCTTACGGTCGCCCACATAGATATCGTTAGGCCACTTCACTTTCACTTCAAAATCTTCACCAAGAAAATGCCTTACCGTATCGACAATTCCCAGTGCCACAGCCTCGGAAATAGCGAACTGCCCTGCTGCCTTAATCCCCTTGCGGTTCATCAGCAGCAACGAGCAGGTCAAGTTAAGTCCCGGCGAAGCTTCCCATGAGTTGCCACGCTGCCCTCTGCCCGCCGTCTGCTCACGTGCGGTCACAACAGTGTCACGCGTCAACCCGCAAGCCACACCCGAAAGATACGTGTTGGTCGACTCACAACTCTCAAGCTCAATCACATCAATCATCCTATCCGCGCATTTACAGAGTGATACAAATATATCGCCATACCAATGATAGCGATGCCTATAAGCACATAAAGCAAGCGGGCATACTTACGAGGCATCGCCCCGGTAAGCACCCTCACATTGCCGCTGTTGAAGAACCAGTCCCATCCGCCTATACCTGCGGCAATCGAAAAGATCCCTCCACAGGCAAATATCGCACACAGGACATAAGTGGCAGAAACCACACTCATTACGGAAGCTTGACTGTCAATTCGCGTGAGCCGTTGTCAAGAACTTTGAGATCCACCTTGACAGTATCATCGGGCAATATGTCCTCAATACGTTCAGGCCACTCAAGCAGACACAATGCCCCGGAATCAAAATAATCCTCTACGCCGATATCAAACGCCTCCTCAAGATTCTCCAGGCGGTAAAGGTCGAAATGGTATATCAATTCAGCTGTAGTGTCGCTGCGATACTCGTTGATTATCGAGAACGAAGGACTTCCGGTGGCATCCTGCTCCACGCCAAGCGCACGCGACAGAGCGTTGATGAATGTAGTCTTGCCCGCTCCCATCTCGCCATAAAAAGCATAGACGGTTTCATCACCCATGATCTCCACAAACTCCTCGGCTGCACGGTCGAGATCATCGATGGAATTAATGATAATTTTCTTTTCTGTCATTTCTGTTATATCTTTTATGTTTTCTATCTTGCTGTCATCGTCACAAGCGGCACCACCATCTCCTCAAGGGAAATGCCTCCATGCTGGAATGTGCCGTCGTAATACTGCACGTAGTAATTATAATTATTGGGATAAGCGAAAAAATCATGCCCTGATGCGAAAATATATGCGGTTGACACATTAGGAGCCGGCAACCCGAATGTCGACGGACGCTTCATCTCATACACATCCTTGGGGTTATAATTCAGATTTTTTCCAAGTTTGTAGCGCAAATTGGTATTTGTGTTCTTGTCACCTATCACCTTCAGGGGATTGTCGACCTGGATAGTGCCGTGGTCAGTGGTCAGCACGAGCTTGCGTCCCGTGGAGGCGATTTTCCGGAAGAGTTCGAGCGCCGGAGAGTGACGGAACCACGACTCGGTCAGCGAGCGGTAGGCTGCATCGTTCGACGCAAGCTCCCTGATCATCTTCGACTCCGTGCGGGCATGAGAAAGCATATCCACAAAGTTGATGACAATCACATTCAGGTCATTGTCAAGAAGATTCTTGAAATTACGCACCACCTTATCGCCCTGAACGGAATCATTGATCTTGTTATAAGAGAATTTCACCTTGCGGCGGAACCGCTCAAACTGCGTGGCTATCAACGGCGATTCATTCAAATTCTTGCCCTCATCCTCATCCTCGTCAACCCACAGCTCCGGAAACATCTTTTCGATATCAACCGGCATAAGACCGGAGAATATCGCATTACGGGCATATTGTGTGGCGGTGGGCAGGATCGAGGTGTACAACTCTTCTTCAAACGAGAAATACTCGGCAAGCATAGGACGCACTACCCGCCACTGGTCAAGACGGAAATTGTCAATAACCACAAAAAAAATCTTCTCGCCTGCATCAAGCGCCGGGAAAAGCTTCTTCTTAAATATATCGGGGCTCATCAACGGACGGTCATCACCGCCCGTCATCCACGACTCGTAATTCTTTTTCACAAACTTGAAGAATGCCGAGTTTGCCTCATCCTTCTGCATCTTCAGCATCTCAGCCATATTGGAGTCGGCTGAAGAGAGTTCAAACTCCCAGTACACAAGCTTGGAATACAGTGAATACCAATCCTCAATCGTGCGGCAATCATTGATAAGCATCGAGATATTGGCAAACTCCTGGCGGTAATCACTTGTCGCCTGCTCGCTCACAAGCTGCTCGGAATGAAGATTCTTCTTAATCGACAGCAATATCTGGCTCGGATTAACCGGCTTTATCAGATAGTCGGCGATCTTGCTCCCTATAGCCTGGTTCATGATATTCTCCTCCTCGCTCTTGGTGATCATTATCACCGGAGTGAGCGGCTGATACTGCTTGATGCGGGAAAGAGTCTCAAGCCCGGTAAGTCCCGGCATATTTTCATCCAGGATCACGAGGTCAAAAGCCTCCTTCTCTACCATGTCGATGGCATCTCTGCCGCTGTTGGCGGTAGTGACATCATATCCTTTACTCTTCAGGAACAGTATGTGGGGCTTCAACAAGTCTATCTCGTCGTCAGCCCAAAGTAGTCTATGCTGGCTCATTGCGGTTAGTTGTCTAACAGGTCATCATCGCCTTCCGATCCGGCGGGATATTGAGGATAAGCGGTCGGCTTCGGTGCCACAGGCTTAACCGGCGCCTTAGGCTTGGCAGGAGCTTTGGGCTGCTGCTTTTGCTCGGGAACCGCAGTCTTTACCGGTGCCCCGGGCTTTCCACCCACGGGAAGCGAATCGGGAGCCACCTTCACAGCAACCGTATCCACCGCCACACCGGGCGACAAGGGCTTTATGCTGTCGACATAAGCCGGCTTAACTGTGTCAGGCACGGCAGGTTCAACATCTGGTTGCCGAGCCTCGGTCTTTTCAGGCACAGAAGACTCCGGTTCTTCAATATCATGCTCCTCGCCGTCATCTTCAGGTGCCTCTTCCGACACCTCCTCAGGACGGTCACGCACTATCATCGAGCTGTAATCTTCCTCAGCCAGTCCCGGTCCACCCTCCACAGGAGCCTCTGCCGCCTGTTCGTCCACATACCGGAAATACTCTTCAAATGTGCGTCCATGCTGCAACAGCGTGTCAAAGTTCTTGACGCTTATCATGACAGGGCGAACATTATCGGGCAAGTCCAATCCGGATGCCATCACGGAACGATAATGTACCAATTCGTCAAAGTTAGCAAATCCTTTCACAAGAAGCAAACCGAGACGCCCGAAATTCATGGGTTCAAGGTCATAATCCTTTACCACAAACGAGCTGAAATTATGGCGGGCGACATCAAAGAGCAGTTGATTGCCCGACACTTCATCGGTAGGATAAACAAGCACAAGAAGCTGCGGGTCGTCAGGATTCAGATCAAATGCGATCGAATCACCTTCCGCCGAGATGGAATCATTGCCAAGACGCAGATCCCATATCATTCCACGCGTGTTGCTGACACCGCTGTGAAGCTTGCGGCCTTGCGACAAGCCTCGCATATAATCCGATGCGAGCGGCGACACATCACTTTCGGGATAACGCTCAAGAAGCATCGTAAGCACCTCTTTGAACTTGTCCTGATTATTTTCAGTCACATAGCTCAACGCATCGATAAACATGAACTTGGGCATGAGCTTGCTGAGCGGATATTTCTTAAGCATCAGCTCAAGAGCGTCATGCACGTCCTGATTACGATTGTCGAGATAAGCGGCGTATGCTTTTTCATATATGACATTCTGATCGGCATCCATTTTACGTAGATTGTCAATGTAATTCGGATCCCTTACCGCCATGCCGTACTTCGATTCGGGGAAATCTGACAGCATCAAGGCGCGGTAACGCTCAGCCCTGGCTTTATCCCCTATTCTCATGTACATCAAATACATATTATAATATATGTCAAGACGATAAACATTGTCAGGATACCGCTTAAGCAGCTTGTTCCACTCATCGGCAGCCTCACTGTAGGCATCAAGCTTATCCTTAAGGATGATGCCGATGTTGTACATACCCTCCTGGATCACATCGTTAGCCGTAATCTTCTCCTGAGGTGTAGAAGGAATCTGCTTGAGATAATATTCCGGGAAATGCGGGTCGTTAGGATCATTTTTAGATCCCGACGCATCATCATCCGAACTGGTTCCTGATTCTACCGTCTCCTCGCCGTCAGTGTCGCTGTCGTCCTCACCCTCGTCATTATTTTCAAATTCATCAAAACTGAATGACGATTTATTGCGGCGGCGCCAGTCATCCTCAAGCTTACGAGAACCCCAACGCTTCTGGAAATCCGTTTTTCCGGCGGCGAGGGTGGCGCTGTTATAGAAATACCATGAGTCATCGGTATTCATCACGTATGTAGCTGGCGCCGATGCCGCGTTGCCGGTATTGGCTATCACGCTTCCGTTGGCTTGCTGCTGCGCAAGATACTCCTCACGTTTCTGACGTTCAGCCTCCTCACGCTCCTTTTTATTCAAGTCATCGATAATCTTGTTGACCACCGCAAGCTGTTGCTCATGGCTCATCTCGGAAAGCCGGAGCAATGAATCATTGAGATGCACATTCTGGGAGTAAATGGCAAGCTCATCAAGCACGTCGCTGCGCTGCCTCAACAGCTCATATTCCGGATAATCGGCGGGAAGAGCAGGCACAGCCTCCGAATAGCACGGCTGCGCCAAGTCATACTCATGCCGGTCAAAATAAAGATTTCCGAGCGTGATCTGGCATATAGCTTTCTCAACTCCGTTTCTGGTGGATTTTTCCAGCGCAAGCTTATAATTGTCGATAGCCGATGCGGTGTCACGTCTTGACAGATAAAGATTGCCTATCGCATAATAGATCTGGTCAAGATATTCCTTGTTGCGGTCATAGCGGGTCATGCGCTTCAACGCGTCCACCTCAGGCTTGATGTTTTCCCCCTCATAAACCTCGCTCTGCTTTATCCTCGCGTTAAACTGAGTGCGGTAGGACACTGATGCCGATGCCGCGCGCTTGAATGCGCGGTAAGCATCCTGTTTATTACCCTCTCTGGCATAAAGCTGCCCCAACAGGAAATTCAGCCTCGATTTCTGCGCCCCCGAAGAGAGCGGAATAAGATCTCGTATGTAAGGGATAGCGTTCTGCGGTTCGATGCCGCGCAGATACAACGCAGCATAAGTCATGTTGTAAAGACGCTTCAGCTCCTTGTTGACAAGCTGATCCTTGGGGGTCTTGACAAGGATATTCTCCGCCTCATAGTCCCATCCCATGTCGCAATATGCTCGCGCTTGCCACAGACGCGCTTCGGTGACCGTCGACGGAAGCCACGAAAAATGCTTGGATATATAATAGAACGTGGATGCCGCACCCAGAAAATCGCCATTGTTAAACTGTGATTTACCGAGCATCATCCATGCATTGTGGAGAAACGGATTATACTCCTCCCTACGCATCCACTCCTTGTATTTCGGATCAGATGACTTACCTGCCTTTCTCGCAGGTTTCTTCTTTATCGACCTCAGCTGTATAGCCTTCTGCGCTTTCTCTATCGAGCGGGTGAAGTCGCCCTGTGGCTGAGTAACGCCCTCTACGCCTCGGGCATCGGTGGGATGCACAAACAGAAGACGCGAATAGTCATCGACATAGGCATTCTCAAGATCCTTCATCGTGATCTTGTAATGCTCATCACCGTTATAATAAATGTTATAGCGGGTTATGAACGCTTGGTAATTGCGTGACAGAGCCGTGTTCTTTCGCGGTCCGCAACCAACCATTCCAAACGCCGCAAGCAGGAATACTATTATAGTAACATTCTTCACCGTTGAATAAACGCTCTATTTCAATTTTTTATTGCATCGAGCGGCGCATCGCAATATCCTTCCCCACGCGAGCCACTGCATATACAGCAACCTGAAGGAGAACTATTATAGCCGAGCACGGGACATCGCCGAGCGTAGAAAGCATGAGTCCTCCGAGGGATGTCGCCGCCGAAATCGCGACTGACGACACCATTATGCTTGTAAAGCGCCGCACCCAGGTCTCGGCGATCAATATCGGCAATGTGAGCAGCGCTATAAGAAGCATGATTCCGACAAGACGGATGGTGAGCACCACACATACAGCCACAAATACTGTCATGGCGTAATTGACCAACCGCACACGCAAGCCTGACACTTTCGCAAAGTCGCTGTCAAAAGCACAAGCTATTATAAGCTTATTGCAAAAAAGCACGAAAACCAGCAACACCCCGGTAAAGATGGAAAACGCCCACAGGTCAGATGACGTTATGGTAAGAATATTTCCGAACAGGAAGCCATTAAGCTCAGGGACATATCCCGGCGTCATGAACACAAACAATATGCCTACAGCCATCCCTAACGCCCAGATGACGGCAATGGCGGAATCCTCCCTGACATGATAGCGATGGGATATCCACTCCACACTCAATGATGACGCTACGGCAAAAACCGACGCCATCGCCACCGGACTGATCCCTAAATAATATCCCACGCCAAGACCTCCGAAGCAAGCATGGGTTATACCGCCGGTGATCGACACAAGCCTACGCGTGATGATATACGTGCCTATGATGCCGCCGGCTATGCTTATGATGATGATTCCGAGCAATGCATTACGGAAAAACGCATATTGTAGATACTCCATGATTTTATAAGATGGTGTTTAACTTAACGATGCGCGCGCTTCAGCCACAATCATGAGAAGCTCCTCCCTGACACTCGACGGAAGCTCGATGCCTCGCAACTGAATGCTGCGCCCCCATCCGGCGATATCCTCAGGAAGCAACGTAAGCAGCACATCACGAAACTGTTCTATCTCTTCGTCAGTATAAGAATCGGCTCCACGACCCTTGAACGCATCAAGCTCCTCATCATCGTAATAAACTATCTCAGGACTTACCGAAGCAAGCAAGGAATCCTTCTCACAAGTTATGTGCATACCGCAACAAGCCTCTTCAGGCTCATTGTATGCCGGTTCGTCGGGGGATGACGTCTTGCGGTGACGCCTGTCAAAAAGATAAAGCACCACCCCTGTCACAAGCAATGCCCCCAATATTATAATGCTCACCTCCATATCTTAATTCAGTGATTCGTCAGCCACTTCATTGAGCGTGAAACCGCACTTGCGCATATCATCCCAGAATCCGGGATAGGATTTTGCCACCACTCCGGCATCTTTGATAATCAATCCCGGCAAAAAGAATGCCACCGGGGCGAAAGCCATAGCCATGCGATGGTCCTTATAGGTGTCGATTATCACCTCCTCAACTGTAACAGGCACGCGCTGTCCGCTCCACGACAACACTGAATCATCCTCACACTCTATCAGGAATGAAAGCTTCCTAAGTTCCACGCACAACGCGTTCAACCGGTCAGTCTCCTTTATCTTAAGAGTCGAGAGCCCGCTTATACGGAACGGAATATTCAGCACACAGCAGGTGACCACAAGCGTCTGGGCAAGGTCAGGCTGCTCCGACAAGTCAGCTATAAAACGCGGAGTGATGTCGGGCGATGCCGAAAGCTCAAGTCCGCCTGCCGCATCCCATTCAGCTTCAATGCCGAAGCTCTTGAAATACTCTGCCACACGGCTGTCACCCTGCAAGCTTTTCTTCATAAGTCCGTCGAGCTTTATATCGCCAAAGGAGAAAGCAGCGGTCTCAAACCAATATGACGCCGCCGACCAGTCAGCCTCGACATCATAATCAACCGGCTTATATTCTCCGGCGGGCACCGTGATAGTGTTTCCCGAAACCTCGCTATCCACACCCCACTCCTTCATTATTGAAAGTGTCATGGCGATATAAGGCTGCGACACCACATCGCCGGTCAGTGTCAAAGTGAGCCCCGATTCCATGAACGGAGCAACCATCAGCAATGCCGACACATATTGGGAGCTTATCGAACCGTCGAGAGTCACCGCCCCGCCTTTAAGTCGCTTTCCTTCAATCTTAAGCGGCGGATACCCCTCTTTGCCGGCATAGGAGATAGAGCCTCCGCACTCATTCAGTGCATCCACCAACGCCTTTATCGGGCGCTCCCTCATTCTCTCGGAACCGTCAAGAATGACCGTGCTGCCGGGCTTTGCAACAGCAAAATACGCTGTAAGAAAGCGCATTGCAGTTCCGGCAGCGCCGATATTTATGGTTCCAAAGTCATTCTCGGAATTAAATGCTGTGGTGAGCGCGGCACACATCACGTCAGAGTCATCGCACTTCGCAACCCCTTTGACTGTGCCTTTATTACCGGTAAGAGCATTGATTATCAGCACTCTATTGGATATACTTTTCGATAATGGAAGCTGAATTTCAGCTTTAATCTCTTCAGGAGGAAATATTTGATAATTCATAATAATATATTGTCAGTGTTAGAACGTCGCTCCACAAAGCCAATTGAGCCACTCGTCGCGGGTGCCGTTAAATGTGTTTAGATCCACCTTTGAATCACAGCCTTGCGTCCAACCTAAATGGCTGTATTGCCATATAGCCCAACGGTCATTATCCTCCTCGTCAAGAGGTGGATTGGAGAAGGAACATATCCATAGCGGGTATTCATCAAACCGATCTTTCAAAAAGCGTTCATAACCATCTTTATTGGTGTAGAACATCACATTGTGTCCGTTTTGATGGAGATAATTAATCAACGCGCGCAGCCGCTCAACAATATCATCGGTGGAGATATGCTTGGGATTCCCCCACTCCTCGATGTCGATCACTGCAGGCAAATCCAGCGTTTTTCCACGCAGACTGTTCAAAAAATTCATTGCCTGCATCTCTCCGTCAGTGTCAAATCTGAAAAAGTGGTATGCCCCGACAGCCTTAATGCCTGCTCCGCGAGCCTTGGAATAATTGCTCTGGAATTTAGGGTCCTGAAATGTGGTCCCTTCAGTCGCCTTCAGCATGACAAAATCAATGGAATCTTCGGCAAGCCGCTGAAAATCCACATTGCCATTATGCGATGACAAGTCAAGCCCCATCACCGGATAGACCGAAGCGTCGAGCGTCACATACTTCGGGCGTGCCGACAGCCAGGAATAATATTTAACTCCTCCTATCAACGCCACCAGCACAAGCGCGGAAACCAATGTCCATAAAAACCGTTTCATGAACTACAAAGTTACTATTTTTTTGTGATATACACAATAATGAACTGAGAATCAGAGGGGGCGGAGATGTGGGCTTGTGCTAAATTCGTACTGATTGAGATAATGGCGTCAAACCGCTATAAATCAGTTCGCTTTATTAATCGGCTTAGTGATTTTATCCGTCTTGATTTGGCTGTTTCCTGCCTCTGAAAGCCTGTTTTTGCAATCTTGCAGCGCTTGAACACGTCCTTCATTCAACCAATTATGAAAACGATTATAAAAAAATATATTCCCAACGTAATCATCCACCCCGCAAAGTTGAAAACCGTGTGCCACCAAGGTTTTAATCCCTCTTTCCGTTGAGGATAACGACGGTAATAGGCACGTTCTCTCGCCGGCGTGAAACGATATTTATCCAATAAGTAATTCACAAGGAACCCCACCGCAAATCCCGATAACATAAAAGCGAGCAGACAGTAAATCGACGGGAAAAATATGCTGAATGGCAGAGCCAGGACAGGAACAGCAAAAAACAGCACATCCTCAAGCGGAGTTATATGTTCTCTGTATTTCGGATAATAGTTATGCAACCGCTCCCAACCGGCTACATAATGCAGGTGGTCGATTATGTTGAATCTATATCTTCTACGTTGCCTCATGATCTAAATCTAAAAAACCATGCTGGTCTTTTTCTCGGGAGGTTGAAGATGGCGAATCGCGGGACAACCCCAGATGCCGTCGCGTAGAGTCACGATGCAGGTGTCGCCAGGTTGCAGACTTTTATATTCATCGTAATCAGCGTCATAACGATACCATTCTCCGTTATCCGTGAAACGCAGGTTTACGTAATTATGCGCCGCTTGCCGGTATCGCTGTTCGGCTTTCATCCCATACACCACCGCCTTGCGCTCGTATGGCTCTGAGCGTGGAATAAGATAGTTTGCCCCAAGCCATACGGTTATGGATAGATAAAACAAACCGACACCCGCAATCCAACCGATAAAGGCATTTAACAGGAGTGATGACCGGTCTCTGACTCCCATTATCCATGAACGAACCGGAAGCATCAGGATGGGTAGTACCATGACAAGTATCATGACAAAATTGAGAATATCGCCATTAACTCCCCGTAAAATGGTGCGTCCCATCAAAGCATCCGCCGATAAGTAAACCGCAGCACAAGTCACAGCGAAGAGAAGGTTTCTGCCCAGACTCTTCGCCCGTTCACGCCATTTGCTCTGCCTGGCATTCTTTTTGCGGCGCGAACCTTTCTTGCTTTTGTCATGCACTGCCTTTACCATCGTTTATTGTAGAGTGCCCCTGACGAAAGTAAAGGATGAGAGCATTATTGTATGTATCAGCCTTATCATTTGCATGGGCTACTATTATCCATTTTACAAAATTAGCGATTTTGCCGGTGATTAACGGCTGACTCAGCTATGTTGTTAAGCATAAAATGCTTTCTCATACTTTTCACGCTTGCCTGACAAAATGAGCATTATCATCAGCACCTTTAAACTACATTGGCACATTCTTTATAATTTTCAATCCGTTACATTTGGCTGATATGCAATTTTTGTATAATTTTGTGAACATTTTTCTTTACTATAAAAATCCAACGATTCAAAATACTGAACTATGGTGGATATAAGGACTCTTTATAGAAAACAACGAATTCAAAAATCAAAATTCTCACATATATGCACAAATATGGGAATGGATTCTTATTTTAATAAACTAAACTCAGAGGTTATTTTTATCTAAAAAAATCACACACAAACTCCGTTTCAATTATGGCATTCTGGATTATCAACTCAATCTCCGCATTTCTATTATGCGTTTTTTTTGCAGGAATTTTAATCCCCCAGATTTTGCTGGTAGCATTCAAGCGAAATCTTTTTGACGAGCCTGACGCCCGTAAAATCCACAAGGGATCAGTCCCGCGCCTGGGTGGCATCGCATTCACTCCGGTAGTCTGCTTCTCAGTTTCACTGCTTTTAGGCATAAGCTCTCTATGCGGAGATCCCTATATGCTTGATGAAATGATACCCAACACCGCCACCCTTGCATTCGGGTTCTGCGCGTTGTTCACTCTTTACCTTACCGGTCTTGCCGATGACCTTGTGGGTGTGCGGTACCTTGCCAAATTTGTAGTCCAGATCCTATGCTCAATCATGATTATCGCCGGAGGACTATGGTTCAGTAATTTCCACAACGTCCTCTTCATCAACAGCATCGCATGGTGGATAGGGATGCCCCTCACCATTGTGGTGGTAGTATATATTGTGAATGCCATAAACCTCATTGACGGAATCGACGGTCTTGCCTCGGGATTGTCAACCGCAGCATTGATAATCTACGGTCTTGCATTCTTTTTCATGGAGTCCTATATATATGCCGTCATATCATTTGCCGTAGTGGGCGTGCTCGTCCCCTTCTTTTATTATAATGTGTTTGGCGACGCCAATAAACAGAAAAAGATATTCATGGGCGACACCGGCAGCTTGACCATTGGTCTCATTCTGGCATTTTTAAGCCTCGAATTATACTGCACCTCAACCATCTACAGCTCTACTATAAAAGCCAATCCGTTCATCGTGGCGTTTTGCCCGTTGATGATACCCTGCTTTGACGTGGTCAGAGTGTTCATGGGACGAATAAGACATCACAACAATCCATTTTTGCCTGATAAAACCCACATCCATCACAAGCTTCTCGCGCTCGGCATTCCGGCACGTCTGTGTATGGTCACCATCGTGACAGTAGCCCTGTTCACAAGCGCGTTGAACATATATCTGTCACAATACATCGAAGTCAACATCCTGCTGATCCTCGATCTTGCCGCATGGACAATAGTAAATATCCTGCTATCCAAACGCATAAGAAACAAGCAAATTCAACAGAAATAACACATAGAAGACAAGTATAATGAAAAAGCAGCTAAAGTTATGGCTTATCGCTTGCATGATAGGGACGTGTGCTGTCACTGTGTATGCCCGCATGACCGATGATCAGGTCGTGGCATACGTGAAACAGGCTACCGCCCAAGGCAAAAGCAAGCAGCAGATAGGACGTGAGCTTCTCGCGAAAGGCGTGACTCAAGAACAGGTAGAACGACTCAAAACCCGTTATGAGGACAACCAAGGCAGCGAGACCGACGTCACATCACAAACCGCATCAGGACAACGCGTAGAGCGCAGTCATCAAGCAGAAAAAGATGTGGTAGTAGGCAATTTCGACGATATTAAACGCGAAGTTGACGGTGGCACCAACAACCATGTATCGGCAAGAAATATATTCGGAAATGATGTGTTCCGCAAAAACGCATTATCATTTGAGCCTAACGAAAATATCGCAACACCTAAAAATTACGTGCTCGGACCCGGTGATGAAATCATAATCGACATCTGGGGAGCAAACGAGGACCGCATACGCCAGACCATATCTCCCGAGGGCAGCATAATGATCTCACAGATAGGTCCGGTCTACCTCAACGGCATGACCATAAACGAGGCAAATTCCTACATCAAGAACAAATTCTCATCAAAATATGCAGGAGTGGGCGGCGAAGAACCTGATTCAGAGATAAACGTCACTTTAGGACAGATACGCACCATTCAGGTGGATATTCTCGGACAAGTCAACCTCCCCGGCACATATCGTCTGTCACCGTTTTCCACAGTGTTCCATGCTCTATACAAAGCGGGCGGTATAAATGATATCGGTACGCTGCGTAACGTATACGTGCTGCGCAATGGAAAGCGAATAATGGGTGTCGACCTGTATGAGTACCTTTTTGACGGAAAACAGACCGGAAACATACGCCTTCAAGAGGGCGACGCGATAATCGTTCCCGACTATGTGGAGCTTGTCAACATCGATGGAAATGTAAAGCGCCCCATGTACTATGAGATGAAAGAGGGCGAAACTCTTGATGATCTCATCCAGTATGCCGGCGGATTTACCGGTGAAGCCTACACCGAGCAGGTGAGACTCGCCCGCCAGACAGGCAAGGAAAATGAACTTTTCAACATAGTCAGCGGCGATTTCAAAACCTACAAATTGCAGGACGGCGACATGGTGACAGTGGGAAGCATTCTTGACCGCTACGCCAACAGAGTGGAACTTAAAGGTTCCGTATTCCGCCCCGGAATGTATGCCCTTTCAACCGATCTCCGCACCGTAGGCGACCTGTTGAAAAAAGCTGACGGCCTCACTGAAGACGCCTTTACCAATCGCGCCCTCCTCTACCGCGAGGCTGCCGACCTTTCACTTGAAATCATTCCTGTCGACATCGACGGAATCCTGTCAGGAAAGCGCGCCGATGTCACACTCAAGCGTAACGACCTTCTCGTAATCCCCAGCATACACGAACTCGAAGACCGCGGATCACTCACCATAAGCGGACGCGTGGCTAACCCAGGCACCTACCCTTATGCCGAAAACACCACTATCGAGGACCTCGTGCTTCAGGCAGGAGGATTGCTTCAGGGCGCCTCTACCGCAAAAGTGGATGTATCGCGCCGCATTGTCGACCCCACAAGCTTGAAGCCTACCAACGAAATCGCTGAAATATTCACATTCTCGCTGAAAGACGGGCTTGTCATCGACGGACGTCCCGGGTTTAAACTCATGCCCTATGACATTGTGGAAATACGCCGCAGCCCCGGATATGAGACACAACAACGCATACGTGTCGAAGGCGAAGTTACTTTCGACGGCGGCTATACACTTGAAAAGAGAAACGAACGCGTGAGCGACATAATCCGTCGTGCAGGCGGCTTGATCCCCTCGGCATACGTGAGAGGAGCACACATCCTGCGCAAAATGACACCGGCTGAAATTGAAACCCGCAACGAGACTCTCCGTCTTGCCGGACTCATGCAGGGCGACGGCGACTCAATCGCGGTACCACGATTGAATCTCCCCTCCACCTACAGCGTGGAGCTCGACCTTGAAAAGGCGCTTGCATTCCCCAACTCCAACTATGACCTGGTCATGAAAGAAGGCGATGTGCTTGTCGTGCCGGAACTGGTAAACACCGTCAAGATCACAGGCGATGTGATGTTCCCCAACACAGTCACCTATGTTGAAGGCAAAAACGCAAAATACTACGTGAATAAAGCCGGAGGATACGGCGAACGCGCCAACAAAGGAAAAGCATTCATCGTCTACATGAACGGAAATGTGGAACGCGTGAAGGGAAATGTTAAAATCGAACCCGGATGCCAGATCATCGTGCCCTCCAAGCCTAAAGGCAAAGGCATAAACTGGCAAGCAATATTATCAATAGCAAGTGCAACAGGCTCGATCGCGACAATGGCTGCAGCGGTTGCCACAATGATCAATACCAAATAATGATGCAGGACGAAAAAGATTTCAATAGCAACGATGAGCAGGAGATAGATCTGCTTGAACTTGCGCAAAAGCTTTGGAGCAACCGCAAGACGATTCTGAAATGGTGCGGCATAGGCGCCGTTGTAGGACTGGTCATCGCATTCAGCATTCCCAAAGAATACACCACCACAATAAAACTTGCCCCTGAGTTTTCCAACTCCAAGGGGTCAAGCGGGCTCGGAGCGTTGGCTTCCCTTGCCGGAATACAATCAGGAGGAGACGGAGGCACCGATGCCGTAAACCCGAGCCTGTATCCTGATGTGGTTCAGTCAGTGCCTTTTGCCGTTGACTTGTTTGACACAAAAGTAACTGAATCTGACGGAGAGCTGACGACCACAGTCTACGATTATCTTGCCGAGCACACCTCATCTCCCTGGTGGAGCGCGATAATCTCCCTTCCGGGCAAAGCCATAGGCGGTGTTGTCTCTCTGTTCAAATCGGAAGAAGAGCTCGACAGTGCGGCATCGACCGATCCGTTCCGACTCACCAAGGAAGAGAGCGCGATAGTGGATGCAATCAACGCACGAATAGGAGCCGATGTCGACACAAAAACTTTTGTGATATCGATCTCAGCCACAATGCAGGATCCGCTCGTGTCAGCCGTGCTTGCCGACACTGTCGCAGAAAACCTCAAAAAGTATGTGACAGCTTACCGCACCAACAAGGCTCGCCAGGATCTTGAATATGCCGAAAAGCTCAACAACGAGGCTAAGAAAGAATATTACGCTGCCCAGCAGCGCTATGCCGAATATGTCGACAAAAACCACGGCATAGCGCTCAATTCAAGACGCACTGAAGAAAAACGTCTTGAAAACGAAGCGGCATTAGCCTATAATCTTTACAACACTACAGCTCAACGGCTCCAGACCGCAAAAGCCAAGGTGCAGGAAACCACTCCGGTATATGCGGTGGTACAGCCGGCAACAGTGCCCATCAAGGCATCCAAGCCGTCAAAACCGTTGATTTTGGTGGGATGCGTATTCCTTGCTGCAGTTGCCGCATCGGCATGGATTCTGTTTGGCAAAGATTTAGTGGCAAATTTCAAAAAGAAATAAGCTAATCCCTGCAAACCATGAGATAATGTCACGCCCTCCGATACTATCGGGGGGCGTCGGCATAATATAGAGGGGCAATTACCGTTAAGAATGTAGAGCAGACACAAAGGATTATGAGGAAATTCTTGACATATATATGCGCAATCGCATTAATCGCCGGGGTGGCAAGTTGCGGAACAGCCAAGCTCTCGGTAGCCGATGAACAGATGGCACGCGGCGAATACTACGACGCATCGCGCACCTACCGCAAAGTATACAACAAGCTTACCAAAAAGGAAGAGAGACCCCAGCGAGGAGTCGTAGCATTCCGCATGGCAGAGTGCTACCGTCGGCTCAACATGAGCGCCCGCGCGTCTGCCGCTTATCAGAACGCCATAAGATACGGCTACCCCGACTCAATGGCATATTTCCACCTTGCTCAATCACTGCAATCGGAAGGGAAATATCAACCGGCAATAAAGGCTTACGAGGAATATCTTGCCACATCGCCAAAAGATGCGGAAAGCGCGCGCACAGGCATAGCCGGTTGCAAGATGGCTCAGGAATTGAAAAAGTCCCCTACCCGATATGTGGTCAAGAATGCCAAACTGTTCAACTCGCGCCGTGCCGACTTCGCGCCTATGTTCCTCGACAAATCGCTCGACGCGCTTTATTTCACAACCACCAATGAGAAAGTGACCGGCTCACACCGCAGCGAGATCACCGGCATGAAGAAAAGCGATATATGGGTGTCGCGCAAAAACGAACGCGGCGAATGGCAGCGCCCTGAAGCCGTGGAAGGCGACCTCAACTCGGAGCATGACGAAGGCATCATCTCGTTCTCGCCCGATGGGCAGACTATGTATCTGACACGTGCCCGACGCGAACCGAATTCCGATACCGGAGTCGAAATCTACACCTCACAACGAAGCGATGCTCGATGGAGCGCTCCTGTGAAATATGAAATCACTGCCGACACGCTGTCAAGCTACGGACATCCCGCCGTATCGCCCGACGGCGAATGGCTATATTTCACTTCCGATATGCCCGGAGGCTACGGCGGTAAAGATATCTGGAAAATTAATCTGCTGTCGCCGGTGGGCACACTCGAAAACCTCGGTGAATTCATCAACACCCCCGGCGACGAGGTGTTCCCGTATATGCGAGAGGACAGCTTGCTATATTTTTCAAGCAACGGCCATGCCGGACTTGGAGGGCTCGACATATTCAAAGCACGTCTACAGCCGTCGGGAGGATGGAGCGTGGTCAACATGGGCGTCCCGGTCAATTCATCAGCCGACGACTTCGGCATCACGTTCGGCGAGGGTGAAAGCGGATATTTCAGCTCCAACCGCAATGACGGCCGCGGTTATGACCATCTATACTCTTTCGTGCTTCCCGATTTGAAGATTACAATCTCAGGAATGGTTCTTGACAAGGATGAAGAGCCGGTACCCAATGCCATAATCAGAATCATAGGCAATGACGGCTCCAATCAAAAAGCATCGGGAAAACTTGACGGGACATTCTCATTCCCGCTCCAACGAGGAGTGAGCTATGTGATGCTCGCCGGAGCAAGAGGCTATCTCAATGCCAAGCAAGAATTCACCTCCGACACCACCGAGGTCGATGCCGATTACACCGTCGACTTTATTCTCGCCTCAATACACAAGCCCAATGTGGTCGACAATATCTTCTATGATTTCGACAAAGCCACTCTGCGTCCAGAATCATGCGTGGCGCTCGATTCCATAGTGCAAGTTCTTCACGACAATCCCAATGTGACTATCGAGATGGCGTCACATACCGACCGCTGGGGATCGGACGAATACAACATGAACCTCTCCCAACGCCGAGCTCAGTCGGTGATCGACTACCTTATATCCAAAGGAATACGCAAGGATCGCCTGCAGCCGCAAGGCTACGGAGAATCACGTCCGAAAACAATCACCAAACGTCTCGCCCGCGAATTTCCGCAATTCAAGGAGGGCGATGTGCTGAACGAAGAGTTCGTATCACAACTGCCTGAGGATCAACAGGAGATTGCCGATCAAATCAATCGCCGCACTGAATTCCAAGTATTGTCAACCGACTATAAAATGTATTGATCATGGAACAATTCCGCACTGTAGTGCCACCTCTAAACGGCTTTCGCG
This sequence comes from uncultured Muribaculum sp., assembly GCA_910589555.1. Lineage (GTDB taxonomy): Bacteria > Bacteroidota > Bacteroidia > Bacteroidales > Muribaculaceae > Muribaculum. Next base: position 29,007 of record CAJUTE010000035.1, read on the forward strand.
GCACCATCACTCACCAAAAGCCCATTGTCTTGCTCGGTTCCTGCTTCACCGACAATATCGGCATGAAGCTTCAGGAAAGCCTTTTCAACTGTGCCGTCAACCCCATGGGCACCCTCTACAATCCGGCAAGCATAGCCGTGGCAATATTTGACCTGCTGTATGAACGTGACTACACCGTCGGCGAGCTATTCAACCACAACGGCGTATGGCACAGCTGGAGCCACCATTCCCGATTTTCAGCGTCAACTCCCGAGGAAGCGATCGAAAAGATGAACCAAAGCGCAGCCGAAGCCCGCAGTCTGCTAAAGGATGCATCGGCGCTCGTCATCACATTCGGCACGTCCTATATATTCCGGTTGAAAGAGGGTCGCAACGTGGTTGCTAATTGCCATAAAATGCCGGCATCCATGTTTGACCGCGAGTTTCTCACATCGACCATGACATTAGGCTTATGGAAGAAAATACTCCGCGAAATTTCAGCCCGATATCCCGACCTGAAAGTAATATTCACGGTAAGTCCTATACGACATCTCGCCGATGG
>CAJUTE010000036.1:0-3124 GCA_910589555.1 uncultured Muribaculum sp.
ACTATGATTCTCCGGATTTTTTCTAATTAATTATGGCAAAGAGAATTGTAACTAAAATAGGCGACGTGTTTTGTGTCGAGGTCGACGGGAAGTGGAAGGGATATTTCCAATATATTGCCAACGATCAATCTTGCATGAACAGCTCGACAATCAGAATATTTAAGAAGAAATATCCTGTGGATGATAGCCCTGCTATAGATGATATTGTTCGAGATGAGGTGCTTTTCTATGCTCATACTGTGCTCAAGTTCGGCATCCAGGATGGAGTATGGTCCAAAGTTGGGAAATCTAACGAACTGGGGTTGGCAGGTCTACATAATCTATATTTCGGACTTGCTGATGAGGAAGATGCGAATCTCAATCCCATTGATCCATTAAAAAATTGGAGGATATGGAAAGTCAATGAAAATTGGATATATATAGGAGAATTAGATGAACATATAATCCCACTGGTTGAATATGGTGCAATTTTTCCTTGGAAATTAATAAATCAACGCATAAAATTAGGATATAACAGTTTGTGCATCCCTGAGTATGAAGTTTTACCTCGGATTCCACGAGAAGATGCTGACATATATTTTAGATTGTTAGTCGGGAATGACAATCTATATTATCATTTTGTTGGCGAGAATGCAATTCAATGGGTTGTTACGGTGGATAATGTGTTGCATCGTTATTGTATCGAAAACCCTGGCAACGAAAAATATTGGCTGAACTGGGAAAAACTTTGGAACACTAAATGGGATTATCGTCAATATATTTCAGAAGAGGAATTCAATTCCATATGGGAGAATTGTGAATCGTGAGTCGAGAGTTGGATGATATGGGCAGCTTATCCCTACCTGACTATGAGCTTCGAAGAAGCGATGTAGCCATAATCAGTCTGTTGATATTATATCGCTTCTTCGAAGCTCAACTGCGTTATCTTCTACTGTCCCCACACTCGCGCTGCTCATGCGGGGTTTCCCACAACATCGCCGCCCCGGCGGCTCAATTCTCTCATCGGCTTGCCGCTTGCATAGCAAGAATTCTCAACTCTCAATTCTCAATTCTCCATTCTCAATTCTCCATTCTCAATTTTCAATTCACAGATGTTTTACAGCAGGTTTGCTTGCGTAATTGCGGGCTAATGTTATCTTTGCGGTTGAGATGGTAAACCGGTGAATGAAACTTAATTATGTCGCAAGCTATGGTGGTCGGTGTATTTGTCGCTTCGTGTTTAGGGGCACTCTTTGCAGAGTGCATTTGTGGGGTGGTTTTCGTTTCCGGAGACATCTCGCCTGCGGCTCGGTGTCCCCGGCTATACGTAAGCTGTGCCTTTCAGGCGTGGCGAGATTTCCGGCTCAATCCGCTTGAAGGAAATGAATTTCATTACTACAATCCCTGAGATTGATAAAACCGAGTTTATACAGCAATTTGATTTGCGGGTTATTCAGCCGGTTAAGCAAAATCCCGAAATGCTTTATAAAAAGTATTGGATGAAAAGATATTTTGGATTGTAGCATTTAATTAGATACAATTATATATGGAACCTGTATTTTATGAATTTTATCCCAAGAACAGCCGCAGAATTGGGTTATTGCAATTTTATGGGAATGAAGATTTGTTCCCATTGAGCGGAAATGCCGTTAAAGATTGGGATATCCCTACAATTAATTTAGAGGATGGAGAGTATGCCCATTACTTTTTCGGTCCCGGAGGCAATCCTGTAGTCAGCGAGGAGCTTAAAGAATTGCTGGAGCAGTATGTAGAGGATTTTTCAATCATAAATTTTCTGCCAATAAATATAGTTAGCAATGAATATGGGGATAAAATTTACTATATTGTGCATTTTAATAGAAATATGGATGTTATAGATGAAGCATCTACAGTGTATGTTTCATCCACAGGATCCATAATTAAAGTTTCGCTTGATTATAATAAAGTGAAAAATCAGGACATTATTAATACGTCGCGCTTAAAAAATGATCTGATTATTTCAAGTCGCATCAAGAAAGAGATGGTTAAAAAGAAGTTGAATTCCGGAATAGAATTCCTGCCAATTTACTGTGGAAACTATGAAGGATAGGATTTTTTGTTGGTTGAATAGGTTTGATGAGCGGGAGGTGGTGCCGGAGGAGATTTCGGCACTTTATGTCGGCATGTTTAAAAGTATTGGATAGATAAATATTCGCGCATTATTAGATAATAAGTTTTAAATAGAATGTTATATGGATTGTTATTATGAATTTGTTGCAAAGAGCAATAGAAAAGATGGTATTTTAGTAATCAATAGAGATAGGATGCAATCTTTTAGTTCCGTTAGCTTTATTGATAGCAGTAACCCGGTGACTCTTGAATTAGAAGATGGACGATATACTGATTATTTTTTGGGACCTGATTGCACAAATATAGTTAGTAAAGACCTAAAGGAGTTATTGGAATCGTATGCCTCAAATGAATCACAGGTGGAGTTTCTACCTATAAATGTGGTCAGCAAGGAATATGGCAATAAAATTTATTATTTGGTACATTTCAAAGGTGTATGCGATGCGATAGATAAAAAGATATCCGAAATGCTTCCTCCGGGTATAAATATGTTGTCATATTACAAAGTTAGAAACTTAGATTTATTCTGCACGGAGCCTAATGGATTCGACCTCATTGTATCAGAGCGAGTAAAAAAAGAAATCAAAAAACGAAAACTAAATTCAGGAATAGAATTTTTGCCGATTTATTGTGTGAATATTGATTATCTTGTTTTTTGTTGGTTGAGTAGGCTTGATGAGCGGGAGGTGGTGCCTGAGGAGATTTCGGCGCTTTATGTCGGGATGTTTGAGACTCCGGAGGGGTATTCGTTGTATCTCACCGGTGCTGTGGAGTATGATGAGGATGATGACGACTGGGCTTGCGATCAGGATTATGAGCCGGCGGAGAAGTATCTGCCGCTGCCGACATCGGAAATCGGAGAGATGGGTTGGGAAGAATTCCGCAAGGAAGCCATAGTTGCCGTATCGAGATATATCCGTGAGTTTCCTGATTCCAAGATGTTCAACCGCATAGTCGCTGCCGGATTTGATGACGGAGATTTAGAACGGATAAAGTGAGAGTGGAGAATCGTGAGTCGTGAATCGAGAATCGTGAG
>CAJUTE010000036.1:3194-29485 GCA_910589555.1 uncultured Muribaculum sp.
CTCAACTCTCTCATCGGCTTGCCGCTCGCACAGCAAGAATTCTCAATTCTAAATTCTCAACTCTAAATTCTCAATTCTCAACTTTCGGTTTATTTGAGGAGTGAGTGCAAGTAGATTTCAATGTTGGTGTAGTCGCGGTGGAGAGTGAATGCCGCGGCATCGGAGGGATTGTTTGGGTCAAGTCCGTGGGCAAGTTCCCATTCATCGGGCATTCCATCGCCGTCACTGTCGGGCTTCGGCTGCCGTGAGGCAAGCACAGGCCAACCGCCCACATCTCCCGGAGTGTCGATTATGCCGTTACGTCCGTTTTCACCAAGTCCTGCCTCAACCTGCCTCAACAGGTCTTTATCATAGGAATCACGTGAGAAACTGCAACCCACATCGGCAAGGATGCGTTGGTAAGCCACTTGCGGGGCATCCTCTTCGATAGGTTCAAAGGGGAAAGGCTCGCTCACAAGACATGAGGGCGCCGCTTCTCCGGTAGCGGGTACCGCGTCGGGAGATATTCCTGATTCCGGACCGGCGCTCTTGCGGTGACGTATGTATGGTTTACCGGGCTTGTCGGTGACACCTTTATGATTGTCGGCGGTAACAGAGTCATTCCCCTCCATGATATTTCCATGGATGAAATAGCGACCCGTGGCATCGTCGGCTACATCAAATATGCGATGATGCTCCGATGCCGGACCGGGCTTATAATAGTTGCCCACCATGTTTATCTCGGCGTGATGTCCGCCACCGTAGCCGCTTTTGAAACCCCAATTATAGATGGCGTTATTACGGAAATCCACCCACTTTGTGCCGTCGACCGATGAGAATCGCGGATTACGGCTCGAGTGGTTGGCAAGGAGATTATGATGGAAAGTGGCTTTGAATCCTCCCCATATACCTCCGAAACCGTGGCTCCCCTTGGTGTGCACCGAGTTGCTAAGACTGTGGGCTACGAGACACCACTGCACGGTAAGATTCTCGGTTTTGTATATCGACAGGCATTCGTCGATGCTCCAGCTCACCGAGCAATGGTCTATGACCACATTGCGCTGACCGTAGCGTCCGCCACCCATGCCGTCGCTGTCGAGGTTGTGGCGGTCGCCGGGACGCACTCTAAGATATCTCACAATGACTTCGCTGCCGTTTATCACCAACGGATAATCCTTAAGGCATATACCGTCGCCCGGGGCTGACTGTCCCGCGATGGTGATACTGTCGTTCTGTATGCGCAGAGGTGATTGCAGCTCGATGGTGCCGTCGACGTCAAACACCACCACACGCGCACCTTCAGCCTCCACAGCGGCACGCAGCGAACCGGGTCCGCTGTCATTGAGGTTAGTCACTTTTATCACCCTGCCTCCGCGTCCGCCCACGGTATACTTTCCATAGCCTTCAGCTCCGGGAAATGCGATGACGTTTCCGGCATTGAGGGCAAACGCAGCTGCCAAAGACAATGCCGACATGAACATTTTGGTTTTCATAATGCAGTATAATTTGTGCTGTACGGTAAAGTTACTAATAAATCGTCTATCCGGCAAGGAACGCCGGCGTTGACACATAAAAGCAGGAGGACGCAAGAGCTTCAGCCCCGGCGTCCCCCCTTATTTAGGCTATTTCAAATGCGGCTTAGTTATAGCCGGGATGCTGCTGTCCTGCAAGACCCGGATTCACATCCATGATGTTGGGGGTATTGAAGGGCATAAGTTCAGTCTTATTCTTGGTCAAACCGTAGAAGATGCCGTTGGCGCTTGTGAGCCAAGGATTATTGGAAGCATATCCCTCCACATCCTCTACTGAAAGGTTACCCTTCTGAGATGAAGTGTTGATACTCCACATATTCAGAATCACGTACTTCACTTTCTCAGCTTCAACACCGGCAGGCACAAGCGACTCATTTAAGTACACCACGCCGTCGGCTCCTTCATAGAGATTGCAGAACACCTGTCCTGAACCCTCGGTATCATTGGACTTCATATCGACGTTGATGATGTGGAGCTTGTCTTTCTTATCGGCATCAAGTTCAAGCAGAGCAAGATCAGCTTCCGACACCTCGATGTGAGGAAGAGCGATGGTGGGATCCTGCAATTGCGGCTCGACATCAATCTTGAATGCCCAGTAAGGAGCCACGTTGGCATACTTGCCCTCATGCTTTGCAAGCTGAACCAACTTAGCCTTCTCAGCCATCAGGTGCTCATACTGAATGCCCCAACGGGTGAGGTCGGTGCGGCGCAGACCTTCGTTGTTAAGTTCCAGCTTGCGTTCCTGGATAAGGAAATCACGGAATTCCTGATAGCCTGTGGGGATAACGCCAATCTTGGTCTCATCGTTGCCAAAAGCACGTTTACGCACAGCTTTAACAGCGTCAACGGCAGCGGTTGTAGCACCGTTGTTAAGCTCGTTGAGAGCCTCGGCATAGGTCAACAACACTTCAGAGTAACGGAGCAGAGGCCAGTTGATGTTGGTACGTGAGTTGGAAGAACCCGGTTCTGATTTCCAGTTGATACGGTATTTACCCACACCCATTCCGGCGTAGGTGTTCATGCGGTATTTCTGGCTCTTGGAATCGAGAATCAAAGCGTAGTTACAGATCGACACGTCGCGGCGGGTGTCACCGTTCTCAAATTCGAAATAGAAAGTGGGGATAGTGATCATCTGTGAACCGGTCTGGATGAAGAGCGGATTGCCCTTACCGGTTCCGGGAATACCGTTGGTGTAACCGGTACGCACGTCAAGAGAGTTGGCACCATACCATCCGTATTCAAACATGGTCTCATTATTAAATTTCTTGCAGGCAAGATCGCGGTAAATCTGATCATAAGTGTCGGTCAAGTCATTTTCGCCATGTTCAATCACAGCCTTGCAAGCATCGGCAGCAATCTGATAAAGCTCACGCACACGAGCCTGATCGTCGCGCTGAGCAATGCGCACGGTTGAATTGTCGTAAGGCACGGTCGAAAGATCCCAACGGAGCGAATGACCGGCGGCATACATTGCCACACGCGCGAGAATACCATAAGCGGCATTCTTGGTGAAACGCTCGGGAGTGCTCAGGTAGCTTTCGCTGCGCCAGGGCAACAGACGCACAGCCTCCTGAAGATCGCGCACACAGTGGTCATAGATGGTGTCGCGGCTCACACGAGATGATTCAAATGTGTTGATTTCGGCAGTCGACACCTCTTTGAAGGGCACATCACCGTAGAAACGCACGAGGTTCCAATAAGCGTAGGCGCGCACTGCGAGAGCCTCGCCCATCAGTCCGTCAAGGTGCTTCTTGTCGGCATCAGAAGATGCCGGAACATTCTTCAAGTTCTTGATACACACAGTGGCATATTCAATTGCCTCATACATCTGACGATATGTCGTGCTAAGCATACCACTGAGGTTGGTATAGTTATAGTTGGACATATCATACTTCGAGTTGCTCTCTTTAGAGGCGCACTCATCGGTACCCTCCAGAAGCTGGTAGCCCATCTCCTGGCTGTGGAGCTTCGCGTATGCACCGGCAACAGTCATGTCGGCACGACTCAGCGTAGTAAAAATTGTCTCACTGTCGGCTTTAGACTCTGACGGCATTTCGAGCCAGTCCTCACAGGCAGTCAAACCGGTCAGCAGAACTCCCGCCGCAATTATATTCAATATTTTTTTCATGATTGTAATCTATAATTAGAATGTTAGATTAAGACCCACAACCCAGCTCTTGGCACGCGGATAAGCCGAATAGTCGACACCCGGGGTAAGAGCGCTTCCCGATACTGCTACTTCAGGCTCATAACCCGAATAGTTGGTGAAGGTGTGGATATTGTTTGCAGTGGCATATACACGCAGCTTGCTGATGTGAGCTTTCTTGGTCAGCTTGGCAGGAAGAGTGTAGCCGAGGGTGATGTTGTTGATGCGCAGGAATGAAGCGTCTTCAACGAAGTAGCTGCTGCGGTCGGTCATCGCCGTCTTGTTGTTCTCAGAGATGTTCCACATCATGCCGCCCTTGTGCTGGTTGGGGTTAAGCTCGGCAAGACGGGCAAGATCAGTACACTCCTTACCGGTAGCCGGATCGATAAGGACGAAGCGGTTAGCCATCACCTTCATATTGTTCTGGTTGGGGAGATACGGACCGATGAATCGTGAGGTACTTACGTTGATGACCTCGTTGCCGTAGCTGAAGTTCAAGAACACTGACAGGTCAAATCCTTTATACATGAAAGAGTTGGTCCATCCACCGGTGAATTTAGGCTGCGCATTGCCTATGACAGTGCGGTCGTTCACGCTCCACACAGGATTACCGTCTTTATCAGTCTCTCCGGCAACCGGTTTATACTTGGCATCACCCGGTTTAACCTTTTCACGTGCGGTACCCTTCAGAGAAGGCACACCGTCCTTAAGCATATATTTTCCGTTGGGGAGCTGGTCGAAATCGTCGGTAGTATAGATTCCGTCATAGATAAGTCCGTAGAACTGACCGAGCGGCTTGCCCTTCTCGATAAGGAATGTAGCCTGCGCGCCTTTTCCACCGTCATAATCTCTGGTGAACGACTCTTCACCCTTGCCACCGTAGATTGAAAGCACTTTCGAGCGGTTGAACGCGATATTGAAGTCGGTGCTCCAAGTAAAGTCGCGTGTAGCAACCGGAACTGCATTCAACACGATTTCAAGACCGCGGTTGCGGATTGAACCGATGTTCTGATATTGATAGGTGTAGCCTGTTTCAGTAGGAATCTTATTCTGGATAAGGAGGTTTTCCGATTCATTGTTATACCAGTCAACCTGTAGGTTAAGACGGCTGTTGAACCATGACATATCAAGACCTAAGTTGACAGTCTTAGTCTTTTCCCAAACAAGGGCATTGTTACCGATAGTCGAACCGGGGACAAAGGTGATGAAGTCGGAAGAACCGTTGCCGTAATGTCCCGAGCCGTAGCTGGTGGCATACATGTTGCTGTCGATCTTGTTGTTACCGGCAACACCGTAACCGACACGCAGCTTAAGGTTGTCAAGATAAGCGCGGGTGCCCTCCATGAAGGATTCCTCCGAGATGCGCCAAGCTGCCGATACCGAGGGGAAGCTGTCCCACTTGTTGCCCTTGGCAAACTTAGAGGAACCGTCGCCACGGATGGTTGCGTTGATAAGGTAGCGGTTGTCATACCCGTAAGACACACGACCGAACACCGACACCAATCCCACTCTATCCTTGCCTGAAGTCCAGGTGTAAGGGGTTGCCATGCTCACGTCGTTGAGACCAAAGTTACCGTCGGGGAACTCACGATACTCATTGTCAAGCTTCATTGACTCCCAGTAAGATGTTTCCTGACCCACCAACACAGTGAAGTTGTGCACCTTGTTGATGTCGAAGTTATAGTTAAGAGTGTTGGTAATCTGCCAGTTGGAATTCTCGGCATTGTTGCGGTAGCCGTAACCGTAGGGGCTCTTGTTGGAAGCCGCCTGCTTGGTGCTTCCGTCATCCCAGTAGTCCTGACGGGTCTGCTTCCACATATAGCTGCCTGCGGTGCGGAAAGTCAAGCCCTTGATTATGTCAATCTCGATACCTGCGTTGACAGTGGCAAGACGCACATACTTCTCATTGTCGATAGCGAGGTTGCTGAGCAAGGGGTTGTTGGAGTCATATTCCGATCCGCCGGGCAGTGATGTATAATCGTCAGAGAGATCCTTGTTGATCATCTCATCGTTGGTCCAGAGGATACCGCCGGTCACAGGCTGAAGAATGGTTTCCTTAAGTGTTCCGCCGAGCGAGCCGCCACCTTCGATTTTAGTTGATTGCAAACTTGCGGCGAAGTCGAAGCGTACGTTGCTGAAGAGCTGGTGACGCAACTTGGCGCGCACACTGTTCTTCTCATAATTGTGCTTTTTCATGATACCCTCTTCGCCGGTGTAGTTGTAGCTCACCATGAAGCTGGTCTTGTCGTTTCCACCTGTGATGCTCACATTGTGGTTCTGAGTGATACCTGTGCGTCCGAATACCTCATCCTGCCAGTCGATAGCCTCGCGGTTGCGGTATTCCTGCTCGATGTTGCCATAAACATTTTCATAGAATCCGGGAGCATTGATGTCACCGCCGAAAATAGTGGTGAACGCTCCAAGGTTGCCACGAAGGTTCTGGAACTCATACTGGTACTTAACATACTCCTCGGTGTTGAGCAGGTCGAGTTTTTTTCCGAGACGGGTGAAGCTCACATAACCGTTGTAGCTTATCTCGCTCTTGCCTGATTTACCTGACTTGGTGGTGATAAGGATCACACCATTGGCACCGGCAGAACCGTAAATAGCTGTAGCCGAAGCATCCTTCATCACGTCGATAGTCTCGATGTCGTTGATGTCGACATTCTGAAGACCGTTTTCCATCTGGAATCCGTCGACGATGTAAAGAGGCTCAGAGCTCTGGGTGATTGAAGTACCGCCACGCACGGTGATATTGATGTCGGCTCCCGGAGCGCCGCTCTGTGTAACGACGTTCACACCGGCAGCTTTACCGGTCAATGCCTGTGCGGCTGTGGTGACAGGGATATTCACAAGATCCTTTCCACCCACCGATGAGGTAGCTGCGGTAAGGTCCTTACGACGCACTGTGGCATAACCGATAGCCACAACCTCGTCGAGCATTGAAGCCTCGGGGTTAAGAGTGACGTTGATCACTGACTGCCCTTTCACAGCGATTTCCTGCGGAGTGCAGCCCACATAGCTGAAGCGCAATTTAGCGCCTGAAGGCACATTTTTCAATGAATAGTTACCATCGATGTCGGTAGCCGTTCCAATCGCGGAACCTGCCACCATCACACTTGCGCCAATGACCGGCTCGCCATCGGTGTCAGTGACTGTTCCGCTCACAGCCTGCGTCTGTGCATTGACAGCAAATGCCGTCATGAGCATCAACGCAACAGCAAACAGCCGGGACACTAAATCATGCCGGTTGATTGACATAATACACTGTTTAAATTTCATAACTGGTTTAGTTGGTTAACAAAATTATAATTGATTTATACACTAAATTTTACACACTATACTTTTCCGATGTCTATAACGAGGATAAGCTCTGTTTAGGACAAGAGAATTTTCATGGATTACATACTATTTCACAAATATAAACAATTTATCACTAAATACCCCCCCGAATGTTAATATTTATTAACCAACTATTTCACAGTACTCTGATCAGCCCTTTCGATAATAGGCTCAAGCTATTGCGGAAGAACTGCGATTCGCAATCTGTTTGAACCGATGACACCCGGTTCAAGCGTCAAAATGTGGCAGTAGTATATGCCCGAAGGCACTCTCTCTCCGTCATTATCGGTGAGATGCCAGCAATATTCCACCTCATCGTTGAGCTGAGCCGTGTAGACCGGATTTCCCTCGATATCAGTGATTTTCAAGAGCTGTTTAATCACGGGAGCAGCGCCATCCCAACGCAACTCAGCCCGTTCCCTTACAATTTCTTCTGCGGCACGGAGACTTAATGCCTGTTTCTTGCCGTGAACGAAATAAAACCGGGATTGCGTCCGTGCTCCGCCGTTGTCAACCACAATCACCATCCCCTCATGCCTCCCCTCAGAAAGAGCGGCACAGGATGCTGTCAAGCGGCAACGGTAGCCTGACGAGCTGTCAAGCACGAGCGGCAATATTGTTTTCCCATCGATCACGCAACGCGAGTATGCGCCTATCTCCCCAAGGTTCTGGCAAGGCATCGTGCCGTCGGTGATAACATCCACCTCGATCATTCCGTCAACGGCACCCGCTGAAAGAATCACAGGCTCATGGCGAGCAGCCGAGAGTGCAGGGACAGAATAATCGAATTCCACCTGACCGCTCCACACCTCACCCGATGCGGCTGACCGAGCCGAAATAACGGCACGGCACTTGCGTCCGGAAAATGAATCAGGCAGACTGACCGGAATCACACACATCCCGTCGACAATTTCAGCCGTAGCTTTGCCGGCAATGATATCGTCATGGATCACGCCATCACGCGATGGTGCCGATGAATAGAACACAGCTTCCACATCTACGCCGTCGGCGGCTGTGTCGATTCCCCCGACAATGCAGCCTGACTGCCTCACATATTCGCAATCCATGCGGCGACTGCCACGCATAAGAGGCAATGCCGGATCACCGAGAAGATTGAACGAGAGGGTATTCAGCCCGAGAACCTTATTAGCCTGTGCGGCTGCCGTGAGCATACATTCTTTCTGAACCGCCAGCCATATATCTCCGAAATTCCCGTCATCGGCGGCATCCGCCCACCGGCGGGCAAAAGCGGTCAATACCTGTCGGTTATACGACGCATATACCTCCTGCGGAGAGGTGACGCAGCCTATGACTCCACCGCTGCCATTGAAAAGCAACGACTCGGAAAATGACAGCGAGGAAGCGCCAAACTTGCCGATGCGGCATGAGCAGAAGAATCCCCACGGGAGGATATCATTACGCAGTACACCCGCAACATAGCTGTCCATCAACCCCTCGCCGGTGATAGAGGTTTCATTGCCATGCCCCACATACACCCACAGCCCCGCTCCGGCATCAAGGCTCTCGGCGAGGTGCCGTGCCGCACCGCGTGCTGCGCCATTGACCACCGAATACTCCCCTACATAGATCTTATGCAGCAACGCTTCAGGATGTGAAGCAAAAATAGCCGACGCCTCTTCGGCATCATTCTGATGCGAAAGATTGTCGCCGTCGTCAGCCGCCATAATTATCTCGTTGCCATGCAGCATCCTCTCCATCGAGTCAAGATACCTGAGCACCTTGGCGTTATACTCCTCACACTGCTTGACATCGGTTACGGGAATCCTGCCCACCGCCACATCAGGAGCCGTGAACGGCAGCCGGGCGGCAGAAAACGCCCCTTTGACCATGCCGTGATAAGCATCACATCCTCCATCGGTCCACCCCGCTCCATAGAGCAACAGGTATTCAAGCGCGCCTGCCGAAGAATCATATACGCTTTTCACTTTTTGACGCAACTCCTCAGAGGGGGTGTCATGGTCCACATCCATCACGGCAACCTTCATGTCGTGCCCGGCGCGGTGAATTCCGGCAAGCACCTCGGCATAATCATGAAACCGGCTGTCGGCAATGATGAGCATTCTCACATCAGCTCCCTCCGCTTGCAGCAAACGTGGGAACAGCGACAAAAACAGGATGATAGCAAAATATTTCATAGGACAGGATTGATTTATGGGGCTGAGGCGGTCACTTGTAGCGCGGCGTGTCGCTCATGGTAAGTTTCAATACTGACCCCGCCATTATATGATCGTGCCGCAGAAACGGACTGTCAAGCGGCACTCCGTCAAGGGTGATGCTCCTCACATATATATTATCGGGCGAGGCGCCATCAGCTATAATCGTGAAAGTCTTGCCCGATTCAAGAGTGATTTCAGCTTTGGGAAACACAGGGCTGCCTATCACATATTCCGGCGACGCAGGACACACGGGGTAGAATCCGAGAGCGGCAAAAACATACCATGCCGACATCTGTCCCGCGTCGTCATTGCCCGACAGTCCGCCGGGTGTGGAAAGATATTCAGTGTTCATGATGTGACGCACATACTTTTGGGTTCTCCACGCCTCACCGGCATACGGAAACAGCCATGCCACCTGATGACAAGGCTCGTTGCCATGCCAGTAACGCCCGTGGGTGAACATCGAATCAAGCTTGGCGGCGTATGCCTCCTTGCCACCCACCAACTCCATCAGCCCCTGCTGATCATGGGGCACATACCATGTGTAATGGCACGGAGCGCCTTCGGTGATGTGGGGTGAGAACGAGAAGGGGTCGGAATCAAGAAACACGCCCGACGAATCGCGTGGAGCCGCATAGCCGGTCAACGGATTTATCACGTTGCGATAGTTAAGACTGCGTCGTGTAAGCTCAGCGAAGTCATCGTCATGCCCGAGCGCCTTAGCCATCTGTGCCAGGGCAAAGTCATCGTAGGCATACTCAAGCGTGCGCGACACCTGCTCCTTCTTATGGAATGCGTCGCCTACAGCATCCTCCACCGGGACATATCCGTACTTCATATAAGAATCAAGAGCACGGCGTCCCATGCCGTTGCGGTAATCGGCAATATCGGCAGGGGTGACAAACGCATTTTTCCTCATTCCCTCATAGGCTTTCTCCACATCAAAATCCCTCACTCCCTTGACGTATGCATCGGCAATGGCGGCAATGCAATGATCGCCCACCATAGCAGCCGTGTAGCTGTTCCAGCAGGGAAATATAGGCAGCCAGCCGCCCTGTTCATACTTCAGGACAAGCGACTGCATCATGTCGGCGCTCTTCGACGGAGAGATGATATTGAGCAAGGGGTGCAGGGCGCGATAAGTGTCCCACATGCTGTAATCCTCATAATACACCCGTCCCTCGGGCATGCTCATGACACCGGCGTTATTGCTTCCGGCTCCAAAACGCGGATAACGCCCGTCGACATCACTGAACGCACGCGGCAGAAACGACGCACGATAGAGCGCGCTGTAAAATTTCGTAAGCTCATCGGCAGTGCCGCCTTCCACCTTTATCTTCCCAAGTTGCCTGTCCCATATACCGGCAAGACGTGAACGAACAGCGTCAAAGTCAAAACCGGGCAACTCAGCATTGAGATTGGCAATCGCTCCGTCAATGCTTGTGAACGACGAAGCGGCTTTCACGGCAACACAGTCGCCCGCGGCAACTTCAAATTCAATGAACGCCCCTACTCCCGGCACCTTTTTCGCCATCTCATTTCCGGAAAACACCGAATCGGAGTTGTAAGTGCCATGATCCACCACTTTCAACGATTCCTCCCACTCAATCACAAACCATCCTGAAAATCCGGCGGGCTTACCCCAACCCTGATATATGCGGTGAGCGGGATTGCACCCTATGATGCGGCGGTTCTTCATGTCGACCTCCACATACCCCTCACCCTCGTCACTGTTGGGTCGGACGGAAATAACGGCATTTCCGGAATCGGAATAGGTCATACGGAAAATAGCGGCTCTCGACGTGCCGGTCATTTCGGCTGTTATCCCCTCGTCAGGGAGAGTGACGGAATAATAATCGGGCGCTGACACTTCCGACCTCTTATCCATGCGGCTGCCACGCGACAACGCTCCAGAGCGAGCGGAGCCCGAGAATGGCATCAATGTCATCGAACCGTAGTCCTGAGTGCAGCCACCCACAATCCAATGCGAATTGCGGAATCCCATGAAAACTGAGTCGGTGTCATAATATGGAGCCACGCATTTCTGCTCGGTATCGCGTGTTTGCGGAGTCCAGAAATTCATTCCGTTAGGTTCAAGAACGGCAGGAAGGGTCTGACCAAGCTCCTCGGTTCCTTTGCCAAACATACCGGCGGCGAAAGTCTCGCTGTGAGCGGTGCCTATCCTCGGCTCGACGTATGACAAGGGGGTGCGGTCATCGGCATATATTGCCACGCATATTGCCGAAGCAATACAAAGTAAGGATATGGATTTAAGCATTGCAAAAAATAACAAGTTGGCATTTCAATCTATTTTACCGCAAAGTCCAGGAGCACGGAGCCATCCGCTCCCGAAACGGCACGGATACGTGAATCAAGCGGGAGATCAACGGCAAGCCGATCCTGACCCATGACGATGATATCGCCTATTTTCAACACTCCCCTGCTTCCAATAAGAGCAACCATAGCAGCCGACATTGATTTGTTGACATCCACTGTCACGGTGGAGCCTGTCGAGGTCGTGAAGTCAAATGCGGCGGCACACTCATCGGGCGACTGCCATTCACCCAAAATGATACCACCCTCATGGCAACGATTGAGGGCATTAAACCCGTCAACAGCGGCAGGGACGGTGGTCACACACGGTGCGTAAGCATCAATATAGCGGGGAGCGAATTTTTCTGAAATATTTTTCCCAAGGCGGCACACTCTCACAGCGACACCGCAGGAATATTGCCATCCCGGAGCGCTCGCAGGGATGAAAAAAGGCTTTCCATCCTTGATGATCGCGGAGTCAGGAATCATCTCGGCGACAGTGTCTTTGTTGAAATCGTCCGATGAACAGCGGTCAAAAACTAAAACTTTCATTGCTTGCTGCTGTTATTTGCGTCAAGGCGATCATACATCACCGCGAGATGAGCGTAGATCGAGGTATTTTGAATCACAATTCCGTCGGGAGCGGTGATGCGGAACGGAGTGAAATTCCACAACGCCTTTATGCCCGCGGCAACCGCACGGTCGCTCATCTCCTGGGCATGATCCACAGGCACTGCTATTATGGCAATCTCGGCATTAAGCTCTGCCATGCGCGAATCAAGCTCCGACACGTCATAGACCGGCACTCCGCACACCGACTGACCGGTGCGGCGAGGATCCACATCAAAGCCGGCGACTATGTGAAGCCCGTAATTATCAAGACCTGAGTCACTGATCAACGCGCTTCCAAGACTGCCCACACCTATCATAACCGCATTATGAACCACCTTGAACCGCAGAAAATCCTGCAATTCATGCTCCAGCCCGGCTACTTCGTAACCGATTCTTGTTTTGCCTTTTATATTGAGAAATGAGAGGTCTTTGGCTATCATCGACGCATCCACGTGCAATTGCTTGGAAATCTGAGTCGAAGAGACATACTCCACCCCGGCAGCTTTCAGCAAGCTGACATAAGCCAGATACCACGGCAGACGTCTCACCGTAGGCTCGGGCAACATTTCCCGGTGGTTATATGTGGTATTAGTCTTTGCCATATCGAATTATGATGCAAAGTTAGCAATTATCCATGACAATATGCCCCGCACCCTCCTTTTTTTCACATTTTCAGTGACAAAACATCAACTACAATGCCGGTATCAGCGATTGAACAGATTATCCTTGGAAGTAACCTGCGTGGGAACATCGACTTTGCCGCCTATGTGGCACTCGCCCATACCCACATTGCGGGTGTCGGAGAAACTGATGCCGGTCTTTGCCTCGCCCACCTCAATGTTGTCAAACCGCACATTGGTCACCGGCTGCTCGGAGGTGCCTTGCAGGACAAGGGCTGCTTTCGACACCTTGCGGCATTTCAATCCATCGACAACGAGATTTTCAATCACCGAGAAATGATTGTTGTCAAGCCCTTCGCCCGCATATTTGCTTGTGACATAAAAAAGGTCCTCAACCTCATCAAACACGCAATTCCTCACATAAAGATTCTTTACGAAACCGCCGCGGTCAGGATTGGTCTTGATGTAGATGCCGCGCTTGCAGTATCCGGCGTAGTCGCAATCCTCCACAAACACATTGCGCACTCCGCCCGACATCTCGCTGCCGAGCACCACCGCATGAAGCCCTTTGAAATGACAATTGCGTATTATGATATTCTCACATGGAAGAGCCACTCTCCAGCCGTCGTTGTCACGACCGCTCTTTATCGCCACGTTGTCATCGCCGTTGTCGAAATACACATCCTCTATGAGGATATTGCGCGAGCTTTCAGGATCGATGCCGTCATTGTTCACGAGTTTGGCATCGTAACGCAACGAACGGCATATCACATTCTCGCTCTGCAAGAGATGCACGCACCAGAACGGGGAATTGATGATCTTGACCCCTTCAAGAGTGACATTCTCACATTTATAAAGCTGCATGAGATGCGGACGCAGCCAGTCGCCCTCGCCAAACCGTCTGGCGGCGATATCCGTGCCGCCGTCGGTGTGATTCATCTCGCGGCTGCGCATCTGCGCCGGCTTCTGAAGCTTCTTCCAAGTGGCAAATGTGGTCATGGCATTGCCATCGATAGTGCCCTTGCCGGTTATCGCCACGTCATGCAATCCATAACCATAGATCATCGGGGAATAATTGTACAAGAGCGTTCCTTCCCAGCTCGTGTTGACTATAGGGTAATATTCCGGTTCGGGAGCAAATTTCAACACGGCACCCTCCTCAAGATTTATGCACACGTTGCTTGTCAATGTCACCGGCCCCTTTATGTAGTAGACCCCGGCAGGCACGGTGATATAGGCGCCACCTTTCTTGTCGGCGCTCTTCATCGCCTTGTCAAAAGCCTTCTTGCAATCGGTGACTCCATCGCCCTTTGCTCCGAACTTAAGGATGCTGACACTATTCTCAGAAATAGAGGCTCCGGTGATCTGCGACAAGATGCTGTCACGGAGCTGAGTGTTGTAGACAAGCTCACCGGCTTGGACCGATAAAGCCGCGATAGAAAATGCTGAAATCATCATCAGCCACGCACGTGCAATGAAATTCATGGGCGGTAAGATTTTTTATTGTATACTCGGCAAATTTAAGAAAAATGCACTAACTTTAAAACTCCAATCAATAAATCGCATTAGAATCATGAAGAATTTGCTGCTGCCTCTCGGTCTGTTCTCGTTGGCAATGACCATCTTTGCCGGGCCCCGATATGATTTTTACAAACTCAAACAGGAGAACCTTGGAAGAGGCGTGATAGCCATACGCGACAACGCCGACACGGTCACTGTGTCATGGAGATATCTGTCGGATGACAGCGAGAATGAGGCATTTGACGTGTATCGCGATGGAAAAAAGCTAAATTCTTCCCCTATAAAGAAAACCACTTTCTTCAAGGACCCATATTCAGGCAAAGAGAGCGTTGAATATGCCGTGGTGCCGGTGCAAGGAAAAAAAGCGGGGAAATACACACTCCTCGAAAACGCACCCGAAGGATATCTCAACATTCCGCTCTCAGCCCCGGGCGAATTGACAATGCCCGACGGATCGACCTGCTTTTACTCGCCCAACGACGCTTCGATAGGCGACGTGGACGGCGACGGTGAATATGAGATAATCCTCAAATGGGACCCGTCAAACGCCCATGACAACGGACACAACGGCTATACCGGCAACCAGTATCTCGATTGCTACCGTCTCAGCGGCGAACGGCTGTGGCGCATAGACCTCGGAAGAAACATACGCGCCGGAGCGCACTACACTCAGTTCATGGTATATGACTTCGACCTCGACGGCAAGGCGGAGGTGATATGCCGCACCGCCGACGGAACAGTGGACGCAAAAGGCAACGTGATAGGCGATGCCAATGCCGACTGGCGCAGCCCCATGGGACGCATCCTTGAGGGTCCCGATTATCTGACAGTGTTCAACGGGTTGACAGGCGAGGCGATGAAAACCATCGACTACATACCTCAACGCGGCAATCCATCGGACTGGGGCGATGAGAAAGCCAACCGCAGCGACCGCTTCCTCGCTTGTGTCGCCTACCTTGACGGCAGCCGCCCAAGTGTGGTGATGTGCCGCGGCTATTACACCCGCACGGTGCTCGCCGCATTTGACTGGGACGGAAAGGAGTTGACCTCACGTTGGGTGTTTGACAGCAACAATCCCGGATGCGAAGGATATGCCGGACAAGGCAACCACAACCTGCGCGTAGCCGACGTTGACGGCGACGGATGCGACGAAATCATCTACGGTCAGATGGCTGTGGACAATGACGGCAAGGGCTTGTACACAACAGGTATGTATCACGGCGACGCAATGCATCTCACCATGTTTGATCCCGACAGCAACAATTTCCAGGTGTGGTGTTGTCATGAAAATAAAATCGACGGCTCTACACTGCGCGACGCAGCCACCGGCGAGGTGCTGCTGCGCTATCCGAGCGATTACGACATAGGCAGATGTATGGCTGCCGACATCGATCCACGGTATCCGGGAGTGGAAGTGTGGTCACCCAACACCGGCGGAGTGCGCTCATTCAAGGGAGAGATTGTATCTCCGGTTCATGAATTCCAAGGTCCCGGAAGGGCGCGTGTGCCGGTCAACATGGCTGTGTGGTGGGATGGCGATCTGCTCCGTGAACTCCTCGACCGAAACACAGTGTTCAAATATGACTGGGAAAAAGGCACGGCTGTGCCGATGACTGTGTTTGAAGGATGTGTGTCAAACAACGGCACCAAGGCTACACCCTGCCTGCAAGGCGATATCGTGGGCGACTGGCGCGAGGAAGTGCTGCTCCGCACAGCCGACAACTCGGCGCTGCGCTTGTACGTATCCACAATACCCACAGAATATCGCTTCCACACATTCCTTGAGGATCCGGTCTACCGCATAAGCATCGCCACCCAGAACGTAGCATACAACCAGCCAACCCAACCGGGCTTCTATTTCGGTCCCGACCTCAAAGGCAAAACATTCCGCGGCACAACCATCAAATAAACCCATCTTGTGTCGCAAAGACACCTCCGAAAAAAGCGAATCCGGAAGGATTCTTCTCTCGGTAGCGTCATCGGTTGCACGCAAAGATATCTCCGGAAACGCGAATCCGCAAGGATTCTTCTCTCGGTAGCGTCATCGGCTGCACGCAAAGATATCTCCTGAAACGCGAATCCGAATGGATTCTTCTCTCGGTTGCGTTATCAACACCCCGCAATGACACTGCCGGAATAGCGAATCCGAATGGATTCATCTGTCGGTAGCCGGGCGCCGAGGCAAAGCCGAGACGCCCGGAAAGAATATGACGTGGTTATCGAATCTGAAAGATTCATCTTTAGCCAATCTGCCCACAGAGAATCGGCGTCATACAGGGATGATTCTTTCAGAATCAAAATTATATCGCATTATTTCCGGGCGTCTCGCTTCGCTCGGCACCCGGCTACCGAATGATGTTTCCTGCGGAAACGCTGTGTATCAACAACATTTCCCGTGAAAATACTGCACTCCTCAAACACCGGCTAAGGAGATTTCTCTTGGGATACAGGCTCATCAAATACATACTGACGGACGCCAAATTGAATCCAAATGGATTCATCTCTCGATAGCGTCATCGGATGCACGCAATGACACCGCCGGAAACACGAATCCGTAAGGATTCTTCTCTCGGTGGCGTTATCGGCTGCACACAAAGATATCTCCGGAAACGCGAATCCGCAAGGATTCTTCTCTCGGTAGCGTCATCGGATGCACGCAATGATATCTCCGGAAACGCGAATCCGCAAGGATTCTTCTGTCGGTAGCCGGGTGCCGAGCGAAGCGAGACGCCCGGAAATAATGCAATGTAATTTTGATTCTGAAAGAATCATCCGTGTATGACGCCGATGCAATTATGACATTTTTTGGGGATTTTATTTTTTCTTTTTGCGTTTTTTGCCGGTGAAATCGGCGGGATACGACACTTTGTCGATGACCTCATCGTCGCGGAGCCTTACCCAGGTGTCGAGACTCTTCTCCCCTTCTTTCAGGACAATGATACGGGCACCGTTCTTGCCGATGTGATTGTAGACGGTGTTTCCACCGGAATATCTGCCATAGCCCAGCAACACGCCGTAGTAATCCACCACATAGTCATTGTCGTGGTCATGACCGAAGAATATGCCCATGACATCGCCACGCTCCTTTACGGCAGTGAACATTCCGGAGTTCAACGCCGGACAGCACACCTTTTCGCCCTTGGTTCCATAGCCCATGTTCTCATTGTCATCCCAAGCCGTAGACACCTCAGGAAGAGGGATGTGGAAAAACATCAGCGATGGAAGCGTGTCGCCGTCATTTTTCACCTGATAAGCCCAGCTCAGATCCTTGTACCACATCACCTGCTCGGGTTTCAGCCAAGCATATTTGCCGATACCCTTTATCGGGGTAGACCTATGGGAATCAAGGCAGTACAGCACACTTGCCACGCTGTCGCTCTTTGCCGACAGCACCTCTATCGCATAGTCAGGGCTGTCGATGCCGGGATTGCGCGGCGGCATGACCGAGTAAGGAAGAGGCTGCAAGAAGTCATATATCTGAGCATGATCGAGTTCAAATTGGGTGTCGTGATTGCCAAACACGAAAGCAAACGGAATCTTGCGTTGGAGTATGGGCCGCAGAATAGCTTTAAATCCGTCTATAACAGAATCGGAATACACCTGATCGCCTGTGAACATCACAAGGTCGGGCTGCTCGGCTGTAATAACCTCCTCGATGCACTTCACGGTGGCTTCCGACGCGCTCTTGCCCACCTTGAAATGATTGTCGGTGAACTGGGCTATCTTAAACTCTCCCTCGGGATTGAAACGAAGCTCGGTTTTAGCAAACATGGCAGCCCCTGCAAGGACTGCCATGCCGAATAATATTTTACGTAGCATAAGTTATCGGTTATTCAGCTTCCATGACTACACGCAGACCTGTGTTGCGATATGCTCCGTCAAGAGCCATGCGGCGACGGAAAGCGACACGAAGCTCATTGGTGCTCTCGCTGTCCCAAGCTCCGCCACGACGCACCCTGGCAGCGCCTTTTTTCACTACCACAGGATCATCGACAGCCTTTGAACCATAATTTTCCTTGGCATCCTGGCATATTTCAAACACATTTCCGCTCATGTTGTACAATCCAAGAGCATTAGGAGTCTTGGATTTCACCTCATGGGTTTTATTCAAGCAGTTGCCTATGTGCCATGCCACGGCATTGGCATCATCGCCGCCGCTATAAAGAGTTTGAGTGGGCACCTTGTTGCCTCCGCGCGCAGCATATTCCCATTCTGCTTCGGTGGGAAGACGGAACTTGGCGCCGGTCTGGGTGCTGAGACGCTTCACAAAGTCCTCGGCATCGGCTACTGAGATGCTTTCCACCGGGAGATCGTCGCCCTTGAACTTAGAGGGATTCTCGCCCATAACGTGCTCCCAAAGCTCCTGCGACACCTCGGTTTCTCCGATATAGAACGGCTTGGAGATGGTCACCCAGTGATCAGGCTTCTCATCGTCATCGGCACCCTTCTGCTCGGCAGTGGCGCCCATCTTGAACATTCCGGCAGGCACAAGAATAAGATCAAACACCACCGGCTTGGACTCCTTCACTTTGCGTCCGCCTATCGACACGCTGCTCGCTGTGGGCTGGATGGTGACAGAAAGACGTTCCTGAAGCACCGAACCGTCAGCCTCGGAAACCTGCATGATATAGGTGGTGTTCTTTGCAAGCGGATCAAAATCATAACGCAATGGAATATAGTTGTCCGACTTGATATTCATATAGCGGGCGCCGTCGACCATATACACCCAGTATTCGCCGTCCTTATCTTCGGTTTTGATAATATCGCCCTCAAATACAGGATTCTGTGCTTTGATTCCGACTTTTACCAACGCGCACGGATCGCCATTGCCGTCAAGCACTTGGTGGGACACGGCGCTGATGTCGCTCGGATCAGCCGAAAATTTGGTGACCATTAGCTCCTGAGCACTTGCTGATAAAGCGAAAAGGAGTGTGATAATTGAAAGACAAAGATGTTTCATTGTTATTGTTATGAGTGGTTTTTAGATTTTAAAGTCAGTAGCCTTGAACGAGCATTCGATGCCCGGCTCCCATGTGCGCACATGAATCTTGGGGTGATCCTCATCGGTGAAATCCCACAACAGGAACACACTTCCCTGGTCGCTGTAGCTGTCGGAATGCCAATCCTGCTTAAGAGTGACACCATAGTAATCGGGCTTTGCCGGATGACGCACCACGCGGTAATCGTCAAACTTCACTTTAAGGCGCTGATTGTTGGCAAACACTCTTTTAAGTCCGGCTATGTATTCCTTCTTGCCTTTCGGCTCAAACACCACGCCGTTCTGCGGCATGACATCGTTCTTCACGCGCTGGGTCACAAGCTTGCCGGTGATGATAAGCGCGTCATCGCTGAACACATCCTCGATGAAGCGGATGTTTTTATCGCAATACGCCTTCTCAAACTGCTGGCACCAACCGATGATCATCATGCGGCGATCCTCATCCTTCAGGCGAAGCCCCTCCTTCATGATGTTGACATAGTTGGTCTTATCCATAGTGAAGTTGAAGTCGATGATCTTGCCCACAGAATTGAAATCGATGCAAAGCTCCTTCCTCATGGGACCTCCGTAAGTGTCGTTGATAGGAAGCATATTTACCCCTATATTTCTCACTTGATAGCCCGACACTCTGCCGCCCGACTTTATGGTGAGACAGTGGTCAACGATGAAATCCTCCTCGGTGGTGAAGTGGACATTATTCCATGTCATGCCTATAGTCTGCGAAGCGAGGTTATCGATGTCAAGACCGGCATAGTTCACATCGGTATTGTTATATGCAGCCTTATTGAGGTTGGTGAGAAGCTGGCTTATCTGCTGCTCCATCTTCTGCTTCAACTGCGGAGAGGAGATGCCGTCGGAGAACTGGAAAGTCACATCCTTGCCATAATCTTCGGTGGGCAACGGATCACCATATAAATCGGCAAAATCAAGAAGCATAAGATAGAATGCTGCCGCAGTTGCCGCATCATAGTCCTCCTTGTCGATAGCGGCATGAGCCGTGAAACTCCTCGACAAGGATAAAATCAGTATTAATGAGATTGATAAAAGCTTTTTCATTGCTATATGATTGAATTTATTATTTACTTAACATAAACCACACTGCCGTGCTTCCCGAATAGTTGCCAAGCCCGTCACTTGATCCGGTCTTGAAATTGTGTCGCACATCATTGTCGCCGTTACTTAAAACGGTAATAGTGTTCAAGTTATTGTCAAACACCACCCAAAAACACTTGGATGCGTCAGGGCACTCTTTTGGGCTTCCGAAAGCGAGCACCTTGCGCGCGCCACGAAATTCATTGAGCAACTGGGCGGCGCTGTTGAGATTGGGAGTTCTGAGAAGCTCCTCAATCGCTTCAGCCTGCCATGCCGAGAGTCCCGAGCCGGAGGCGATGCTGCGGTCCGGCACCTGCTGCTTGGGAGCCGGTTGCGGGGCTGAGGGACGTGGTGTCTCAACCGGTGCGGCAGGAGCCTGGGCTACAGGCTGCGGTTGCGGTTCAGGCTGCGGCTGTTGGCGAGGAGTCTCAACCGGTGCGGCGGGAGCCTGGGCTACAGGCTGCGGTTGTGGTTGCGGTTTAGGTTGCGGCTGTGCCGGCGCGCTTGTCTCGGTCACGGCAGCCGCCTGCGATGCTGCGGATGGAATACCGTAGACGCTGCACTCCACGTAGGCGAACACGCGTATGTTGGCTCCCCTTTTGACGGTTATATATTGAGTCTGCTCAAGCCCGTCAAGACCGAGACGGCGGTCTATATGATGTTCCTTGAGCTTATCATTGATGTAATTGATCAGCGTTATATCGGCGGCCTCTTTCGCTTCTGCTTCTGTAGGCATTGTAGCTTCGCCATACAGATACCGACCGTCAAGCTTGATCATATTGATCTGTTTAGCTTCGGTCTTTTGAGCTGACACCGAGCCGATACCGGCTGTGATGAGCAATAATGCTATGATTAGTCTTAATTTCATAATCATTTAATCGTCAAATAATGACAAAATACGTGAAATGGGGATATAGGGGGTTATTCTTGCTGTTATCTCCCCGTTTTCAATGAGAATTATCGAAGTGGGGGCAGTGAGCCTTATATTGTGGCAATATCCCTCCTTTTCGTTTTTCATTGTGAGCAGAGCCGTTATCTTCTTACTGTCAGCTTCAATCACTCCAAAGTAGGGCTTACAACCCTTACCGATGAAGTAATCGACAAACTCGCTTAACGGCATGGTAAAATATCTGTCGGAATAATCGTAACCCACCAATCGCACACGCACCTTATAGTTGTTCACTATCTCGGTGCTCGTCACGAGATTGGCAAGGCTGTAGAGCGGATGATCATCACTGCACACGAGCTTGAACGTGGCGGAGTCAACCGACTCATAGTAGCGGTTGGAATTGTTGTCGGGGAAGTAATATTGGTCACCTTCAAGAACCATCACCGCTGAATCGGGCGACTCTACAAGCATCGAAGCATCCACCTGCAGCGTGTCGCGATGCACAATGGAATGTTGCGACAATCCTTCCCACAGCCGGCGCTCATTCTCCTTCATCTCAGTACCATGCAGTAGATCATAAAAGATGGGGAAAGTGACCGCGTAAGCCACATTGCCGGCAGCATCGGTCCACCGCAGCAGATAATTGCGCCCGTCGGGATTCTCGATAGCGAGCGACAGCGTTTTGTCGGGAGCCACGGTAAGGAGCGAACGCAGATCGCCGTTGGCATATCTCACTCCATCCTCTTCAAGAGAACGCTCGACGGTCACATCCTTCAGGATGCCCGGCAGATCAGCCTCAAGAGCCGAACGCTCAAGGAAATCGAATACCGGCAAGTCAAACAGCTCCCTTTCGTTGTTGACAAACAGGCGGTAGCCTATGTGAGTGACAATGCCTGAATCCTTAATCACATGGACCGGACAGCCATTATGGGTGAAGGTGGTGTCGCCTCTGCCAATCGCATCATCTATCCTCAGCTTGGAGGCTATGAGTTCAAGGCGGTCAGTGGCATAGTTTACAACAGGAAGCATCGTTGCGGGCAGCATAACCGCCCACAACGATGTAAGAATCAATAATATTCCGCGCCGATCAACGACCATTGGAAGCACCTAAGGTGATCCACTTGCGGTCGCCGTTGGTACGCTGGATCTCACCCTGCACAAGGCGTCCGTTCTGGAACTTGGTGTTCTCAATCTTATCACCGGCAGCCACGCTGGCAGTAGTGCCGTCGTTAAGATCGAAAGTATAGCTGCTGTTCACTGCCACGCTGCCACCCACTCCGTGAGGCTTGCCGCCGCTCATGGGACCTGTGTACTTGCCATAAGGGAGAGTTCCGCCGGCAGACGCGGGTTTAGGATCAGCTTTCGGTTCTTCCTTGGGCTCTTCCTTGGGTTCTTCAACCGCTGCTACAGTGTCAACGGGAGCTACGGTGTCAACCGGCTCTACTACGGGTTCTTCAACTACGGCAGTGTCTACAGGGGCAACTTCGGGCTCAGAGGAGCCGCCTGCCTGAGAAATCAGATAAACAGCCACAGCAGCCGCGATGACAACAACGCCGATGATGGCGCTCACCCACATCTTCTTCTGGGGATTGTCGCCGCCTTTGATGGGCACAAGAGTTTTTCCACACTCGGGACACACGAAGTCACCGTGATCCACAGTAACTTTCTGTTGATAATTTTTACAATCTCTGTTCACACACATTCCGGTCTTTCCGGCAGCGCGTGAACTGCGTCTTGATGGTTCAGCCATTTCTATTTTATTTTTATAACATTAAACTATTATCGATTTTTGCATTGACAGGACGCACGCATTAATCGTGCGTCCTGTAAGCTGTCATGTCGTTGCATTTACATCGCCGGGGGCATGGGCGGAGGTGTGGCTCCACCTGCCGGGGGCATAGGGGGAGGCGTGGGCATCGCCGGAGCAAACAGCCCTTTCAGTTTCTCCACCTGACCAGCGGGAGTCCACGCAGCCATTCCCTGTTCCCACACCATAGTCTCCGGGGTCAACTGTCCGGTGGTGGTGAACTGACGGCAAGTAGCATAGTCGTAAGGACCATACTGGGCGCCACCTACGAAGAGGAACATCTGCACCACGGGGTCGGCGGCTGGCATGGGAGGCGGAACAGCGGCTCCGGGCATCGGGGGAGGCACGGGAGCGCCAGGCATAGCCGGCGCAGGAGCTGCCTGCTGTGGAGCCTGCGGCTGCTGACGCTGAGGTTTCTTGGCATCGAGTTCGCGGCACTCCTTGTCGGAGAGAGCGAAGATGTCGGGCAGATTCTCGCCTTCACCCTCGCTGTGGAGCATGATGGCGTTGGTCTGATCGGTCACGGCATTGCCAGAGTGCATGAAGCGGTCATATTTCCTCTTGTCCTGAGTGAGCCACTTGATGGCGCGCATGGGATAACCTGAGTTGATGGAGATGATAAACATCTCATTGTCGCGGCTGCCGCCCAAGTGGATTCTGGGAGCTTTCACGCCCTGAGGAGCCATGTCGCGGAACGCTTTGCCAAGTTTCTTGGCGAAATCTTCGAGTTCAGGATTCTTTTCCGGATCGGGAAGAGCGATATAAGTCTCTTTCAGGTTGCGGTTCACGCCCTCTTTAGCGATGTCATTGTTGCGCACCTGGAAGCTGAGCTGACCTGAATCAAGATTCACGTAAGGTCCGGTCTGGCGGATGATGTTATGGGCGAACTCATTAATCTTCTGCTGGTTGTCGAGTTTCTGCTTCAACTGAGTGAGGATATTGAGCCCGAGCACCTTGGTAGCCGATACGGGAAGCTCCTCATGGCGAGCTATAATCTTCTTGGAGAGCTGCACGTCGAAAGCATGGAGGAAGTCATCAATAGTGAGACGTGATTTCAAATCGGCGAAATCGATGAAATCCTTGTCGCCCACAAGAGCCTCGCGCAATTGCTGTGAAGCCTCGCGCATCATCTTCTTGTCGATGCGTGCATCTCGTTCAAAGTCAAGCATTGCAGAGTCTTCGCTCACCTCTATGATAGAGCCCTTCGGGTTCTCAAGTCCCGGGTTCTTCTTTTTCTGAGCTGCAAGCTGCTCATCGGTGCGTTCGATAGCCTCGTTGATAAGGGCGTTGAAGCCGTTGACAGCCTCCACAAATTTTCCGAACTCCATATTAAGCAGCTGCTGAAGCTCTTTGGCGAATTCGAGAGCCACCTTCATGGTGCGCGCAGTCATGAGATAAGAGAGCTCAAGACGCGCTTCAGCATAATAATCGTTCTTCTTTCCGAGAAGCTTACCGCGGAGGAATCCTGAGTTAGCCCAGTCGTCGATGATAGCGTCAAGTGTCTTTGAGCTCTTGTTCAGCTCATCATCATTTTTAACGACAGCCTCGTCGATCTTCTTTTTCAAGTCATCGCTGACATATTCAGCCATTATCGAGACAATCTTGACAAGATCCATCATGGAAAGGTCGCCGTTGCGCCATTCCGAGAAGAGCTGATGCTCAACAGTGCGGCGTATCTCCTTGGCAATCTCTTTGATGGATTTCGATTTCACCTTATAATAGGTCTCGACGCCATTGCCACGGAAAGTCTCATTATAAATCTGATTCATGCTGCTGCGGATAGCGGCAGGCGGGCAGCTGTCTTCCTGACAAGGAACGGCAAGATTCTCTATATTTTCAGTCCAGTCCTCTTTAAATGGCGGATACTCTTTGTCGAGCGGAAGCACTTTTTTCTCAAGGGTAAGGTGCTCGAGGTCGAGCATCCAACGCTGCAGATAGGCATCGGTAAGGTATACGCTGCGGTAGTCCTTGTTCTGCGGCTCGTTGAGGAAGCCGTGGTTGTCGCTCCAGTGGTTGTAGCGGAGCTGATTGAGCACATCCTCGCCTGTAGAATAGGTGATGTGCTTGAGCACACGCATCTCCGGATAGATGATACGCTTGATTGAGAACGAGCTGATCTTGCAGGTGCGTGTCTTGGGGAATTCCTCATCCTTTTCAACCTCATCGGGCAGAAGGCGCTCGTCGTTCTCCATCTCAAATCCGTCAAGATTCTCGAAATTATAGGCACGGAGTATGTCGTGACACTCCTCAACGTCGGGACGTATCTGGAATATGCGTGAATAAGCGAAGTCGCTCACTATGCGCGGCAGCTCGGTGAACGAGTTGACAGTGCATTCATTTTCGTTCAAGTTGCTGTAAACCGAGATACCGTCGGCAACACCCTTTGCCGATGGCTTCATCGACAGATAATCGAGCGGCTCACCGTCGCCGGTCACGTCGTAGGGCTGGAATTTGCCCACCTGAAGCGCATTAAGCTCGCGCATTGCGGCGTATGCGTTAGGATAGTAACGTCCTTTGTCCATATCGGGTTTCGGGAGGTCACGCTCCGGCAACATGGCGTAAACAAGAATCTTGGCATCATTCCACAGCTTGCGAGCCTGCGCCACAGCATCTATGATAGAACCGGAACCGGTACCTCCGGAAAGTCCGGCGAATATATGCACAGTCTTGGTTGCTTCACCCGAAGCATTTGCCGCGTGACAACGCGAATAAGCATCCTGAAGAGCCATCACATAGCGATCGGCGTTGACGGCAAAAAGCAGACGACCGGCACGGCGCTTCTGTCCGGCAGCCTCACCGAGGTTGCCTATCGCCGAACGCACACCCTTCACATTGTCGACAATGCCGCGAAGCTTCGGATAGTTGTCAATCTCATCAATGATCTTGGTCACATCGATGCTCTTCACGTTCAAGAACTCATTTTCGGCAAATCCGGCATCCTGACCGAGCACATTGAAGTCCTCTCTGCCGAGCCCCATCATCTCACGGGTGGTATCCACGTAAAGAAGCGCCACAGGGATCTTCATGCGGTCATTGACATCGGGATACTCTTCAAACATTCGCATCTTGAACTCGCGGAGAATTTTACCTCCGGTACCTCCAAGACCGACAAGAATGTGATTTATCATACAGTTACTATTTTGATTGATTTTTCAATTATATGTTCAACGTCGTCTCAAACTTCCTCCACCGCCCGACACTGCCCTGCCAATGCTATTAACTTAAGCAGGGCATTTTCAGATGGCTTGTTTGTAATTGGTAA
>CAJUTE010000037.1 GCA_910589555.1 uncultured Muribaculum sp.
ATCTTCATTTTTGCAAAAGTCTCAAATGAAAATCTTAAGTTAATAGCATTGGGCTCTCACCGTGGGTGCGTTGCTGGCAGTTGGAGCGGCTGTGAAAGCGGAAGACAAAGTGACTGACGGCGCCCTTGCCGAAATCATTGATAAGAAGAAACCGGTGCGCGCGACGCCGCTCACACCTCCCGGAAGCCACAGCTATGAGAATTTCAGCCGCCGGTGTGTGTCATGCCAGCTATGTGTGAGCAATTGTCCTAACGGAGTTCTGCGACCGTCGGTTGATGCCGCTACGTTTATGCTGCCGGAGATGAGCTATGAGCACGGGTATTGCCGTCCTGAGTGCAATAATTGCTCGTCGGTGTGCCCCGCCGGTGCTATCGAGCCTATCGATATCGCCGACAAGAGCAGTATTCAGATCGGGCACGCGGTATGGATTAAGGAGAATTGCATTGCGGCTACTGACGGTGTGTCGTGTGGCAATTGCGCGCGGCATTGTCCTGTAGGTGCCATAACCATGATATCCATGAATCCTGATGATGAGACTTCGCCCAAGGTTCCGGCAGTGAATACCGAGCGTTGCATAGGATGTGGCGCTTGCGAGAATTTGTGCCCTGTGCGTCCTTTCAGCGCCATATATGTTGAGGGACACAAACATCATCGTACAGTCTAAACCCCCAATTTTGATTATGAAAGAGAATCTGAATATTACGCGTCGAGGATTTCTACGTGTCGTAGGTGCCGGGGCTGCTGCGGCTGCTGTCACAGCCTGTGGCGGCAAAAAGCAGGGCAAGGATGCCGCGTCATCATCGCCGGTGTCGATGGCTTCGGGCGATACGGCTCAAGGTGAGATGACATATCGTGTCAATCAAAACACGGGCGACAAAGTGTCCATTCTCGGATACGGTTGTATGCGTTTTCCAAAGCTTGCCCCGGGCAAGGCTGCCGATAACGGTAACGATCTTGATCAGCAAGCCATAAATGAACTCATAGACTATGCCATGGAGCATGGCGTGAATTATTATGACACGTCGCCGGCATATTGCAAGGGGTTTAGCGAGACGGCGCTCGGAATAGCGCTGAAGCGTTATCCGCGCGATAAATATTTTGTAGCCACCAAACTGTCCAATTTCGCTCCGGGAGTGTGGTCGAGGGAAAAGTCGATGAAGATGTACAATGATTCCTTCAAGAATCTGCAAGTCGATTATATCGACTATATGCTGTTGCACGGCATAGGAATGGGAGGAATGGAGGCTTGGAATGGCAGATACATCGACAACGGAATGCTTGAACATCTGCTCAAGGAGCGTGAGAAAGGACGTATACGCAATCTCGGCTTTTCTTACCATGGCGATGTGGAGGTGTTTGACCATCTTCTCGCGATGCAGGACAAAGGAGAGATCAAGTGGGACTTTGCCCAGATTCAGCTTAACTATATCGACTGGCGCCATGCCAAGGAGGTGAATAAGCGCAACACTGATGCTGAATATCTATATGATGAACTTACCAAACGCGGAATCCCGGTGGTGGTGATGGAGCCGCTCCTCGGAGGACGGTTGGCGCAGGTGAACAATCATATTATGGAGAATTATAAGAGCCGCCGTCCTGATGACAGCGTGGCGGCGTGGGCTTTCCGCTTTGCCGGCACTCCTGAGAATATTCTCACGGTGCTGAGCGGAATGACTTATATGGAGCATCTTCAGGACAATCTGCACACCTATTCTCCGCTCGTTCCATGCACCGAGGAGGAGCTTGCCATGCTCGAGACGTCGGCGCAGCTCATCCTTAATTATCCCACGGTGCCATGTACTGACTGCAAGTATTGTATGCCGTGTCCTTACGGGCTCGATATTCCCGCAATTTTCGCCCATTATAATAAGTGCATAAATGAAGGCAATGTGCCCGAAGGTGATCAGGATCCCAATTATCGTAAAGCGCGTCAGGCTTTTTTGGTGGGATATGACCGCAAGGTGCCGAAACTGCGTCAGGCTAACCACTGCATAGGGTGCGGAGAGTGCAAGCCTCATTGTCCGCAAGGCATCGACATACCTTCGCGTATGGCATCGATCGACAAGTTTGTAGAGCAGCTGAAGCAGCATAAGTAAAATGTCGTTTTGTCCTCCCCGGCTTGCTGTTCATTAAGCCGGGGAGCTACGCATTTCCTTGGCACGAGCCCCGAACACTACATCGCGGCTGTGTCGCTCCTGTCATCAACGCAAGAGCCTGATTGTCCTCTTTTTGATGCTATTTGAGGTTCTTTTTCAATTACATCAATATAAGTGATCAATCATCAAATGAATATAAGACTATCACAGGATTTGATTCTTCATTCAACGAGTCTATCGGTGTAGGAATATTGTTAATTTCACAATGTTCAACTATATTTTCAGCGGAAACCACAGTTGCAACAATTTTTCCGTCGCTGTATTCCACAGCCGATGGAAAGAGAGAGAAAATACCCGATTCTTCACTCACGATTGGACCTTCTAAAAGAGTGCCACGCCCATTTTTTACATTCCATATCAAAGCATTGCGTGTCATACCCAAAATAAGGTAATCGCCGGTTGCACATAGAGTCATGATGGGACTCGATTTAGCTTTCAAAACATCCTTGAAAATTGTCGAATAGTCACCTTCAGAAGGGACTTTATTCCTAAATATTCCACTGACAGAGAATGCTGTTGACATTTTTCCGGTTTCGAAATCGTAACATTTTATTTCGCCGGAAAGTGGAGTCAAGGCATAGATGTTCTTGCCATCTGTCGACATA
Organism: uncultured Muribaculum sp.; assembly: GCA_910589555.1. GTDB lineage: Bacteria > Bacteroidota > Bacteroidia > Bacteroidales > Muribaculaceae > Muribaculum. The sequence continues at coordinate 2,762 of CAJUTE010000037.1, forward strand.
GATTTCATTGCCCATTCATAACTGCCGTTGCTGCTGTAATCGGTGGCCTCTACGGCATTAAGCACCTTAGGATCGGCAGGATTCCATAATCCATAAAGTGGAACATCCTTCTTAAACGAGATGGCATTTGCCACAAGAAAACTCCCATTGCCTATCGGTGTCATTGCCATAGCAAATTTCAAGCAATCAACGTCTATGATATCCTCTATCCATTCTCCATCGGTGGAATAAACACATATCTTATTTTGATTGCCAGATATGATATAGACTTTACCATCAGCAATACCGAAAATATTAATTGCTTGATATTCACCTGGACCATTTCCTTGCCCGCCAATACTGCACAAGAATTTTCCGTTACGGTCAAATTTGTAGAGATTCGTACGCTTTGATACCAAAAACCAGTTGCCATCCTCGCAAGTTATGTGCGACACGGAGCCGACAAGGCACTCATCGGTGGTTTCAAGCACGATAAATTCCGTGGATTCAATTTTCAGCCCCACATCATTTAAATCATTCTGCGAGCATTGCTCTATATCGAGATTTTTAATATCTAACGATGTGCCGTCAGCATTTTTACATGACGCAACAGTGATACTCATGCAAATAACAGCAATGATGCCAACACGGCATAAATCACAAATATACATATCAGTTTAAAATTGCTATTCATGGTTATATACGCCATCCATTCAGGTAATGAACTGAATGAATGGCATCCATAACTAAGAGTTTAGCGTTTAAGCTATTGATTTCTCAAATTATATTTAACCAGAACCGGATTGTCCTCTTCTGTTATCTGTGAGGCGATTTCATGCAATACAGAATGCTCACCGGGAGCCTTGTCATATTCCGCCAAGACTTTTGCATTCGGTGCTTGTAATATCGACAAAAAGAACCTCTGATTTTTATCGGATGTATCATAAGCATACTCCGACACAGGCATTCCGTTTTTATCCAATCTCATAGCACCTTGGTGCAAAACGCCTGTTTTATCGGCAATTACCATTATAGGCAACGCATTTTCCGATGTATAAGAAAACATCAGAGTGTCGCCCCAATTATAGAACGCATGGATATTTTTAGGCATATTTCCTTCCAAAATCGCATCTGCTGTCGCCTTGTCAGCATCAAGGGCTACACTTCTGTCGCCAAGGTTTATTTTTGCGTATGGAGCCAATTCTCCATTTTGGGGATTAACCGTATATATGGTATCATTCAATGGAAAATAAGTGAATATCTTATTTCCATATTCAAAAAAATTATTTCCTCCTGTAGAAAATGTGTAGCTGTGTCCACATAAATGCCGGTTGAATGGAACAGCTTCAACCATATCGCCTCCGCGTGCAGGCTTGAACTTATAGGAATAGGGCTTGTCGCTTGAGCCATCGGCATAGCCTAAACCGACATTCAACGCTACTCCATCGGGCAGTATTTTAAAACCGTTACATTTCGGCACTTCAATTGTTTCGAGTAATTCATCATCAAGGCTATACACATAAATCATGCCCTTCATCCCATCCAAGAGATGCAATTTTCCATCATATATATCAAAGTCGTACAAACGAGCATATTCTCCGGGACCCTCGCCAAGATGCTTATATTCTCGACAGAAAGTTCCATCAGCATTGAATACGAGAATTCGCTTACTGCCATCGTTGATATAAATACGATCGCCATTGAAGTGGATTTTGTAGCACCTTGAAATCATGGAACTATCGTTGGTTTCAAGCAGAATATACTCGTCAAACTCAAATATAGAATCGAATGGCAATACTGCGTTTCCATCGTATTTTGTGCAGTCAATAGTCAGAAAATCGGATGATTCGCCATTCGATTTATGCGATTTGCATCCACTCAGCATAAAAACTGCAGCAAGCAAGAATGATATTTTTTTCATTGGTCTCGATTTTTTTGATGACTTTTTTCAGAAGCAATAAATGCTATTTACGCTTCTTCTTTTCTATATTGGAAAAGATTTTTTCCGGAACCGACAGGAATATGGTGTCGTTTCTGACTGATATTTCTGATATCTCCGTTGGTTTAATCTGCTTCATCTCAGCATTGGATATAGGCAGTTGCTTGCTGCCATGCTGAATCACATAGACCTCTTTTGTTGCTGTTTTTGTTCCCTTTTTGTCAGTTGCGGGATTTCCACCCCATATATATAGGGAAGAAAACATAGCTGCTAAAATGATAATGAATCGTGTCATACTGTATAAAATTTATTCAAGAGTATATTTCACCACGGCACCCTCTTCATTTCTTTTTATCAGCCCATAGAGAGTGCTGTCATCTTCCGAAGCCGAGATACTGAAAAGCCGATCGTTGACGCGGTATCCGGCAACCAATTCTCCATCCCAATTGAGTTTAAGGATGGTCTTGGGCTTCTTTACGCCTTCATCAATCTCCGCCTGTGTGCGTCCGTCATATAATAGATAGACATGGTTGGGTGTGGCTGAAAGGCGTTTGTAATTGCATATATCGTTATCATCCGATTTCAACACTGTGACATATTGGTTCGGCTTTTCAGTCTTGGCTTTAGGACTGAAAGTGAAGCGTTCATTAATCACTTTAGGATTGTCGCCGGTCATGTCGTAGAATGCAAGCCAATCGCTGTAAGCTCCTGCTGCGACAAGGCGTGTGCCTTGGGGATTAGCGATTATTCTGAATTGATTGATGAGACCGAAAGAAATTTTGTCCCGTATGCCGGTAGTGTCGCCGGGATATTCCCCGAATGTTTGCAGTAGTGTGCCATCGGAATCAACCAAAGCCAGCAATTTGTTACCGAATACTCCTTCAGTTACAAATTTGGATCCTAAAGGTGTCACTTCGCCACCACGAATAGGCATAAAGTCTACCGTTGAAACGATGGTGTTTGAATCAAGTGAGATTTTATCGGAAGAAATCTTGAAAGTCCAAGCTTTTTTCTGTTGAGAATCATTTAATAACAGACTTTCAGTGAGCGGATTGTAATAACAGTTTCTTGTGTTTATAAATTCAAACGGACCCTGACCTTTGCGTGCGATATATTGAGGAGTCTTGACATCAAGATTTGAATAATAGGCAAGAAAGCAGGTGTCGTTGTAATCATGGATCAATACCCCATTCTTGACGGCTAAGATATCCTGTGGATTAAGAATATCGGCATCAGTAAGAATTTCCTCGCCTGTAATAATCGGAAACGATGAGTAGTCAAATGTTTCTTTGGTTGATGATGGTTTGGAGCAAGAGGTGATCATTGCAAAAACCGCAGTAAGCCCAATAAAAAGAGATAATCTGTTCATGTTTTGTAGGTTTAATCTACAAATGTAAGGAAAAGGAGTGCTTAAATGCAAATATTTTAGTTCGGAAAAAGTGCGGAATTTTATTTCCGTACTTTTTCCACTCTTTTTCTACATAGACAATGATTTATATTTTAAAGTGTTAAATAATTGATTATCAAGTGTAGTTATTTATATTCGATTAATATTTCCGGCGTGACACTGATGGTGATAAATCAGATAGTTGTTATATGAGGAGCTATTTCCGGATCGTGGCAAGCGAAAGAGTCGATACAGTTTGGAGCTTCGCTGACTGATTTTATCCATTTGAGTGATTTTAGCGCGGACTTCTTATCTTCGCAGATGCCCGGTAATATCAGCTCTTTCCATGAGCGTGTGGCATATCCGCCGTCGGAGAAATACATAGCCGTCTTGCCATTGTTGCTAACAAGGGTTGCAAAAAGACCTTTGCTATGTCCTGGTATATGCACGAGTTGCACTGAGCCATCGCCGATCAGATCGTAAGATTCTCCTACGGGACCGAGCCTGCTCTTGGTGTATTGGAAGGCAGTGATACCGGTGTCTTTCCAAAGCGATGGTGTGTAGCGTGTGTGCGATTCAATCCATGTGGTGGCACTTGCAATCTCATCCTCTGATGTCATTATATGCTTGGCTCCAACCAGTTCTCGCAGACCGCCCACATGGTCGCAGTCGAGGTGTGACAGAACGACAAAATCCAAATCTTCGGGCATTACACCCATACCGGCAAGTTGCTCGGAAGCGGTCATACCTTTTTCTACATAACCCTCGCTGACGTGCACAAGCATTTTGCCTAACTGTGTAGCCTGCGCTTTGTTGTCAAGCACTCCGGCTGGTGACATCAGACGGTTCCACCCTGTGTCAACGAGAATTTTTGCTTTTGGATGCTCTATATACACGCAGGTTACGGGAAGCCATATTTTGTCTTTCTTCGGGAGAAACAATCCCGAAGCCTTGATGATGTTGCCATCCCCAAAAGGAAGGGATGGCGAGACGCGAACCCGCCCGCAGTGGAGCAAGCGTATCTTTATCTCACTCATATAGGTTATGCTTTAAGGAGTTTCCGGACGCAATTTGCTCCATTGTCAAATGCCGCTTTCAAATCCAGACTGAAATGTGTGTCGCGGTAATGACGTTTGTCAGCCTCATCAAAGTATTCTGATTCATATTTTGAATAATCGGTGAATTGGTAGGTGTTGTATGCCGTGACTCTCTCCACATTACATTTGTATGCCCATCCAATTGTCGTCTCCATCTCGTCGCAGCGCGACAGATAGTTATGGTCAACAACATAATCCTCGGGAGCGTTCATGGTATACAGCATCGTGAACGCAACAGGATTCTCTATCATATTGCGTGGAGGGTTGCCATAGGTCATGACTGAGAATATCATCCTTTCCAACAGGCATTTTGTATATGCATTTATGTCGCCGAAATAAATAGGTGCAGCGATTGCCACTGCATTGGCATGGCGGATGTCAGCAAGCAGGTCGTGGATTCCGTCATTGATGGGACACGTGCCGAAAAACCTGCCGCCTTTTAATTTACAGGCAAAGCAACTTCTGCAACCGGTGAAAGTGAGGTCGTAAAGGTTCACTATTTCAATGTCGGCTTCTTGGTAGACTGATTTTATTCCCTCTACCCAACTGTGAAGCAGCTTGTCGCAGTTCCATCCTTTGCGGGGACTACCGTTTATAGCGATTATCTTCATGAGATTTTGTTTATTTATGATAACGTAAAGACAAGAATGTTGGTTTACGCACTTGCGATTTTGTTCTCAGGGCAATTAGTGGAGAAGTCGAGTGTGATGGATGATAATGCCGAGAAAGGTAAACTTCGTTGCCGGAAGACTATGTAATGAAGACTGATTTTATCGGAAGGCAATAGATTATTTTTCGGTGTTTCCCCTGATTTTCTCTTTGAGCGCGTGTTTGATCTTTTGTTCAACAAAATCTATGGGGTCGAAATCGAGCTCTTTCACGCTGAGTGCCGTTGAGTAGTCGTCAGAGAGGATTACGTCGGCGAAGTGGCGTGAGCTTTTGCCTGAGTTGCTGTCGGTGATTGTGTATATCACCCCTACGCATGGATGGCTGACCCCCATGAAGATGGTGTCGCGGCGGTTGGAGAGTCCGATAAAATTGAATGATTGACCATCGGGGAGTGATTGTTCGACATATACGCTCATGGTGTCGGCGATTTTGCTTTTGTCAGATTTTCCGCCGCAGCTTGAAATGATAGCAAATGATGCGATGGTGATGATCAGGATTTTTAATGTGTTGCGTGTCATAATTGTTGAGTTTTGATGTTTTGACTATGTGTCGGAATCAAGGGGTTCCGACAATGCAAAGTTAGTGCATGGAAGAGGCTAAAACCTACTGAAATGACATAAAAATAGTCTTAATCAGCAGATGTTAAAATGCTGATTATTAGGGTAAGTGTGTGGAAAAAAATCTAAAATGGGATTTTACTGAGCTAAAAGCATCTAAAGAGTGCGTATGTCTGACTCGATCTGAGCCATGAAGTCGCCGTTCTCAACCGTTCCAAGCTTCTTGCGGATTGTCGATTTCCGCACGTATACTGAGGCAGAGGACTGCCCGGTGAGGAATCCTATTTCCTTGGTGGAGAAGTCGGCTTTAAGCAGGCATATCAACCGGATCTCTTTGTCGGTGAATAAATCGGGATAACGCTTCATCAGCTTGTCGTGGAACCGGTCGAACAGTTCATCGACCATGGTGTATAGATTTTGCCAGTCCACCAATCGGTTGCCGCTTGAGTCATTCGTGTCGCCGATGTCGGCGATTTTGCGTAGCGCGTCTTTGTTTTGTTCAGTAGGAGCGGCGGCGAATTTTTTGAGTATTCCCATTTGCTGTAGCACCATTCTCTTCAGCACAGTCTCCTTGTCGGTTTTGTCGGGATGCTTGACCTCCTTCAACATCCTGTCGAGGGTCTCGATCCGTTCTTCGGCATTGATCAAGCGTTGCTTGCGTCGGTTGAGTATTATGTAGATTGTAACCGCTCCGATTGTCACGATAAGCAGGATGCCGAAAATGAGCAGCCATAACCGTTGTTTTTGTATCTTAAGATTGGTCTTGTCGTCGCTGAGTTCAATCACCGATTCCATTGCTGTCTGCCGGTCGATCTGTGACAATCTGAAATTGAGGTGCATGGTTTTTGCCACCTCGTGCATGAATTCTGCAGGGAAATGTCCCGACTGCTTATACTCGATTGCCGTTTTCAGCATCCCTATGCTTGAGTATACTTCAAAAACTGATTGTGTGCCGTTGATATTAATGCTGTCCAGCAATTCTTTAGCTTTGGAAGTATTGCCGGTGTTGGCGTAATACTGAGCAAGTGATATCAATCGGGTCACTTTGTCGCCACTCCTCAAGTCATCAGGGTTTCCATAAGCGTTGTCGATTATATCGATAGCCTTTGATGAATATCCGGCGGCGTCAAGTATTTCAGCGTATTCGCTATAGAAATCAATTGTTGCTTTTCGGTTTGCACGGTCGATTGTGCCAGAGGCTATTATGCTATCGAAGATGGATATTGCCTTGTCGAAATTTCCCATATAATACTGCGTGCCGCCTTTTGCCGATGAGAACCGCAGTATCTGGTCAGGGATATTGGTGCGGTTTAGCAGCCAGTCGGCGTAATTGTATGCGTCGTCATATTTCCTGCTGTTGATCGCAATCTCGAGAAGATGGGAATAGGTGTCCCAAAGCAATTCCCGGTTCTTAATGCGCGGAACCATGTTGGCGAGGCGGAGTCGGGCATTCTCGGGATTGCCGGTGGTGAAGTCGTAGCCCGACAACATCTGGGATGCCAACACCCAATTGGCGGTATCTCCGACCGAGATATAGTATTCAGCTGCGTCATTGAGCAATGTGTCGGTGATGAGTGACCGTCCTATGCGAAGGTTGGTGATAGCCTTGGTGAGAATATATTTGGCTTTCAGAGAGTCGGGTCCAAGATCATTGTAATCTATTTCACGAAGAATGATGTAGGCGCTGTCGGGGCGTTGGAGAGCTATGCTTTCGACAGTGTGGAGTTTTTCGGCTACTGACGTGCCGCAGCTTGAAAGGCATAGCAAAGATGCCGCAAGTGACAATGTGTGTATGTATAGGAATAGAGCTTTCATAATGTAAACGGACACAAAAGTACTAATAAAAACTTAAACCAAATGGATTCAAGATGTTAAATTTATTGTCTTGTTGCGCGGCTTACAAATATGGATGTGGATCGCACGCCGGCGACTTGCAGGATGGATGAAACTGACGTTTACAGAGATTCTATAAAGGCGTCGGCATCGGCTCTTGATTTGAATCTTATGATGTTCAATCGGTTGCTGCACGAAGCCAAAATGTCGTTTATGACAGGCAGTTGAGTCCTTGGAAAATCCAGGATGCATTGATAGAACGCCGGATCCATTTCAGTCTCGTGCCAAGGCATATCCTCCCGTGCTTTTCCAAGACGCTCCATTGCTCCCTCGATGCAAACGTCGACCGGATAGTCCAAGAATATGACTGTGTCGCAATGCTGTAGTCGCAATGGGAGAGTGCCGAGATAATTGCCGTCAATGATCCATTCATCGCCGTGCATTATTTTGTTTAGCTCAAGGATTAATGCCTCTCTGCCTATATTGCTTTTGTCTTGACGGTGCCATATCATGTCCAGATGGTGAATGGGCAGCGATGTTTTTGCCGCAAGCTTTCTTGAAAATGTGCTTTTGCCTGCTCCGGGGCAGCCTATAACGATAACTTTTCTCATATAACACGAATTGGGAAATCCCGTTTTTTACAGATGCTATGTGGGCATATAGCAATATATTCTATGAAACTCTCATCATCAATAATCTTCTCACCGCTGCCTTTCCTACGAAAAAAAGCTGCAAGTCGGTGACTTACAGCTTTTCTCTGCGGAAAGACAGGGATTCGAACCCTGGGTACCCGTAAGGGTACAACGGTTTTCGAGACCGTCCCGATCGACCACTCCGGCATCTTTCCTTTGTTTGCGAGTGCAAAATTAGTAATTGTTTTGGAGCTAATCAAGACTTTTGCCGAAATTTTGAGATTTTTCCATTTTTATGGAGACGAATTGAATTCATTGTAAAGATAATCGCTGCGGCAGCACGATAATCGCAGAAATAGACTGAAAAAAGGAAGCTACATCATAATCTGTCATGATGTAGCCGTCCGGTGCATAGGAATTACTTGCCTATTAAAAATGTGTTTATGTTAAATTTGTTGCAAAGTTATCAAATTTTAGTTAATCTACAAATAAATGGAGTGAAAATGTTATACTAATTTTAAACTGCGATTTATTCCTGTATGTGAGAAGGCGTGAAAAATTATGTTTTGTTACTGATATAATAATTTGAACACACGACCATTACACGCAATCGGCGAGCGATGTAGGATTAACGAGAAAATCCCCGGCAAGGTGATTGACCGCTTGCCGGGGATTTCTATTATCTCATCGGGGATAATTAAGCACGCCCCTCTAAGTTCCGATGAGATGCCTACTTATCAAGGTTGACTAATTTGTATGTCTGAGATCCGAGTCCTATTTTTTCTCCGTAGTCAAGAGTGTGCATTCCATGGCGGGAGTCGATTCGCTCGATCAGATGTATTTTGCCATGGTCGTCAGACGACCTCACCAGGTCGGTGCAGGCTTTGTCGAGAGCGATGGGATCGAGCGATGCGAGAATTCCTATGTCATGCATTTCGGGGTCGGCGGGGTTGGAATCGCAGTCGCAATCCACTGAAAGCTTGTTTGCCACGCTGATGTATATGATGTTGTCACCGCAATGGTCGGCGACAGCCTTGGCAGCTTCAGCCATTGATTCCAAAAAGTCATCTTGCTCGGCGAGGTTGGTCCACAAAGTTTCAGGAGAGTCAATTTTTCCTGCTGAGTGGATGTAGCTCTTTCCTCCGGCAGAAGCTATTCCGATCGACATATTTTTCACGGCGCCTCCAAATCCGCCCATGGCGTGACCCTTGAAGTGAGAGAGAATCACGGTGAAGTCATAATTAGGATAGTGCGACCCCACGATGTCAAATTGCAGATGTTTGCCGCCCTTTACCGGTAGCTTCACTTCGCCGTCGGCATCCATAATGTCGACTTCGGCTATTTTTGTGAATCCGTGTTCTTCTGCCGCCCGGCGATGCTCTTCGGTAGTGGAGCGGCGTCCGTCGTATGCGGTGTTGCACTCTACGATGGTTCCGTCGGTCAGTTTTACGAAATCGGCTATCAGCGATGGCTGCAAATAGTTGTGTCCTCCCGGCTCACCGGTAGAAATCTTTATCGCCACCTTGCCTTTGACTTCGCGTCCGAGAGCTTTATAGAGCTTTATTATCGCCTCGGGGGAAATTTCCGTAGTCATGTAGACTATGGATGAATCGTGGGATTGTGTCATATTGTCTGTCGTTGATAGATTTTGGGCATTTGGATGCTGATATCCGAAAATTAGTGCAGCTACGGCAACTGCTGATCCGATCAGTCTGTTCATGATTTAACTTAAAGAATTGGTAAGATGATTAATGTTCAGGATGCAAATTTACACACATTAATCTTCAACAAGTTAAAATAAATACCGTAATATATACCATTTTTACTGTTGCTTTACGAAAAACCGGTAACCCGGGAGCAGAAATAGCCAGGTAGTAAAGCAGAATGGAGCTGTTAGCGCCGGCAGTCCCAACGGTGCCAGCAGCATATTTGTCGCAGCCTGCACAAACACAGTGGCAATGATTGCGGTCATTGCCCATATCGCCGATTTGAGATTGTAGCTTGTGAACACATAGCCCATAGCAATCCCGGTGAGGACGGGGCTGTAGCCAAACAAGCCGTTGGCGATGGCGTGTGGATCAGCTTGGAATGCTATAGCCACAGCAAGGGCTATGGCAGATGCCGCGGCTGCATATATCGCTGCTCTGCGGCTGTTCACGGCGATTCCTGCCAGAAAGATTGTTCCAGCAGCAGGGGAGTTGATCAAAAACACTTGGGAGATGCCCTTGAGCCAGTATGTGACTAATGCCGGTATAGAGGTGTCGAGCGAAAATGAGAAGTGGCTTTTGAGTTCCGGAGCAGGGAGCGTTTCAGGAGTGAAGCCATGCATGGTTCTTGCTGCGAGCAAAAATATCCATGTGAGCATGACAAATGGAAATGTCAATGAATTTATGCCTCTCGACTCCATGACGCGGTTCATCGCCGTACGTGTCCACGTTGAAAGCATGGAGCAGAATATCAGTGTTGCCCACATTCCCCATGTATTGGAAAGGAATGTAGGAAAGACGCATCCCACAAGGATGCCGTTGAATCCCCATAAGCCTTGCGGCCCGGAATCTTCTTTTCGCTCGGTCATGATTCCGGCAAGCGTTGCCGAGATTAATCCTATCACGGCACCCCACGCCACTTGCGGCATCCGGCACTCGCAGGCTCCATAAAATATGCCGCATAAGAACAATGCTCCGGTCCAGGAGTTTTGTTGAAACATAACTTGACCTGAGCCGTTAAGAAGTGTGGTGATTGACGATTTTAAATTCGATGAATTCATTAGCAGGTGAGTCTATTATGTGACCAATATCGGCTTTGCACAGTGCAAAGTTAGGCAACATTTGCCAATAAATATTGTCTTATTGAGGATTATTTGGTCCTATATGGAGCCTCACGCTATACGTCAATCTTGTTTTTCTCTTTAGATTTTTTCACCGAGCGGGTCACGTAGTCAGTCAAATATACCGTGAATAGGGGAAATATGACCATCCCGGATACCGGCAGGATGACCGCGACTATTTTTCCGGAGACAGTGACCGGCGATATGTTGCAGCCTACTGTCGACATATTCATCGCCGACCACCATAGAGCGGTCCAGTATGAGTTTACTTCAGGGTTTACGCCCGCTTCGCGTTGGTAGAAGATGAGAGAGCAAAAATAGCCTACCAATATCATGATTGACAGATAGGACATGAATAGGCTTGTGACGGCATTGGACGACAGATAGCTTATTACGATGGAAAGCGCTAACGCTCCGCGGGCGAGCGGAATGAACCTTACGAAATAGATGGCATCGTGGCTCAAGGTGATGTCCATCAAGTTGATGATGTTGAGATAGGGGATGGACAGCAGCAGGAATACTATGCGCCGGCGCACGAATCGCCATTTATCTTCGGCATAGCGCATTTCCACGAAAAAATCTATGACGAAAACTATGCACACCCAGAATTGAAATGTCATGTAATGGTGATTTTCCAGGAAATCGACACGCTTGAATGTGTCGATTGAAATCCATACAATCAGCATGACCGAGAGCACCAGCACTATGATATTCATAATTCCCAGCAGGTAGTGTTTGTGCTCTTTATGGGGAGCCTGAGTTGAAACAGCGGAATTCATGATGAATTTAATTTATTTATTAAATAATAACATCCTTGAAATTTATTATGTTCATGTCGCCTCGCGATGCGGTCTTGACTATACATTATTTCGTTATTGCTTACCAAAATCAGCCGAAGGTGGCGAAATGTGAAACTTTTCATTTATTTTTGCGGTAGATAATCAAGCCGTATAAGAATATGGAAACCGTTTATTTTGATTCGATTGACACGTATAATAAATTGTATGGATTGCCCACTCGCCATCCGTTGGTTACAGTCGTGGATTTGAAGGAGTCGCGTAATATAATCAACAACCTGAAGGTGAAATACGGTTTGTATGCCCTGTTTCTTAAGAACGGGATCAACTGTTCGCTGAAGTACGGCAGGCGGCAATATGACTATCAGGAGGGGACTATTGTGAGCTTTGCTCCGGGACAGAGCGTGGAGGTGGTGATGAAGGAGGGCGAGATATCCAAGGATGTGATAGGGCTGCTCTTTCATCCTGATCTTATCTATGGCACTCCGCTTGGCGAAAAAATTGCGTCGTTTGATTTTTTTGACTATTCGCAGATGGAGGCTCTCCACCTGTCGGAGTCAGAGAGAGCTATATTTCTTGATTGCCTTGATAAGATCAACGCTGAGCTCGATTATCCGGTAGACAGCCATTCGGCATCGGTTCTGTCGGCAAACATTCAGCTGCTCCTCGAATACCTCAGCCGGTTCTATGACCGCCAGTTTATCACCCGTCATAAGGTGAACTCTGAAATTGTGGCTCAGTTTGAACGTCATTTGAAGGAATATTATGATGCTCCTGTGAAGGGCGATGGGTTAGGGTTGCCGTCAGTAAGTGAATTTGCCAACAGGGCAAATCTTTCTCCGAAATACTTCGGAGAATTGGTTAAAAAAGAAACCGGCATGACAACCAAAACTCTCATCATGCAGCACATGATAAATGTGGCTAAGCATAGGCTGGCGGCGTCATCTGACGATGTCAGCATTATCGCCTATGACTTGGGATTCCAGTATCCGGCTCATTTTTCTCGAATGTTTAAGCGTATGACCGGTCAAAGTCCCACTGAATTCCGGTTGTTGTTGGAACAGAATTGATGGATTTTTGCCATTTTGGTGGCTGAATAGTTCGGTTTTTTGCCGTACTGTCGACTAAAATCGATGGTACGGCTTGTTTTATGCGGGGTCAATTCTTGTGATTGAAATCCCCATTTTGTATAACTCCAATATAAAAAATTGCATTTGATAATCAGGAATTTGAATGTTTTGAATATAGATTGAAATCGATGTGGAAAAAGTGCGGAAAAGTACGGAAATTAAATTCCGCACTTTTTCCGAACTAAAATATTAGCGATTAACTGAATTTATTTTATACTTTTGCAAAATTACCTTACATGATACTTGGAATCGATAATATGCACGTTGATCTAAGTTACAGATAATAGCCAATCAAATAACTATCACCGGTGAATACACGTATAATAGTAAAAAAAATCTTCGATATTTTATACTGGGTCTTGATGACCGCGGTGGCTCTATATGTGCTGTATTGGGTGATACAGATAACAACGGCGTGTTCTTTTCACACACCATCGGGATCAATGCAGCCCACATTGCTTCCTGACGAGAACGGACTTGTGAATAAATGGAAGCTCGGAGCAAGGATATTCAACATATTTGATGCGGCAGAAGGAAAACCCTATACCATGAGACGGCTCCCGGGATATGGGAAACTTGATCGTGGAGATGTGGTGATATTTAATTTCCCTTATCTTGACTCCGATACGCATCGCGATAGTATGGCTATGAACCTCTTCACGTATTATTGCAAGCGTGCGGTTGCCGTTGCCGGCGATTCATTGGAGATACGCGATTGCTATTACCATGTGTTGGGGTGTTCCGACACTCTTGGTGTGGCTGAGGAGCAGGAGCGTCTGCGCTGCTATGTCGATGATTATTCCAAGACACATCCCGATCCGCGGGAGTGGAAGGCATGGATGAAATGTTGCCCGCGCGATTCTTCTATCGGCTGGACCATACGCGACATGGGGCCGCTGTTGATACCGGGCAAAGGCACCACCATAGAGCTTACTTATCGGCATTGGCTTCTGTATAGACGGTATATTGAGTGGGAAACCAAGAGCAAGCTTGAATGGCTCGATTCAGTTGCGGTATTGGGAGGAAATCCGATAAGCAGATATACATTCAACGAAAATTATTTTTTTGCGGCAGGTGATCATGCCATTGACTCTAAAGATTCTCGCTACATAGGATTGGTGCCGGAAGAATTTGTAGTGGGGACTGCGGGGATCCGATGGAGGTCGCCTGATAGAAAACGAATATTTACATTCATCAACAAGCATTGAGACAATGAGACGAATATCAATCATACTATCGCTTGCCTGTGTTTTGGCAGCTTGTTCCGGGAAATCCGGAAATGACGTAGAAAAGGGCATGACGGCAAATATTGCCACCGATTCCGTGTCGGATAAGATTGCGGAAGTCACCGTGATGCCACTTGTCAAGAGAGTGTTCAACCATGAGATTGTGAGCAATGGCAAGCTCAATGCACGGGAGAAAGTGGATGTCAATTTCCAGTCTCCCGGGCTGATAGCATCAATCTATGTCAAAAATGGCCAGCGGGTGGCTAAAGGTCAGAAAATCGCGACCCTCGACGCTTATAAGCTGGAGAACCAGTTGGCTAAGGAAATGAATGCCGTAGCCTCGGCTCGTCTGGAGATGCAAGATGTGATAATAGGGCAGGGATATGATCCTGATCATCTTGAAAAGGTTCCTGATGAGGTGCTGAAGCTGGCACGCTTGAGAAGCGGACTTGAACAGGCTGAGCTCTCGCTTGCTTCGGTCAAACGAGACATCAATGAGGCGACTCTCGTGGCTCCGATAAGCGGAATTGTGGCAAATCTGTCGGCTAAAGCCAACAATATGTCTTCATCATCCGAGCCGCTGTGCCGCATCATAAATGACGGTGCGATGGATGTAGAGTTTTCGGTGCTTGAAAGTGAGCTTGCTATGGTGAAGCAGGGCGATAAGGTTGCTGTTGCTCCGTTTTCAGGAGGAGAGTCTCACCAAGGAAGGGTGTCGGAAATCAATCCCATGGTGGATGACAACGGCATGGTTAAGGTGTGGGCTACAGTCGATGGCGGCAAGGGGCTGATTGATGGCATGAATGTGCGTGTCAGCGTCAAGCGGGCGGTGGAAGATGCACTGGTAGTGCCTAAAAGTGCCGTAGTATTGCGTTCCGGACGTCAGGTGGTCTTTACCGTAAGTGGCAACAAAGCGATGTGGAATTATGTCACCACTGGGTTTGAAAATCTCAATGAATACACCGTCACTGACGGACTTTCTCAGGGAATGACCGTGATCACCTCGGGCAACGTCAATCTCGCTCACGAGGCTCCAATTCGCGTGGTGGAGAAATGAGAGTCGAGAATCGTGAATCGAGAATCGTGAGTCGAGAGTCGTGAATTGAGAGTTATGGATAGAATTGAATGGTTATGAGGAAGAAGAGTATTGCTTATGATAAAGCCAAAAAATTCGCTATACGAATTATAGAATTGAAAAAATGGCTATGCGAAGAGCATCGGGAGTATTCGATTGCCGATCAGATTTTAAGGTCGGGAACCAGTATCGGTGCAAATATCGCCGAATCTTTTGATGCGGTTAGTCTAAATGATTTTAGTAATAAATTGAGTATTGCTCTTAAGGAGTGCTCTGAAACAAAATACTGGCTTGAGATTATGTTTGAATCAAGACTGCTGGATGAAGAGAGGTATAATTCTTTTTATGCAGATTGCAACGAATTGTATTTAATTCTTTCAAGTAGCGTTAAAACGCTTTCTGAGAAAAAGAATCAAGCTTCGCAACTCTCAACTCTCGATTCACGATTCACGACTCTCGATTAAAAAAGAATTATGATAAAATACCTTTTGAATCATCGCATAGCGGTCATCATGGCATTTCTTGCTTTGGTGATACTCGGGTGTGTGACTTATGTCACCCTGCCGGTGTCGTTGTTGCCTGATATTGCCATTCCTCATATTTCTGTTCAGGTCGCTGAGGACAATGTATCAGCGCGTGAACTTGAAAACACGGTTGTAGCGCCTTTACGTCGTCAGCTCATGCAGGTGAGCGGGCTGAGTGAGATTAAGAGCGAAACACGTGATGGTTCGGCGGTGGTATCACTCACCATGAACTATGGGGTCAACACCGATCTCGCCTTTATTGAAGTCAACGAGAAGATTGACGGTGCGATGAACTCACTTCCGAAAACTGTCAGTCGCCCGAAAGCTGTAAAAGCAAGTGCTACCGACATCCCCGTGGTGTATCTCCAGATGACATTGAAGGATGAAGAGTCGAGAGTCGAGAATCGTGAATCGGGAGTCGAGAGTTCTTCTGCGACTCCCAACTCTGACCTTATAACTCCCGATTCACGACTCACGACTCCCGACTCATAATTCTCGATTCAACGAAATGTCGCGTATAGCCGACAATATCGTCAGGCGCCGGTTGGAGCAGCTTCCTGAAATAGCAATGGTCGATATAACCGGGGTGCCTGGGCAGGTGTTGCGTATCGTTCCTGACGTTGACCGTATGGCACAGGTGGGTGTCACTATCGAAGAGTTGGAGGCGGCGCTCACGGCAAATAATGTCGAACCGGGATCCATGACCGTGCGCGACGGATATTATGAATACAATATCCATGTCACCAATCTTCTCCGCTCTGCCGCCGATGTAGAGAATATAAAGCTTCGCAAAGGTGGACGCATGATGTCCCTTGGCGATTTTGCACGGGTGGAGCTTACGTCGCGTGTCCCGGCAGGATATTCGCTTTACAATGGCAAGCGGGCGGTGACTCTTGCCATAATCAAGCATAGCGAGGAGAGCATGGATGCAATGAAAGAGGCTCTCCGCTCAACGGTGGAATATTTTTCATCACGTTATCCCGACATTGAATTCACCGAAACACGCAGCCAGACAGAGTTGCTCGACTTCACCATATCCAATCTTGAGCAAAACTTGATATTGGGGCTTATTCTGGTGTTTGTGGTGTGTATCTTCTTCATGGGCGGAGTGCGGGCGTCGTTCATAATAGGGCTCAGCATAATTGTAGGCGTGATACTCACGTTTCTGTTATTTTATCTCTTCCATGTGTCAATCAATATCATCTCCATGTCAGGACTTATTCTCGCGGTAGGAATGATGATTGACAATTCGGTGATTGTCACTGAGAATATCACGCAGTACAGGCATCGTGGCGATGGGCTGATGTCGGCGTGTGTGAGCGGCACCAACGAAATGATCACACCCATGCTTTCGTCGTCGCTCACCACTGTCGCCGTGTTTGTGCCGCTTGTGTTCATGAGCGGCATCGCCGGCGCGATTTTCTCCGATCAGGCATTCTCCATCACGGCAGGGTTGGCGGCGAGTTACATAGTGGGAATAACATTGCTCCCGGTGTTATATTATATATTTTCAAAAAAAGACGGCGGCAACGCCAAGGTCAAGCAAGAGCACGCTTCTGATGCACGGTATCTTGGCATTTATGACCGTGGCATGGATTTCTGTTTTCGGCATAAATGGATTCTGATATTAATAACGCTGCTTACTGTGCCTGCTTGTGTCGTTCTATTCATGATAATGCCTCAGGAGAGGATGCCTGAGATCGACACTACCGAAACCATAGCGCGTATTGATTGGAATGAGAATATCAACCTTGACGAGAACCGTCGCCGCTCGTCATTGCTGACTGATTCGGCTGCTACCTCACACTCCGCTTATATAGGCACACAGGATTACCTGCTCTCTTCCGATGTGGATCTTTCATCGGCTGAATCCGAGTTATATTTCTCTACTTCTGATCCGGCAGCGATAATTCCGATGCAGGAGCGTATCGCAGCACGCATCGCCAATGAATATCCGTCGGCGACAGTGCGATTCGAGCGTCCTGAAAATATATTTGAAAAAATATTCTCCAGCGATGATGCCGATATAGAAGCTCGGCTTCACACCACTGTCAAGAACTCGGAGTCGGAAATAAAAGCTGTTACGGAGCTTCATAAAAGGTTGGAGGAGGGCACCGGAGCGGCTCTTGCTCCCATCCCCATGCGCAATCAGATCGACATATCTGTCAATCGAGAGCTGCTCGCTATCTATAATGTGGACTATTCTGAAGTGCAAAGGGCTTTGCGCACGGCGTTCAAAGGCAACACTGTCTCCACATTGCGGTCATTTCAAGAGTATACTCCGATTGAGATTGCAGGTAAAGAACAGGGTATCAGTGATATCCTGAGCCGCACATTTGTCAAGTCGCGCCCCGATAAGCGAGGTGTCAGGACTGAAATACCGTTACGCAGCTTGATAACCACATCCGAGAGTCGTGACTTTAAGACTATCATAGCGGGGAGCTCCGGTGAATACGTGCCGGTGGAGTTCTATGCCGATGGCTCGGAAAAGGCTTTGATAGAGGATATTTCTGAGATTGTGCGCGATGACACCACCCATGACGTTGAGTTTGCAGGAAGTTATTTCAGCAATTCCAAGATGATGAAAGAGCTTATTGTCATACTTTTAGTGTCGATAATGCTCATGTATTTCATCCTGTGCGCTCAGTTTGAAAGTTTCACACAGCCGCTCATCGTGCTGCTTGAGATTCCGGTTGACACTGCTTTCGCTTTGATAGCGTTGATGCTGTTCGGGCAGACTCTTAACCTTATGTCGGCAATCGGAATCATTGTCACCTGCGGTATTGTGGTCAACGACTCAATCCTGAAACTCGATGCCATCAATGAGCTCCGCAAGGCAGGCATGCCTCTTGTCGAAGCTATTCACACTGCCGGCCGTCGCCGTTTGCGCGCTATTATCATGACATCGCTCACCACTATATTCGCTATGGTGCCTGTGTTGTTTACTTCCGACATGGGTTCCGAGCTCCAACGCCCTCTTGCTATCGCCATGATAGGCTCGATGATAGTGGGCACCGCTGTCAGCATTTTTATTATACCATTGTTTTACTGGCTAATATACCGTACGCATGAAAATAAATAGGATACAGATTCTCGTTCTCGTGTTTATGCTCATTCCTGCCGCAGTGTCGGCGGTCACCCTCACGCTTGAACGGACCATCGAGCTTGCCAACGACTCCTCGCTTATGGCATTCCGCTACCGTAATATGTATCAGTCGAGCTATTGGCAGTATGTAAGCTATCGTGCCGGTCGCTTGCCAAGCCTGTCTTTGTCGCTGACTCCTGCGAAATATAACCGCTATATGACTCAGCGCTACGATTCCGAGCAGAATATTGATGTGTTCCGCGAACAGCAGATGTACAGCGCCTCTGCCGGGTTGGAGATCGAACAGAATTTCGATCTTTTGGGCGGTACGTTCTATCTTGAAACCGACTTGGAGTATCTGCGCAATTTCGGGGCAAACAAGTATACTCAGTATTCATCGGTGCCTTTGCGCATAGGTTATCGCCAGAGCCTTATCGGGTTCAATACCTTCAAATGGGAACGTAAAATAGAACCGTTGCGTTATGAAAAGGCTAAGAAGCAGCTCATCTACAACATGGAGAATGTGAGCGAGCAGGCTGTGACCTATTTTTTCGCCCTTGCTCTTGCTCAGGTTGAATATAAACTTGCTGAGGAGAATGTGGCGTCGTGCGACACTCTGTATGTGATAGGCAAGCGTCGATACAAGATTGCCGCAATCTCCCACGCCGATCTTCTCACTCTTGAATTGGACCGGGTGAATGCTCGCAACACATTGGAAAATTCCCGTATATCCCTTAAGCGCGCCATGTTTTCGCTCGCCTCATTCCTTGGCATGGATAAAAATACAGAGATAGAAGTGAAAATGCCGGGCCGTCCGCAACCTATCGATATTCCGGTCGACATTGCTCTCGGATATGCCAAGGAGAACAATCCCACTCTGCTGGGGCATAAGCAGACCATACTTGAAGGGGAGCGTGAAGTGGGGCGCACAAAGGCTGAGTCGAGGTTCAACGCCTCGGTCAATGCCTCGGTGGGCTTCAATCAGGTTGCCGATGACTTTTCAGGAGCTTACCGCTCTCCATTGCGTCAGGATCTGGTGTCGGTGTCAATATCGGTGCCGCTTATTGACTGGGGAGTGAGAAAAGGAAAGGTGAATATGGCTAAGAACAACCTTAACGTGTCGCGCATCGCTGCTCGCCAGGATGAATTGTCGATAGAAGAGGATATAATAATGACCATTAGCGACTATAAGGTGCGTCAGCGTCTTATTGCATCGGCGTCGGAAGCTCTCGATCTTGCCGACATGGCATACGTGCAGACACAGCAGCGCTTCATCATAGGCAAAGCCGACATCAATTCAATTACACTTTCGCTAAGCCGCAGGCAAGAGGCTTCTAAAAACTATATTTCGGCACTTCAGAATTTCTGGCTAAGCCACTACAAGATAAGGCGTCTCACCCTCCACGATTTTGAAAGCGGAATCTCTCTTTCCGATCAATTCGATCTCAAAAATTAACCCTCAATTCTCAATTCTCAACTCTCAATTCACGACTCACGATTCACGACTCTAAACCCAAAACATGAAAGCAAGATCATTTACCATAATAGTCGCTTTTATCGCAGCTGCGATAGTGGGATGCGCTCTCATTCCGTTATTGCCGGTAAAGCTCGCTCCGTCGCAGACTCTGCCGAGTCTGACGGTGAGCTTCTCCATGCCAGGCAATTCGGCGAGAGCGGTGGAAACCGAGGTCACGTCGCGGCTCGAATCTATTTTGGCGCGAGTAAGAGGAGTGAAAGGTATTGATTCTAAATCATATAATGGCGGCGGACGTGTCACAATAAGGCTTGACCGTCACGCCGATATGGAAAACACCCGTTTCGAGGCATCAGCTCTCATAAGACAAGCATGGAGCGATATGCCCGACGGGGTTAGCTACCCCGTCATGACTATGCGTCAGGTTGAAAAGGAGGGTGCGCGTCCGTTTATTACGTTGACGCTTAACGCACCCTCCAATCCTGCGCAGATCCAGGCTTTTGGCGAAGAAAACCTTAAGCCGGTGTTGTCGCGCATTCCCGGAGTGAGCAAGGTTGAGTTGAGCGGTTCCCAGCCCATGGAGTGGAGGCTGCGTTATGACATCGACCGGCTGACCGCGCTTGGAATCACGCCTTCCGACATCCGCAAGGCTATCGGGGAGCATTACGGAAATGAGTTTCTCGGCATTGCCGCCATTGATGGCGATGAGGGAAATGAGTGGATGAGGCTGGCGATGCGTTCTACAGGCGATGCCGGGACCTTTAATCCACAAGATATAACGGTCAACGGTTCAGGTGGTGTGAGCATCACGCTCGACAAAATAGTGACAGTGACCCATGAGGAGGCTAACCCCACAGGCTACTTTCGCATCAACGGACTTAATTCAATATATGTCAATATCACCTCCGATGATGATGCCAATCAGCTCCGTCTTGCCCAACAGCTTAAGGAGACTTTGAACGCTTTTGAATCCTCCATGCCTCAAGGATATATGATAGAAACCGCCTACGATGCAACCGAGGAAATAAGCAGTGAGCTTGATAAAATATATTTCCGCTCGGGACTCACGGTTCTCATCCTGCTGCTCTTTGTGGGAGTGGTGTCACTCAACATCCGTTATGTGCTGCTCATCACCATCGGGCTTGCCATAAATCTTGCGGTGGCGGTGGTGTTCTACTACATGACCCGCGTGGAGATACAGCTTTATTCCCTTGCCGGAATCACAATTTCGCTCAATCTTGTCATTGATAACCTCATAGTGATGACCGATCACTACACCCGCAGGCGTAACCTCGGCGCATTCACGTCGATACTTGCCGCCACGCTCACCACTGTCGGCGCATTGTCGGTAGTGTTTTTCATGGATGAGCGGACCAGGCTCAGTCTTCAGGACTTTGTGATAGTGGTGATCATCAATCTTGCCGTGTCACTTGCCGTGTCGCTTTTCCTTGTGCCTGCGTTGGTGGAAAGACTGCGCATAGGGAATAAGCGTTCAGGACAACGGTTGTTGCGCTTGCGCCGCAGGATTTCGTTGTTCATGTCCAACATCTATGAAAAATCGGTGCGGTTTATCGTGCGTTTCCGCGTCGCATTCATCATCATGGCGGTTCTGGCATTCGGGTTGCCTGTGTTCATGATTCCGGAGAAAATTGACGGAGAAGGGATGATTGCTCGGAAATACAATGACGTGTTCGGCTCATCGGTATATAAAGAAAAAGTAAAGCCTGTGGTCGATGTGGCGCTTGGTGGCACGCTGAGGCTTTTTGTCGAAAAGGTCTACAACGGTTCCTATTGGGATCGTGAACCGGGTGAACCGGTGCTTAACATCAATGCCACGCTTCCCAATGGCGCCACTCTTGACCAGATGAATGCATTGATTAAGAAAATGGAGCTTTATCTGAGCGGATTTCAGGAGATACGCCAATTCCAAACTTCTATTCCCGGAGCGCGGCGAGCCTCAATTTCCGTATTCTTCAAGAAAGAACATCGCAACAGCGGGTTCCCTTACAGGCTGAAAGGCGACATCATATCCAAGGCGTTGACCCTCGGTGGCGGCTCTTGGAGTGTATATGGACTTGAAGACCAGGGATTCAGCAACGATGTGAGAGAAAGTGCCGGCAGCTATAGAGTGAAACTCACCGGCTATAACTATGATGACCTGTCGGACTGGGCTTACCGTATGCGTGACACACTGCTCACTCACCGCCGCATCAAGGAGGTGTCGGTAGCGTCGGAGTTTTCTTATTGGAAGGATGATTATACCGAATTTCATCTTGTGATCGACCGTGACATGCTCGCCAAGCATGGAATAACTGCCACGCAGCTATTTTCCGCGATAGAGCCCACTTTCGGGCGTGAGGTGAATTGCGGGCAGGTCACTGTGGGCAATCGGTCGGAAAGAATCAGGCTCTATTCAGTGCAGGGAGATAAATATGACATATTCACTCTTATGAACCAGCCGTTCTCAGTGGGAGGAAAAGTGTTCAAGCTATCTGACTTAGGGCGTATTGAGAAGCGTAAAGCTCCACAGGATATAGTCAAGAAAAATCAGGAGTATGTGCTGTGTCTGCAATATGAATATATCGGGTCAAATGTGCAAGGCGACAAAGTGCTTGAGCGGGATCTTGACACCATCAACTCATTGATGCCTGTCGGCTACAAAGCCGAGAGCGAGAAGGCGCGCCGACGTTCCGATGACAGTGAGTCGGGAAAATATTGGCTGATTCTTCTTGTGATAGGCATAATATTTTTCACCACATCGATTCTGTTCAATTCTCTCCGTCAGCCGTTTGCCATAATCCTTATAATTCCCGTTTCGTTTATCGGTGTGTTTGCGATATTCTATCTGCTCCGGCTCAATTTTGACCAGGGAGGATTTGCATCCTTCATCCTTCTTGCCGGAATCACTGTCAATGCCGCCATATACCTGCTGAATGAGTACAATTCCTTGCGTCGCAGCTATCCCCGCGTCTCTTTGCTGAAACTCTACATCAGGTCATTCCGCATAAAAATTGTGCCGATACTGCTCACAGTGTTGTCCACCATCCTCGGCTTCATCCCGTTCATAATAGGGGAGACCAAGGAGTCATTCTGGTATCCGCTTGCCATTGGCACTATGGGCGGACTCGTGATGTCGCTTCTCGCCCTGCTCATCATCTTCCCGATCTTGGTGGTGCGGAAACCCTCCAAAAATCCCTAATAATACAATGAATTGTGTGTAAAATAGAACTTCGGAAAAGAGGCTGAGTGACAAACACCTCACTACGCCGCTTTTCCGAAGTTTCGTGTATGTTTAGTAAAAATCAGTAGGCAAGAATATGCCAGAGGTCGCGTATCTTGGCTTCCGGATCCCACTTTCCGCCGAAGGTCCATTTGGCGGTAAATGTGTGGTATTCCGGCGATCCGGGTGCCGATTGGGTATTGTCGGCGAGCCAGCCGCTGTCGCCCCCTTCGCGGTAGCATCCTGAATAGTAGATGCGTGGTCCCCACAGACACGGGTCAAGCACCTTGTCGGTATAGGCGTAGGCTATGTTCCGGTCCATAATGTTGCTGCTCAAACTGCAATTGGCGAGATAGAAGTGGGAGTCGTGATGATAGCGTCCAAGCGGAGTAGGCGACTTGGCATCAAACGATGAGTTGGTTATCACTAGCTTCTTGTCGGGGTTTCCTCTGCCGTCGTGCCATATTATAGCGCGGCTGTCGCCATAGAAAGAGCAGCGAGTGGCGTAGCACCATCCGCGCGGACACAGAAAGTCCACTCCGGGGCAACGCAAATTGAGGTCGGCGTGATAGTACATCCCTCCGCTCTGTGGAGCCCACAATGACAACGCGTCATTTCCGTCAGCCCACACATTGCTGTTGATCACGATGGTGCGTGTGGCGCGTCCGTAAATCGCCATCTGGTGAGTGGTGGTGTTTTCTACCGTGGTTCCGTAATTATTGTACACGGTTATTCCGCTTATCACGCAGTCATCGGCACCCTCCTGAAGCACAATCACTCCATTGTGCACCGGTTTGCCTTTGTATTCCTTTACCGCAAGTGTTTTTGCCGTTTCCGCAAGCATTATCACCGTGCTGTCGCGATCTTCGCCCACAAGCACGATGTTAGGCTTGTCGATAATCACCTTTTGGTTGTAGGTGCCCTTGGATAATAGGATTTTGAATGGCTTTTCCGGATTCTCAGGTGCTTTCTCGATTGCCTGCTGGATGCTTTCGCCGGGCTTCACGATGATGTCAAAAGCCTGTCGGTCGATGATCGGCTTGCGGTCGAGGGTGACGATGCCGGTCACATTGGCTCCGGGCGAGTTGATGTCTACGGCAACTCTATTTTCAGGATCAAATTCAGCTGCCCATTTTTCATATATGGGATAAAGTTCGGCGGGACGGTTGCTGTACCAGCTGTAGCCGTTGCGGCGTTCATGTCCTATCTGGTCAAGGCGGCGACGCGGAATGCCGTCGCGGTCACACACGTAAGGCTCGCAAAATTCAAGATCGTAGTATCTGCCCCACAATGCTCCTGCCGTGGAGTCATTGACCAGCTTTATGTCATGGATGCCGCCGGGAGTGCGGTAACGATGTATGGCGAGACCCGACAGCTTGTAGCGGTCAAACCATCTCATTGCCGAGTGTATGGCTCGCTTCACGCGGTCATCAGGATCAGGCAATCCCATGAGCAGCCTCACTATCGAGGCGCTTTCCGGAGCGCAGTATGACGGAAGTTCATAAGCCCGTGCCGGAGCGGGGGCGTAGGTGTCGCGCTCATGCTGCTGGCACCACACTGTAGGCTCGCCGCCGACCATGATCTGAGTGGCGAGAATGCATTCCACGCCACGGTCAAAAGCCTTGGCGGCACGCTTTCTGAGTTTTCCGTCGGTGAGATTGCCGTCATACGGAGCCACGCAGTCCGATATGTCACGCAGCATATTCATGGTGTTGACCATCGCGTCGTCATTGTAGGTGATATGCACCTGATAGCCGCGAGGATTGGGCCAGAATTGCGGCCAGCCGCCATTCTTATATTGCCCGGAAAGAAGATACTCTACAGCCCGGCGGAATGCGTCGCGATACCTCTTGTCGCCGGTCGCCTGATACATACGGGCGAGGAATGTCATCTGCATATTGGTAGCGCCATTGTCGGTGGTTGAGTCGTCTATGCGGCTTTTCTGCAACAGCACCTTGTCAAGCTGTTCCTGCGTCATCGGAGCACACATATCGATATTCTTAGCCCATCCTCCGGTCACTCTCTGATAGGCGAGCACCTGATCGGCTATTCTTGCCGCTTCATCTGATTTAAGGAACGTGACCGAGGTTTCTTTAAGCATATTGCGGCGAAATTGCTTCCGTGGCTGGGCATGGATGCCATCCGCCGAGATTGCCACACACATCATCGTGGCACAAAAAATAGACAAAATCCTTTTCTTCATGATAATATATTCTGGTCCCGCAAAGATACGAATAAGTCGAGAGCAAAGCCAAATTTATTTGAGCTTTGCCGAGCGAAAGTATCTTGGGCGAAGCCAACGATACGAATAAGTCGAGAGCAAAGCCAAATTTATTTGAGCTTTGCCGAGCGAAAG
>CAJUTE010000038.1 GCA_910589555.1 uncultured Muribaculum sp.
TGTCACAAAGGTAGTGTATGGATGGAGGGGATTTACCCGGTTTTTATCCCACCCGGGTGATTTTTTTTGTGTATAACAGGTATGGTGTTGGCGGTATGGCGTTGGCGGACGTCTTCGACGCCCGTTTCGGGGTCGTGCCTTTCTCCGCGCCTCGGCTACGCCTCGTGGCGGAGCTCAAATTATTTTGCCGTTGCACGGCTATAAGTCCATGTTCTGGTAATCTATTTTTTACAACAGGCTCGTCGCTCCGCGACTCGTTTTTTTGTGGAGCCTCTCCCCCGACTTCGCCGGCTCAGTCGGGGATATAGACGGACTCGTGCCTCGCGGCACTTAGTTCGGTGGTTTCCGGGGACTGGCGGCACTTAGTTCAGTGGTTTTGTGAGGAGGTGAGATGCGCGTTGGAGGATTACGTTTTTGGGGTATGATCGGTGGGGCGATGGCATAGCGTTCTGTAAGAACGTGAGATATCAGCTATGTAGCGTCAGCGAAATGCCGGGTTAAATGTATGTGCGGGATATAAGCTCTGTAAGAGCGATAGTTAGTGCCGTTCTTACAGAACTATAATTAGGTGGGCGTTTACAACCCGGCATTTCGCTAACGCTACATACCGGGCTGATCTCTTGCGGTCCTACAGACCGTTAGGAGACGTTAAAATAAAGCGCTCCCGGCATTTCGCTAACGCTACATACCGGGATATCTTGCGGTCCTACAGACCGTTAGGAGACGTTAAAATAAAGAACAGCGCTCCCTGCACTTCTCTATGGAAATGCAGGGAGCGCGATACGTTTCAAATTACATAGGATTCATTTATCCCCAATCCATCCAATCTTCTCTTGTCTCGCCTGTCTGAATGGTTTCAACTGAATCAGTGGGCTGAGACTCTGAAACAAATAGATAATGCATAGTTAAAAAGTTGTTTAGGTTAGTAGTTTATTTCCGGTATTACATTTAATGTAACGCTTTAAATTACCAAAAAGTTTACTACCGGCACAAAGTTTTCAACCTTTTAACATAAGTTACCTATTGATTTAACACAATTCAATAATCCGGCTCTGTATCAGAGATAAATCCTTATGCTTTATCATTTATTAAACATCTCTTTAATGGCTCCGATTGAGCTTAACACACCCGAAGCTTCATAAGGGATATAAACCGTCTTGTTGTCCTGTCCTGAGGTCATGTCACGCAATGTCTCGATATATTTAAGCGCGAGCATATACGTGGCGGGATCAGTGTTGGATGCCTTAATAGCCTCGGCAACGGTGGCTATCGCTTCAGCTTCAGCCTGTGCAGTGAGCACCTTGGCGCGCGCTTCACCCTCAGCCCGGAGTATTTCAGCCTCCTTTATTGCGGTAGCCTGGTTGATCTGCGACTGCTTGTCGCCTTCCGAAAGCAATATCACTGATGTTTTCTGTCCCTCTGCGTTCAGAATCTCGGCACGACGGTTACGTTCAGCCTGCATCTGCTTCTCCATAGCCTCACGCACGCTCTTTGGCGGGGTAATGTCCTGCAACTCCACACGATTCACCTTCACGCCCCATTTATTGGTCACATCATCAAGTATGGCTTGCAAGCGAGAGTTGATAGTGTCGCGGGAAGTGAGTGTCTGGTCAAGCTCCAGCTCGCCTATCACATTTCTAAGCGTGGTCTGAGTGAGCTTTTCAAGAGCATTAGGCAGATTGTCGATCTCATATACGGCTTTCTTGGCATCAACAATCTGGAAATAAAGCAGAGCGTTGATCTCAGTGGTGACGTTGTCCTTGGTGATCACTTGCTGCGACGGAAAGTCATACACCTGCTCACGGAGGTCAATAGTGGTCGAGGAGGTCATTCTGACAATCTGGCGACCATTGACTGTCGATTCGACACGACGGGTGTAGACCACCTTAGGCTTGTCGATGAAAGGCCATATAATGTTAAGACCGGGAGAAAGGACACTGTGGAAACGACCAAGACGCTCCACTACGCGTGTTTCCGACTGCGGCACAATCTTCACGCCTGCCGACACCACAATTATCACTGCGAGCACAAGCACTCCAAGAAGAATAAAAGTTTCCATCACAAAAAAAGATTTAAATTGGTTTCACTATCAAAATTATACTGTCATAGCCGGTGACTTTCACGTTGACACCTGATTCTACAGGTTCGCCGTGAGAGCTTCGCGCCTGCCAACTGTCGCCATCGATACGCACACGTCCCAATCCATTTGCCGGAATGGGTCTCTCAACAGGAATCTCTCTACCGATAAGCGCATCCATATTGCTGTTATAAGCTTCGGTATGAGCCCGTGATTTACGCAACCGGTTGACAAACGGAGCAAGAAAGATAAACGCGAGTATCACGCCGACCACAACTCCGGCAAGTTGCCACTGAAGCGAGCATCCCGCAATATCCATCACTGAAGCCACAAGGCATCCCATTCCGACACAGAACGTCGCAATCCAGCCGGTGATAAGCTCAAGCACCAACAATAGCGCCGCTGCGATAAGCCACATTATCCAAAGAGACATTTTTATGTGATAATAAGAGGTTAGAAAATAGTCGTTCAATCGATGAAACGCTTTGTGAGATCACCGTAAGCGTCGATGCGCCTGTCGCGCAGGAAGGGCCACCACCGTCTCACATTCTCCGAACGGTTCATGTCAATGTCGATGATTGCCGTCTCTTCAGCGTGATCCGACGCCCGGTAAAGGAATTCGCCCTGAGGTCCCGCCACAAACGAGTTGCCCCAGAACTGAATGCCATTGGTCTGTCCCGAAGGATCAGGCTCCAGCCCCACCCTGTTGACGGTCACTACCGGCAGTCCGTTAGCCACGGCATGACCTCGCTGCACGGTGACCCACGCTTCCAATTGGCGTGCCTGCTCATCAGGGGTGTCAGAGCTTTCCCAACCGATAGCCGTGGGATAAATGAGCAATTCAGCACCACTGAGCGCCATAAGGCGCGCTGCCTCCGGATACCACTGGTCCCAGCACACAAGCACACCGAGCCGTCCCACCGATGTGTCGATAGGCTTGAACCCTATGTCGCCCGGCGTGAAGTAGAATTTCTCATAATAAGCCGGATCATCGGGGATGTGCATCTTGCGGTATTTACCTGCCACTGAACCGTCGCGTTCAAATACCACGGCTGTGTTGTGGTAAAGACCGGGAGCCCGACGTTCGAACAACGACGTAACCATCACCACACCCAATTCCTTTGCCAACGAGGAATAAAATTCCGTAACTTCCGACGGAAAATTAACCGCAAGATCGCAAAGACCGGTCGATTCAGTCTGGCAAAAATACAGCGAGTCATGCAACTCCTGATTGACAATAAGTTCAGCACCCTCGGCGGCAAGCTTTCTCATTTTGTCAGCAAGACGGCGACGGTTGTCTTCGATATTTTCAGTATTGGTCTGCTGGATTATGCCGACCTTCAGCAATCTCTTGTTCATATAGGCAAAATTTCATTAGGGATCTGCATGGTTACGCAATGCAGCGATCCATGCTGTTTTATCAAGGGGCGGCAATCGATCTTCCTTATCTCATGGTCAGGAAATGAGATTTTCAGCATCTGCGCCGCAAGCTCATCATTCATAGGCTGCCCGTAGACCGGGAGGAGCACACTCTTGTTCATCACGAGGAAATTGGCATAAGTAGCAGGCAGCCTCTCTCCATCCTCATCATAAATCGCATCGGGCATGGGAAGCTCAATCAGGTTGTAGGGGGCACCGTCGAGCGTGCGCATCTCCATGAGCTGCCGCTTCATAGCCTGCAACTCCTCGTAATGCTCATCAGCAGCATCGTTACACCCCACGTAGATTATAGTGTCGTGCGGAGCAAGACGCGCCAATGTATCGATGTGGCTGTCGGTGTCGTCACCGGCAAGATATCCATGATCAAGCCACAGCACCTGCTCCACGCCAAGCTTCGCCTTCAGATATTCCTCAATGCGGCTGCGTGACATCTCAGGGTTGCGGTTAGGCGACAGCAAGCATCTGGAAGTGGTGAGCAAAGTGCCGCGTCCGTCACTTTCGATGGATCCGCCTTCAAGGATAAATCCCCGGCAATTCTCACACCGCGCACGCAACACGCCCAGCTCCACCAATCCTTTTGTCAACAGATTGTCCTTATCGGATGCAAATTTCAATCCCCAGCCGTTGAACCCGAAGTCAAGCAACAGCGGGACCTCGCCTTCGGTCACTGTAATAGGGCCGAAATCCCGAGCCCAAGTGTCATTTGTGGGCAACTCGGCATAGATTATGTTATCCTGATTGGCATCAATAAGATGCTTTGCCGCAATCTCCTTGTCGGGGGTGATAACCACCACCGGCTGCTCTTGCGCTATCGCCGCGACAATGTCGGCAAAACATTTCGTCACCTCATCGAGCATATAAGCCCAATCGGTGCCGGAGTGAGGCCACGAAACAATCACTCCGCCTTGCGGTTCCCACTCGGCAGGGAGTCTTCGTGAAATTTCAGATTCATTCATCATTAAAATCATTCAGATGGTCATATATGGAGTCTTGAGATTCAAGGAACTCCTCACAATAATCAATAAAACCCATTTTTTCGCTGCTTCCTACAGCATCACACCATTCCCGGTATTCTTCATGGAGTTCATCGTCTTCGTGAATCATTTTCTTAAATTCAGATTCGGCAATATCTATACCTCGATACTGTTGCAACAAATCACGAAACAATTCAGTAATGTCGTTCATAATCGTTTAAACGTCTGTAAGGTCTGGACTAAGAGCTTGTTTAATAATTTCTCTTCAAATATACAACTCTAAACAGTTTTTGCCAAATCTTTTAGCAATTATTATATTTAAGCACCCTCTTAAGCCCAAATTAAAACGATTTAACCGACAATCTCCCCTATTTATCCAGATAATACGGTGACACAAGTTCCCGGTAAAGCGGGGTATTAATTCTTAACTCCGAGAACTCACACACAGCATCGGCATGGGTGAACTCCCACAATACACGCGTTGGCATGGTTGCCGACTGCTTTGTATAGACCTTCACCTGCCGCGACAAATTAAGTCCGGAAAAAGCAGCCTCCATGAGTATATCGTCCTCTCGATCGGCAGGCGATATGAAACACAGTCTGCCTCGTTGCGACATCATTGCAGCCGAATGCCTTATCAACGCCCCGACATTAAGCGTGTCGCCATGACGAGCCATAGCCCGCATCTTGTCAGGCGATTTCAATTCGGTGCCGAAAAACGGCGGATTGCTGACAATCAGATCAAACTTCTCTGACGGCTTATACTCCAGGAAGTCACAGTTGACGATGCTTATCCTGCCTGGCCATGGCGACATCTCCACATTGAACCTCGCCTCATCAGCAGCCGCTCCATCCAGCTCAATCGCCGTGATCATGGCACCGGGCGCTCTCTGCGCAATCATCAATGCTATCAACCCTGTGCCCGCGCCGACATCAAGAATCGTCCCGGCGCCCTCAACAGAGGTCCATGCGCCAACAAGCACACCGTCAGTGCCCACTTTCATAGCGGCACAACTGTTTTTAACTTCAAATTGTTTAAATCTAAATACGGTTTCCCGCTTACTGTTCTCTCCCATATCTTTACAAAGATAAACATAACGGGTCAAAAATTGGTTATATTACGATAAATTGTTGTAACTTTACAAAACAAAAACACCCATAATGAACATTACTTCAGCCAAATTTGAAATAAGCAACAGCAACGTCAAAAAATGTCCCGCCACCTGCCGCCATGAATACGCATTCATCGGACGGTCAAATGTGGGCAAGTCATCACTGATCAACATGCTCACAGGCCACAAAGGGCTCGCCATGACTTCATCCACCCCGGGAAAAACCATGCTTATCAATCATTTCCTCATCAACGACGGATGGTATATCGTGGATCTTCCGGGATATGGCTATGCCCAGCGAGGCAAAAAACAGCAGGCTGAAATCAAGAAAATAATCGAGGATTACATCCTTGAACGGGAACAGATGACCAACCTGTTTCTATTGATTGACTCACGCCACAACCCTCAGAAAATCGATCTTGAGTTCATGGAATGGCTGGGTGAAAACGGCATCCCGTTTTCAATAGTGTTCACTAAACTTGACAAATTATCTTCAGCCGCGGGCAAAATCCAGACCGCCAAATATCTTGAGGCGCTCAAGCAACAGTGGGAGGAACTGCCTCCGGTGTTCTACACATCAAGCACCGACCGCCGCGGAAGAACCGAACTCCTTGACTATATCGAGGAGCTTAACAAACTGCCGCTACCATGCTCGGAGCCAACCGATGAATAGAGCCGAGGAGCTTCTCCCCGGTTTAAAACCATCATTCATCACCCGCCGCTCCATGCCGAGCATTTCATGCATAACCACTCCTTGAATTTTGTTATGGAAGAAAAATACCTGACACCTGAGGAGACTACACAATTCCTCACCTCCTTCCGCCGGCTTCTGAACCTCACGAAAGAAGTCGCACAGCCTCACGACACCCGACGCATCAAAGAGATCATCACCCAAGGGATAAAAGAGAATCATTACCGTCGCGACCGCTATGGCATAAATCCGGCAATCCACAATCTTGAGACGGCGACAGCCCTGTGTGAAAAGATAAGCCCTGACCGCAACATGGTCATCGCCATCCTGCTGTTCAACCTCTGCAAATCAGAGTTCATCGAAGAGGAAGAGGTGGAGAAACAATGGGGCGCCGACATCGCCAAACTCATAAGAGGGCTGCTCAAGGTGTCGACACTCTACAGCAAACAAGCCGCCGTCGAAAGCGACAATTTCAGGAAACTGCTGCTGACATTTGCCGAAGACATACGCGTCATCATCATCATGATCGTGGACCGACTCGTGCTGATGCACTCCATCAACCATCATCCCAATGAAAAGATGGTTCACGATGTGGCTTACGAGGCAAACTATCTTTACGCCCCGCTCGCCCACCGTCTGGGTCTTTACGCTATCAAGTCAGAGCTTGAAGATATGTCGCTGAAATACACCAACCGCGAAACATATACTGAAATAGCCCGCAAGCTCAAAGAGACCAAAAAGGTGCGCGACGCATATATCGCCGAATTCATCAAGCCCATAAAAGAGAAACTTGACGGCACCCCGCTCAAATTTGAGATCAAAGGAAGGACCAAGTCAATATACTCGATATGGAACAAGCTTAAAAAGCAGAAGAATGACATCGAGCACATATATGACCTGTTTGCCATCAGAATCATAATCGACAGCAATCCCGAAAACGAAAAGAGCGACTGCTGGCTCGCCTACTCCATCATAACCGACCTGTATCAACCTAACCCGTCGCGAATGAAGGACTGGCTCAGCATTCCCAAAAGCAACGGATATGAGTCGCTCCACATAACAGTGTATGGACCCGGCGAACGATGGGTGGAGGTGCAGATACGCACAAAACGCATGGACCTGATAGCCGAAAAGGGACTTGCGGCACACTGGAAATATAAAGGCGTGAAAAGCGAAAGCAACCTCGATGCCTGGATGAACAATGTGCGCGACATTCTGGAAACCGCCGAGACGGGACCGATGGAGCTGATGAAGAACATGAAAATGGATATCTACGACAAGGAGGTGTTCGTTTTCACTCCCAAGGGCGACCTTTACAAACTGCCGTTCGGGGCTTCATTGCTCGACTTTGCCTTCCACATCCACACCAATCTGGGAATGCACTGCACTGGCGGACGTGTGAACGGCAAGAACGAACGTCTCAACTATAAGCTCAAAAGCGGCGATACGGTGGAAATATACACCTCCACTTCGCAGATGCCTAAACTTGACTGGCTCGCATTTGTGGTCACGTCAAAGGCTCGCAATAAAATACGCCAGACGGTACATGAGATGGCAAACCGCTCGGCTTCGCTCGGCAAGGAGCTTGTGGAACGCCGTTTCAAGAACAGGAAAATAGAGCTTAAGGAAGCCACCATCATGAAGGTCATAAAGAAGATGGGCTACAAGACCGTAACCGACTTCTATGACGCCGTGGCTGCCGAAACGCTTGACGTGAACGATATCGTGACCGAGTATGAGGCTACCGAACGCAAGGCTACCGAAACCGCCGAGATAAGGTCGGCAGAGGAGTTCCAGCTGATAAACCCGGAGGAGAACGAGACATCGTCAGACGTGCTCGTGATAGGCGACAATATCAAAGGCATCAACTACAAGCTGTCGAAATGCTGCAACCCTATCTATGGCGACGACGTGTTTGGCTTCATCTCGGCAGAGGGAGTGATCAAGATACACCGCGCCGACTGTCCCAACGCCAACCACATACGCGAAAACTACCCCTATCGCCTCATCACCACCCGCTGGTCGGGCAAAATAGGCGAGCAGTTTGGAGCCACACTGCGCATCATAGGTCACGACGACATAGGAATAGTGACCAACATCACATCGATCATCTCTAAGGAAAAAGAGACCACATTGCGCAGCATCGCCATATCATCGGACGACGGCATTTTCCAAGGCACCCTTGTGGTGGGCATCAAAGACACAATAGCGCTAAATAACCTTATAAAGAAACTAAAAACAGTAAAAGGAGTAAAAGATGTACAACGCAGCAAGTAAACTAATCGCCCTGTCGACAGCCGTCATCATGGCTTCATGCGGAGGAGGGAAAAGCGTGAATGAAGCTGAGGTATTGGCTGACAGCGCCGACTCGGCAGTGACTGCCGGCAATTACGCCCTGGCAACCGAACTGCTCGACACACTTAAAGCAAAATATCCGTCGGAGATAAAAGTACAACGTGCGGCAATGAATATACGAGCACGCGCCAACGAAGGCATGATAAAAGCCGAGCTACAGACCACCGACAGCCTTGAAGCAGTCTATAACTACCGCCGCGACTCACTAAAAGAATATTTCACCTTTGTCAACAATCCCGAACTCGTTGAAGGATTCTATGTGATAAAAGAGTATAAGTCATCATCGCTGTTCTCACGCAGCGGCGTAGAGGCACGTGTGGCTCCCGACGGTCAGTTCTACATGATATCGTCGTTAGCCGGAAATCCGGTGAAGCACACGTCAATCACCGTAAGCGTCAACGGAGAGAGCGCCTCATCGGCAAGCGTCGCCTATGACGGCGACAGAAACTACCGCTCGGGAGGCACCGAAATGATCACATTCATCAGTTCGGAATGCGACTCCATCGGAAAACTCCTCGCGAAGAATCCCGGCAAACCGGCACGCATAACCTTCTCCGGCGCCCGCTCCACATCCATGCCGCTTCCGAAGAATGACGCACGTTCAATCGCGCTTGCCTACGACTACTCAGAAGCAATACTAATGGCTAAACGCCTTGCGTCAAAGAAGGAGCTGCTCGACCGACAATTGATTCTTGCCCGTGATCAGGCGGCACGCACGGCGATTTCGGAATAACACCTCAATCCCCTCATAAAAAATAAGAATCGGCTATGGATAGCTCCACAGCCGATTTCATTTTTATGCGGTTATCTCTTAGTAAGCCACACCGTTGATGGTCACATCCTTAACGACCACGTTTTCGATATTTGAAGTATTGAACGAATCAGAGGGATCTACCGCTGTGATGTTTTCAAATACAAAATTCTTCAAAGTATAGTCATCGGTCTTGCGGTCACGGTAGAAATCGCGGGTGCATTCAAGATCGCAATTACGAGCCACCACATTGTCAACACCCGACGCAGGCATAGGATCACGCTCCACTTTGTCGAAGAACTGAGTCCAGGTCTGCACTTCAATAGCGCAACGCACACGACCGCGTGCACCGTCGATCAACACATTGCGGTACTGCTGCGGAGTGTCGGGACGCATCTTGAACAGAAGCACATGATAAGTGTCCTGGAATTTGCAATCCTTCATGATCACATTTGTGCAATCCCAAGCTTCGCTACCGAAAGTGACACCGGCGTTGGTCTTGCCGAAAGTACACTTATCGACAATCACTCTTGCCACCGGACCATTGCCGGGGATAGTGTCAACATAAGTGCCTTTTCCGCCTTTCAGACACACACCGTCGTCATTCACATTCATATAGCAACCGCTGATGAGCACATCGTTGCACACGTCAAGGTCGATGGCATCGGTGCTGGGACCCTTGGGATATCCGTCGGTCGGAGCAAGAATGGTCACATCAACATACTTAATGCGTTCGCAATTGTAAAGGTGATTGGTCCAGAAACCTGAATTAAGCATTGTCACGCCATTAACAGTCACATCCTTTGAATTAGAGATATAGACCATGCGCGGACGCAATGCCTCAAGATTGGTACACTTGCGGTTCACCTTACGGCGCAACCAGAATTCGTCATAGAAACGATGTCCGTTACCGTCAATAGTGCCTTCGCCGGTTATAGTGAAACCATCGCAGTTATCAGCATTGACAAGAGCCGCGAAGTAATCGATGGTCTGTCCCTCAAGGCGGGTTTTAATAATCTGGTAATTGGTAATCGAGTCGCTACCTTTCAAACGAGCGCCTTTTACAAGGTGGAGATGAGTGCCCGGCTTGAAAAACAAAGATCCGGTCAAATAGACACCTTCCGGAATCACAACAACACCGCCGCCATTTGCAGCAGCAAGGTCAATCACTTTCTGGATAGCCTCGGTTTGAATCACTGAACTGTCACGAACTACACCGTGGTCAGTGATTACATACTTCTTGCCAAGCTTGTTGACATCTACTTTCTTGGCATCATTGAACCATGCCGGGACGTCGCTTCCGTCAGGAAATTTAGTAAATGCAGCATTTGCAACCGCTCCTGTCGACAGAGCAAGAGCCACGGTTAGAACAATAGCTTTAAAATTCATGATTATTAGTTGAAAAATTTAAGTTTTCACAAAGATACAATAAAAATCCATAACTACACAAAAACCGCCGATGATTTGCCCCGGCGCATCTCGGCTAATATAATGCCGCCGGAATTGCATTCTTTCAGTTTTAATACATATATTTGCGGTCTAAACACAATGCAACCAAGAAAGTTATGTATGAGGTCACGATTATAAAGCACGTCACTTGGGTGGGATTCTGGGTGAATGCGCTCCTTATGGTGTTGAAACTGGCATTCGGCTATTACGGGCACAGCGACGCTCTCGTAGCCGACGGCTTCCACTCCTTGAGCGATTTCGGCACTGACTTCATCGTGTTGATGATGGTTGGAATCGCTTATAAACGCGCCGATTCCTCACACCCTTACGGACATGGGAAATTTGAGACCCTCGCGTCGCTTATCATAGCCGTCATCCTTTTTGCCGTGGCATTGGGCATAGGCTGGAACGGCATAGCATCGGGCATAGCATTTTTCAACGGCATCGAGCTTCCTCGTCCCGATGTGTGGACCATCATAGTAGCCGTCATATCCATCCTTGGCAAAGAATGGCTATTCCGATACACTTATGCACGAGGTAAAAAGATAAATTCATCGGCGCTTAAAGC
The DNA here is from genome assembly GCA_910589555.1 of uncultured Muribaculum sp. GTDB lineage: Bacteria > Bacteroidota > Bacteroidia > Bacteroidales > Muribaculaceae > Muribaculum. Next base: position 11,418 of record CAJUTE010000038.1, read on the forward strand.
CAACGCGTGGCACCACCGCAGCGATGCCATATCATCAATAGCAACGCTCATAGGCGTGTCAGGGTCATATTTCCTCGGAGTCAGATTCAGGATCCTCGACCCGATCGCATCGCTGTTCATTGGTGTGTTCATTGCCGTGTCGGCATATAAAATCGCACGTCCTGCCGTCGACGAACTGCTCGAACGGTCGTTGCCGCAACCTCAGGTGGACAGCATACGCAGCATAATATCATCAGTCGACGGCGTGCTCGGTCTCCACAAGCTCAAGACACGCCGCAGCGGACACTCACGCATAATCGATGTCGACATAAAAGTAGACCCGGATATTTCAGTGACGCAAGGTCACAACATCGCGACCAATGTGGAACATACATTAAAAGACCGCCTTGGCGACGATCTTTTCATTTATGTGCACGTAGAGCCGTTTCATCGGTCAGAATAGCTGAACATACGCGAAGTCCGGCACCTGAGCCCGTAACTGTCGGATGCCTCAACATCCACCCGATGAGTGCCGTCACGGTATTTTTCGGGGAGCGTCACCCGCCATACCTGCGGACTTGTCATGCGGCGGAACGGATTTCGGCGACTGTGCCGGGTGGGGTAAATTTTCTCGAGATTGAACTCGCGCACCCTTGCCACATTAGGATCCATCGCTTTCTCCTTGACGGCATCAAACCGTTCAACGCCATCGAGCGTAGCCACTACCGTGGTGCTGTCGCAACCGCCATAAACGGTGATAAACATATCGCCGCGTTGCACATCTTTAAATTCGGGCACATGAGCCTGAATGGTGTCGATGCCGGAAATCCATATTGAAGCCTGCCTGCTCGGGTCCTGCGAACTCGCTTTATAACGGAACTCATAGCCGGAAGGCGTAAAATCAAACTTGAAATATCCCTTAGGGGTGCCACACTGCATCAATGCCGAAGGAATACCATCCCAATCCTTTTCTCCTACCCACCAGAATCCGCATGCAGCCCCGCCCACAAGCTCGTGGACAGTGACATCATCACCTTTATGAAAATAGCGGCTCACCGCGTGCATGTGTCCGGTCAACGCCAGCACATCGCCACGCCCACGGAGTTTCGACATGAGTTCATCGCGATTGGATGTATGAGCCAACGGTATATGTGCCGTAATAACAACCCGGCGGTCGGCAGGCAGAATCTTCATGAGATTATCCACAAAACGCAACTGCCGGTCATCGAGCCTTCCCTTATAGGAACGCGCTCCGTCGCCATACACATTGTTCAGAACTATAAATGTGACATTGCCTTCGGTAAAAGCATAGACCGGAGCGCCGAACACTCGGCTGAAAGAGGCGGTCTGCCGTGTGCGCACCGAGTCAACATCGCGGTCATGATTGCCCACCATGGTCCAAGACCGGACCGGCAGCATCTCCATCATTGAACGCAATTGAGGATATAGCGACAGATTATTGTTGACGAGGTCGCCGAGCCAAAGATTGAAAGCGGCAACAGAATCCTCCATAAGCTCAGGAAAGAGAGAACGGGCGGCATAATCAAGCTCCTGCACATCCCCCACCTGAACATCGCCTATCACATTTACCGAAAACCGGTCATTGCCTTTCCGCTTCACAATCGTGAAGTCAACATCACTCTTGTCAGGATTCTCCGGATCGATAAACGGGAAAGCGGCATTACCCAGACGGGATTCTCCCGCAACAGCCCAACCTCCGTCAAGGATAGGAAACACGCTCATATCCTCAATCACCGGCAGAGAGAAGCGACCCTTTTTGTCGGTCATCACAATGGTATCGCCGTTGGACACGGCTATCCCCTTTTTACCTTTACCATCCTCAGTATGCACCACGCCGCCCAGCATCAACGCCGAGGCGAGCAATAAACCTGTAATCATAATCTAAAAAACAAAAGGGAGCGCCCGGGAAATAATCCCCTTGATGCGCTCCCATAGTCATTACATTCTAAAACTTATTTTTTAGCTGCATATTTCAGCATAACGATATTATCGTTAGCGCCTACGTAGCAGATATAAGCCTCGCCATTGTCACAGAATGCGATGTTCACGCTCTCTGATTCTTCAGCTGACACTGCTTCAGGCTGTGACCACTGCTTGGTCTCGTTGTCGAAATACTGCACTTTCACGAACTTGTCATTCTTGTAATCAGCATAAACAAAGAACGGAGTTCCGTCAGGAGCCACAGCGATTTTTGCTGAAATGTGAGAATCGTTGGCAAAAATCGAAGTCATGGTAGTGCCACCAAGAAGAGTCCAGTCCTTAGTATCGGGGCTATACTTCAAGATGCGGAATCGCATATCCTTGGTATTGCCGGTCTCAGCATCATCAGCAGTAAGAAGGAACACCTCACCGTCATTAGTAGCGGCAATGCTTGCCGCTTCATTCATCAAGATAGGAGCCTGAGTAGCGCCCGCTTCAAGATACTCATTTCTCAATGATGTCCACACGCCATTCTTATATTCAGATACTGAATACTTGTAGGTAGCGGCAGATATAGTATAGAGATATGCAGCGTTGTCGGTTGTTGTCAAACATTCGATATTGGCGTTATTCACACCTGCGGCAGACAGGGAGTTGGTTTCCCAATTGCTGCCTTTAAAGATAGAAGAATATACCTCTCTCTTTTGGAAGGAGCCATTGTTGCCATTTACAATCATCGGAGCAATTACATCGTTGCCGATAGCACCAATCTGCACTTTGCTCGGCACAAATCCGGCGATACCCTGCTGACCTACATGGCTCCATACTGAACCGTCGAACTTCATTACTGATGCCGCTGATTTTACAGGAGCGGTAATAGAACCGTCACTATAAATGAAATAAGGAGTACCGGTGTTGCTTATAGCGAAATCCATACGTCCGCTGGTCACTTTTTCACTAACACCTTCCACTGCGCCAATATTAGCGAATGAACCATTTTCATACTTCAAAACTGCTACCTTTTCAGTTGTCTTGTTGACAAATGCCACATAAGGAGTATTGTCAACCGCGTTAATTCTCATGATAGCATTGCCGCTACGAGGAACAACAGCGTTGAATCGGGCAACTTCGCTCCATACATAGTCAGCAGCTTTTTCTACGGTCACTGTGAACTTGATGTTTTGTGAACCGTCAGAGTTGCTGACGATATAGTCAACAGGGGCAGTGAAGTCATTGGCTGTAACGCCGCTCTGCTGAGTCACACCGTTTACAGTCACTGTGTTGCCTTCGCCAACGGTGAAAGTAGCCACCAATGACGACTTATCGGCAAATGCCGGCATTGTAACCTTTACAGTTTTGTCGACAGCAGAGATTACTCCAACATAGTCAGCCGACAATACTTCGGCATTGTCAGCAGCCTTGAATTCGAATGACAGCAGTTCAGGAGCTGCAACGGGTTCCGGTTCCGGCTCATCGTCACTGTCAGAGCAAGATGCGAATCCAAATGACAGAGCTACTGCCATTACGGTCATCCACGAATAAAACTTTTTCATGTGTAAATTAATTTAGTTAAAAAAATTAGGGTTATTAATCATTGTTATAATCTTTAGGATAGAGCACCGCCTCGGTGTAGGACGCCGTGTCGAGGAGCTGCTTGGCAAATGCGGAAATATCCTTTGCCGTTATTCCCTCTACAATCTGTGCATAATCGTTCAGATAATTCCAGTCCTCCTCGCCGTTGAACACCGAGTTTCTTATCCACGAACTCCAGAAGGCATTTTTTTGAAGATTGAGCTTATGATCCTTCACCAGGTTGAGCTTCACATCGCGTATCATATCCTCAAATTGCTCGGGATGTTCATACATATTGTTGATTTCCTCGCGGGTAGCCACAAGAAGAGTGTCGACATCCTCCTGCTTGCACACAAAGGATATGGTGGTTCTTGAAAGCGGAGCCGGATACAATGTGGAGCTTGATGCCACACCCACACTATAGATCATGCCCATCTCCTCGCGCAAGCGTCCGAGCAGTTTTGTGCGTAGAGCGTTTTTGAGAAGATTGGACTTTATCGACATCACATTCTGGCTCTCGGGCAGTGAATCCTGCTGATATACCAGCATCACCGAAGCCTTGGGAGTGTCGCCGGTGTGACGATGCAACACTTTCTTTTTATAAGACAACGGCTCTCTTCCGGTGATCCAGCGGGTATCGACATCGCCCTTGGGAAGCGCGCCGATGTAGTCAGTGATATAATTCTTCACTGAATCAAGCGGAGCGTCGGCAAGAATCACAAATGTGAATCCGGATGCAGGACCGAAGAAACGGTTGTGAAGCGGAAGTATATCATCGGCTTTCACACAATTGTCTATGATGGAGTCAGTGAGTTCGGCATTGGAATAGTTCTTTCCGTTGAGCAGATAGGAAACCTCTTCCCCGAAGATTTCGCCAGGAGTCTTCTGCTTGGTGCGATAGCTCTCCTTTGTCTTATCAAGAGTCTGCTGATATACTTCCTTATCGAGACGGGGATGCATCCACTTGGCATACATGAGGTCAAACATCATGGGCGCATCCTTGAGGTATGCCGACCCGATGATACCGGTGCGGGTATTGTCGGGCAGAAGTATCATGCTCGCCGAATTGCCTGCCTTGTAGTAGCTGAGCGCGTCACGCGACATTTCTCCCGCGCCTGACAGCCCCACTACCGAGCGAGCGAATATGCCGCTGTAATATTGCAATGAATCGAGCGAGTAAAGCCCACCCTTTCGCAAAGCAGTCACCGAGATTTTGTCCTTGTCAATGTCGGAACGACGGAATATGACACGCGCTCCGTTGTCAAGCATCATGTCGACAGCATCAATCTCCGGGATATTTTTCTCACTGACAATGCGTCCCGGAGCCGGGAGTTTGCAAAGAGTTCCGGCGACATCAACAGTCTTGCCGTAAGGTGCGGCAGGAGCGGCATAGAATTCAGTAACGGTGGCAAGCAGCGCCTTGTCATCGCCGATCTCTTCATTTATTTTACCGTTCCCGCGCAGCAACACCCGGAAACCGTGCTTATCATCAGCCAAGGCGTGAAGAGCCTCAGCTATTTCAGCAGAATCAATCTTCGGAAGCGTGGTCTTGAGCAATTCAAGTTCATCCTCACGTGACACAAGCTTATTACCTACATAGAAATCGGAATAAATCTCGTCCATGATCTTGATGGACTGTGAGGATTGCCCTACATCCACCTTGCGCTGCATATTAGCCAACAGCTCTTTCTTAACTCGCTCAATCTCCTGATTGGTGAACCCGTATTTCATTATCTGATTGCGGTGATTCACGAATTCCTGCAATCCCTGTCGCATTTTACCGGGGACAAGCTCTACCGATTCAACCCACACTCCGGTGGCATTGAGGAATGATGACTGACTCATGGAGCCTTTTTTATAGGCAGGATTGGCAAATGAGTAATCGCCGAAGCGCTGCTTGATAAGGCGGTTCATAATACTGCGGCGCAGATAACCCTCATAATCGGAGTCATTAGCGACCGGCACCGGTATAGGTATGAGTCTGATGATGTCCATCTCAGTCTTATTGAGCCTGTCGTCGATAAAAATCGTGGCGCTGTCGGTGGTGTATGGATCAATCAGATACTGCTTCCAGTCAGGAGCGTTTCCGGCGGGAATGCTGCCGAAACGGTCATGAATGATACGCTCTATCTGTTGCGCATCCACATCACCGGCAACAGCAACAGCCATCAGCGACGGATGATACCATTTCTTATAGTAGTCGGCAATATCGTTGCGGTCGCAATTCTTTATAACCGCCGTATCGCCAATGGTGAGACGCTGCGAGTAGCGTGAATCATTGAGAAGAGCCATCAGGAACATATTGTTGGCATCACGTTTGGCATCCTTTTTAGAGAGCCATTCCGACATTATGACACCGCGTTCCTTTTCCACCTCAACGGGATCTATCGACAATCCAGCCGCCCAATCGGCAAGTATCATCATTGTAGAATCGACCATTGCCGGGTCGGAGGATGGCAACTGAAGCTTATAGACAGTTTCATTGAACGACGTATGCGCGTTCAGGTCAGCGCCAAACTTAGCGCCCTTGCTTTCAAGGAATCTCACCATGCCGTCGGCAGGAAAATTCCGGCTGCCGTTGAACGCCATGTGTTCCAAGAAGTGGGCAAGTCCTTTCTGCCGCTCGGTTTCGTAGACTGAACCGGCTTTAATGAAAAGGCGGTACACAGCCTCCCCCTTTGGATTGTCATTGGGATAAATGTAGTAGGTCAAGCCATTGTCGAGCTTTCCCGTCACCAGTTTATCGTCATATTTAAGCGGGGTGCCTGCAGCCATACACTGCATTCCCATAGCACCCAACAAGGCGATTATACCAAAATATAATCTTTTACACATCTCTGTTTAAATTAACAATTATAAATAGACTCTTTTGATTATGGATTTTTCTTCTCTATGACAAGCTCACGCTGCAAGCCGTCGGGACCCGGCAGCCCGAGGGTGAAATCCATGCTATTGCCAGTGAGGCGTATTGTGAGCGTATTGTTCTTAGTGGGATCCACTTTGTTAGGTTTCCATCTGATTCTCACCGCCATATCATAGATTCCGGGCAAGAATGTAAGCGAATTGCCTTGAGTCACAAGTTCAAAATCGCGACCAGCCTGAAGACCGTCGCCAATCAGAATCTCGTAATTCACCACCAGATTTTTGGTTAGTGCCTTCGAACTCAGGTACACATTATATGAGTTGACATTATTCACATCGGAATTCACCGTCACTCTCGACGCTCCACCATCAGCCATGATATGCACGAAAGGATGGTCATAGGGTTCATCATCATCCGAGCATGATGTTACCGACAGGCACATCCATATTGCAAAGAATGATAATAATATGCGTTCCATTGACATTTTATTTTTCATGAGATTACTTATTTACTGTGGGGTTAGGTTGCATATTAAGATTGGCGTTAAGCTCATAGCGTGATATGGGCAGCACAAAATAATCACTCGGGTAATCGATACGCTTCACAACCGAGGTGGTGTTACTCTCGCGCACCAAATCCATTTTCCAACGAACTATGTCAAAGAAATTATGACCCTCGAAACATAGCTCCTTCACGCGCTCCTTGCGGACAAGGTCGAGCAACTGCGCATCGGAGGTTGCCGCAAGCACATCGTCGGCATACTGTGTGTCGATAGCACGTTCAAGGATTGGCTTGATGTAGCCCCTGGCTGCCGTGTAATCGCTGAGCATACAGGCTGCTTCGGCGGCATTGAGATAAAGCTCGGAAAGGCGTGACACTATCGGCTCATCGCCATGGTCAATTCCCACACGATTCAAGTCGGGCTCATACTTCATGCAATAGCGCGCTCCATCCTTGTGAAGAACCTGAGTGCGGATGTCGCCATCATCAAAAAGCGTCATCAACGTATCGGCAGGAACAGCCGTATCCGAGTAGAATGTGCGGTGTTTCGATCCCATATCGGTGCCGTCGAAGCGGAAAATAACCTCACTGTCGGCCATGGGGTTGCGGTACATATCGGAATATGCCTGACCGGTTGACAAAGTCTTGCCAGCCATAGCGCTTGCAGCATAGTCTATAGCATCCTGCCATTTCTCCATGTAAAGCGACACGCGTGAATGAAGGGCGCGCACTGCGGCAAGCGACACATAATACTGTCCGCGCGGAGTCTTGTCGGCAAGCAATTGCTCGGCACGTGTCAAGTCGTCGCAGATGAGAGTGTAAACCTCGGCAACGCTCTTGCGTGATTCATTGTCATCCGGTCCGGGAGTCTTATAGAGCACCGGCACACCGAGATGGCTTGCATCGGGAGTGTAATTATAGGGTTGCGCGTAGCACAAACACACATCAAGATGACACAATGCGCGGATATACAGAGCCTCGGCAAGAATACGCTCGCAGTCGGCAGCCTGAAGCGGATATTGAGCCGCTACCTCCGGTTCATACTGGATGATGTTGTTGGCGTTTGCCATAGCCTCAAACACCGAGGTCCATATTTTCCCTACGGCGCCGATCTCCTCATCCTCATTGGACGTGAAGTTATATTGACTGATCATGCTTGATGACTCAGACGCATTTACAATCGAAAGCATATTGCCGGCAACATCGGGATAACGCAGGAAGTCGCCGTCATAAACGGCATATAATTTACTATATGTGCCCACTAAAGCACCCTTAAGACCGTCGGGCGAAGAGAGAAACGACGGTGTGGTGACCTTACCTTTAGGCATTACCTCCAGAAAGTCAGAGCAGCCGCTTATTCCAACCGCAATGGCTATCGACGATAAAACAGATATATATTTTTTCATTTTAACAATCTTGATGATTTAGAATGTGGTCATTAATGACAATGACAGTGTTCTCTCTGTGGGGAAGCCGCTCATACAAGTCTTATATGAATTGCGGTCCTTCTTGTGGTCGGGAGTCCATACAAACAGGTTGTCGCCGATGAACGACACGGAAGCGCCATTCATACCGATTCGTTTGATAAACTTCTGCGGGAGCTGATAGGTGAACACCAGGTTCTGCAAGCGGATGCAGTCCTTCTTATAAAGGAATCGGGTGGAGTTCATGCCTGACTGGGTGGAAACATCCCATATCGGCTTGGGATTGATGGCAAGGTCACCGGGATTCTGCCAACGGTCAAGCTGATTGACCGACTGGTTCTGCGACCTGATATTATATCCGTCATAGTTTGAACGGCTGCCGAATGATGACATAGCATATCCGCCGAATGTATAGTTAAGCATGAAACGCAATGTAAACCCTTTATAGCTGAGGGTATTGGTCATACCTCCCGTGAAATCGGGCGAAGGCGAGCCGTAGGTCACACGGTCGGCAGAGCTGAATGTGCGGGTGATATTACCGTTTTTGTCATACCACATCGGTGCTCCGTCGCGCGGATCCACACCTGCCCATCTCACAAGATACCATGTGCTGGTGTCGTAACCCTCTTTCCAGGTGGTGCTTCCGGTACCCATGTTCTTCTGAATGCCGTTGTAGAGCTTCAGAAGTTTGTTCTTATTGTGCGACAGATTGAACGATGTGGTCCAGCTAAAGCCGCCCTCATGCGAAGGAAGAATATTGTCGGTAGTGATTGTCACCTCGAAACCTTCATTAAGGATTTCGCCCACGTTGCGATACACGCGGGTGTCGCCGGTGGTGCGCGAAGTGTCGAGGTTGGTCAACAAGTTTTTGGTCTGGTTGTGATAACCTTCGAGCTCTATGTCAAAGCGACCGAGGAAACGCATACGCAGGCGGTAGTTCCACTTGTGGGTGGTCTCCCAACTGAGCTTACTGTTTGCCACGCCTGATTGCACGCCTCCCACTTCACCTCCGTATGAGTAAGAATTGCCATAGGAATACAGTCCCAACGCCTGTTGTGAACCGAGACGCGAGTTTCCGTCGACTCCGTAGGATGCCGACAATTTGAACACGTCCATCCAGCGGAACGGATACCACTTCTCGTTGTTCACGTTCCATGACACACCCACCGAGCCGAATTTAGCCCAACGCACATCGCTGCCGAAATCGGAATTACCGTCACGACGGGCATTGGCGATGATATAATAGCGGCGGTCAAAAGCATAACTTGCCTGACCGATGAACGACATCTTGCGCACACGGCTGCTTGAATTGCTGCCTTTACGCTCGTTGGCGTAGGTGACATCCTGCACATTGTCATTGATGAAGCCTTTTCCGGTAGCGCCGATAGTGATGTAGTCGCGCGAACCCGCCTCAAAGCCGAACAGTGCTTCCACCTTATGCTTTTCATTGAACGTGCGGCTGAAATTGACGCGATGCACCGTGGTCCAGTTGGTAGCTTCAAATGACATACGTTCAGAGTAGCCGTAAGGACCCTCCGAGGGGCTCATTCCGGTCCAGTTGGTGCGTGCGTTGTATTCCTCAGAGTGGCGTGACTGATAGTCGATACCGAATTGTCCGGTATAAGCAAGACCGTCAAGGATGTCCCAGCGCAACTGGAAGTTACCGGTAAGATACCAAGCCTTCTGATTATCGATGTTCTCTTCACGTTCAGCAACGCTGTTGAGATAGCGGCTGGTCACCCACTTGGGCGAGCCATCGGGATTGCTGCCCGAAATCATCGTGTTGTACAGGCGCATTGAGCCGTCGGCATTATACGGCGAGAATATCGGGAGCTCCTGATAATAGTCATGTCCGGGATTGAACATATCATTATTATTATAAGAAGCCTGAAGCCCCACCGATGCCGTGAGTTTCTGCAAGAACTTGAAGTCATTGTTGGTGCGCACGGAAAGACGCTGCTGCTTGTTGCCCTTCACCGTTCCTTCATTCTCATAATAAGCGCCCGAGATATAGAATTTCGACTTCTCGGTTCCACCCCTCAGCGAAAGATTGGCTTGGAATGTGTGACCGGCGTCGTAAAACACATCGCTCCAGTCAGTGTCGGTGGTGGAGTAACTGTTCATATCATTGTCCTGATACGGGAAGTAACGCATATCGTTTCCACCATTAATATATGACTCTTTGGCAAGCTCCATATATTGAGCGGCGTTGAGCACCTTGAACTTGGTGCTCTTGTCGATTTTTGATATACCGTATTGAACATTGAAGCTGGTCTGCACCTTTCCTTCCTGTCCGCGCTTGGTGGTGACAAGAATCACACCATTGGAACCATCGGCGCCGTAAATCGCTGTGGCGCTCGCGTCTTTCAACACGGTCATGGACTGGATATCGTCAGGGTTCAGGAACGACAACGGGCTTACCGACACATTCATGCCGGGAATAATGCTTGTGTGTCCTCCGGTATAGATGGGCACACCGTCAATGACCCACAAAGGCTCGTTTGACGCGCTGAGCGACGACTCGCCACGGATACGCGTGTTGTAACGCATACGCGGACTGTCGGGAGAATCGGAATTTGGACCTACCGTAAGACCCGGAATAAGACCGTCGAGCATCGCGTCGAGGCGTTGCTGAGGAAGATTCATAAGGTCGGCTGAGGTGACCTGATACATACTTCCCACAAGATCCTCACGCTTCTGCGCCGTGCCGTAAGCGCCGACCACCACCACATCGTCAAGAGCCACAGCATCCTGAGCGAGGGTTATGTTGATCGAACTGCGTCCGTTCACCTGTTCTGTGACAGGCTTCATACCCACGTATGAATAAGTGAGCGATTTCGAACCCTTCTTTGACAACCTGATTGTGTAACGCCCATCCAGATCGGTCACCGCCACCGGACCATTCTTGCCTTGACGCACGGTGACGCCAATCAACGGCTCATTGTTGTCATCAACTACTCGACCGGTCACAACGTCTTGACCGGCAGCTTGTTCAGACGCTAAATGGGGAGGGGTATTAACTTGCTTATTAGTAGCATTCTGAGCCATCGCGGCAGGCATTCCAACCACTGCCGATCCGGTCATCACAGCCACTGCAAGCAGATACTTTAAAGACACTTTTTCCATTAGCAATATTATATTGTTTTATACACAAAACCCATTCCATATCCCTGATCAAATAAAAATGGGCGTTAATTCAATTTTAACAAAAGTAATATAATATTTCAATATTAATGTCAAAAAGACATAAAAATATTCATTCTGCCGTCATTTTTTAACAAAACACAGATTCATTCACCTATTCCACCCACATTTCACGAAAAAAAATCATCACATTTTTTAACGACCGCACTCCCTTTAGCGTGCCACCTGAGAGAATATCTCCGCATATTCCACACATTCAACGAGATTACCCCGTAAATATTAATGGATTATATTTTGTCAATTTATGGAAAATGATTAACTTTGCACCGCTTTTCGTAATCTCTGGCAAGACGTGCAGCTTGCTATATTGCGTATTATTAACATTTTAACATAACAACAAAATGGATTTAATCAAAGTTGCTGAAGAAGCATTTGCATCAGGCAAACAGCACCCCGAATTTGGTCCCGGCGACACTATCACAGTGGCTTACCGCATCAAAGAGGGTAACAAGGAGCGTATCCAGCAATACCGCGGCGTGGTTATCCGCATCTCGGGCGAAGGTAACAAGAAGCGTTTCACCGTTCGCAAAATGAGCGACAACATCGGTGTTGAACGTATCTTCCCCATCGAATCTCCGTTCATCGACTCAATCGTTGTGAACAAGTATGGTAAGGTTCGCCGCGCTAAACTTTACTACCTCCGCAAACTTACCGGCAAGAAGGCTCGTATCAAAGAGCGCCGCGTAGTAAAGAAAGAAGCTTAAAAAATAAAAAAGACCGACTTCAAAAAAGCCGGTCTTTTTTAATACCTTTAAATTAATAGGTTCATTCTATTAAATCATCATCGCCATCACCATTTCGGGGGCTGGCGACAGAAAGTATCCACAGAAAGACACCACACATCACGGCGGCAGCCACGAGCGAGACAATCTGCATGGTCATAGAGTCGCCGATGAGCAGAAACACCCATCCGCCGAGAATAGCACCACAGATGCCGACACACACGGCAAACGCCACACTTCTTATGCGAGGGAGCAGGCGACCAGCCATATACCCTCCTATTATACCTATGATTGTCCAGACAATCCACAATGATCCAGCCATAACTAAACGGGATTAAAAATGTTACACCATACTGATCTCTATGCGCTCCAATATTCAAATATAGTGAGCCACAACAAAATCAGCGCAATTAAAACAGAGACACCTATCCAAAGCCATGGTGTCGCTTTCTCACTTATGTTCTTTTTCATAAACAGTTGATTTTATATTCTTAGTCTATAACAATCAACCGGGCAAATAGGTTTTTGACACAAGTGACAGTTATGGCTGTTCAACACCCGATTATGCGGCGAAGAGCATCAATCTGAGCATTCCACAATTCACAAGATTCTTCACGGTCATCCTCATCAGAAAAATCGGTGATGGTGAGCAATGTCTCATCGGTCAACTCATTGACCGATATTTTCATTTCAAAATAGCTCCGTGACTCATCATCATCCCAGCGGAATCGTATCGACACCTCATTCCTGACGCCAAGCAGCATCGCCGATTGCTCCTGGCCATTCCACGAAAAGAAATATCGCTTTCCTTCCACACGCACACTGTCGGCAAACCACTGCTCAAGGCTTCTCGCCGACGAGATATAACTCCACAAAAGCGCCACAGGCACACTTTTCATGGGATATTCAATCTGAAACTTCTCTTTTTTCATAACACTTGAATATCTTAATATTGATTCATATCGCGAATTAAACATAATTATCACACACCGCCAAATAAAAATTTGATGATATGATTATTTTCTGTATATTTGCAATTCAATAAACTCTATTCCCTTTAATAAAAAGGTGACTAAAGTGGTTGACATTTTATAGATTTATTACTAATAATACTAAAATTCATGGTAAGTTACAAAGAACTTGGCTTGGTGAACACCCGCGAAATGTTTGCCAAAGCAATTAAAGGAGGCTATGCAGTTCCTGCATTCAATTTCAACAACATGGAACAGCTTCAGGCTATCATCAAAGCCGCTGCTGAGGACCGCTCGCCCGTTATACTGCAAGTGTCAAAAGGCGCACGTAACTACGCTAACCCCATCCTTCTCCGCTACATGGCACAAGGCGCTGTTGAATACGCCAAGAGCCTCGGCTGGGAAAATCCTCAAATCTGCTTGCACCTCGACCATGGTGACAGCTACGAACTTTGCAAAGACTGCATCGATCACGGCTTCTCATCAGTGATGATCGACGGCTCACACCTTCCCTACGAAGAGAATGTGGCTCTTACAAAGAAAGTTGTGGAATACGCTCATCAGTTTGACGTAACCGTAGAAGGTGAGCTCGGTG
>CAJUTE010000039.1 GCA_910589555.1 uncultured Muribaculum sp.
TTAAGGGGCTTTAGGGGGGCGGGGTTTGGGGCGGGGTGAAAATTATTGTGTCTTGATTAGGGATTAATGGATAAAAAATGCTACTTTTGTGAGTATCATTTATAAAAACTCTATTTTGGGTAGGAAACGAAAATACAGATTGGGGCTTGCTCTTAGCGGGGGTGGTGTGCGCGGGTTCGCGCATCTTGGCGCCCTTTATGCTATGGAGGAGCTTGGAATAAAGCCTGATATAATCGCCGGAGTAAGCGCCGGGTCGGTGGTGGCTTCGCTATATGGTTCGGGTATGACGCCGCTCGACATAATGAAGCAGTTCTATTATCATAAGTTTACCGACTTTTGTAAAGTGTGTCTGCCCAGGGAGGGTTTTCTGAACATGGACGGATTCCGTAAGTTCCTGACCGACAATCTTCTTGTGGAGCGTATCGAGGAGTGTCCCATCCCCACCGTGATCTGTGCCACGGATATCGCCGCGAGCGAGCCTGTTCAATGGCGAGAGGGTGAGATAGCCGACAGGGTGTGTGCGTCGTGTGCTATGCCTATCGTGTTTAATCCGGTCACTATCAACGATGTGGACTATGTGGATGGTGGAGTTCTCCATAATCTTCCGGCGTGGGCTATCAGGGATGAGTGCGAAATATTGATAGGGATGAATGTGAGCCCGATTATCCGCAGCAAGAATTATACAGGGTCGCTGATGGATATCGCCACTCGTACCTATCACTTGATGGCTCGTGTCAATTCACAAACCGATGCCGCTATGTGTGACGTAGTTATCTCAACCGATTCGATCGCTGATCTGAGAGTGTTCAATCTCAAAGAGAAGGAGCGTATATTTAAAAGTGGATATAAAAGTGCGAAAAGTGTGCTTCTCGAAGCCAAGGAGAAGCTAAAACTATGATTTGACTAATTTATGGAACAGGAAAAACCAGTAATCTATCAATTATTACCGAGACTCTTTGCCAATTATAATGAAAATTGCGTGCCCAACGGGACTATTGTCCAGAACGGCTCGGGAAAAATGAACAGTATCACCACCAAGGTTTTAAGAAGCATCCGAAACCTTGGCGTGACTCACGTGTGGTATACGGGAATAATCGAACATTCCAATCAGACCGACTACAGCTCCTACGGCATACACCGCGATAATCCCGCCGTGGTCAAGGGCAAGGCTGGATCGCCCTATGCGATAAAGGATTACTATGACGTGGATCCTGACATCGCGGTTAAGGTCAATGACCGCATAGGGGAGTTTGAGGCTCTTGTCGCCCGCACGCATGACTCCGGGATGAAGGTGATCATCGACTTTGTGCCCAATCATGTGTCGCGTCAATATATTTCCGACGCTCATCCTGCGGGGGTGAAGGACTTTGGCGTTGACGACAACCGTAACCGCTTCTTTGAAAAGGATAATAACTTCTATTATATACCTCACCAGCTCTTTTCTCCGTCAATCCCGCTCGGGGAGGGTAAAGACGCATACGTGGAATTTCCCGCCAGAGCGTCGGGCAACGACTGCTTCACGGCGTTCCCGTCGGTCAATGACTGGTATGAGACAGTAAAGCTGAATTATGGTATAGACTTCGGCGATGGATCGCGCCATTTCTACCCGATTCCTCGCACGTGGTTCCAGATGCTCGACATTCTCCGCTATTGGGCGGCTAAGGGTATCGACGGCTTCCGTTGCGACATGGCACACATGGTTCCTGTCGAGTTCTGGACATGGGCTATCGCCAACATCAAGGAGCGTTTCCCGAGGGTGGTGTTTATCGCCGAGATATATGATGTGGCTCTTTACCGTCAGTTCATTCATGCCGGATTTGACTACCTGTATGATAAGGTGAATCTTTACGACACACTCCGCGGCATCCAGTGCTGCAATGTGTCGGCGGCTCAGCTGACCCACTGCTGGCAGACAGTCGACGGCATCGGAGGAAATATGCTAAACTTCCTTGAGAATCATGACGAGCAGCGTTTCGGCTCCAAGTTCTATGCCGGCGATCCGTCGCTTGTGATACCGTCGCTTGTGGTGAGCGCTTTCATCGGCACCGGACCGTTTATGGTCTATGCGGGTCAGGAGCTCGGGGAGTGTGCTGTCGATGCTGAGGGATTCAGCGGTGCCGACGGCAGAACCACGATATTTGATTACTGGAGCATCCCCACCGTGCGCCGTTGGCTCAACGAGGGCAAGTGTGACGAGTCGCGCCTCACCGGCTCGGAAAAGTGGCTGCGCAACAAGTATGCCACGATCATGCGCATGTGTAATACGGAGAAGGCTATCTCCCGTGGCCGCTTCTTTGACCTGATGTATGTGAATTACGAGAATCCCACGCTTAATCCCCACCGTCAGTATGTGTGGCTGCGTTCGTGTGACAACGAGACTCTTGTCATCGCCGTCAATTTTTCATCGGAGCCTTGCGACCTTCGAGTCAACATTCCGAGCCATGCTTTCGACGTGCTTAGCATACCTCAGGGCGATTGTGTTGCCACAGAGCTTCTTAGCCGCGACATGATGCGTAAGACGCTGTCGCCTGACGCTCCATTCTGCACCGAAATCGGGCCGAATGATGCCGTTGTGTGGAAGATAAAGCACAAGAATGTTCTCGACAATGGTAAAAAAAGAGGCGGCAGATAGGTGCAGTGAAGCTAAAAAAGAGTAATTTTGCAGAAAAATCCAATCAATATAAAATTTCGTTGTAATAATGTTACCTCCATTTAAGGTTTTTGCCGGAACCAAGTCGGAATACATGGCTCAGGAGATTTGTGCGGAACTCGGTGTGCCTCTGGGCAAGATGAACATTCAGCATTTTGCCGACGGCGAGTTTGAAGTGTCGTTTGAAGAATCTATTCGCGGATGCGAAGTGTTTTTGGTTCAATCCACTTTCCCGAACAGTGACAATTTGATGGAGCTGTTGTTGATGATCGACGCTGCCAAGCGCGCATCGGCTGCATCCATCATCGCCGTGATGCCTTACTTCGGCTGGGCTCGTCAGGATCGCAAGGATAAGCCACGTGTTTCAATCGCCGCCAAGCTTGTCGCCGATTTGTTGAGCACCGCGGGTGTTGACCGTGTCATCTGCATGGACCTTCATGCCGATCAGATCCAGGGTTTCTTCAATGTTCCGGTTGATCACTTGTATGCATCGTCAGTATTCATTCCTTACATCAAGTCGCTCAAGCTTGAAGACATGGTTATCGCTACCCCCGACGTGGGCGGCGCCAAGCGAGCCAATAACTATGCCAAGTACTTTGACGTGCCTTTGGTATTGTGCCACAAGCAGCGCGCTAAAGCCAATGTTGTTGCGTCGATGACCGTGATCGGTGATGTTAAGGATAAGAATGTTATTCTCATCGATGATATGGTTGATACCGCAGGAACAATCACTAAGGCAGCCGACTTGATGATGTCGGAGGGCGCCAAGAGTGTGCGCGCTCTTGCCACTCATGCGATCATGAGCGATCCCGCAAGCCAGCGTGTGGACGACAGCATGATGGAGGAGATAATTTTCACCAACAGCATTCCTTATACCGGAAGCTGCAAGAAGTGCACGATTCTGTCGGTGGCTAAATTGTTTGCTGACACTATACGTCGTGTGCATGAGAATCAGTCGATTTCGTCGCAGTATTTGATTTAAGGTTTTTTTTGAGCTTTTTTTAAGCGAGGAAAATAGATAATGGGAAGCCCGCCTTTTTTTGAAAGAAAAGGGCGGGCTTTTTTTTAATTGGGGGCTTTAATGGGGCTTTAATGGGGCTTTAGGGTCGTTAAGGGCTTTAAGGGCTTTAGGGAGGGGAGAGGGGGTGGGCGGATTAAAGTTTTTAAAGTCGTTGGGGGTGTCGGGTTTAAGTTGTATCTTTGCTTTTTGAATATTTAATTGGATTTATGGATAAAATTATAATTGCTATCGACGGGTATTCGTCGTCGGGCAAAAGCTCGATGGCTAAGGCTCTTGCCTCGAAGATAGGCTACCGCTATATCGATTCGGGCGCCATGTATCGTGCCGTGACTCTTTGGGCTATGCGTAACGGGCTTGTGGCAAATGGAGATGTGGACCGTGAGGCTTTGATAGCCGATTTGCCTAAAATCAATGTCGATTTCCGTGTGATGCCTGACGGCAAGCAGCACACGCTTCTTAACGGTGAGGATGTTGAGGAGCTGATACGCCGCATGGATGTGTCGTCGAATGTGTCGCAGGTGTCGGTTATCCCTGAAGTGCGTCATAAGCTTGTGGATCTTCAGCAGGAGCTTGGCAACGGTAAGGGGATAGTGATGGATGGCAGGGATATAGGCACTACGGTGTTTCCTCATGCTGAAATGAAGGTGTTTGTGACCGCTTCGGTGGAGACTCGCGCACAACGCCGCTTGCAAGAGCTTGCCGCCAAAGGGATTCCGGCTAATTACGAAGAGGTTTTCGCTAATGTCGCCCAGCGTGACCACATTGATGAGACACGTGAAGAGAGCCCGCTGCGAAAAGCCGCCGATGCCGTGACTCTCGACAACTCGACCATGAGTGTTGAAGCCCAGAACCAATGGCTTCTTGATTTATATCACAGCAAGATAAATGCATGATACGCATAGAGATTGACAAGGATTCAGGATTCTGCAACGGCGTGGTGTCGGCGATACGCAAAGCCGAGGATGAGCTTGACCGCACCGGAACGCTGTATTGCCTTGGCGACATCGTGCACAACAGCGACGAGGTGGAGCGGCTGAGGCAACGCGGTCTTGTGACCATCACCCATGATGAGCTTTCGAAGCTGCATGGGGTGAAGGTGCTGCTGCGTGCCCACGGCGAGCCGCCGTCGACCTACGAAATAGCCCGGCAGAATGACATCACCATCATTGACGCAACCTGCCCTGTGGTGCTGCATCTACAGAAACGCATCAGGGAATCGTATGACAGCCGGTCGGGCAACGAGACTATAGTCATCTACGGCAAGCGCGGACACGCTGAAGTGAACGGGCTTGTGGGTCAGACCAACGGGGAGGCTATCGTGGTGGAGGATATCACGGGTCTTGACAAGCTAAACTATGACAATGACATAGTGCTCTATTCGCAGACCACCAAGTCGCTTCAGGGTCTTTCGGAAATGATCTCGGCTATCGATTCGAAGAAATCGCCCGGCACAACTTTCAGATATTATGACACGATATGCCGCCAGGTGGCAAACCGAGTGCCCAAGCTCAGGGAGTTTGCATCGGCTCATGACCTGATCCTCTTTGTGAGCGGCAAGAAGAGCAGCAACGGCAAAATCCTGTTTGGGGAGTGTGCCGAGGTCAATCCCAACACTCATCTCATCTCTAACCCCGATGAGATTGAGCCGTCGTGGCTCACCGGGGTTGCCAGCGTGGGAATATGCGGCGCCACCTCCACTCCGCGGTGGCTCATGGAAAATGTGAGAGAACGCCTAATAAAAATCGCAGGAGATGAATGATTTTATCGCCATAGATGTAGAGACCGCCAACAATCATCCATCGAGCATCTGCGCGCTTGGCGCGGTGAAGGTGGAGGGTGGCGTGATTGTCGACGAGTTCTATGAACTTGTGAAACCGGAACCGGAATACTATTTCCGCCACTTTTCAGAGAATATCCACGGCATATTCCGGGAGGACACTGAAAACTCGCCGACTTTTGACCGTGTGTGGCAGGCTATGCTCAAGCAATTCGGCTACGAATCCCATCCGGAAGAGGCGGTGTTTGTGGCTCACAATAAAATGTTTGACGAAAAATGCCTCAAGGAGGCTCACCGGGTGTATGGTCTGACATGGTGTGACAATACATTTCTGTGCACTCTCCAGAAAGCCCGACGGACCATTCCGCGCCAACTCATAGGGAGCTATTCGCTTCCGGTGGTGTGTGACTTCATGGGCATTCCGTTCAACAACCATCACAACGCGCTTGCCGATGCCGAGGCTTGCGCAAAAATAGCAATGACACTGTTATGAAACATTTATTATACGCAGCCCTTGTTTCCATGCTTGCGCTTGCCGGATGCGGAAAGAGCGCCGAGGAGAAAGAGGCTTATTCGCAAGGCGAGGCGGCGGCTGCCGCTCTCATCGATTCGATAAACTCTATGTCGGAATTACAGCTTGAAGGGTATCTGCTCGACGTGAGAGCCAACGAGTATAAATATGTGGCTTCGGGCGATTCCGCTTCCGCAGTTTCCTATATCGAGGGTTTCGAGGAATATATCAGAGCCAATTCCGACTCCATTTCATCACTTATATTTTGACCATAACCAAAACATCCCTATATCATGCATACTGTCAACGAATATGTTGATTACATCAACTCCCAGATTGGCGCGATAAAATATCCGTCGCGTCCCGCCCGGCTTTATGAGCCGATAAAATACACCATTGAAGCCGGAGGAAAAAGATTGCGTCCCATGCTTCTGCTCGCAGTAGCCGACTCTCTCGGAGTGCCGATGGGGATGGCTGTCAACCAGGCGCTCGCGATCGAGATGTTTCACAACTTCACGCTGCTTCACGACGATCTGATGGACCGTGCCGATATGCGCCACGGCAAGCCTACGGTGCACGTGAAGTGGGATGCCGCCACCGCCATACTCTCGGGCGACACGATGCTCACGATGGCGGGAATGATGGTGACCAAGGGGTTGCGCGACAAGTCGGCTCTTGATATTCTGGCGCTGTTCAACGACACGGCTATTGACGTGTATGAAGGGCAGCAGAAGGATATGGATTTCGAATCGCGCACTGATGTGACGATCGAGGAGTATCTCGACATGATTTCACAGAAGACCGGAGCGCTGATAGCCGCACCGTGCCTGATGGGGGCTATTCTTGCAAACGCCGACGAGGACAGGCGACAGGCATTCAAAGAGTTTGGCAAGGCTCTTGGCAAGGCATTCCAGCTTCAGGATGACTGGCTCGACACTTACGGCGACCCGACGGTGTTCGGCAAAAAGATAGGTGGCGACATACTCAACGATAAAAAGACATATCTTCTAATCAAGGCTCTCGCCGACTCTACGGGCGAGCAGAAAACGGAATTGCTCTCGCTGATGGGCACCCGCTCGGATGAGAAAATAGAACGCGTGCGCGCCATATATGACGCCACCGGCGCCGAAGCGGCGTGCCGCTCTCTCATCGAGGAGGCTACGAATGAAGCTATCAAGGCGATTGAACGTGCGGAACTTTCAGACAGAGCGACCGAATTTTTCCGCACTCTCGCTGAAAAATCACTCACCCGACGTTCATGACAGTAGACACTCACACCCATCTCTATCTTCCGGATTTTGAAGATCCGCACGGCGCCGTTTCCCGGGCGCTTGCCGCCGGAGTGGGGCATCTCATATTTCCCAATGTCGACCTCGGCACCATAGCGCCGATGAAGGAGCTGCATTCAGCGTTCAGCGACAGCACGTCGATAGCGATGGGGCTGCATCCCACCGAGATCGGCGGCAATTGGAAAGAGGATCTGGCGCTTATCAAAGCCGAGCTTGACAGTGGCGCCAATTATGTGGCGATAGGCGAGATAGGGATCGACCTTTACTGGGACAAGCAATTCCGGGAGGAGCAGATGCAGGCGTTTCGCGTTCAATGTGAATGGGCGGTGGAGCGCGGCGTTCCGGTGATCATACATTGCCGCGAGGGGCTTGATGAGATTCTAGAGGTATTTGACTCGATGGAGCGGGTGCCTGCCGGGGTGTTTCACAGCTTCGGAGGCACGGTCGAGGATGTTGAGAGAATACGCCGCCGCGGCGACTTTTATTTCGGCATCAACGGCATAGTCACATTCAAGAATTCAAAGCTGCGTGACACATTGCCCGCCATAGGCGCCGAGAGGCTGCTGCTTGAAACCGACGCACCTTATCTTGCTCCGGTGCCTCATAGGGGGAAACGCAATGAGTCGGCGTTCATCGTCCATACCGCTGCCTATGTGGCTAATCATTTAGGCATGACGGTTGAGGAGCTGTGCAATGTCACCACTGCCAATGCCGCAAGATTGTTTCATATCGATGTAAAATGATAAGACCTGTAGAACTGCAAGACGCGGCAGCGATAAGCCGCATCTACAATCATTATGTCAAGGAGACGACCGTGTCCTTCGAAACCGAGCCGCTGACTGAATCCGGGATGGCTCGACGGATAGCGTCGATAGCACAGCATCATCCATATTTCGTGCATGAGGACAGTGACGGCGAAGTGACCGGCTATTGTTACGTGCACCCTTGGAAAGAGCGGGCGGCATACGACGGGACGGTGGAGACCACCATTTACCTGAAAGCCGGAACAGAAGCGCATGGCACAGGCACGCTGCTCATGGAGAGGCTGATCGCGGAATGCCGGGCACGCGGCTACCGGGTGCTCATAGCCTGCGTGACGGCTGAAAATGCAGCAAGTGTGGCATTTCACAAGAGAATAGGATTTGAACAGGTGTCGCACTTCAAGAATGTGGGCTGTAAATTCGGCAGGCTTCTTGACGTGGTGGATCTGCAATGCACGCTGTAATGCGGAAGAAAAATCAAAGGGTGTTGTCATCACGACGACACCCTTTTTAATCTACAATCTATAAAAACATATATTTTGAAAAAACGGTCAAGTATGTTGTTTCTCCAAAAGTATATAAAAGATTTATCATTAACAAGCGTTTATGCTGTAAAACATATTTTAACTATTTCAGAGGGTAGCTTGCGGGACGTAAAACCCAGGGGAATGGCGATTTCTTGACGATGGATTTATCGTCGGCAACTTTCTTGAACTGACCGGCGATTTCTTCGGGAGTGTCAGCGCTTGCCGCAACCACGTAGTAGAGGGGTTCGGCAGTGACCACGAGCAGTGCGTCGGGGTATCCCGCAGCGCGCAGTCGGTCGACCTGCGACTTGGCATTGAACACCTGCTTGAACTGATTGACCACGACGGAATATCTCTTCACCGACTGCGGAGTGGAGTATCCCGGCACTACAGAGATCTGAGCGGTGACCATGGGGATTGAGTCGCCGTTTACCACGAGCCTTGAGTCGATGGCTTCACGTCGCATCTGCTCATATATGGTGCCGTCGACGGGCGATTTCTCAGCCGACTTCTCTTTAGCCATCTCGTAGGCGGCTTTGTAATTAGCCTCGGTTGTCTTACATCCTGTCGCCGCCCATAGAATTGCAGCGCAGCAGGAGATCAATAGAATTCGTTTCATAATCATAGTTTCTTGATTTTACAAATTTAGTCATTTTCATGGAGATGAGTAAATAATATTTTGGCTGATGAGGCTCAGGCGAGGTGAATGCCTCTGATTATGACACCGGTGGGGGTGACATAGTGGCAGTTTTTACATAAATTTAGCTTTATAAGGTCAAATTCAGTTAATTGAGTGGCGTCATCTATTAAATAGATTTAAGCGGTCGATTTTTTTATTCATCGATTAAATTATTGCATTATTTTTGCGTCATAAGAGAAAGAGTTAAAATTTAACAGTGTGAATTCTTAAAATTAACAATACACAGATTATGAACATTTACAGTAAAATCGCATTAATGGCTTGTGGTGTTGCTATAGCAAGTTCCGCAATTACAGTAGTAGCTGTAGATAAACTGGAGAATAAGTATTCGATATCGCCGTCCTCCTACAGCAGTGAGGCGCCGTCGTCAGGAGGCTCGTTTTATACGGTGGCGCATGGCGTGACCCCGCCCACCGATTTCACCCATGCGGCAGAAAGCACCATCAACGGAGTGGTGAGCATAAAGAGTTTTGCGTCACCGCGCGGATATAACGGATATGGAAGCCGCCAACAGCAGCAGACTCCGTTCAGCGATCCGCTGTTTGACTTCTTTTTCGGCTCTCCGAGTGGCAGAGGTTCGCGTCCGCAGCAACAGCAGCCCAGTGAGAAAGCCGAGCAGCAGATAGGCCTTGGTTCGGGAGTCATCATCAGCAAGGATGGCTATATCGTGACCAACAACCATGTGATAAGCAATGCCGAGCGTCTTGAGATTACGCTCAATGACAACCGCACGTTCAATGCCAAGGTTGTGGGCACTGACCCGGCAACCGATGTGGCGCTTCTGAAGATCGAGGCAGAGAATCTGCCCGTGATTCCAATCGGCGACAGCGATGCTCTGAAGGTGGGCGAGTGGGTTCTTGCCGTGGGCAACCCGTTTGGCTTCACGTCGACCGTGACTACCGGTATTGTTAGCGCCAAGGCGCGCAGCATCTCGTCGGCAACTCATGGCAGAGCTCTCGGCATCGAGAGTTATATTCAGACTGACGCTGCTGTGAATCCCGGCAACTCGGGTGGCGCTCTGGTCAATATCAACGGTGAACTTGTGGGCATCAATACCGCTATTTATTCCGAAACCGGAAACTATGCCGGCTATTCGTTTGCCATCCCCACCACTATCGTGACCAAGATCATCACCGACATCAAGCAGTATGGAGCTGTTCAGCGCGCTATACTTGGAGTGTCGTTTGAGGAGCTTACCCCCCAGCTTGCCAAGGAGAAGGGCATCACCGCCGTTAATGACGGCATATATGTGCGTGAGGTGGTTGAGCGCAGCGCCGCGATGGAGGCAGGCTTGCAGCCCGGCGACGTGATTGTGGGAATCGGTGACGCCGCTATCCACGGCACCGCTCAGATGCAGGAGGCGATCAACAAGTATCGTCCCGGCGACAAGATTTCGGTGAAATATGTGCGTGACAATAAGACAAAGACCGTGAATGTGACTCTGCGCAACAGCCAGGGCGACACGAAGATGACCAAAGCTGATGATTTCTCGGCTTTAGGATGTGCGTTCAAGCCGCTTTCCGCCGAGCAGCTCCGACAGTTCCAGCTCGGTTCGGGACTTCAGGTGACCGGATTGAAGGATGGCAAGTTCAAGAGCGCCGGCATAAAGGAGGGCTTCATCATCCTTGACATCAACAATGCGCGTGTTAAGTCGCAGGATGACGTGGAGCAGATCTACAACGCCATAATGAAGAGCAGCGATGCGGATAAGGTGATGTTTATCACCGGTATTTATCCCACGGGCAGAAAAGTGTATTATGCCGTGGATCTCGCTGAATAAAGAGTAAACACACAATAGGTACAAATAAGGGATTGGGCCGTGCCGATATTGGCGCGGTCCAATCTGTTTTTTCCGGGGGAGTGTCTGCGAGGGAGAGCAATCCTAACGCTTGCTGCGCGGGCTGCCGCCGGATGAGTCCTTGTGGATGCGGTTTTGTTGAGTGTCGGGGTGGTCGTCGCCTATGATGTAGCGGCGGTAGTAGTCGAGCAGTAGGGCTGTGGCGGGGAGGGCTATGATCATTCCTATTATGCCGAGGAGTGTTCCCCACACGGAAAGTGACAGCAGTATGATAGCCGGATTGAGTCCGAGGCTTTTGCCCATTATCTTTGGGGTGAGTATGTAATCGCAGATGCATTGGCTCACGGCGTATACTATGAGGCATTCGCCGAGTTCTTGCCAGAAATGCACCGCTCCGGTGCTTGAGTCGATGAGGCATACTATGGCTACGGGGATCAGTGTCACGTATTGGAAATAGGGAATCATGTAGAGTATTCCCACCGTGATTCCGAGTATTATGGCGAGAGGGATGCCCACGATCGAGAATCCGATGCAGTAGAACACTGCCGCGCACAGGGCTATCAGCGCCTGGCTGCGGAAGTAGCGGTGCATGCTGTCTTTTATCTCATCTTCCACACGGTAGACTTCGGGACGGTATTTGATGGGCACAAGCTTGCGGAATCCTTTCATGAGGGTGGGGTAGTCGATGAGGATGAAGATGATGTAGATGAATGTGAGGAGCCATTCGAGGGTGTGGAGGAGGAAGTCGATGGTGGCGGAGATGAAGGATGATCCTGAGTTGAGAAGCGACATGAAGTGGGAGTTCTGCATGAGGTTGCTGATGTTGAAGTCGCTCACCCATTTTCTGACAGGCGCGGCGATGTCCTCGGGGATGAATGGAATGGGGGAGCCTTGTGAGCTTTGTTTGACCATGCTTTCCAGTTGGTTTACCTCCTTGATGACCGATGGCACAAAGAAGTATCCGAGCAACGCTATGATGAATGTCACTTCGAGGAGAGTGATCAGGCTTGCGAGTCCACGTCCTTTGAGATGCAGCCATTTGCGGTTGAGCTCGACGAGGGGATCCAGCAGATAGGCAACGAGGCAGGCGACAACGAATGGCAGCAACACGTTGCGCAACAGGTTGATGAGCCATATCGCGGCGGCGATTATTGCGATGGTGGCGAGGATGCGCACCACGCGGTCGAATGTATAGGGGCGGTAGGTGGAATCTTGCATAGTGTGATTTTTTTGATTATAACATTTGTGCAAGCGGGAATGTTGGATGGAATGTTGGGATGGAAGGGGGTTGATGTTTTGAATTCAAAAATTATGGGATAAATATGTTATTATTTGCAAAATAATTGTAAATTTGCCGAAAGAATATAAACATAATGCCGCGTTTTATCATTTAATGTATAACAAATAAAAATTTAACCAACATGAACATTGACACTATCGGCTATAATGCCGGCCTATTATGGAATGCTTTAAATGATGCTGAGGCTATGGGTCTTAAGCAAATCAAGAAAGCTACTAAATTGAAAGATAAGGAGCTTTATGCCGCTATCGGCTGGCTTGCCCGTGAAGGCAAACTTCTGATTGCAGAAAATGAGGACGAAAAGGACTTGGTTCTTTCTCTTGCTCAATAATTGATACAAAATAACTCTTAATTGTAAAAGGGTCTTGTCGGTTTTCGGCAGGATCCTTTTTTTTGAATTGAGAATGGGGAATTGAGAATTGAGAATTGAGAGTTGAGAGTCGAGAGTTGAGGGTGATGGGGCTTTAGGGTCGTTAGGGTCGTTAAGGGATTTAGGGAGGGGTGGAAAGATAATTAGTTAAATATTTGGTAAATAACGATAAATTGTGTATATTTGTCGGTGTTTAGTGCGAATGTTAAATAATTAGCTTTAGACAAATAAAACATCAACCTTAGACCAAATAATATATTAAATACCATTTCTTTAACTTTAAATAAACCATGCTAATGAAAAAAAGATTATCTCTTGTATTAGCAGTGCTGGGTTTCTGTGTTGCTCTTGGAGCTACCGCACAGGATCGCAAGTCTTGGGATTTCACCAAGGGACTTAGCGCTGAGACCACTGCCAATCTTAAAGCCGATTCCAATTGGAAGGATTCCGGAGAAACTGATACGGAAGCCGACGGAACTCCGAGGTCATGGACTAACGCCAACAAAATTACTGAAACAATTTCATTTGTTGCAAATGGCGTTGAAATTGAAGAGCTTGCCGGTCTGAAGCTTACCACGAGCGGTGTTAGTAGTAACTCTGACTTCCGAATTGGTGTTCAGACTGAAACACTTAGACCGATAATGGGCCTTCCTGACGGGTATGGACGTTTCCGTCTTTGCCGTAAGAATATGGAGCTCGTTCTTCCTGCATTGAAAGCCGGACAGAAAGTGGAAGTTGACTTTATGTCGGCTGCTCCTTCTGATAAGGGTGGCGGTCGTTATTTGACAAGTGAGCAGATGACCGCTATTGATGGCGCTCCTGCCGGAGATGCTTATGTCGACCTTACTCGTTATGTCGTTACTTTCCAAGTGAATGATGACATTGTTGAACCGACTGAAGTTATCCTCAAGTCAACTAACGGTGTTGATATTTTCTCAATCAACATCGACGGTGGAGGTGGTGTCGTAGAGGAAGCAAAGAAGGTTGCCTTTGTGAGCGATGATGCTGACAACGATGTTGCGTTGATGTTGCTTCAGGGAGATTCTCGTCTTGATGTTACTCCTCTTAATGCTAATGATGCTGTTGTTACTCTCGCCGACCTTCAGGGTTATGAGGCAGTGATTGTATCCAATGTTGTTGCTGCAGACTCTAAGATAGTTCCTGTTCTTAAGAGCGCTATCGCTTACCAGCCAATGGTGAACCTCAATGCAGCTCTTTATGAGGCATGGGGGCTTGGCAAGGCTGTTACATCAGATGCTCAGAGCGTGACTATGACAGATGCTTTTGCTGCTGATGAAACATTCGCATCCATCGCTAATGGTGATGCTCTTCTCAGTGCCGGCACATTGTCGACAATCGAGCTCGGCGACTATTTCGCTGATGATGCTGTAGTTGCTACTATCGACGGCAAGGTGGCTATCCACCGTCATAACGCAGGTCGCAACACCTATATCAACATCCCGTTATCAGCTGACTATGTGCCAACTTTCAGCGGTTCGGAAATGATTATCAGCGATCTCGCTGTTTATGCAGCTTCAACTAAGAGAGAGGTTGTAGGTGCTACCGCTCCTAAGATCGAGCAGAAGAATGGCGACATGGAAACTACAGTTACCATCACCGCTGCTGCCGGCTCTGTGATCCACTACACTCTTGACGGTGCTGAGCCTACTGTGGAAAGCCCTGTCTACACTGAGCCTCTTGTGCTTACCGAAGCTAAGACTGTAAAGGCTATGGCTGAACTCGACGGCTATCTTCCCAGTGCTGTCGCATCTGCTGAAGTTATCATCATGAGCAAGGTGGCAACTCCCACCTTCGATATGATTAAGGATGAGACCTCTACTACCGTGACTATCGAATGTGCTACTCCCGGTGCTGCTATCTACTACAGCTACCGTGAGTTTACCGACACGCTTTACGCTCAGAAATATGTCGAGCCGATCACTCTTTCACAGGAGCCGACTCCCATCTATGCTATGGCTGCCGCTGAAAACTGCGTGCTCTCTGACCTCGCTGAAGACTATGTAGTGATCAAGAGCCTGAACAAGAACACTATCCGCATGGATACAGTGTCGCACTTCTCTGCTTCTGAGGCTGCATGGATGCCTGCAACTCCCGCCGAAGGATCTTCCGGTGCAGCAAAAGCCCACTATTATTGGGGCAAGAACGCATGGGCTCACTATACCGACGAAATCGACCATTATGAGGATGGCGTTGATGCAGACAATAATCCTACACAAGTTCCTGTTTACAAGCCGGATCCCGCAGCAAGAAAGGTGATGCAGGCTAACGAAGGAACCGAAAATGACTGGATGCTCGTGTCGGAAGGTCAGGTTCTCGTTGGTGAGCTTACCTCAACTGCAGGCGATGGTGTCGGCGAACCCACCGGAGCAGTTCTTGCCGGTCGTTATGCTGATACTGCTGAAGACCTTATCGGAGGCCTTTCCACTAAGGGTATGATGTCGTTCAAGGGTTCAAAGAGCGGCGATCCTTTGTCAGCTTCAATAGAATCAACAAAGGCATTCAAGGCTCCGTTTGATGTAGTTGTCTATATCGGTAACGGTAACAAGGACAACAAGGTAAGAAATGGAGAGCTCCAGATTTCTAAAGATGGAACAACTTGGGAGAAAGCCAGTGACCTCGCAGCATCACCCACTGTCCGCTATATCAAACGTCACCGCGTATCCATCAATGATGAGGGCGACTACTATGTTCGCGTAGCAAAGGTGCCGAGCGGTCTTAACATCGGCGACATCTACATCCTCAACAACGGTGAGGTGTCACAGAAGTACGATCCGGAATCAGGCATCGAGGATGTTGAAGTGGCAGAAGTTGAAGTTGTACGCACTGAAATCTACAACATCAGCGGTATGCTTATGCCGGAAATGATCCAGGGCATCAACATCGTTCGCACTTACTACTCCGACGGTTCAGTTAAGACCACTAAGGTTCTCAACCGTTAATCCGTTACCATAAGGGGCTTTCCGCCCCGCATCTTCGACAGCGTCATGGAATCCATGGCGCTGTCTTTTTATAGATGATTCTTTCAGAATCAGAATAACCCTGATCTCACAACCCGGGGTCTCGCCTTTGGCTCGGCCCCGGGCTACCGATTGATGAATCCTTTCGGATTCAGGTTGTTTGCGAATTGCGCGGATATTGATGAATCTCTGCAAGGCAGAGAGACCCACGGAAATGTGTCATAAATTTTTGATTCGGCAAGAATCATCTTGATAGTCGGGAGGTGTATTCAATTGCCATTGTGGGAAGTTTTTCGGTATTTGTTGCACTTTATTCGGGTAAAATGAGTAATTTCGCACAGCCAAAACTTTATTGTGCAATTTGATGGTTATAAAAACTCGCGAGAAATTGATAGACGTAGCCCGTCAGCTCTTTGCCCATAAGGGTATTGAGAATACCACTATGAGCGACATAGCCAATGCCTCAGACAAAGGCAGGCGCACTATTTACACTTATTTCAAAAGTAAGAAAGAGATCTACAATGCAGTCATAGAGCGCGAGAGCGAGCAGCTTGTGGCACGGCTTCGGGATGTTGTGAAGTCGGATTTGTCGCCTGAGGAGAAACTCAACCGTTTTATCGACTTGCGTGTTGATGTAATAGTCGAGGCGATCATGCAGTATTATGACGGGAATGTGATGCTTCGCTCCTTGTTCATGCGCAATGTCAAGAAGATAGAGAAGATACGTTATATGGCGCTTGAAAAGGAGCGTGAGATTCTTGACGAGATAGTAAGGGAGGGTCTTAAAAGCGGTGTTTTCGATGCCGAAAGGACCCGCGACCTCTTTCCTGCGGTGGTGATGATATTCCAAGGTCTTGAGCTGTCATATCTTCGGAATAATTTCACTCGCCTTGGGCTTGACAAGGATATGATTAAGGAAAACATAAGACACCATATTTTATCAGCAATAACAAAATAAAACAGATATGACGATGTATATAAATTCTACGGGCTATTATGTTCCGTCGGCACGAGTGGACAATGCTTATTTCGAGAAAGTAAACGGCTTGACCGATGACTGGATTGTGAAGCGCACCGGAATCAAGACGCGTTCACGCGCCGGCGAAGGCGAGGGTCACAATTCGATGGGTCTTGCGGCTATCGCCGATGCGTTGAAAACTCTTCCGTATGACATCAAGGATGTTGACCTGATTGTGTCGGCATCATATTCTCCCTACGATACAGTGGCTACTCTTGCCCATATCGCACAGAGGGAGTATGATATAGATGGCGCCAAGGCTGTTTATGTGTCATCGGCTTGCTCGTCGTTTGTGAACGGTCTTGAGATTGTCGAGACATATTTCGCTGCCGGCAAAGCCAAGAAGGCTCTGCTTGTGTGCTCGGAGCATAATTCATATTATGCCAATGAGTCTGACCCGAAGGCAGGGCATCTGTGGGGCGACGGCGCTGTAGCGTTTTTCTTGTCTGCCGACAAGGTTGCCGACACCGACGTTAAGGTCGACGGCGTGTTTACCTGCGGACTTGGCAATATCGGCAAAGGTCCTGAAGGTGTGTTGCTTCGTCCGAAAGAGGGTGGCATCATGATGCCCGACGGCAAAGATGTGTTTGTCAACGCTTGTCAGAACATGATCCGCGCGCTCAATGAGGTGACTGCGCCGCAAGGCATGACCCCGTCGGATCTTGATTATATCATCACGCATCAGGCAAATAAGCGCATTGTGGCTCAGGTGGCTCACCAGCTTGAAATGAGCGATGATTCTTTCCTCAACAATATCGAGGAGCTCGGCAACACGGGTTCAGCAAGCTGCGCCCTTGTTTTCGCCCAGAACCGTGAAAATTTCAAAAAGGGTCAGAAGATAGGACTCACAGTGTTTGGCGGCGGATATTCTTGCGGAGCATTTTTGGTGGAGATATAATAATTAATTAACTTTGTGAGACCGTCATTTAATGGCGGTCTCAATGCAAACAAAAACAGTATATATGAAACTACTTGAAGGAAAGACCGCCCTTATCACCGGTGCGGCACGCGGAATCGGCAAGGCTCTTGCCCTGCGTTTCGCCCAGGAGGGCGCCAATATCGCCTTTACCGACCTTGTTATCGATGAAAACGGAGAAGCAACCGAGCGCGAAATCGCAGCTCTTGGCGTTAAGGTGAAGGGTTATGCTTCTAACGCTGCCGATTTTAACCAGACCAAGGAGGTTGTGGATCAGATTAAGAAGGATTTCGGCTCAATTGATATTCTCGTTAACAATGCAGGCATCACCAAGGATGGTCTTATGCTGCGCATGACCGAAGCTCAGTGGGATGCCGTTATCGCTGTAAACCTTAAGAGCGCGTTCAACTTTATCAATGCGGTTCTTCCGATCATGGTGCGCCAGCGTGCAGGTTCCATCATCAACATGGCTTCAGTGGTAGGTGTTCACGGTAATGCCGGTCAAGCCAACTATGCCGCATCAAAGGCAGGACTTATCGCTCTTGCCAAGTCAATCGCTCAGGAAGTGGGCAGCCGTGGTGTGCGTGCCAACGCTATCGCTCCGGGCTTCATCGAAACCGCAATGACAGCCGCTCTTCCCGACGATATCCGTGCAGAATGGGTAAACAAGATTCCTTTGCGTCGCGGAGGTCAGGTAGAGGATATCGCCAATGTGGCTGTGTTCCTTGCTTCTGATATGTCAAGCTATGTGACCGGTCAAGTGATCCAGGTTGACGGCGGTATGAACATGTAATTTGTGATGCTGACTTACAATACACAATTAAAAAAACTCATCCTTCCGGAGTATGGGCGCAACATCCAGCAGATGGTGGACTATTGTGTCACCATTCCTGACCGGGAGGAACGCACAGTGTGCGCTTATTCAATCATCGCGTCGATGGGGAATTTATTTCCCCAGCTTCGCGACGTTGAAGATTTCAAACATAAATTGTGGGATCATCTTGCAATCATGTCCGACTTCAAACTCGACATCGATTATCCATGCGAGGTGATCAAGCCCGAGAGCCTTGATTCACGCCCCGAGCCTATTCCTTACGAGCTGTCCGATATACGCTTCCGCCATTACGGCAAGTATATAGAGCTTATGATAGCCAAGGCTGTGGCTATGGAGCCCGGTGAAGAAAAGGACGCCCTTGTGGATCTCATCGCCAACCACATGAAGAAACAGCTTCTTCTTGCTAACCCCGATGGCGTTGAGGATGCCAAGATATTCAAGGATCTTGCCATGTATAGCCATGGTGCTATCCGTCTTGATCCTGCCGTGCATAAGCTGCATAATTTCAAAGCGGCGCCTGCACCGGCAACAACATCTAAGAAGAAAAAGAAAAAATAGCCGGCAATATACGTTTTGCCGGCATTTTCCATACTGACACTTACCACTATCTTTAACATGAGCACATTTATCGTAGAAGGCGGACATAAGCTTCATGGCGAAATCACGCCGCAGGGAGCAAAAAACGAGGCACTTGAGGTGATTTGCGCCACATTGTTGACCTCTGACAAGGTCGAAATGCACAATATTCCTGACATACTGGATATCAACAACCTTATATCCATGCTCTCAGAGATAGGTGTCAAGGTGGAAAAACTTGCCCCTCATTCCTATTCATTTCAAGCCGACAGCGTGAATATCGATTATCTCAAGTCGGCTGAATATCTTAAACGGTCGGCTTCTTTGCGCGGCTCGGTGATGTTTGTGGGGCCACTTCTGGCACGGTTCGGTTATGCGGTTTTGCCTAAGCCCGGAGGCGACAAGATAGGTCGCCGCCGTCTTGACAC
Source organism: uncultured Muribaculum sp. (assembly GCA_910589555.1). Classification (GTDB taxonomy): domain Bacteria; phylum Bacteroidota; class Bacteroidia; order Bacteroidales; family Muribaculaceae; genus Muribaculum. The sequence goes on from CAJUTE010000039.1 coordinate 19,456, forward strand.
TCATTTCATAGGTATCCAGAAACTCGGTGCGGAATTTGAATACAACGAGGAGCTTCAGGCTTATGAGATATTCGGCAACTCACTGCGCGGAACTTATATGCTGCTTGATGAGGCATCGGTTACCGGCACTGCCAATATCGTAATGGCTTCGGTGCTTGCCGAGGGGACGACCACCATCTACAATGCCGCTTGCGAGCCATATATCCAGCAATTGTGCAAGATGCTCAACCGCATGGGCGCCGATATAAGCGGAATCGGCTCCAACCTTCTTACGATAAACGGTGTGAAGGAGCTTCACGGCACCTCCCACACCATGCTTCCCGACATGATTGAGGTGGGCAGTTTCATCGGCATGGCGGCAATGACCGGCAGCGAGATTCTGCTGAAGGGGGTGAGCCATGACGACCTTGGTATCATGCCCGACAATTTCACCCGCATGGGTATAGAGTTGCAGCGTCAGGGCGAAGATCTGTTTATTCCGGCTCATAAACACTATACGATCGACACATTCCTTGACGGCTCGATAATGACGTTTGCCGACGCTCCCTGGCCGGGGCTGTCGCCTGACTTGCTCAGTATTTTTCTTGTTGTGGCTACACAGGCTAAGGGAAGTGTGCTGATTCACCAGAAAATGTTTGAGAGCCGCTTGTTCTTTGTTGATAAACTTATCGACATGGGCGCGCAGATAATATTGTGTGATCCTCACCGCGCGGCGGTTATCGGTTCGGGCAAGCTGCATTCTCTGCGAGCTACCAATATGGTTTCGCCCGATATACGTGCCGGTATCGCGATGCTTATCGCGGCTATGGGCGCCAAGGGCACGAGCCGCATCCACAATGTGGACCAGATAGACCGAGGTTATGAGTCGATAGACAAGCGCCTGAACCAAATAGGCGCCAATATACTGAGAGTCGATTAATAAGACAGTGTATGATTGAGAGCAGTGAACTTATAGAGATAGGGCAGCTCGGCAAGCCCCACGGTATAAAGGGTGAGCTTAATGCTGTCATTGACGAGAGTGTCGACATCGAGCGCCTTGAAAAGGTGGCTCTTGACATTGACGGCATTTATGTGCCATTTTTCTTTAATTCCATTCGGCCGAAACGTCATGATTCGGTTATAGTGGAGATTGACGGAATTGATTCGGAGGAAAAGGCGGCGAAGCTTGTCAATAAGACTCTGTATGCCTTTATCGCCGATGATGTGAAAACTGAAGATGAGGATGGCGGCTTGTATGCCTCTGACCTTATAGGCTATGCCATAGTCCATGCCGACGGACGCAAAGTGGGCGTCATAACCGACATAAATGATTCTACTGAAAATGCCCTGTTTATCGTAGAGCTTCCAAATGGCAAGAGCACATATATTCCTATCGCCGATGAGTTGATCGATGAGATAAACGAGGAGGAGAAATATATAGTGATGACATTGCCCGAGGGAATTCTTGACCTGTAGGCAGCAACGGTGTTTGCAGGATTGAGGGAATTATATATCAGTCCCACAGCTTGTCCTTGATGGCATATCGAGGACGATTTTTCACTTCGTTGAATATTTTGCCCACATATTCTCCCACTATTCCTATACCTATCAGAATGAGGCTGCCGAGGAACCACACTGATATCATCAGCGAGGTCCAGCCTGAGTAGGTATTGTGGGTGAAGTAGGATGTCATGACATATATGGCAACTATGATGTCGATGAACAGCAGGATTACTCCGGTGGCAAATATGAATCTTATGGGTTTTGCCGAGAATGATGTGATGCCGTCGATGGAGAAGCTCAGCATCTTGGCAAGAGGGTATTTTGACTCTCCGGCTACGCGTTCGTGGCGCTGATAGGTGACTATAGCTGTGTCGAGTCCTATCTGCGGCACTATCCCGCGCAGGAACAGGTTGCTCTCTCCATATTCGCTCAGAAGATCGAGCGCGCGGTTGCTCATCAGACGGTAGTCGGCGTGGTCATATACTGTGTCGAGTCCCATTCTTTTCTGCAAGTCGTAGAATGCGTGGGCTGTGGTGCGCTTGAACCAAGTGTCGGTACGGCGGCTTGAACGCACACCGTAGACTATCTCTTTTCCGGCACGGAATTGCTTGACCATTTCGATGATTGCTTCGGGGTCGTCCTGAAGGTCGGCGTCGATTGATATTGCGGCGTCACATTTGTCGCGCACTTCCATCAATCCGGCAAGGAGCGCGTATTGGTGTCCACGGTTATGAGCAAGCGACACCCCCTTGATTCTTGAATCGCGGAGGTGTAGCTTGGTTATAACGTCCCATGTGGCATCGCGGCTGCCATCATTGCTGCACATTATGTAGCTGTGCGGGGATATCAACTCTTCCGCCGCCATTCTGTCAAGAAGGGCAAGCAGTGTGTTGGCTGAAATGGGAAGTGCCTCTTCCTCGTTGTAGCAAGGAATGACGATCGCGATGACGGGATTGTGGTTCATGATGATGAGTGGATTAGTAATTGCGTGCGAAGATTACTCGTTGAGCCGAGGGTTTGCCGGTCACCATGCACACTCCCGGAGTCTTGTCGCCATCGAGAGGGATGCATCGTATGGTGGCTTTGGTCTCTTCCTTGATTTTCTCCTCGGTTTCGGTAGTTCCGTCCCAGTGAGCGAGGATGAATCCGCCCTTTTCGATCTCTTTCTTGAATTCGTCGTAGGTGTCGACTGTGCGGGTCTTTGATTCACGCAGCGCGAGCGCTTTCTTGTAGATGTTCTCCTGGATCTCTTCGAGAAGATTTTTAACAAATTCCTCGATGCCTTCGAGCGGTTCGATCTGCTTTTCGAGAGTGTCGCGGCGCATTACTTCGACAGTGCCGTTTTCGAGGTCGCGGGCACCGATGGCAAGACGCACGGGCACACCCTTGAGCTCGTAGTCGGCAAACTTGAATCCCGGGCGGCGGTTGTCGGCGTTGTCATACTTGACGCTTATGCCGAGGGCGCGGAGTTTGTTGACGATAGGCTCGATGGCTTTGTCGATTTCGGCAATCTGCTCGCTGTTCTTGTAGATGGGGATGATTACTACCTGGATCGGGGCAAGGTGCGGAGGGAGCACAAGTCCGTTGTCGTCGGAGTGGGTCATGATGAGCGCGCCCATGAGTCGGGTTGACACGCCCCATGATGTAGCCCACACGTATTCGGGCTTGTTTTCCTTGTTGATGAATGTCACGTCAAATGCCTTGGCGAAGTTTTGTCCGAGGAAGTGTGATGTTCCTGACTGGAGAGCTTTTCCGTCCTGCATCATCGCCTCGATGGTGTAGGTGTCGATTGCTCCGGCGAAACGCTCGTTGGCGCTCTTCACGCCCTTCACTACCGGCACAGCCATGAACTTTTCGGCGAAATCGGCATAAACTTCGAGCATTTTGCGTGCTTCGGCTTCAGCTTCTTCGCGGGTTGCGTGGGCGGTGTGTCCCTCTTGCCACAAGAACTCGGCGGTGCGGAGGAACATGCGTGTGCGCATCTCCCAGCGTAGCACGTTGGCCCATTGGTTGCACAGGATGGGGAGGTCGCGGTAGCTTGTGATCCAGTTTTTATAAGTGTTCCAGATGATGGTTTCCGATGTGGGGCGGATTATTAGCTCCTCTTCGAGCTTAGCATCGGGGTCTACAACAACGCCGTTGCCGTCAGGATCGTTTTTGAGGCGGTAGTGAGTCACGACCGCACACTCCTTGGCGAACCCTTCCACGTGTTCAGCCTCGCGACATAAGAAAGATTTTGGAATCAACAGCGGGAAGTAGGCGTTCTGGTGTCCTGTTTCCTTGAACATGGTGTCGAGCTGTCGCTGCATTTTTTCCCAGATGGCATATCCGTATGGCTTTATGACCATACAGCCGCGCACGGCGCTCTGTTCGGCGAGGTCAGCCTTTACGACAAGTTCGTTATACCATTTTGAATAATCCTCACTTCGTTTGGTGAGATCCTTGAGTTCCTTTGCCATAGCAAGTTATGATATAGTTTTTTGAGATGATTCTATTATCTTGCAAAGGTACAAAAAATGATGGACATCCTATTCGTTTTACATGAATTTTGTGCTACCCAGCGGAGCAGTGTCGTTTGATATAGCCCCATGATGTCCGTCTTTAGGTAGGCTAAGTGTCGAACCATCTCATTTGCCATGATGCTCGTTCATCATCGGGTAGCGCCTCCACCCATTCTTGCTCAAAACTTTTTACCTGGTGGTGTTCTTTTTGTTTGGTGATGTATGCCTTGATGACAGGCACGAAATGTGGGGAAACCGAGTCGACTGAGTATTCTCTTGCCCAACCTTGAAATTTTGGGAATAGTCGGGTCTTTTTCAAGTACAGCGATGAGGCTCGTTTTACGGTGGCTACGTAGTCGGAAGCTGTTATTGTTGTGGTGAGTTTTACGAGGATATGGATGTGGTTGAGTGCTGCGTTTATTCTTATGAGGGTGCAGCCTAAGTTGGCGGTTATTCCCATTATGTAGGCAAATAGCTCACGTTCTTTTTCGGGTGTGATTACGGGTTGTCGGTACTTGGTGACAAATACGTAGTGTGCGTATATGTGATTTCGGCTCATAGGATTTTTTTGATAAAGATAGTGGTTTTTCTTGTGAAATGCAACAGCTCCGCTGTTGATGATGTGTGGTGCGGTGGTGCAGTATCCCCACGAAGGATCGTGGGGTTGAGTCAGATGTGACAGCTGCGCTGTCCCCACTGAGTGGCGTGTAGTGGTGCGGTGTCGCCACGAAAGGTCGCTGGGGTGGCGGATGTGACAGCTGCGCTGTCCCCACTGATGGGCGTGCGGTGGTGCGGTGTCTCTACGAAGGATCGTGGGGTGGCGGATGTGACAGCTGCGCTGTCCCCACTGAGGGGCGTGCGGTGGTGCGGTGTCCCCACGAAGGATCGTGGGGTTGCGGCGGATGTGGCAGCTGCACTGTCTCCACGAAGGCTGTGCTGTCTTGGTGTGGGAAAAGGAAAACCCCACCAAGGGTTGGATGCCTTTGGTGGGGTAGGGAGTGTTGAATGAGTTTTTGTTAGAGGGCTTTGTCCTTGCTTCCGAGAACGGCTTCGATTTTGTGCTTGTAGAGTTTTTCCATTTCGTCACGAGCCGGTCCGAGGTATTTGCGCGGGTCAAATTCAGCAGGCTTGGTAGCCATTATTTTGCGAACTGCAGCGGTCATTGCGAGACGGCTGTCAGAGTCGATGTTGATCTTGCAAACGGCGCTCTTTGCAGCCTTGCGAAGTTCTTCTTCGGGGATTCCGATTGCATCGGGAAGCTTGCCGCCGTATTCGTTGATTTCATCAACATATTCCTGAGGCACTGAGCTTGATCCGTGGAGCACGATGGGGAATCCGGGGAGTTTTTCCATCACAGCGTCGAGCACGTTGAATGCCAATGGCGGGGGCACGAGGCGACCTTCGGCGTTGCGGGTGCACTGTTCGGGGGTGAACTTGTAGGCTCCGTGAGAAGTACCGATAGAGATGGCGAGGCTGTCGCAACCTGTGCGGGTAGCGAAGTCGATAACTTCTTCAGGGTCGGTGTAGGTGTGGTGGTC
>CAJUTE010000040.1 GCA_910589555.1 uncultured Muribaculum sp.
AGGTAGCGGAACATTTCGTTTCGGGAAGCCGGAACATTTCGTTTTGCGGATTATACAAAGTGTGACTAAAAAATATAAAGAATTAGATAAGCGATATAAAGGAGTATCTAATAAATTATATAACAATAGCAATGATCCCCAAACGAAAGGAACAACAACCCCGGGAGCTATCAATGATTTAAATTTCTTATATGAAATTCCACATAGCAGGAGAAAAACACATCCAAGTAATACTCCTAATGCTACGCTTAACTCGGGATTAACGTCTGCCATTAATAATCACAATTCTCTTTTAGGTTCAAATCTTTATGCGAAAATCACATTACTTTGGATTAGAAGTTCTTCCTTTAAATAATCGATGTCCAAGATCTTTTAATCTATAGCATGACCAAGGAAGAAATCCTAAATATGATTTAATCAATGCACTACGCATTTTATTAAAGGCTATGTCCCCATTATTGGAAGTTCCCTCTATGCTAAAGTTGCATATGTTGAGTGGCATGTAATTGAATTTTATTCCCAAATGCCAAAGAATCAAATTTCCATAATAATCCGCATAAACCGGGTATTTTAAATCATATAAATATTTCTTCAAAATATATAAAGGATAAAAAATAGCTTGATGGCATATATTTTTATGTGCCAACTTCCATTTTGAAAATTTCCCTGCATACCTTTTCCCGATTGGTTGAAACACAACATCTCCGTAAAATACATCTGAACGATTGGAATTGATATAACTACTAACTTTCTGAAATATTTTATCGTCAAAAACTAAATCGTCTCCTCCAATGAAATAAATATAGTCGCCTGTGGCGGCGGCGATGCCCTTGTTCATGGCATCGTAGATGCCTTTGTCGGGTTCGCTTACCCAATAGGAGATAAAGTTGTTGTGCTTGCCGTATTCACATCCTCCTTCAGCGTATCGCTTTATGATGTCAACAGTTCCGTCGATTGAGCCGCCGTCAATGACGATATATTCAATATTATTATACGTTTGGTCGACAACAGAAAGGATTGTTTCTTCAATAGTGGCGACTGCATTATAGCTTACCGTTACCACTGATATTTTTAATGGTTGCATACTTAGTTGGTATAAAGAGCTTTATATGGGATTTATGGGCACGATTTGCCTCAATTATTACTCCTATAATCGAAGTTTTTTGTTAGGTTGCGTTATATTCTTCCTTTAGCTGATTAATATCATTCAATTTTTCCCAATTATCTGCGAACCAATGAACTGGGTTATTCCACCACTTGATTTTCAATAAGAAATCTATATCATCAGTAGTATATCGGTACTTTAAAATTTTAGCAGGAACTCCACCTACTATGGCATATGGAGGTACATCTTTTGTGACTACAGCATGAGCCAAAACCACAGCTCCATCTCCAATCTTTATCCCGCCAACTAAAAATGCTCCCTCGCCAATCCAACAATCATTTCCAATCTCAACAGCATATTTTTCAGCGTCATTTGCATAAGTAAATTCGGCGTATTTCTGTTTTGTTGCAAATGTCCATCCGTTTTGATGTTTAAACATTGTTGAGGAAAAAAAACAGGGAGCAGTGGTTACGTATGGATAAGTGTAAGGATGGCGACCGTTATTACATCTTACATAGGATGCAATTGAACAGAACTTTCCAATTTTACCATATAAGCTTGAGTGTGATGCAACGTATGATCCATATCCCATGTATCCTGAAAAATCGGTATGTGGATGAATTTGATTCATGCCTTCAAATTCGGAATGGAAGTCAATTCTGGAACTCCACGAAAAGCGTACCTTTCCACGCCACTTCCATTTTAGAATTGCATATTTTATGATGTGCCTTATCATTTCATGCAGTATTGTTATACCTATTTTATTTAATCTCTCGCTCAAATGCGTCTATAAATGAATCAGGTGTTTTATTGATTATACGACAGCCGATATTGTCCGCATATTCCCTTAGTTTGTAATATCCATCAAACATCCAAGCTAAATCGCGTAATATTTCATGCATTTTATAAACCGGTTCACCAATACCTTTGTGCCATGGCTTTAATTCTGGAGTTTTATTGTCAAAAAAATGACTGTTGATTAGACAGACTTGATTATTATTATTCACTCGAATTTCTTTAGTCCATGAATGGTCGACACCATATAAATCAATCTGCTTATATCCTTCATTTATTCCAATAAATATTGATGGTATAACCACATTTTGAGGTCTAGGCATCGATAACCCTTTTTTGTACAAAAGAAAGCGTACTGACTTCCATCCTTCATAAGGAATGGGATGATATGGACAAATTTTGATATTCGGATTCAGAATTTGCTTTGTCATCTTTGTAAAAGCAAGATATGGAACAAACAAAGTCATATTCCAATTGACTTTAGAAAATGCATTCCAAATTTGTTTATGTCTTTCGTTCATTTCATCGCTAAAGAAAAATGGGTCGGCAAAAACGTATGAGGTCGGTTTGACAGAAAAGAATAATTCCGATCTACAAAAGTCATTGACTACTCTTATGTCAGAACATTCTATCTCTGGAATCCCATTCTTTATGCATTCATTTAGCTTTGGCCCATTTGCTAAAATTAACAGTTTCTTTGGTTGATTTTTTTGCTTTATATAAGGTGTTAAATTTTCATGCCTTAGCACATAAATTATCCAAATGATGGATTTAGATAAATTACTAAAAAAAGAATGGCATGATTTAATTAAGACTTTCAGACGCTGTTTCATTGACATCGTTTTTGAAGAAGTAAATCAATGAATTCTCTAACAACACCAGATCCCCCACAACAAGAAAGTACTTTTATTCCGGGAATTTCTTTTACTGCATATTGAGCATCATTAGGACACGCCGGATAACCAACATTTTTTAAGAGTTCGATACAGTTAATGTCATCTCCGATGTACGCAACTTTTTCAATGGGAATATTCTCTTTTTCGCAAAGTTCTTTTATCGCGTTTAACTTGCCTCCGAATTTTTCACCTTGTATTAAAAAGTCCACATTTAATTTTTGTGCTCTTCGGCTAACAATAGAAGTGTTTTCAGACGTTATAATTCCGGTCTTTATTCCTGCCTCATGCAATATCTGAAATCCCATTCCGTCTCTTGTATTGAATTTTTTTAATTCTTCACCAGATTCGGAGTAATACATTCCTCCATCAGTTAATGTGCCGTCGACATCCGAAATAAACAATTCAATTGAGTTAGATTCTTTTGAAGGATTGTTCAATACGTGTCGTTTCATTAAACTTTCTAAAACAATCCAATCATCAGGCTCGTCAATTTCCGCCGCAGTGTATTCCGGCATTATATATATTCCAATTTTTCCACTGAGGCGATTTTTGGATTGTAAGATATTCCCAACCGAATTGATATAGAAGGCACCATTTTCCATCAGTTCTCCATCAAAATCTTGTCTTCTCGGGCGATTCATAAAATCATAATTCTTACTAGTTCCGTCTGGATTCCAAAAAAATCTGAAATTACGAACACATGATAATAAGGAATCGATATTTTCTGCATTATATTTAGTCAGGGCTTCTGTGAAATGCTCGGTTTGCGTCATTGGAGATGTCGCTTGAACTAGCATAAAAGTGTTATTTATTGGAATAGACTCTTTTTCAATATATTCTAACATCACGCTTTCTGTACTTGCTGTATCAACTGCATTTTCTGCTGAACGCCAATATACACGTGTTTTTTTATAGTTCTGCGAATTGACAACTTCGGCTATTTCAGAAGAATCAGTTGCTATAATTATTTCATCAACCAATTTGCATCTTTCCAATGCCTCAATGTTCCAACAAACAAGAGGCTTGCCGCAAAAATTTTTGATATTTTTTAGTGGGATCGATTTACTTCCGCCTCTCACTGGTATAAATGCTATTACCATTTGACTTGATTCCTTTTCAATTTATTTCGTTGGACTTTTTCAATATCAAGAATGTCTTCTTTCTTATACTCCAAAGCTTTTGCTACAGCTTTGGTATCACGGACTAATTTTCTTACTCCGTCAGGCTCTAGTGAAGCTGCATGATCGGTCCCTTTCCAAGTTCGATCCAACGTATAGTGTCTTTCAATCCATTCAGCACCCAATGCAACTGCGGCTGAATCTACTGCAATTCCTAGATGGTGGCCTGAAAAACCAATCGCCTTCACTCGATTTTGATATAATTCTTTTAGTCTGACAATTTCAAGTAAACAGATGTCCTCAAATGGAACTGGATATCCGGATGTGCAATCATAAATTACTAAATCTTTATTCCGGTCTTTTGACTCAAATAATGAAATGATTTGCTCTTCTTCATCTCTTGATGTCATCCCAAAAGATAAATGGATTTCGCCAGAGAAATTGTCACATAAAAATTCCAATAAAGCTTTATTTAAGTTGCAAGCAGATGGAACTTTTATTAAGTTGGGATTTAATGAGCAAATTTCTTTTGCAGATGTTACGTCCCATACTGAGGTTGAATATTCAATTCCGAAGTCCTCGCACCATTGTTTTAATTGACGGTGTTGATCAAGTGAAAATTCCAAAAACTCTCTGTGCTCACCGTATGTCTTTCCATAAGAGTTTTCAGGATGAGGATGAGGAGCATTATATTCTTCTGGAGTAAGTAATTCGCGATTACATCTTTTTTGAAATTTGACTACATCAGCTTTGCAATATGTGGCAGCAGTCATAATCAATTCTTTAGCGATCGCCATGTCCCCTTTATGGTTACAGCCTATCTCTGCAATTACTTTAGGTGATTTCATTTTAATTTACGTTTTATGATGTTTATTATGTTGCTTTTTTCAGTTTTTGTTAGACCAAAGGCCCATGCCATTATTATTAAACTCATTATTGAGCTTGTGATGGTCATAATGCAGTTAATCCAATTGTTTTGAATCGAAAAATGAATTATTGTAGGAATTATTGGTGCAGATAATAAAACCAATAAAGAAGGGAAAAATAATTTGTTGAAAAATTGACGTAAAGACATTTGTAAGTCTATTTTAGCTATAATAGCAATTGATCCTGAATATATTATAGATAAGCCGATTATTACAATGTATGGAATGGTTACTTCTGTATGATGTTTTAATATTAAGTAAGATATAGGTAAATTTAGGAGCATTATGCTACTTGAAATTCCTTGAACTCTCTTCAATTTATTTGCGGCTTGAAATCCGCCAAATAGCTGGTTCGTAAATGTCTCAATGCCTAGGGATATCAATAGTAATCTACATATTACTGAAGTATATTCAGGCACATCAACTAACCATTGTTTGAGAATAAAATCAATGCAAATGAAAAGAGGAATGATAATAAGTAATATAAGAAAATATGCGATTTTCCCACTAAAGAAAATCAAATTCCACATAGCTTCAATTTCATTGGAACTATATTGTTTGGTTATTTGTGGACGAGAAGCAAGATATACGTTGGATATTAGTTGGTTTACAATTCCATATACTTGTTGAGCAATGGTTTGAGCGGCATTTACGATAGGGCTGAAAAATATATTTAGCAATATGAGAAGCCCCTGATTACGGAAAATAATAGCTGATGTCCCTATCATATTCCATCCTGAATATTTTAATAGGTCTTTTGCTAAAGAAAAGTTACGCACTTTTATTAATATGCACCCATTAAGTTTATTTTTAGTGTAGGTAATATATGATATCAATATTGAAAATGACACAAAGCAAATCAATGCGGCGTATAATATTAGTTTATTAGAAGGAATGAGTATTAATGAGAACGCAATAAATAGTTTGGCAATAGCTTCAATACATCCAAGGAGTGCAAAAAAGGACATCTTTTCAAATGCAATGACTGCTGCATTATATGGAATCGTAAAAATGTTTAGAAGGAATGTTAGAATGGCAAATTGAAAAACAATATTTGCATCAAAAAGACGATTTACAGGGATATTCAGCTTGGCGTTTACGAACCATAAGCCAATAGATTCAAGTAGTAGTACAGAAATTATCCCAATACCCCAATAAATATATAATGTTAAACTGAATGTTGTCTTAAGTTTCGTTAAATCATTTTTACCAATATCTACTGCGAAAAATCTAGTAGCTCCAGATGCTAGGGATGTTCCGATAAAAGTAAATAGTGTAATAGTGCCTGCTACTACATTATAAATGCCATAATCCTCTGCCCCCAATGTGTTTAATACTACTCTGACAACAAATAAATTCACTATCATTATCAAAGCCATTCTGATGTAGAGGTAGAGTGTGTTTTTGGCTATTTGTTTAGTGCTTTGTACAGAATTACTCATGCAGTGTATGACTGAATTTAATACATTAGAATGGCTATGCTGAGCCCGACGTAGCCGGTGCCGGCTACGGCAATATTGTATTTATTCATTTCGATTTGGTTATGTGCAGAATTAGATTGGCGTGTGTGTCAGACGAGGCGCACGAAGTGGTGGGGGATGTGTGCCGACACGCCTATGTTGAGGTTTTCGAGGACGACGGAGACGATGATGTGCAGCGGGAAGCGGGGAGAGGGGCCGAGGTAGGTGCCGCGTGCGCCTTTCCATTCGCCGTCGGTGATGACCACGCCGCATCCTTTCTGGATTTCAGGCGTTTTGGTTTCTTCCGGGAAAAACCATGCTATCTCGCGTGATGTTATGTGGTTGATGTACATAAACATTTTCATCTCGGCATCGGGGATGATGGCGAGCCGCCGCGATGTGCCGCTACGGTAGTCGTAGGTGTATGCCGTTTCGCGAAACCGTCGTTTGATGAGTTCGGCTTGCGATAGGGTGGTGTTGAAGAAAAGTATGTCGCGAATTACCGAGCTGTGCACTCTTTTCACGCCTGTTGCGGTACTTTCGTAGCTGTCGCTTTCGGCTATGAACACTCGTGTCGATGGAAATTCGGAGCTTATTTTCTCGCTCATATCCTCGATGGGGCATCGGAGGCATCGCATGGCAAACCAGTACCGGCGATTTTGATCCACCAGTGCCGCCACTTCTTGCAGGAGATTGTTGAATAGCAGGCGGTCAGATGCCGGATCGTTGACTCTATCTCCTTTTATGCGGGCTATGTTGAGCCATGTGCTGCGTGTGCTGTCGATTGTCACGGGCTTTTCGATGCGTGCTTTTTCGGCGATTATTTCGAGAAGCGAGTTCAATCTGGCGGTGCGTGTCTTTATTTCTGCGTCGTCAAGAGGACGGCTTTCAGAGTGAAATGCATATTCTTTGCCGCAGAAATGACTGATGGCTATGCTTCGGGCGGCATCGGTCACCATCACATTGCCATCGGCGGTCGACAGCACCCCCTGTTCCAGCATTTCAGGAGTTGCCTTCATCATGTCGGTCATTGACACTCCTCCGCACAGGAAGCTGAAGAGCCATAAATCGCGTGCGCGTTCGAGCACCGGTTGGCAGTCGAGCTTGGCAGCCATGAGCTGCTGTATGTCGTGGATGGTGAGCAGAGTGCGGGTCGACTCGCTGTTGCTCATTTCCTCGGTGTCAAATGCCGATGTGTCGACTGCTGCTCCGTTGGCGGCGGCTGTGCGGCACACCGTATATATGAGCCTTAGGTAAGTGGCTTTGGTGTTTTCCGACAGTTCCTCCCGGCGTATCATCCAATCGGCAAATCCGTCGATCCATTCCTTGTTTATGTCGGCGAGTGGAAGTTCCGAGCCGTCAAGGTATTTCTCGACTTTTTGAAGGCAATATATGAGCTTTCGGGCGGTGGATAATTTGCCGCGTTTATGCTGGATTTCGATGGAGGCTCGGATAGAGCCGACTAATGTGTCGGTGTCAACCGTTTGGTCAGTCATCAAAAAAAGGAACTGGCTTAAATTCAGACAATTCTTTAACTCCCCTTGATATCTTTAGTATTACCTCAGATAAAGGGTGTGGTGTTGTCATAATTTGATGATAGCCCGTGGGCTATCGGGAGTGTCGCAGGCATTTTTATGCCGTAATGAGGCAATTATGGTCTGCTTATGAAAACGCACATCTGCTAATAGCATGAATATGCGTTCCATGCCGCAAAAGTATAAAATAATTGTGGATTTAGCAAATTATTCTTAACTGCCTGTGTGTTTTCTCAACTTACTGAAGTTGGTGAGAACCATGCCGCCAACGATTATGAGCATTGCAATCACCTGCATCCATTTCAGGTGGCCAAGCCCCATCATCACGGCTGATATTGTGGCAAATACGGGCAGAAGGTATTGATATAGCGACACTAATTCCGAGCCGATGCTTTTAATTGCCGGTTGCACCAGAAAATAGGCTATGAATGTCGGGCAGAACAGGATGAAGGCTATTTCCAGCCACGGAGCCGCTTCAGCTGTATGCAGTATCGGCATATATCTCATTTCTGGAACTAATATCAATGCAGGTACTGCGGCGAAAAGAAACACCCACCGCAACATTGTCACCGGCTTGTAGGTTTTTGTCGGGCCTTCAAGTATCACAAGATAAAATGCGTAGCACACAGTGGAGGCAACTGCGAGCAAATCGCCAAGCAGTCGGTCGCTTCCGTTTACTTTGTCGGCTCCGGCATCGAGGATCACCACCACTGCTCCGGCAAATGATATGATCACTCCGGCACATTCGAGCCACGATGGACGGCGGTGTTGAAACAAGACTCCCATCAGAATCACAAATATCGGCGGCAGTGTCATTATTATCGAGATGTCTATTGGATCTCCGTATTTGAGTGAGGTCACAAACAGATATATGAATCCGAACAGCCCTATAAATCCGCCGAGGAAAAACCGCAGCCAGTCATGCCCGGCTATTCGCTTGTGTTTCATGAACAGCGATGCTATCCAAAAGAGTATGCAACCTCCTATGAGTCTCACCGCCGTGATTCCGTGTGCGCTCATCCAGTCGGGGATAAGCGCTTTGGTGACCGATACATTTATTCCCCAAAATATGGTGGCAAGCAGTATGCAGGCGTTTCCTGCCAAAAAGTTTCTTGTGTTGTGCTGTGATGTCGAGCCTTTGTCAATGCTGTTATTATCCATTCCTGACAGATTTTTAATGAAAGGAACCGAAGCCCATTTGTCTCCGGTTCCTTAAGTAAACAATGCATATTCCACTAAAGTTCTTATAAAAAGTCTCTTATAATGCAAGTGCTATTATGAGCTATCTGCTTATGCCGGGCTATCCCGATCATTTTGTATGGATGATAATTGGATGCAATACTTACTTGCTCTGCCACATATTCTTTGTCAAACGGCATCCTGATGACAAGATATATTTTTTTTGAGTCAGGAAGTTGGCGGAGAGTGCTGTATCCGGATGCTCTTATCAAATTCAGATCTAATGATACCGCATTTGTGCCGATAAGAGAGAGTATCCTTGACGCAATTTGGTTATCGGCGTGACAGCGTGGTGCTTCATCTTCTGAGCACAGCAGATTCAGGGTGGAGTATAAGTCTGCCGGCAAACGCTCAATGACCTCGTTGTTTGTCTTCGACAAGAGGTCAACGAGCCGGTCGATATCAATGCCTCCGGTTATGAATCTGTCCGTCTGCTCATTGTCAAAGAATTTTGCCATGAAGTCGTCGTTTAAATCTACGGTTTTGCTCCCTTTGCCGTAAAGTTCCGTAAGCATGTGCGTGTATGCCTCCACTATGTCCTTTGACAACATTTCGGGCGACTCATAGAACTCATTGTTGCAATTCTCGGAAAGAATTGCATAAAGTAGTTTTGATGGAGCCGGTATCGTTATTCTATTCCGGGAGCTGCCATAGCCGTTGCATACGGTGCTGTCTAAATCCATAATGACGGGATGGCATGGATTGAAGCTTATTCTGCCCGTTAGTCTGATCATCTCGGTCATTACAGGATAGTTTTGGTATACTCTCCCGGAATCAATCCTGACACGGCTCAATCCGTTGAATCCGCTGAAAAATTCTGTATCATCACCATATCCATTGATTATATTCTTCTCAATCTTTAATTCTATGGATTGATGCGGTCGGGCTTTTTGTGCCGATTTTAGAAAATGACGGCTTAATATTGATGCTAACATAAAAGAAAACAGTCGTATTTTCAGTTAGGTTATAGCGGCATATTGCCATGCTTTTTAGGCGGATTGGATTCCACCTTATTTTGTGTCATCTCAAGAGCTTGCATCAGCTTTATTCTTGTGTCTTTGGGAAGAATTATCTCATCGATATACCCCTTTTCTGCGGCGCGATAGGGATTGGAGAACATCTCCTCATATTCTGATCTGGCTTTGTTCCGGTCTTCGTCACTTGCATTGCGATATAATATGTTCACGGCTCCATCTGCGCCCATTACTGCGATTTCGGCGTTGGGGTAGGCGAAATTCACATCGCATCCTGTCTCTTTTGATGACATCACGATATATGCGCCACCGTAGGCTTTGCGTGTGATGAGTGTTATCTTTGGCACGGTTGCCTCGGCATAGGCAAACATTATTTTCGCTCCATGTCTTATTATGCCGCCATGCTCCTGTTGTTGTCCCGGCAAAAAGCCCGGGACATCTTCAATCGTGACGATTGGTATGTCGAAACAGTCGCAGAATCGTATGAAGCGGGCTGCCTTGTCCGAGGCATCAATATCAAGAACTCCTGCAAGATAATTGGGCTGATTGGCTACGATGCCCACCGAACGTCCCCCTATGCGTGCGAATCCGATAAGTATATTTTGCGCGAAATTCTCCATGATTTCAAAGAAATAGTGTTCATCGACCACCTCTTCGATTAATTCCTTCATGTCATAGGGTATATTGGGATTTTCCGGTATCAACGACATTAATTTCGTGCATTCTCGTGGTGCGGAGTCATAAGATGATGTTATCACGCCATCCTCCATGTTGTTTGAAGGGATGAAACTGAGCAGTTCCCTTATCATCATCAGCGTTTCCT
Organism: uncultured Muribaculum sp.; assembly: GCA_910589555.1. Classification (GTDB taxonomy): domain Bacteria; phylum Bacteroidota; class Bacteroidia; order Bacteroidales; family Muribaculaceae; genus Muribaculum. The sequence continues at coordinate 10,872 of CAJUTE010000040.1, forward strand.
CTTCGTCACATCCCACCAGATGTGCCACTCCGCTCTTGGATGAATGAGTGGCTGCACCGCCAAGTTCTGCTTTTGTCAGCTCTTCATGGGTTACGGTTTTAACCACATCCGGACCGGTGACAAACATATAGCTCGTATCTTTGACCATAAGGATGAAATCGGTGAGGGCAGGAGAATAGCAGGCTCCTCCGGCACACGGACCCATTATTGCCGAAATCTGGGGAATCACCCCCGATGCTTTTACATTTTGATAAAATATGTCGGAATACTCGCTTAATGCATTAACGCCTTCCTGGATTCTGGCGCCCCCTGAATCATTAAGAGCTATTATTGGCGCGCCTGTCTTCAGCGCCATTTTTTGAAGCTTTACGATTTTGGAGGCGTTTGCGCGCCCTAATGAACCTCCGTTCACGGTGAAATCGTAGGCGTAGACATATACCTGCCTTCCGTCGATCTTTCCGTAGCCCGTCACAACTCCATCGCCGTCATAGCGGCGTGACGCCATGTCGTAATTATTACAGTCGTGGAGCACAAAACGATCTGTTTCCACAAATGTATTGTCATCAAGCAGTATGTCGATGCGTTCGCGGGCTGTCAGCTTTCCGGCTGATTTTTGTTTTGCCACTGATTTTGCTCCCCCGCCGGCAAGAGCTTTTTTATTGCGTTCTTCTAAAATAGAGTAGAAATCCATGTCCTTAGTCAATGTGATGTTTAAAACTTATTAGAAGTTGGTCGGAAAGCACGTTGTCGCCCTCCTCGACTTCCACTTTGTCTATAATCGCATCTTGCGATGCCGTATAAGTGCTTTGCATTTTCATCGCTTCAATCACGAGCAGTGTGTCTCCCTTTTTCACCTCGTCGCCGGGAGCCACACGGATGCTTATTATTTTTCCGGGCATAGGTGCTTTGATGCAATCCTGTGCTTCGTCATTTTGGTTCCCTCCGCCACGCATATATTTCTTGCGCGGATTCTGAAGCTCTACCTCATATCTACGAAAATTGGCTGTGATTACATACTTGCCTTCCGACGTGTTCACACATTCGGCATTATAACTGCGATTATTGTGGAGTATTGAGCAGAACCCTGATTCACTCATTACCGCATCGATGTCTATCACTTCGCCATTGAGCTTTATGCTTACTGAATTATCTTCTTTTGAAAGCAGTTCGATATCGTAAATTTTCCCATTTACTTTTGCTTGCATGATGTGGGTGGATTATAAATGTGATTAAACAAGCTTTAAATTCTTAGTACGCCTTTCTGCTTGGCAAAGGCACGCCAGCGGCTTATAGGACGCTGATCGCCATGAGGTGGCTGTGTCACGGAAAATTCACTGTTTTTAGCCACGATGTAATCCATATATGCGGCGATCACTGCGATTTTCTCAGCCTCCTCTTCGTTGTCGTCATGAGAGGACAGATTCTTTTGGTTCTCTTCGATAAAATGAGTTGTGTATTCGCCATTCACGAAGTCATGCGTGTCCATAATCCTCCGCAGATAATCTATATTGGTCTTGATGCCTGTGATTTTATATTCATAAAGCACACGACGCATACGTTCAAGGGCATATTTCCGTTGGGTTGCCCACACTATTAGCTTGGAGAGCATCGAGTCGTAATATATCGGTATCTCGTAACCGTCATATATGAAGCTGTCAACCCTTACTCCTATTCCTTGCGGAGTGCGTACGCTGTTTATTATTCCGGCTGTAGGTATGAACCCGTTTTCGGTGTCTTCGGCGCAGATGCGGCATTCTATGGCGTGACCGCGTTGCTCTATATCTTTTTGTGAGAATCTCAGAGCATTGCCGTTGGCGATGTTTATCTGTTCTTTCACCAGGTCTATTCCAAGCACTTCCTCAGTTATGGGATGTTCGACTTGAAGGCGTGTATTCATCTCCAGAAAATAGAAATTCATCTTTTCATCGACAAGAAATTCGATAGTTCCGGCACCAACGTAGTTTACTGACTTTGCTGCCTTGACTGCGATTTCTCCCATCCGCTGCCGCACATCTTCCGTGATAAAGGGGGAGGGCGATTCTTCTACAATCTTTTGATGACGTCTCTGTACTGAACATTCTCTGTCAAACAGATGCACGATGTTGCCGTGCATGTCTCCAAGAAATTGTATTTCAATATGATGCGGAGATTCAATGTATTTCTCCACGTATACTTCGTCTGATGAAAATGATGACTGTGCCTCTGACTTGGCTTCATGATAGGCTTCTATCAGTTCTGATTCGTCGCGAACAAGTCTCATGCCTTTCCCTCCGCCACCGGCCGACGCTTTTATTATGACCGGCAGCCCTATCTCACGGCAGGTGGAGAGAAGGTTTTCCTCATCCATGCTTGCCGCTGTCCCGGGTACTACAGGGACGCCGGCGTCAATCATGCATTTCCTCGCTGATATTTTGTCGCCCATCGACTGTATGCTCTTTGCCGATGGTCCTATGAAGATTATGCCCTCATCTTGGCACCGTTGGGAGAATTCGGCATTCTCGCTTAAAAAGCCGTAGCCCGGATGAATCGCTTGCGCTCCTGAAAGTTTTGCCGCTTCAATTATCTTGTCGATACATAAATAGCTGTCTGATGACGGAGCTTTTCCTATCAGAATAGCTTCGTCGGCATAGCTGACGTGCATCGAGGTTCGGTCGGCATCGCTATACACCGCTACTGTTTTTATACCCATTTCCCGGCACGAGCGCATGACACGCACTGCGATCTCGCCACGATTGGCGATAAGAACTTTTTTAATCATGGTTTCCCCCGGCTTTTAATTCATAACGTGGATTTATTCCGGTGGAATAAAAACTCTCTTTTAAATCTGCAACGCATCGCGTGCACAGATGCGTCCCGTAATTTAGCAAAATAAATGAGATCTGCGACGCGTCAAGCTGTTGGGCGAGAAGCCAGTTGAAGAGATCTCTTTTGGCAGGGGTGAATTCCTCTTTGCACCTTGGACATTTCATTGGTTGATAATGTTTGGTTAAGGTGGAAAAGACAAGAAGAAAGGGGAGCCTTATATGCAGTCGCGATGACATGATGAAAATGTGTCCTCCTTGTTGAGCGGACACTTATGCAGTGCAATGCCGGAATGATTCGACAGATTTGTGCTGAAATTTCTCTATGTTCTAAGCAACATGACATACTCACTTCAAAATCTAATCCACGAGATTATTGAAATATTTGTTGCATGGCAGGTCTCCTGGCTTATCTCCGCGTCGGCTGCCTTCTCAAGGATATGCTTTCCTCAATGGCTTGTGTTGCCGATGCGTTGCATGAGATTTACAGTAGCGGGTCTGCTCAGGCTTTTCACCTGATTCCCTTTTAATTGCCTTCCCGGCGGTTGCGGTTGGCAAACCTATGCGTCTGCAAAGTTAAGTGTTTTTCTTAAAACACCAAAATTTTGTGATTACCATGCGGCGAGGTTGTCCCGTGCGGCACACTATATCGCAGAGTGTCGCACGGGACGGTCATTATATTTTGTCAAGGGCTTGAGCGAGGTCGTCAATGATATCGTCGATGTGCTCTGTCCCTATGCTGAAACGCACGGTTGATGGAGTTATGTGCTGTTCTTCAAGCTCTTCAGGCGACAGTTGTGAGTGGGTGGTGGTATAGGGGTGTATTACCAGGCTTTTCACGTCGGCAACATTTGCAAGTAAAGAAAATATTTCAAGAGAGTCAATGAATTTCCATGCGTCTTCTTGTGTCCCTTTTAATTCGATGGTGAAGATGCTTGCGGCTCCGTTGGGGAATAATTTGGTGTATAGCTCATGATCAGGGTGATAGGGAAGAGAAGGATGGTTGACCTTGGCGACCTTAGGATGGGTTGATAGAAATTCCACCACCCTGAGGGCGTTTTCAATATGCCTTTCCACTCGCAGCGACAGAGTTTCCACTCCTTGAAGGAGAATGAATGCGTTGAATGGGGATATTGTCGCGCCGGTGTCTCGAAGCAACACGGCGCGGATGCGTGTCACAAATGCCGCCGCTCCTGCCACATCGGCGAAAATAGCTCCGTGATAGCTTGGGTCGGGTTGAGCTATGGATGGAAATTTATCAGCGTTTGCTTTCCAGTCAAAGCTTCCGCCGTCCACAATCACGCCTCCAAGGCTTGTGCCGTGTCCACCAAGAAATTTTGTGGCGGAATGAACCACAATGTCTGCGCCGTGCTCCAGCGGACGGATAAGATAGGGGGTGCCAAATGTGTTGTCAACTATTAATGGCAGATTATTCCTGTGTGCTATTTCTGAAATGCGGTCAATATCCGTGACATCGGAATTTGGGTTGCCGAATGTCTCTATGAATATGGCTTTTGTATTGGGCTGGATAGCTTTTTCCACAGCATCGAAATCGCGTACATCAACAAATGATGATGTGATTCCGCGTGGCTCAAATGTGTGAGCTATAAGATTGTAAGAGCCACCATAGAGGTTGTTGGCGGCGACTATATGGTCACCCTCGCGCAGTATGTTTTCAAGGGCATAGCTGATTGCTGCGGCTCCGCTTGCCACGGCGAGTGCTGCGATGCCTCCTTCAAGAGCCGCGACTCTCTCTTCGAGAACCGCTTGTGTGGTATTGGTGAGCCGACCGTATATGTTTCCGGCGTCACGCAATCCGAATCTGTCGGCGGCGTGCTGTGAATTGCGGAACACATAGGATGTGGTTTGGTATATAGGTACTGCGCGAGCGTCAGTGGCGCTGTCAGGATTTTCTTGACCTACGTGAAGCTGGAGAGTTTCGAAATGAAGATTTTTCTTTGCCATAATTCTATTGTATTATATTGTGATTTTTATATGGCAAAGTTATAACTTGTAAAATATTGTTCCAATGTAAATTCAAAATACAGATAAAATATCTATATTTGTAGTTCTATAAGGAATAAATGTATTAAAGACTGTGCGGAATCGCATAGTTTGGAGAATATTATTCGTGACGATTATATGATTATGGGACAAGAATTGGATAATATCGATTTAAAAATACTTGAACAACTTCAGGTAGACTCCAATCTTACAAATAAGGAGCTTGCTGCGGCGATACATTTATCGCCGACTCCCACATTTGAACGGGTAAAACGCCTTGAAAGGGAGGGCTACATAAAAAGGTATGCTGCTGTGCTTGATGCCGAGAAACTGAGTTGCGGATTTGTGGCTTTCTGTTTCCTGAAAATGAAGCAGCACACTCATGAAAATGCACTCAGGATAATGGAGGCTGTTCAGGATATTCCTGAGATAGGAGAGTGCTACAACATATCAGGCGACTATGATTTTTTGCTAAAAATATATGCGAAGGATATGAAATCTTATCAAAAATTTCTCCTTCGCATTTTAGGGGATCTTGACTGCATCGGTTCATTGAGCAGCTCGTTTGTGCTTGGTGAAGTCAAGAGCACTCATGCTATACCGCTGTATGTCGAGCGGTAGAAAACCGGATCAGACTATTCCGATTATTTTGTCGATCTCATGGAGTTCGGTCGCGGAAAACTCTATATTGTCGATTGCTTTAAGGCTATCGATTAACTGAGAAGAGGAGCTTGCTCCGGCAATCACGGAAGTGACGCTGTCTTTGGCAAGCAGCCATGAAAGCGACATTTGAGCTAATGACTGATTTCGGGCATGGGCGATCTTGTCAAGCTCTTTTAGCTTTGACACTAACTCGGGCGTAATATCTTCTCGGTGAAGAAATACTCCGCTTTTAGCCACTCGTGAGTCCTCAGGGATGCCGTGGAGGTATCGGTTGGTGAGCAACCCCTGTGCCAATGGCGAGAACGCGATAAATCCGAGTCTCTCTTTTTCAAGAAAACTGATGTGGGATTCTTCAGGCTTTCTGGAAAGCATATTGTATCGGTCTTGATAGATGAGGCACCTCACGTGTTGCTCTTTCATTAAGCAGCAAGCTTCAGCCGCCACATCGGCAGGATATTTCGAGAGTCCCACATAAAGGGCTTTTCCCTGTTTGACTATGTCGATCAGAGCCTGTACGGTTTCTTCGAGCGGCGTTTCAGGACAGTATCTATGGCTGTAAAAAATGTCAAAATATTCAAGGCGGGTTCTTTTAAGACTCTGGTTGATGCTTGCCATCATGTATTTTCTGGAGCCTCCGTCGCCATAAGGACCATCCCACATGAGGTGGCCGGCTTTGGAAGAAACGATTATTTCATCGCGGTGGGTGTGGAGTCCGTCGGCGAGCATTCTCCCGAAGTTGGTCTCTGCGCTTCCGGGGAGCGGACCATAGTTGTTGGCGAGGTCAAAGTGCGTGACGCCCATATCAAACGCCGTCCACACCGTATCTTTCATTGTGGAATATTTGTCGCAGTCTCCGAAATTGTGCCACATTCCGAGCGATATCATGGGCAGCTGCAGCCCGCTGTTTCCGCAAAATCTGTATTTCATAATTCGGTCAGGTAGTTGTGATTGACTATTAATATGGCAAAAATATGAATAAAAGCTAATTCCGGCAAAGGATTAATGAAATAAAAGACATATATTTGTAGCATTTTTATGCATAAGTCGATTATTGATTAACTTTAATACTACCATATATGAATGTTTTGTTGAATATTATCTGGTTCGTGTTTGGCGGAGTGATGATTGCGATTGAGTATGCGATTTCCAGCGTCCTGATGATGATAACAATAGTGGGAATCCCATTTGGGTTGCAGACACTGAAACTTGCTGTGGTGGCGTTGTGGCCGTTTGGCGCAAATGTGGTGCCCTCAGGATGGCCGTCGGGATGTCTTGCCGGTGTGATGAATGTCATCTGGTGGTTTCTTGGCGGTTTTGCGATTGCATTGACGCATCTGGCATGGGGGTTGGTGTTCTGCATCACGATTGTGGGCATACCTTTTGGTGTTCAGCATTTCAAGCTCATGCGTCTCGCTCTTTTCCCATTTGGCAAAGCTGTGAACTGAAACTTTTTTTACTTGACGGAATGAAAACTGCGTTTAAACTTATTTTCTGGATTTTTGTAGGCGCCTTTCTCGGGGTGCTGTTTTCTTCAATAGTAATGGTGCTGTTCACCGATGTGTCATATTCGGAATTTTGGGATAACATAAGGTCGGTTGATTTTGTCAATGCTTCACTTGCCGCATTGGTTGGCGTAGGGGCGTTTATCCTTTCCATAGTGATATTGGTGCCGGTGCATGAAGCGGGACACCTTGTGTGCGGGCTGTTGTCGGGATACAGGTTTGTATCGTTCCGGATTTTTAATTTTACATTCATAAAGGTTGACGGTCGCCTTCGTGTGAAGCGTTTTGCTGTTGCCGGAACGGGAGGTCAATGCCTGCTTGCTCCTCCAGATATGCCTGTCGAGGATATTCCTGCTGCATGGTACAATGCCGGTGGAGTCCTTTTTAATCTCATTATGCTTATTGTTGTTGCTCCGTTTCTGTTGATGGATCTTCACCCGCTTCTTGTTGAAGCCTTGGCAATATTTTGCATCACTGATCTCTTGCTTATTCTCATGAATGGGATTCCTTTGAAACTTGGAGGCATCGGCAATGACGCCTACAATATGATTTACATGGATAGAAATATCCGAAGTAAGCGGGCGGTGATGGTTCAGCTCAGTTCAAATGCCCTCATACAAGAGGGTACCCGTCCGAAGGATATGCCGGAAAAGTGGTTCTGCCAAGAGGGCGATGTGGATTATAAAAATCCTCTTGAGGTGTCAGTCCCTCTCATGCGCGCGTCGCGTCTTATAGATGAGATGAAGTTTGAAGATGCCTATCAAGAACTTGATGAGCTATATCGTCATAAGGCTGACATAATAAGCCTTTACGTGAATGAGATTGCCTGCGAACTGGCTTTTTGCGCTATGGCGACAGGACGTCAGGAGCGAGCTGTGGAGCTGCTTGATAAAAAATTGAGAAAGTATATTGATGACTATTGCAGAGTGATGTCGTCGAAGCAACGTGTTTTGTGTGCCGTCGCCCTCTATATTGACGGTGATCGCGACAAGGCTCAAGCTATATATGATGCTCTTTATGCGGGTAGGGAAGATTACCTGTTGCAAGGTGAAGTGAAAAGCGATTTGGCTATAATGAGAAAGATTCTTGGTTGATGGAGCGGTGGAAAATGGCTTGATTCGATGGTTTATTTCAAGAAAATTGAAATTTTATGAAAAAAAGTTCGAAATATTTTTGCAGTGTCAGGAAAAAGCCTTACCTTTGCACCATCAAAACAGACGGTGAGATTAGCTCAGTTGGTTAGAGCGTCGGATTGTGGTTCCGAAGGTCGTGGGTTCGACCCCCACACCTCACCCTTAGAGAGAGAAACGACAAAAGTTTCTCTCTTTTTTGTTATCCACACTTGCCGTTCTTTTTGTGCATCGGCATATTCTCGCTATATTTGCGTAAAATTAATATTTACGTCATCTGTTTTTTTACAAACACGGAATATGATAGAGCAAAAGGAGATTTCATTGCGTCCGTTGCCTCGTGGCATTCATCTCGTCACAGGCGATATTATGAGGCAGCTTCCTGAGTTGCCGGAAAAGGGTGTGCTTAACTTGCTTATAAAGCACACATCGGCGGCGTTGGCGTTGAATGAAAACGCTGATCCTGATGTAAGGCATGACTTGAATGTTATATTTGACAAGCTGGTGCCTGAAAATGCTCCTTATTATCTTCATGTGGATGAAGGTTCGGATGATATGCCTTCTCACGCAAAATCGGTTATAGTGGGATCTTCGCTCACAGTGCCGATTACCGACGGGCACCTGAATCTTGGAATATGGCAGGGAATATACCTGTGTGAATTCCGGGATTATGGCGGAGCGAGGCATATAGTGGCAACGATTATAGGATAAATTGAATATGGCTTTTGTTGAAGATCTAAAGTATGACGCCCGGTCGATGAAGCTGATCGAGGCATTGGAAAGTAAAATATTGGTCCTGGATGGTGCGATGGGCACCGAAATCCAGAAGTATGGTTTCGACGAGGATGATTTCCGCGGCGAGGAATTTGCCGATTGGAATTGTCGCCTGAAAGGGTGTAATGATGTGCTGGCTATAACTCAGCCTGAGGCGATAGAAAGGATTCACGCCTCCTATCTTGATGCCGGAGCCATGATTATTGAGACCGATTCATTTAACAGCAATAAGCTGTCACTTGCCGATTACGGTCTTTCGGAAAAAGTGAGAGATATTAATCTTGCGGCGGCGCGAATCGCCCGAAAAGCGGCTGATTCATATATGGACGCTCATCCGGGCGAGCTGCGTTGGGTTGCCGGAAGTGTGGGGCCCACAAGCAAATCGCTGTCGATGTCGCAAGGCGTAGATGAGGCAGGGGCTGTGGACTGGGATATCCTTGTTGATGCTTATATGCCTCAGTTTGAAGCGCTGATTGAGGGTGGGGTTGATATTTTTCAGATAGAAACCGTTTTCGATGCTCTTAACGCTAAAGTTGCGGTGTGGTGCGCTCGTCGCGCTATGGAGAAGTATGGGAAAAGAATACCGGTGATTCTGTCGCTCACACTTACGGAATCGGGCAGAACTCTTTCCGGACAGACTCTCGATGCCGCTATTGCCACCATTGTCCATGCCGAACCTCTTGCCATAGGGCTCAACTGTAGCTTTGGCGCTGACGGAATGATGAAATATGTGGAAGCATTGCAGAAATATCCTTTTGCCGTGGTGGTTTATCCGAATGCCGGATTGCCGAATGCTCTTGGGCAATATGATGAGACCCCTGAAAAAATGGTGGTAAAGGTAGCCAATATGTTTCATAAAGGTTATGTGAATATAATCGGAGGATGCTGCGGGACTACGCCTGAACACATACGCCTTATTGCCGATGAGGCTGCGAAGCATCATCCTCGCCATATACCCGCTTTAGAGCCTCGCATGATTCTTGCAGGGCTTGAATCTCTTGATGTGGACGGTTGCGGAGAATTCATATCGGTGGGTGAGAGATGCAATGTTGCCGGAAGCCGCAAATTTCTTAGGCTAATAAAGGAAAAGTCGATAGATGAGGCGATTAGCATCGCTGCGTCGCAGGTGGCTGCCGGAGCGAAGATTGTGGATGTGAATCTTGATGATTCGATGCTTGATTCAGTGGCGGAGATGGCGGCGTTTTTATCACGCATCGGAGTCGAGCCTGAGATTGCCCGTGTGCCGGTGATGATTGACTCCTCTGACTGGAATGTCATAAAAGAGGGACTGAAAAGAATACAGGGACGTCCTGTGGTCAATTCCATAAGTTTGAAAGAGGGCGAGGAGAGCTTTCTTGCAAAAGCGCGCCACATAAAGGAGATGGGTGCCGCTGTGATTGTGATGGCATTTGATGAAAACGGTCAGGCGGACACCTATGAACGACGCATTGAGGTATGTCGCCGTGCTTATGACCTGCTTGTGGAAAAAGTTGGTTTTGCCGGATGTGACATTGTGTTTGACCCTAACGTGCTTGCTGTGTCTACCGGAATTGAGACCCACGCCGATTATGCCGTGGATTTTATCCGTGCGGTGAAGTGGATCAAGAATAATCTTCCGGGAGCAAAAGTGAGCGGTGGTGTCAGCAATCTTTCTTTTTCATTCCGAGGAAACAATCCCGTGCGTGAGGCGATGCACTCATTATTCTTGCGTCATGCCCGAAAGGAAGGGATGGATATGGCGATAGTGAATGTGTCGACTGCCGTGGATCCGGAAGAGATAGCTCCGGAATTGGTCAAGGCTATTGACGATGTGCTGCTCAACAGTGATCTCCATGCTACCGACAGGCTCGTGGAGATTGCTGAAAAGATCAAAGCGGAATCCACAGGCACGCCTGCACAGAAAGAGAAAGAGCGTTCTGAAGCTCCGTCTTCGCCGAGACAGCGCATAGTCAATATGCTTGTGAGCGGGTCGGTGGCTCGATTGGAGGAAACGCTTGAAGAGGCTATGAAGGAATGTGGGTCTGCGCTTGGAGTGGTCGACGGTCCGTTGATGGAGGGCATGAGCCGTGTCGGGGAGCTGTTTGGCGCCGGTAAAATGTTTTTGCCTCAGGTGGTGAAGAGCGCGCGCACCATGAAGCAGGCGGTCAACTGGCTTACTCCATATATTGAAAAGGAAAAAAATAACCGGCATTCTTCATCATCGGGAAAAATGATTATAGCCACGGTGAAGGGCGACGTGCATGATATTGGTAAAAATATCGTGAATGTCATCATGAACTGCAATGGATTTGACATGGTTGATCTCGGGGTGATGGTGCCGGGAGAGGAAATAGTAAACCGTGCCATCGAGGAGAATGCTGACTTCATCGGGTTGAGTGGGCTTATCACCCCTTCTCTTGAAGAGATGTGCAATGTGGCGCGCCTTATGGAAAGCCGACACATGAGGATTCCGTTGCTCATAGGTGGAGCCACGACCTCGGCATTGCACACCGCGGTCAAGATTGCGCCTTGCTATGGAGGACCGGTGGTTTATACCCGTGATGCGGCAATGATGCCATCGGTTGCCCAACGTCTTGTCAATCCTTCCACACGGGATGAGGCTGTGAGAGATAATGAGACTGAGCAGAACCGCTTGCGGCATGAATATGCATCGGCTTCGTTGATTCCGATTGAAGCGGCTCGTAAGAATGCGCCGAAATATACTCGTTCGCAGTTCTCGCCGGCTCAACCCGGTGTGCATACTTTCGATATAAGCATAGCCGAGGCGAAAGACATGATCAACTGGCGCGCGTTTCTTGCTGCATGGAAATTGGATGCGTCGTTTGCTGAGATAATGGATATCAAAGGGTGTGACCATTGCAAAGCTCAATGGCTTGCAAGCCTGCAGGCTGATAAAGTAAAAAAAGGTGCGGAGGCGATGCAGTTGCTTAAGGAAGCCGTGAGAGCGATTGACGACCTTGAAAGCCGCAACTGCAAGATAAAGGCGAGAGTGGCATTGCTGCAGGCTCATAGTGTTGGCGATGATATTGTAGTGTCAGCTGATGGAAAGGAATTCGTACTGCCGATGCTTAGACGGCAGCTTTCAGGCGAAACATCTGTATCTATTGCCGATTTTGTGGCACCCTCCGATGATTGGATCGGGCTTTTTGCGGTCACTTCGGGTAAGGAAATTGAAGATATAATCTCCGGATTCAAATCGGAAGGTGATGATTACAAGGCGATTCTGTATCAGACCATAGCCGACAGGCTTGTGGAGGCGGCAACCGAATTGACGCATTTGCGTGTGCGTCGTTCTCTTTGGGGATATGCCGGTGATGAAGACGACAATCCTCGCAATTTGCTCCGTCAATATTATCAAGGTATCCGACCTGCTGTTGGCTATCCGTCGATGCCCGATCAATCGCTTATATTTGAGTTTGACAAGGTGCTTGATTATGCATCGGTCGGAATCTCATTGACAGAACATGGCGCAATGGCTCCTGCCGCGTCGACTACCGGATTGATGATTTCGCATCCCGACAGCCGCTATTTCATGCTTGGCGAGATTGGTGAAGATCAATTGGAAGATTATGCTCGCCGTCGTGGGATGATGGTCGAAGATCTTCGTGCCTATCTGTCCAATAGTATTATGTATTAAGCGAGACCGAGGATATGAAAGAAACTTTTAAAATGGGCTGGGGCAAAAAAGTGCATTCCATCTTTGTGATAGGAGTATTGATGGAACTTGTGCTTGCCGGAGTGGCTTTGTCTGTGAACTTGTTGTATTTCGGATTAGGAATTTTAGCGCTTACTGCATTGATGGTGTGGTTTCTATGCATGACTTTTAAGAAAAATTGCTATGTCATAGACGGCGATGAGATTGCGGTAAAGTCATTTGGGGTTAAGCCACAGAAATATGACATTAGTAAGATTCAGAGAATAAATTACGTTGATATCGGGACTGAGTGTGGACGCGGCGCACCTAACGCAAGATTTCAGCTCGCAATTTATTTTGAGCGAAAGTATCTTAAGAGCTATGAGCCACGGCTTTTCGCCCCGGAAGATAGAGACGCTTTCGTGAAACTGCTCACTCAGCTGAATCCTGACATCATTGTCGACACAGAAGAGAAAAAGATTTGAACTCTAACAACTTCATTTCAAATCCGCACACAAATGCCAAAGCAATCACCGAAAACCGGTTTTAAAAACCGAACACAAATGCCAAGGCAATCTTTGAAAATTGGTTTGAACTCGCCCGTAAATGCCTGGAAGGCAATGCTTATGAATAACCGCGGTACAGGGAGCCGCAGGCGACCTGTGCCCGGGTAGATGCACAAACTCCAAATGCACTCTGAAAAGAGTGCCCCTAAAAAACGCTGTGACATCCGAGCCCTGTCAATATACACGCCACGAGATATGGGAATAGAACGCCATAAATATCTGAAAGGCAGCGTTTATGGATTTACGCGGTACAGCTCGCCATAGGCGACCTGTGCCCGGAAATCCCGCAAATAGTGCTCCTAAAAAATGCCATAGCGGGATTGAAAAATAAAAACCTGAAAGGTAAATCTCTATGTAGCCGGGGGCCGTAGCCGTAGGCGTAGACCCCCGGAAAGATGACGCAATCAAACACGAATCTGAAAGATTCATCATCTGAATACAGATTACAAAACTCCTAGCATAAATGCCGTGCAACGGCAATGCAATTCCACATCACAACAACTTCACCAATGCCGTGCAACGGCAAAATAATTTGAGCTCCGCCACGAGGCGAAGCCGAGGTG
>CAJUTE010000041.1 GCA_910589555.1 uncultured Muribaculum sp.
GTCACCCGCCATTTCAAGCGACAATTCAAGCAGCCTGTCATTTCTGCTGCAAGAGCAGAACAGTATTGCTGATAGTAAGACGGTAGTGAATGTTAGTCTCATTTTGTCTGCGCGTCAATATTTTTACATCAGGAGTTTGATATTGACCACTTCATAAGCAGAAGGTTGGTGTCTTCCGAGACTTCAAAATTAGGTTTGATAATGTCATCTTGTTTCTCCCAGTAATTCAAATAAGAATCGGTGAAAATTGGAGACACTATATATTCGCCATCAATGGCATAATTAGTAGGAAACATACCATGATATTTCCCTGATATTTGTACATTATTATTCTGATCAATCATAGTGATGCAATATTCACCACCATAGATATAACTTATTATCATTGCTGTCGGTGCAACAACAAAGTCCTTAATCCAGTTGTGTTCCAATTGCTTCGACATGAATGCCATCTCGTCTTTGTATATCTCCTTAGGCATTTGATTTTTAAGTTCGAATGAGATTAATGGCTTTACTTCGTTTTCGTCGCAGTCATATTCTTGTATTACAAGGTTGATGTTGTCAAAGTAATAAGTGAAAGTTCCTAAGGAAACAAGTTGATTAGACATTATTACGGGATAAGGCGATTGAGCCGGTTCGGTGTATGGCAGCCATTTTCCTATCAATTCCAATTGGTGGTTATATTCATACAAGAGGTAGTTCTTATTATCAGGCGAGAAAGCTGCGTATGAAGAAGTTGCCATTATCCCATTTTTGTTTGCTGCAATATTGCAGACTAATCCATTGTCAAGATCTGCGCTGAATTTGAAAGTCCCATCAGCACCATAGATCAAAATCTTTGATTGACTTGCGAGAATCAACACTGTATTGTTTTTCCTGTCAATGGTGAAATCATAAATCTGAGCATACTCTCCAGGACCGTCACCTAATTTACCGATTTTATTTATCAATTCTCCAGAAGAGGAGTATCGTAAAACGCATTTTTGATTTATATTATCCAAGATATAATAATCGGAATTAAAAACTTCAAATTTCTTTACATTTCCTATATAAGTCCCACTGTCGGCTTTTATTTCAATCCACTCTTCAATATTCATTATATCTATGCGGGACAAATCGTTGCTTCCTGGATTTAAAACGACTTTTTCACAAGTAGCAGTCTGATCATGCCGCTGATTTTTACATCCGCATATTGCTAAACACATTAGAATAAGTAAAAATAATGATGTTTTCATTCCGATTATATTAATAAGACTTAAGTTTTATCTTTCTGAAGTGCCAGACGGACAACTTGTGGGATAAACGTGCTGGCAGATTTGCATACATGAACTCCTTGTATATTCCTGAACTGAAACAATTCTTGTGGCAGCCCAATCGCCATTCGGTTTATAGCAATTAGCCCACGAAGCAATTTTTGTGCATATTTCGTTTGAACAATCCTCAACCTCATCTTTAGACAGAGCTTCTACAGTAGCTAATGTAACGGGATTTGTTGATGTCTTTTTTTGTGAATTAAAACATAGCGTGCAAGTTAGTGCAATGGCACATGATGTTAAATAGAATGATTTTTTCATAATAAAATTATTAAAATTAATTATTTGAAATTAGTTAATTAGTATATTTTTAATATACTTGGGTTGTCTATTTCGGAATAGTAAATGGAGACAAATCGATCAAAATACTCATTCTCCGTGCCATTATCGTTAAATTTGACCATCAATTTGATGCTATCAAGCGGAAGGATGTATTTTGGTTGATTTAATATTTCGATACAATCGCAAGAGGGCAATACTTTCTTAATATGTAGAGTGTCATTACGGGTGTTGTATAATGTGAAGGTATGTGATAAATCTTCCTCCTTGTTAATCTTTCCAATATTCCAACTGCCTTCTTTAGAGAAGACGGCAAGAGTACCTTCCGTATCGAAAATAAATTTACCCGTTAAAATAGACTTATATATTTTTGTAATGCCATTATATTGAACAGGATTCCCCATAGCTAAAACTCTAAAACGCTTGTCTATGATAAATGTTTGTAATTCATCCTGATGCGGAAATGAATTTTGATCACCTATGATATTTTCTTTGTCAAAATAAACATGACCAACAAATCCATCACGTTTTAGAAGATACCGAACCTCCTTATCCTTATTGTTTTGGTTGATTATCATTATGATGTTAACATAATATTGTGATACGCTGTCAATGGCTGTGATGAATTCATTCCACAGCGGGAGTTTCATTTTGCAACCGGTACAGCCTGCACTGTCGATGTAGGTGAGGATGGTGAAATCGGCATCATCGAGATTGATAGTGTCGCCGGTAAGGAAGTCGGTCATCACTGCGGGCAGCTTGATCTCACGTCCTTGCCATTGGCTCACAATCTCGGCATACCGCTCCTCTTGCTCCGTTTTGCCGGAGCAAGAGAGCAGTAAGAACAGTGTAATTATGTAGAGAAAAGAGTACCGCATTACCATCCGTAATATCCGGTGTAGACATAGTCTTCCGACAGGAAGCACAGCGTGTAGCAGTCGGAAGAGTTGCTAAGGAATTAGGATTTCCTGATCCGCATCCCACACCTCATATAAATCAATAGTAGATGCGTCACCACTATAAACTTCGCCTTTGTTGAAATCAAGAATAAATATTACAGGCATCGACGGGCATCTCTTTCCCTTGGGAGGAGTGACTCTTGGGGGATTCTTAGTCATGGTTACTTCTTCTGTTTTGTTGTCGGAAGAATCGGCGGCAGAAATAGCCAAAGGTTGGCTCAATGCCATCAGCAGGATGATTAGGCTAAAAATTACTTTCATTGTTTAATAAGATTTAATTTTTGCCCAAAATTATGTATTAAAAATGGTTATTGCAAAATTTGAGTTCGGAAATAGTTCGGTTTTTTCCCGAACTCTTCCCGAACTCAAATATAAGAAAGAGCTAATAAGCTTATAATAAGCGAATTAATCCATCAAGATTTTGTGAATCGATTTTATCGTCATGAATTCTGTCGCAAAGAGCCTTTCGCCTGGTAGAAATTGTTGCCTTGGTTCGATTCAACAATATTGAGGTCTGAACCGGGGTCAAGCCAACTTTTATCAGGAGCGCGAGCTGATAGTCGCTATCTCTTAGCTTCCCAATAGTGAGTATCTGTAGCTTTTCTTTAAAATGAGGAGAGGTCAATTTAATAAAGTTTTCAATCTCTTGCCATATTTCGTAGTCTCCATCAGTAATGCATTTATCAGTTTTAACCATAGTTAAAAGCCGTTCATACATCTCCGACTTTAGAACATCGGGACTAATATAGTCGGCAGGAGTATCTTCAAGCTTGCTCAATATCTCTTGTATTGATTTTTGTAAATGCTCAGCCATTGACGACAATGACATTGTGACATACATATTATTGTCTTCGGAAGAAATTTCGTTTTTGCGATTGGTCGATTCTTTCCGATCGAGACTCCTTTTAAGGTCTCGGATGATTTCATTGGCTTTATATAATTTCAAGCAGTCTTTTGCCCGTTTGTATTTAAAATGTGATATTATGGCAAACAAAAACATTAAGAGGAATATAAAGCAAATGATTGCGGCGCAAAGCCTCAAGTTAGATTCATGAGCATCGGATTCAGCCTTTAGTCGCTCACGCAAGTGGATGTTGTAGTTGTAGCGTGAATTTTGAATCAAAGCTTCTTCAGCGCTGTGGGAACTGATTTTCCGTTCAATAAGATCTCTGTAAATATTGATATAGCGCAACAATGAATCCAATGGAACGCGATTGCGTAGTTGTTGAGATGTCAATGCCTTGACTCCGAAAATTTGGTTTCCGTCATAGGGATTGTTGACAAGTTCATGGGCATACATGTAAGCGGTATCGGCAATTCCGGCTGCTAAATAAATGTCAGTAGCACAAGCCAGCGTAATATCCCGGAACGATTGTTCAACCTGTGCCGGCAGTTTCCTCACAATGCCAAGAGCGGCATCAATATTGCCAAGACGATATTGAACATCAGCAAGATATACGCAAATATTCGCACTGTCAACCGATGATACTTTCGCCGCCATATTTACAGCCTCGTTAAAAATGGAATCTGCCTTATTTAGATTTCCTGTTTCCATGTATGTTATCCCCAAAAGCTCTAAATCGTAGGCTGCACCGAGATTGTCTTTGGTAGATTTACTTATCGAGATTGACTCAACTAAATATGGCTGTGATTTAGACCACAATCTCAATTCTGAAAGCAGCCGTCCTATCTGGCTAAGGACAACTCCTCGGAAGTAGAGGTTATCGTCGTTGTCAGGGAGGTGGTCAAGTGCGTCCTGAAAGTAACGCAGGGCGGTGGGATAGTCGCCGAGGTCGCTGTACACTCTGCCGCCATAGTAGAGTGCCTGTGGGGTAAGGCGGGAGTCAGGATGGCTGTCGTAATAGTCTATCACACTGAGGATGAGGCTGTCGGAGGTTTGGTTGCCGTAATCCTTGTCGGCAGCCTTGATGGTGAGGAGGTCGCGGTAGTGCCGCTCTTCCTCCGACAGGGTCGCCGGGTCGATGCTGTCAAGAAGTGCCGCAGCCTTAGCAGGGTTAACACTCGTGAGCGAATCGATGCGCTCCAAAAGCAATGTGTT
Organism: uncultured Muribaculum sp.; assembly: GCA_910589555.1. Lineage (GTDB taxonomy): Bacteria > Bacteroidota > Bacteroidia > Bacteroidales > Muribaculaceae > Muribaculum. Next base: position 4,611 of record CAJUTE010000041.1, read on the forward strand.
GCCGCTTCGCCCTCCTGAACAAGCAGCGAGAAGCGACAATAGTAAAATGGTGATTACAGATTTCATATTGAGAATGGAGAATTGAGAATGGAGAATCGTGAGTCGTGAATCGTGAGTCGTGAGTTGAGAGTGGAGAATGGGGTTGTTGTGCCAAATTCCATTTATTTGAGGTCGATGAGGCTGAAGAATTCGGCACGAAGGGAAGCATCGGAAGCAAACAGTCCGGAATATTCCAGAGTTGTGGTGGATGAATCCTGCTTCTCCACACCGCGCATCTTCATGCACAGATGCTCGGCAGAGCATGACACGATCACTCCTTTGGTGCTCAACGCTTCGGTGAGCGACGTGCAGATGTCGGCACATAAGCGTTCCTGAACTTGAAGCCGGCGGGCAAACACATCTACAAGACGTGCAAGTTTAGACAGCCCTATCATCTCGCCATCAGGGATATAGCCTATTGAAACCTTGCCGAAAAACGGGAGGATATGATGCTCGCAGAGCGAATAAAACTCAATATCCTTGACGATCACAATCTTGGATCCGGCATACTCGAATATAGCCGAACGGAGTATCTGCTTCGGATCACGGCGGTAGCCTGATGTGGCATAATACATGGCTTTGGCAGCGCGCATGGGAGTCTTTTCAAGCCCCGGACGTGTGGGGTCGTCTCCGAGCAATCTTATGATGCTTTCGTAGTGATGGGCGAGCTGCTCAATTATTTCATTTTCATCCATTGCAATTCGGCGTTTGAAATTGCTTTAGTCGTTTTCTATCGTGATACGGTCCTTGACCACCCTTATTTCCCGACTGTAAGAGGGAAAAGCATCCTTCAGCTCATGGGCTGCGGCATTAGCCTCGTCCTGAGTGCGGAAATTGCCCACGCGAAGTCTCCAGTAGGGTGAGCTGTAGACCACATAAGTGCCAAACTGCGGGAAGCGGGCATTGATGTTGCGCGCTCTCGCGCGTGCCTCTGCCTTGGCGGTGCTTGGATTGCTGTCGGAGAAAACCTGGATTCTGTAGCCACCCATCTTTCCGGTGGCATGTTTTGCCGGTTTGGTTGATGCTGCCGCCGGCTGAACTTCGGCAGTTGTTTCTTTTGGCTCCGCCTCAGTCTCTGATTTTTCAGGTTTGGAATACAGGCGCTCTTTCAACCGCTCGGGCATATTGACTTTGATATGTCCCGCAGTCTCAATGCTTTCCACAACTGATTTACCCGCACCGGCAGCTGATTCAGCTTGACCGAACACCGGCAGAGAGAGGAGCACAACTCCACATATAATGGTTATATAACGTAATTTCACTTGATTGCGCTTTTGAGGGTGTTTCTAATATCCCGCAAAGTTATATAAAAATATAATTCCATGCAAATCTCGCAGCCCTGCCTCCGGAATCACGCGCCACGGTTTTTCATTTAGCATAAAAACTTCTCACAACGGCACACTGTTAAACAGAAAAACGGTATATTTGCAATATGGCACAATTTCAAGTAAACTATCTCGGTTGCGGATCGGCAACACCCACCATGAGGCATCTTCCGAGCTGCCAGGTGATAGACTTCCGCGACAATCTGTTTATGGTCGACTGCGGCGAGTGCGCCCAGTTGTCGCTGCGGCGTATGCAACTGAAGTTTTCGAGACTCAACCACATTTTCATCTCCCACCTTCACGGCGACCACTGCCTGGGGCTCACCGGGATGCTCTCCACTCTTGCCCTGACAGGCAGAGAGGGCGGAGTAATCACCATCTACACCTTTAAAGAGGGGGCGGAAATATTCTCACGCATGCTCGATTTTTTCTGCAAGGAGCGTCCGTTTGAAATCAGATACCATATCCTGACCCCGGGAGCCACCGAATGCGTGTTTGAGAATGACTCGCTTGAAGTGACGGCTTTTCCATTGTACCATCGCATTCCGTGCAGCGGATATATATTCCGCGAGAAGCCCAAATTAAGACATCTTAAGAGCGATATGCTTAAATTCCACAATATCCCCATCAAGGAATATAAAGCGATTAAGGAAGGGGCTGATTTCGTAAATCCGGAAGGAAAGATCATATCCAACGAGATTCTCACATCTCCCCCTGACCCGTGTATGAGCTACGCTTATTGCAGCGACACGATGTATGACGAGAGAGTGGCGAAAGCTCTGGAAGGCGTTGACACCATCTACCACGAGGCGACATACACCGAGGACTACCACGAGAAAGCGCGCTCAAGAGGACACTCAACCGCTGCCGAGGCGGCTAAAATAGCACGGCTCGCAGGAGCCAACCGCCTTGTGTTGGGACACTACTCCAAGAGATACCGAAACGAAGAGGGGCACCTTGCCGAAGCCCGCGAAATATTTCCTAACACTATCCTCTCCTACGAGGGGCTTAAACTTGACTTATTATGACAGTGACTGACGATGATATACGGTTTATGAAGCTTGCGCTCGAAGAAGCGCGGCAAGCTTACGCCGAAGACGAAATTCCCATCGGGGCGGTGATAACCTGCAAAGGGCAGATAGTGGCTCGTGCCCACAACCTGACCGAAACGCTCAACGATGTGACCGCACATGCCGAAATGCAGGCTATAACTGCGGCGGCTAATACTCTCGGAGGGAAATATCTGCCGGAATGCACTCTGTATGTCACGGTAGAGCCTTGCATCATGTGTGCCGGAGCCATAGGCTGGAGCCAGATAAGACGCATTGTGTTTGGCGCTCCCGATGAAAAACGCGGCTACCATACTTTCGCCGTCAAGCCGCCATTCCACCCCAAGGCGCAGATAGTGTCAGGGGTGCTCGCCGACGAAGCCGCGGAGCTGATGCGGCAGTTCTTCAAAAACAAAAGATAAACCAGGCTGTAGAGATAATAAAGAAAGAGACTCTTGCTATTGCAAAAGCCTCTTTTTTAGTGGCGGGAACAGGACTCGAACCTGTGACCTTTGGGTTATGAGCCCAACGAGCTACCACTGCTCCATCCCGCGATGTTTTACGTGTGCAAAGGTACGGAGTTTCCTCCATTCCTCCAAATTATATCGAGGCTTATTGTGTTAAATAATGCAAAACAAGAAAATAGCAGGACTCTCAGAGCCCTGCTATTTTATGAAAATCGGTCGATAATTATTTATTAACCTGATACTTATTAATTCCGTCGCGAAGATATGCCACAACTTGCTTTGCAGCGGCGATTCCGGCGTTGATATTAGCCTCGGCAGTCTGCGCGCCCATCTTCTTGGGAGTGAAGAACACTCTTCCGGGGAATTTTTCTTCAAGCACAGCGGCATTGTCGGGCTTGACATCGGCTACGTATTTCAAGTCGGCACGAGCCTCAAGTGCCTTTTCCAATCCCTCTTCATCTATCACTTCCTTGCGGGCTGTATTGACAAGCACTCCGCACTTAGGCATCTTGGTGATAAGATCAAAGCCTATGCTCTTTTTAGTCTCGGGAGTGGCAGGAATGTGAATTGACACGATGTCGTTATTAGCATAAAGCTCTTCAACGCTGCCTACAGGGATGATGCCCTCCTCCTTCATTACATCAACAGGGCAATAAGGGTCGAATGCGGAAATTTCCATGCCTACACCCTTTGCGATGCGAGCCACGTTGCGGCCCACCTGTCCGTATGCCTGAAGACCGAGACGTTTTCCCTTAAGCTCTGTTCCCGATGTACCGTTATACATATTGCGCACCGCCATGATGACCATGCCGAACACAAGCTCGGCGACAGCATTGGAATTCTGTCCGGGAGTGTTCTCTACGACAACTTTATGATCGGTAGCCGACTTCAAGTCGACGTTGTCATATCCGGCACCGGCGCGAACCACAATCTTAAGGTTTTTAGCCGCGTCCATTACTTCAGCGTCAATCACATCGCTTCGGATAATGATGGCGTCGGCATCAGCCGCAGCAGCGAGCAGGTCAGCTTTTGAAGCATATTTCTCAAGAAGCACAAGGTCATATCCGGCATTCTCGATCACCTCGCGTATGCCGTTCACCGCTATCGCAGCAAACGGTTTTTCGGTAGCTACAAGAACTTTCATCGATTAGTGCTTCTTTTCAAATTCATTCATAGTCTCAACCAACGCTTTCACGCTGTCCATGGGAAGAGCATTGTAAAGCGAAGCACGGAAACCGCCAACTGAACGATGACCCTTAATACCGATCATGCCCTTGCTTGCCGCGAAATCAGCGAATTCCTTTTCAAGTTCAGCATACTCAGGTTTCATCACGAAGCATACGTTCATGATCGAACGATCCTCCGGAACTACTGTGCCAACAAACATACGGCTTGAGTCGATAGCGCTGTAAAGCAATTCAGCCTTAGCAAGATCACGACGCTCCATCTCTTTCACACCACCGATCTCCTTGTAATATTTCAAAGTCTGGAGGGCAGAGTAGATAGGCAATACAGGAGGTGTATTGAACATTGAACCCTTTTTAATGTGGGTGCGATAGTCAAGCATGGTAGGAATTGCACGATCCACATTGCCAAGAGCGCTGTCTTTAACAATCACGATTGTCACACCTGCAGGAGCAAGGTTTTTCTGCGCGCCGGCATAAATCACGTCATATTTCGACACGTCAACAGGACGAGAGAAAATATCGCTCGACATATCAGCTACCAAAGGCACCTTTACATCCGGATCAAAACGGGTTTCAGTACCATAGATGGTATTATTGGTTGTAAAGTGGAAATAATCGGCATCTTCAGGCACCACATATCCCTTCGGAACATAAGTGTAGTTTTTATCCTTGCTTGAAGCCACGACATCCACTTCGCCGAAAAGCTTCGCTTCTTTTATAGCGTTAGAAGCCCATGTGCCGGTATCAATATAGGCAGCTTTCTTCTTCAACAAGTTATATGGAACCATGCAGAATTGCATAGAGGCACCCCCACCGAGAAACAAAACTGAATAACCTTCAGGCACGTCAAGCAGTTCTTTAACCAATGCCTGAGCTTCGTCCATTACAGCAACAAATTCCTTACTGCGGTGAGAGACTTCGAGAATCGAAAGACCAGTTCCGGCGAAATCCTTGATAGCATCTGCCGTATTGTTAATAGTGTACTCACTCAAGATTGAGGGTCCGGCATAAAAATTATGCTTCTTCATTTTGGTTTAATTATTAAGAGTTAGGCTGCAAATATACACAATTAATTAAATATCGTAAAATAAAAGTGGCACAATAATGACATTACTAAGCATAAAGTCACAAATCAACCAATTTTCTTCCACATTTTACCACTTATTCTCAAAGTCCTTAAAGACTTTAACGACCCTAAGGACTTTAACGACTTTAACGCCCCTAAAGCCCTTAAACAATGGTTCGGTAAGAAATTGCACAAAATAAGGATGGATGATGTTATTAAGGTATGAAAACAACAGCATCATCCATCCTTAGTGGATTTAAATCCATATTGGGCGAGTGGCTTGCACTCGCAGTTAAAACGCTTAATTTGGGAAAAGTGTTGAGCCGTTTCCTCGACAAATGTGTAATCTCGATTGTATCTCTTCGCGGCAAAGTGAATTTCCTTCAGCTCGGTCGATACTCTGACCTTAATGAAAAGACTTTCCGCAATAACTTTTCCAAGCGCAATCTAAACTGGGTCGAACTGAATGCGGTGATGATTGACAAGGTGCTGCCGCATCCTTCAGACCGCGTCATAGCCCTTGATCCAGCCCATATCTCCAAAAGCGGCAGGTGCACGCCGGGCATCGGCATGTACTGGTCCGGCGCATCAGGGAAAAGCGTATATGGACTGGAACTGACAGCTTTTGCTGCCATAGACTACAAGACAGGGGATTGCCTGATGCTTGGAGCGGAGCAGTCCTTGCCTGAGCAATCAGATGGCTCTGTGCTCACAATGACCGAATGCTATCTGAAAGCATTGAAAGACAGGAGTGACAATCTGCTGAAAATAAGCAATATTATAGTAGCGGACTCTTTCTTTGCAAGAAAGACATTCGTTTTGCCTGCCTTGGATCTCGGGTTCACCATGGTTTCAAAACTCCCGATAAATGCGTCCCTGCGTTATATCGCAAATGACGAATATATCCGGCTGCGAGGCGTAAGGCGAGGCTACCAGCCAATCTATGCAGGAAAGGTCGAAGTCAGCAATATGGATGCCATGTTCACCGAAAGTCTATACATTGAAGGGATAGGAAAATTCCATACGGCTGTCGTATACTCGGTTTCCCTAAAAAGGAACATACGCATTGTTGTAGGGCGAATCGGCGACCGTGACAACGTCATCCTTTTCACTACCGATGTCGATATGGAAGCATCGCGTGTGGTGGCTATCTACCGCAAGAGGTTCAGAATAGAATTTGGCATACGCGATGCCAAACAGTTCACAGGGCTAAACCATAACCAGGCGCGCAATACAGACAGGATAGACTTCGCCTACAACGTATCCTTTTTTACGCGCAACGTGCTTCAAACCGAAGTTAAGCTTCTTTTCCCGAATTTAAGCGTTGGACAGCTCAAAAAAGTCATATCCGACACGGTATTTGCCTTAAAAATTCTTGAGATTGGCGCCAAAGGTGAAAATCCAATGACACAATCTGCGATACATAGGCTCATCGCAACCTATGCAGGTGTCGCTGCCTGAGATTTTCTTACCGAACCATTGTTAATGACCTTAAAGCCCCCACCCTAAAGCCCTCCCTTAAAAAAAAATAGAAGCAGCCTGACTGCAATAGTTAGGCTGCCCCGATATAAAATGGACACTGTGAATAATCACTGAATTACATGATGCCCTGCTCCATCATAGCGTTAGCCACCTTCATGAAGCCGGCAATATTTGCGCCCTTCATGTAGTTGATGTAGCCGTCGGGCTCTGTGCCATACTTCACACACTGAGTGTGGATGTCATCCATGATAGTGTGGAGCTTCTGATCCACCTCTTCCGCGCTCCACTGCAAGTGCATTGCATTCTGGCTCATTTCAAGACCTGATGTGGCAACACCACCGGCATTCACAGCCTTTCCGGGCGCATAGATAGTGCGGGTTTCAATGAAATGATCGATTGCTTCCGGAGTACAACCCATATTCGACACTTCGGCTACAAGCTCCACCTTATTATCAACAAGCTTCTTGGCATCATCGCCGTCAAGCTCATTCTGTGTGGCGCACGGAAGCGCGATGTCAACCTTCTGCTCCCATGGCTTACGTCCCGGGAAGAAAGTGGCGTTGGGATACTTTTCTGCGTAGGGTTCAACGATATCGTTGCCCGATGCTCTCAGCTCAAGCATATAGTCAATCTTGTCGCCCGATATGCCGTCGGGGTCATATATATATCCGTCAGGACCGGAGATTGTCACCACCTTAGCGCCAAGCTCAGTCGCTTTCAGGGTTGCGCCCCATGCAACATTGCCGAATCCCGACACGGCAACAGTCTTGCCCTTGATCGACTCTCCCTTGCGGGCAAGCATATCATTGACAAAATAGATGGCGCCGAAACCGGTAGCTTCAGGACGTATGCGTGAACCGCCGAAATCAAGACCCTTTCCGGTAAAGGTGCCGGTACATTCATTGACGAGCTTCTTGTACATTCCGTACATATAGCCCACTTCACGGCCACCAACGCCTATATCGCCGGCGGGCACATCGCGGTCAGGACCGAGGTTCTTCCACAATCCGAGGATGAAAGCCTGGCAGAAACGCATGATTTCGCGATCGCTCTTTCCACGGGGTGAGAAATCCGATCCTCCCTTGGCGCCTCCCATCGGAAGAGTGGTAAGAGCATTCTTGAAGGTCTGCTCAAAGCCGAGGAACTTGAGGATTGAAAGGTTAACCGACGCATGGAAGCGGATACCTCCCTTGTACGGACCAATGGCATTATTGAATTGAACGCGATAGCCGATATTGGTCTGGACATCCCCCTTGTCATCAATCCAGGTGACGCGGAATGTCACGATACGATCAGGCTCGACCATTCGCTCGATTATACGGGCTTTCTCAAATTCCGGATGCTTGTTATAAACATCTCCTACGGAAAGTAACACTTCTCTTACTGCCTGAAGATACTCTTTTTCTCCAGGGTGCTTTGCCTCAAGGGCATTCATGATATTATTGATATCCATATCTTGTATAGATTTATGAATGAGATATGCAAAAATAAAAATATAATTTTAAATAAGGAACATTAATCGCACTTTTTTTCATCATTTCACGTAAAATTTTTTCATCCCCATTTTAGCAATATGCCACCACTACACACATAAAAAGGGCGAAAACAGATGATTCACACCCATTTTCGCCCATATTTAGAATGAAACAGATTACTTCTTGTCAGAACCGCCATTAGTACGGCGAGGAGCGTCGCCCTTCATGCCGCCGTGATGTCTTGAACGGTCGCCCTTGGTTATTTTTGACTTATCGTGGCAAGCGGCAGGAGCCATTCCCTTGCCCTGTGGCTGAGCAACCGCGATATTCTCAAGGAAGATCACATACTGGTCAGGACCGATGATATCACGCACCTGATGCAGATATTCGATTTTATCAGCTCTGCGCGCCGAATCACATGCCTGACGCGATGCCTGGCACTGATTTTTCGCAGCCGCCCTCTTTTCGGCACGTTGCTTGTTAAGCTGCTCTATCTTTGCCTGCTGTTCAGGAGTTATAGTGGTGCCGATAAACGGATGGAAATTCGGCAACACTCCTCCGGGAGGAACAACGCTCTTTCCGTCAGCCTTGCCCGAAGGACAAACAGAGGTTTCCGGACATTTGGCGCATGAATTGCCGTTCTGTGGAGTCTGTGCCGATGCACTGAACGCGAGCATCGACGCTCCTAAAAATATTGCTGTAAAAATGTTCTTTTTCATACTGTAAAATAATTTTTAATTATGTCTTCTAATCACATTTATCTGACTTGAATAACAACCTAAAGTTTAAAAGCGGCTCTGAACTTAACTTATTTTTCAATTTTTACATTTTGATTAAATAACGCCAAAACACTCCGGCTGCGGAGCATACAAAACAAAAAAAGCCGCAATAGCGGCTTTTCGACAAATCTCATGAACGATTGTCAACGTATGCGGTCGTAGCTTCTGAGGGTATTCTCGTCAGCCTTGATGCGGCGATAGCCCCACACACTCAATATCAATGCCAGAACCGGTAGTGCCACGCTCCAGTTCCACACGGTGCCCACCGCATTTTCCACATTAATATAATATAGAGCACATCCGGCTATCAGCACAACCAATAAAAGATCGGCTATCAGCACCACCTTTTTCTGCAATTTCAAATCGCCGTACAAAAAGATCGCGATAAACATGAGAAGCCCCACAAGAAGGTCAAGAATAAACAGAGGAAGAGCATTTTTAAGCGTCCCTGACACTACTTCATCGGGAAAAACAATGTCACACACGGGAATAAATGCAAACAGGCACATTGCAAGCCCCGCAAAAAACAGCAGCACCGACTGCCAGCGTTGTATTACCATAATCTATTAAATATTAATTATAAGAACTGCAAAATTACAACACTTCGACAAATAATTCGTAACTTTGCAGTCACATTTTGCGAAACAATATATTTCAACAACTATAATATGATAGCGGTCAACAACTTAACCCAACAATTCGGTAAGCGCGTATTATTTCAGGATGTCAATCTTAAATTCACTCCGGGCAATTGCTACGGCATTATCGGAGCCAACGGAGCCGGAAAGTCAACGCTGATGCGTATACTTAGCGATCAGCTCTCACCCACCCACGGAACAATCACACAAGGCCCCGGAGAAAGAATGTCGGTGCTGGAACAGGACCACTTCAAATTTGACGAATGCACAGTCCTTAACACAGTCCTGCAAGGACACACCGTGCTATGGGATATCATGCAGGAAAAAGATGCGATATATTGCAAAGAGGATTTTTCCGATGAAGACGGCGTGCGTGCCGCCGAACTCGAAGAAAAATTCGCCGAACTCGAAGGTTGGAATGCCGAAAGCGATGCTGCCGCCCTCCTCAGCGGACTCGGAATCAAGGAAGAGAAGCACCACATGCTCATGAAGGACATGAGCGGTAACGAAAAGGTGCGTGTGCTCCTTGCAAAGGCTCTGTTCGGAAACCCCGACAATCTACTCCTCGACGAGCCCACCAACGACCTTGACCTCGACACCGTGGCTTGGTTGGAAGACTACCTGTCAAAATTTGAAAACACCGTATTGGTTGTGTCCCACGACCGCCACTTCCTCGACTCAGTGTGCACCCACACTCTCGACATAGACTACAATAAGATGACTCTGTTTGCCGGCAACTACAGTTTCTGGTACGAGTCCTCACAGCTCGCATTGCGCCAGCAACAGCAGCAGAATAAGAAAGCCGAGGAAAAACGCAAGGAACTCCTTGAATTCATCCAGCGATTCTCAGCTAATGTGGCAAAGTCCAAGCAGACCACCTCTCGCAAAAAGATGCTCGAAAAGCTCAACGTCGAGGAGATCCAGCCATCGTCACGCCGCTACCCGGGAATCATATTCACCCCGTCGCGCGAACCCGGCAACAAGATTCTCGAAGTTCACGGACTCACAGCATCCATCGATGGCGAAGTCCTGTTCAACGACGTGAATTTCCAGATCGAAAAGGGCGACAAAGTGGCATTCCTAAGCCATGACCCACGTGCCATGACTGCGCTGTTCGAGATCATCACCGGCAATCGCAAAGCCGTCGCCGGAACATTCGAGTGGGGACAGACAATCACCACCGCCTATCTCCCCTTGGACAACTCGGCATTCTTCAACACCGACATGAACCTCGTCGACTGGCTGTCGCAATGGAGCGATGACTCAAGCGAGATCTACCTGAAAGGATTCCTCGGCAAGATGCTCTTCTCAGGCGAAGAGGTCATGAAGAAAGCATCAGTCCTCTCCGGAGGTGAGAAAATGCGATGCATGATCGCAAAGATGATGATGAAGGATGCCAACACTCTCATCCTCGACTCACCCACCAACCACCTCGACCTCGAATCAATCCAGGCGTTCAACAACACCCTGCAAGGATTCAAGGGCAACATCCTTTTCGCTTCTCACGACCACGAATTCATCCAGACCATCGCCAACCGCATCATCGAGCTCACCCCCAACGGTATCATCGACAAGATGATGGACTATGACGATTACATCACCGACGAACGCGTTGCCGCAGCCCGCGAAAAACTTTATCCCGCAAAACACTAACTCCGAAATCAGAATGGTAAAACATATAGTCACCTTCAAGCTCAACGGCACCCCTGAAGAACGTGCCCACATAGCCCGCGCATTCAAAGACGCCCTCATGGCTCTTCCCGGGCAAATCGACGTACTGCGCTCAATGGAAGTAGGCATCAACTCCAATCCCGCCGAAACATGGGACGTAGTCCTCACCGCAGTAGTCCCCACCATGGCTGATGTCGAGGTTTACGCAAAACATCCCGCCCACGTCGCTGCCGCAGCAATCCTCGGTTCCCACAAAGAAGCGAGAGCCTGCGTAGACTACGAATTCTAAACCGCCGCCGCACACACAGTGACTGCATAAATTTAATGTCCGGGGAGTCTATCACGACTGCCCGGACATTTTATATATTCCAACAAAACAGAAAACCTTTTCATATCCTTTATATCTTCATAACAAAACTAAACATCATTTAGTTCACCACCCCAAAAAAAGATATACACCACCGGAGCCGCGGAGCCACAAAGAATATTCCATAAAGACCATTGACATAATTCATTTAGTCCAAGGATTTTTGCTATATTTGCACTCACCATGAGCAAAGTTTCAGCATATTACCACATCGTATTCTGCACAAAAGAGCGGAGGATGGCATTGCCGTTGGAACACCTCGACGACATATACCGTTTTATCAACAACGAGCTTTCAATCGCAAAATGCTCCCTCCTGCGAATAGGCGGAATACAGAACCATGTGCACCTGCTGATAGATTTGCATCCGAGTGTGGCGCTTTCCACCTTGATGCAAAACATCAAGAGCCACACAGGAGGATGGTTGCGGAAAGATGCTCGTTTCCCTCTCTTCGACGGGTGGGCGCGAGAATATTACGCAGCCTCCATATCGGCAACCCACAAAGAGCCGGTAATAGAATATATCAAGAATCAGCGTCAACACCATCTCGGAACATCATTCGATGACGAGCTCATCAAGATGTATCAAAAGTCCAATCTAAGTTACGACGACCGCGACCTACGTTAGCAGTCCATAGACTCCGGACACCACCGTGATACCGGCGCCACACCAACAGCGCAACAACATAACACCGGGAGAGCACCGATACATCACCCAGATGTCACCAATACATCACCTCTCCGAGGCTCAAGTGGGGGTGCTCCTATCCTGGTCCCCACACTCGTTACACTCATGTGGGGTTTCTGATGACATCACCGCGCTGCGGCTCACTGATGCTTGCGGAACGCCGGAGGCGTGAGGGTTGTCCGAAACCCCACATGAGCGCAGCGAGTGTGGGGACAGCGAGTGTGCCGCCCCTGCCCCCGGAGCATCGCAGATGCGATATAGACCGCGATATAGATGGGATTTCTCGGGATTTTACGGCAATATCACCTCAAATAAATAAAAAATGCGGCAAAAAGTTTGCATTATTGAAATTTATATTTAATTTTGCAACATCACACAACACAAATGAAGAATTTATCTACATATAATCAATATTGGTGGCACATCGGTAATAACTATCGATGGCAATAATCTCATATATATACGCACCAATTTGTATTATTCATAAATCTTATAGAAGCCATCGATTATTCGGTGGCTTTTTTCTTTGTAACTAAAAATTCAATATATCCAAAATGTTTACTATCAATCATCACGGACTACCGGTAGATGATGCCGGTTTTTACGGGAAATTCGGCGGTGCCTATATCCCTGAAATATTGCATCGCAACGTGGAGATGCTCACTGAAGCCTACTACACATACGTCGACACACCCGAATTCCAAAAAGAGTTCAACCACCTGCTGCGCGATTATGTGGGGCGTCCGTCACCGCTATACCGTGCCGACCGGCTGAGCAAAATCCATAACACCAACATATATCTGAAACGCGAAGACCTGAACCACACCGGCGCCCACAAAATAAACAATGCCATCGGGCAGGTGCTGCTCGCCAAAAGGATGGGCAAGACCAAAATCCTCGCCGAGACCGGAGCCGGTCAGCACGGCGTGGCAACAGCCACCGTATGCGCCTTGATGGGGCTTGATTGCACCGTCTATATGGGCAAGACCGATGTGGAACGGCAGCAGCCCAATGTGGAACGAATGAAAATGCTTGGAGCACGGGTTGAAGCCGTCACCTCAGGCAACATGACACTCAAGGATGCCACCAACGAGGCGATAAGAGCATGGTGCTGCAACCCCGACAGCTTCTATGTGATAGGCAGCACAGTGGGTCCGCACCCCTACCCTGAGATGGTCGCCTATTTCCAGTCCATCATAAGCGAGGAGATAAAGAAGCAGCTCAAAGAACACATAGGCAGAGAGAATCCCGATTATGTGATAGCCTGCATAGGCGGCGGAAGCAATGCCGCCGGGGCATTCTATCATTTCCTCGATGACAAGGATGTGAAACTGATAGCCGCCGAAGCCGCAGGACTCGGCGTAGACTCCGGAATGACCGCAGCCTCGATGCAAGCCGGAAGCGAGGGGATAATCCACGGAGCGCGCACGATGCTGATGCAGACACCCGACGGGCAGATCATCGAACCATACTCTATATCGGCGGGTCTTGACTACCCGGGAGTAGGTCCGCTCCACGCCTATCTTGCCGAATCGAAAAGAACTACCGTGGTCGCCGTCACCGACTCGCAAGCGCTCAATGCCGCTTTCCACCTCACACGCACCGAGGGGATAATCCCCGCTCTTGAATCGGCTCACGCGCTTGCCGTGCTCGACCTGATGAAGTTCAAGCCCAACGATGTGGTCGTCATCAATGTCTCGGGAAGAGGCGACAAAGATATGCACACCTACATGGCTCACAAAAATGAAATAGAACTATAAAACGCCGCTAACGATTATGAAACACCATCTTAACGTAAAGTCACTGATGATTCCCGCCGACATGGAAACACCGGTCGGAATATACTTGAAAATAAGGGATCTCTACCCCATGTCGGCTCTGCTTGAAAGTTCCGACTACCACACATCGCAAAATTCCGTGAGCTACATAGGAGTGTGCCCCATCGCATCCTTCTCAGTAGCCGACGAGACCATAACCGCCACCTACCCCGACGGAAATTCCATATCGGAAAAAATATCATCGGGAATAGACGTGATCGATGAACTGAAGAAATATATCGACTCCTACGAACTCTCGGGCGACACCGCTCCCGACATCAACGGGCTCTTCGGCTACACCGCCTACGATGCGGTGAGATACTTCGAAGCGGTCAACATCACAAAGCCCGACAGCAAGTTTGCCGGCATCCCCGACATGAAATATATGTTCTACCGCTATGTGATCAAGCTCAACCACTACAAAAATCAGATGGTGATCTACGAGCATCTTTCGCCGGGCGAAGAGTCGGCAATCGATGAACTCGTGAGCATAATCAGAAACAACAATGTGGCACAATACCGATTCCGCAGCATAGGACCGGCAACCTCCTCGATAACCGATGAAGAGTACATGGAGATGGTGAGAAAAGGGATCTCCCATGCCCTGCGCGGCGATGTGTTCCAGATAGTCCTGTCGAGACGATTCTCTCAGGCATTCTCAGGCGACGAGTTCAATGTCTACCGGGCTTTGCGCTGCGTGAACCCCTCGCCCTATCTGTTCTATTTCGATTTCGGGGCGTTCCGGGTGTTCGGCTCTTCACCCGAAACACATCTGCGGGTGGAAAACGGCACAGCCTACATCGATCCCATCGCAGGAACATTCAAGCGCACGGGCGACGATGCCCGCGACCACGAACTTGCCAAGGCGCTCCTCGCCGATGAGAAAGAGAACGCCGAACACATCATGCTCGTGGATCTCGCCCGCAACGACTTAAGCCGAAGCGGCGGCAAAGTCGAAATCGACTTCCTGCGGCAGATACAGTTCTATTCCCACGTGATACACATGGTGTCGAGAGTGAAAGCGACACTGCCCGAAAACGCCGATGTGTACCGTCTATACGCCAACACATTCCCCGCCGGAACTCTCAGCGGAGCGCCTAAAGTGAAGGCGATGCAACTCATCGACGAGATCGAGCCTCACAACCGAATGACCTACGGCGGCTGCATAGGCTACATCGGTCTGAACGGCAATCTGAACCAGGCAATCACGATACGCAGCTTCCTTAGTTGCAACAACGTACTCTACTCACAGGCTGGAGCCGGAATCGTGGCTCACTCAGTGCCTGAAAACGAGCTTCAGGAGACCAACAACAAGCTGGGAGCGCTGGTAAACGCGGTCAACTATGCAGAAACTTTCCTCATCTAAACACATCACGACTATGAAACTGCTTATAATAGACAATTACGATTCATTCACCTACAATATAGTCCATGCCGTAAGGGAGCTTGGCATAGAGCCTGCCGTATTAAGAAATGACCGGTTGACAATCGACAGCATCGACGACTACGACAAGATCATCATCTCACCCGGACCCGGCATCCCCTCGGAAGCGGGCATCATGCCGGAAGCGCTACGCGTCTACGCCGACAAAAAGCCGATATTGGGTGTATGTCTTGGTCATCAGGCGATAGGCGAACGGTTTGGCGCTTCGCTGCGCAACCTCAGCACGGTGTATCACGGCATCAAAACACCGGTGGATGTGATTGCCGATGATTACATATTTTCAGGATTGCCCAAACGCTTTGATGTGGGCAGATACCACTCATGGGTCATAGACCGCAACGGATTGCCTGAGGAGCTTGAAGTGACCGCAGTGAGCGACGACGGCGAAATAATGGCTATACGTCACAAGAAATATGATGTGAGAGGCGTGCAATTCCATCCGGAATCAATCCTGACCCCGCTCGGCATTAAAATCATAGAGAACTGGATAAAGCATTGAATCGGAAATGCGCAATAACAACATCTAACAGGAATAAAAAGAATGAAAGCGTTACTATATAAAATGTTTGAGCACAAAAGCCTTTCGCATGACGAGGCAAGAGATGTGCTCCTGAACATAGCCGACGGAAAATACAATGATTCCCAACTTTCGGCATTCATGACAGTATATCTGATGAGAAGCATCACCATCGACGAGCTTACCGGATTTCGCGACGCAATACTTGAACGGAGACTGCCGGTGGAATTTGGCGACGTTAAGTCAATCGATATCGTCGGCACCGGAGGCGACGGCAAAAACACATTCAACATCTCCACAGCGAGTTGCTTTGTAGTTGCCGGCACCGGAAGAAAAGTGGTGAAGCACGGCAACTATGGTGCAAGCTCAGTGTCAGGCGCCTCCAATGTGCTTGAACAGCACGGAGTCAAGTTTACCGCCGACATTGACAAGCTGCAAAAGTCCCTTGAAGAAGCGGGGGTGTGCTATCTGCACGCGCCATTCTTCAGTCCGGCGTTGAAAAGCGTGAGCGGAGTAAGAAAATCACTTGGCGTAAGGACATTCTTCAATATGCTCGGTCCGCTCGTCAACCCCATGCTGCCGCGTCATCAGCTCCTTGGTGTCTACAATCTCAAGCTGATGAGACTTTACGAATACATCGCGCAGCGTGACGGAGTGCAATGCACCATAGTCCACTCACTTGACGGATATGATGAGATATCACTCACCTCGCAGTTCAAAGTATCATCGCCCGAGGGTGAATCCATTTACACCCCGGAGGATATCGGCTTTGAACGATGCAGCCAGGAGAGCCTGTATGGCGGTGACACCGTTCAGGAAGCCGCCGCAATATTTGACGATGTCCTGTCGGGAAATGCCACCTCCGCTCAAAGGAATTGCGTGATAGCCAACTCAGCTTTCGCCATCCACACCCTCGATCCTGAAGTGTCGTTGAGCGATGCTGTGGCTGAAGCCGAGTATTCCATAAATTCAGGCAGCGCGATGGGCACGTTCCGCCGATTTGTCGAACTCAATAAATGAATTGTGAATCATGAGCAATATACTTGACCGAATAGTCGACAATAAAAGGCGTGAGGTGGAAGCAAAATATGCCAACGGGGTGTATGACTCCTACTCCGCCCCACAACTTTGCAACAAGAAAATATCATTCAGCCGATCGCTGCTTGACAGCGACACCGGGATTATAGCGGAATTCAAGCGCCGCTCCCCCTCCAAAGGGGAGATTCACCCCATGGCTATCGCCTCGGAAGTGGTAAAGGGTTACGCCGCCAACGGCGCCGCCTGCTGCTCGATACTCACCGACACACCATTCTTCGGCGGTTCGCTTGACGATTTCGCCCAAGCAAGACTTGCGGCACCGGATCTGCCACTGCTTCGAAAAGAATTCATTGTCGACCGAATGCAGATCCTTGAAGCCGCATTCTACGGGGCAAATGCCGTGTTGCTTATCGCATCGGTTCTTTCAACCCGAGAGCTTGAGGAATTTACCGATTACGCCCACTCGCTGAACCTCGAAACTCTCGTAGAACTACACGGCACCGACGAGCTTGACAAGGCGATTGACTCGGCTGACATGATAGGCGTGAACAACCGCAATCTCTCCACCTTTTCCACCGACCTGTCCATGTCGACAGCGATGATAGCCCACCTTCCGGAAAATGCGGTCAAAATAGCTGAAAGCGGATTATCGGACATCGAGGAACTTAAACGATTGCGAGATAAAGGCTATCGCGGATTCCTCATAGGAGAATCATTCATGAAACACGAAAACCCGTGCCTCGCACTTAAAAATTTCATCAATGGCACTCACTGACAACACACCACGGCACGCCGACATGATGATAAAGGTGTGCGGAATGCGGGATCCCCGCAATATCGCCGATGTCGCGTCGCTCTCCCCCATGCTCATGGGATTTATATTCCATGAAGGCTCACCACGAAACGCAAAGGGGCTTTCGCCGGAATGCGTGAAATCTCTGCCGGAATTCATCCGCCCTGTCGCAGTCACGGTCAACAAGTCTGATTCCGAAATCATGGATATATGCGAAGCCTACGGGTTCAAGATAGTCCAGCTCCACGGAAACGAATCGCCGGAGCAATGCCGCCGACTCAAAGACAGCGGGCTTACAGTGTTCAAAGCCATAGGGCTGAAAGATGAATGCGTGGACATAGAGCGTGTGTCGGCTTACGAAAACGCCGTGGATATGTTTGTATTTGACTACAAATGTGAGTCGCATGGCGGATCAGGGAAAAAGTTTTCATGGGATATTCTCGCCGACTATCCTTTAAAAGTACCCTATCTTCTGAGCGGCGGCATAGGTCCCGATGATGTCGACGCGATAGTCGCCGCCATGCGTCCCGGAATGGCGGGCATCGATATAAACAGCAGGTTTGAGACCGCCCCGGGCATCAAGAATCTCAGCAAACTAATCAACTTTATCGTATCACTCCGTAAATTTAACGAACATGAACCGAATTCAATCCCTTTTTGGGAAAAAGCAAAATAACATACTCTCAGTGTATTTCACAGCCGGTTTTCCGACTTTAGATTCAACAAAACCGATCATCGAAGCTCTCTCGCAGGAGGGGATTGACATGATCGAGATAGGCGTGCCTTTCTCCGACCCGATGGCTGACGGTCCTGCCATACAGCACAGCTCCACAGTCGCGCTGCGCAACGGCATCACCCTCCCCATTCTACTTGAGCAGGTAAAAGAAGCACGGAAATCGGTAGCTGATGTACCCTTTATTCTTATGGGATATCTGAATCCCATACTGCAATATGGCATTGAAAATATATTCATTAAATGTAAAGAGGCGGGAATAGACGGAATGATTATCCCCGACCTTCCTTTCGAGGAATACATGAATGTATATAAGCCGCTGTGTGACAAATATGATATTCCGATGATCATGCTCATCACGCCCGAGACATCGGAGGAACGTATAAAACTTATCGATGAGAATTGCGACGGTTTCATCTACATGGTGTCGTCAGCCTCCACCACCGGAACCAAGGAGAAGTTCAATGACGAGCAGACGGCATACTTCAAAAAAATCAACGGCATGAATCTAAATCATCGCCGACTTATAGGATTTGGCATCTCCAACAAGACGACAATGACGCAAGCCTGCGAAAATGCGTCGGGAGCAATCATCGGGTCATTTTTTATAAAATGCCTTGAAGCCCACCCCGAAGATTTCCTCGCAGCGGTGAAACAATTGAAAAAAGCCATAGGAATATAGACGGGATCCCCGTACCGGCAACGATGGCGGCTTCGTGTTGGTGGTCTGTGCACATTGATTAAAGGACCAATTTCAAGCAGTCTTTCAGGTCATTTCCTGAAACTTAGCGAAGTATAAGAGGGTGTTTAACTATAAATGTTAACCCGTGGGTTCCGTATTTCGGAGCAGATTTTATGCTGAGTTGAGGGAGTGCACTTGATGTACACGACTGAAACAAAGCTTAAAAGATGCCCGAAAGACGGAAAGACGGAGGTAACTTTTACAGATTTAATGCGTCCTCATCATAAAGATGATAAACTCTAATGAAATCTAATGGAAGTATAATACCATCGCATCGGTTTCTCTTTGGTGCTTATCCCTAAACTCTTCGGTCGAGTGCCAAAGGGCACACTCCCTCATCGCTACGGAATAATCCCTCAAAGATAAACCGCCCACGGGTTAACATTTATTGTTAAACACCCTCTAACTTCGGGCGACTCCATCTGCTTCCGCTGTCGTTGTCGGTCGGGTTCTGCGGGCGAGGTGCCTATCGGAGTACTCCAACGGATCCGTGC